>NZ_JBQFLT010000003.1:0-316150 GCF_056531425.1 Ruegeria sp. N4
AAGGGCAGCGCAATGTCTGCCTGATCCCGACCTCGGCCCATGGCACCAACCCGGCCTCGGCCCAGATGGTGGGCTGGCAGGTTGTGCCGGTGCAGGCGGATGAGAACGGCAATATCGATGTGGCCGATTTCCGTGAAAAGGCGGAAAAGCATTCCGATCATCTGGCCGCCTGCATGATCACCTATCCGTCCACCCATGGCGTCTTTGAGACCACCGTGCAGGAGGTCTGCCAGATCACCCATGACCATGGCGGTCAGGTCTATATCGACGGGGCCAACATGAATGCCATGGTCGGTCTGTCGCGTCCGGGAGACATTGGCGGCGATGTCAGCCACCTGAACCTGCACAAGACCTTCTGCATCCCCCATGGCGGCGGCGGCCCCGGCATGGGTCCGATCGGCGTCAAGGCGCATTTGACCGAACACCTGCCCGGCCACCCGGAATACGGCACCGCCGTGGGCCCGGTCTCGGCGGCCCCCTTTGGCTCGCCGTCCATTCTGCCGGTCTCGTGGGCCTATGTGCTGTTGATGGGCGGTGCCGGTCTGACGCAGGCGACCAAAGTGGCGATCCTGAACGCCAACTATATCGCCGCACGGCTTAGCGAGGCCTATCCGATCCTCTACACCTCGGAAACAGGCCGGGTGGCGCATGAATGCATCCTGGACACCCGTCCCCTGGACGAGGCGGCGCATGTCAGCGTCGACGACATCGCCAAGCGTCTGGTCGATTCAGGCTTCCACGCCCCCACCATGAGCTGGCCGGTGGCCGGAACCCTGATGGTGGAACCCACGGAATCGGAACCCATGGCCGAGCTCGACCGCTTCTGCGACGCTATGCTCTCGATCCGAGCGGAAGCGCAGGACATCATCGACGGCAAGATCGACGCGGACAACAACCCGCTGAAAAACGCCCCCCACACGGTGCGCGATCTGGTCGGAGACTGGGACCGGCCCTATAGCCGCGAACAGGCCTGCTTCCCCCCGGGCTCCATGGGCGTCGACAAATACTGGTCCCCCGTCAACCGCGTCGACAACGCATACGGTGACAGAAACCTCGTCTGCACATGCCCCCCAATGGACGCATACAAAGACGCAGCTGAATAACAACACAAACACAACCCCCCGCCACAAAAAGGCGGGGGGGTCCACGAACCGCCCCGAGCATTTAGAAATAGCACGTTCCACTGGCAGAAAGGCATCGCAATGAAACATTACGTCCCTAACGATGCGTGCCTGGAACTGGCTGGATCAGTGTCGCCGCAGCCCCAAAAGCAGCGCGACGTTGACGTGTTTGTGGCAACCGATATTGCAGTCGCATCTACCGGAATGATTGCGGAATTCTTCCAGGCCCTCAACGCGTTTTCCGAAGACTATTCCTATCAGGTAAACATCCGCCAGATTGCACAGGAAAAACCGGGGAACCCGATCTTCTGGCACGGGCGGACCGCTATCTTCTGGGGGGATCTGGAAAATCACTGGACCTTGTCCCCCATGGAAAGAGCATGGACCGCGCAGGTGATCAGCCTGGCCCCCCGCACCATCCTTGTTGGAAGCGCCGTGTTGTTGCTGGCCGAAATCGGGCGTACGCACAAGAAATCCGTGGCGGTGCACCCGAACTTTGCCGCCGCCGCGCAGGAAAGTGGGTTGTGTATCTGTGGCCGCGACAGGCACCTGACTGCCGAGGGGCGCACGCATAGCGCCTCGACCCGGCTTGGTGCGTTGCGGTTGCTGGCTGATCTGGCGTCGCTGGATCACGGGGCCTATATCGCGGACACGCTGCGCGCGTATATTGGCCTGACCGAGCCGGAAGCGCAGCACAAAAGCACCTTGGCCACACGGTTGATCCAACGATCCGGCGCGGATCCGATGGTTTTGCACGCCGTTGATGCCATGCTGGCGCATATCGAGGACCCGCTGAAAATCCCCGATATTTCGCGCATTCTGGGAACCTCGACCCGACAGTTGCAGCGGCGGTTTCTGGAAAAAACCGGAACCAAACTGTTGTCGACCTACAAGGCCCTGCGGTTGGAACGGGCGCATGAATTGCTGCGCCACACCGATCTGTCACAGCGCGAGATTTCGGCGGCGACCGGGTTTTCGTCGGTCACAACGCTGACCCGGTCGTTTCGCGACCGCTATCGCCTGACCCCGGACGCGATCCGCAACCAGCGCTTTAGTGGCTGCCTCTAGCTGGGACATCCGAACCTGCCAGCAGATCGGCGGCGGCGCGGGCGATGACCAGTTCCTCATTCGTGGGGATCACCATTGTCACCACGCGGGACAGGTTGGTCGAGATGATCCGGTTGTTGTCTGCATTTGCGTCGGGATCAAGCTCGATCCCCAGCCAGCCCATCCCGGTACAGACCCGGTCGCGCACAAGGCGTGAGTTTTCACCGATGCCACCGGTGAAGACCAGCGCATCGATACCGCCCAGAACCGCCGCCATCGCACCAAGTTCGCGCCGCAGACGGAAGGTGAAATAGCTGATCGCCTGTCGGCTTTCATGAGTGTCGGCCTTTTCCAGCGTGCGCATATCATTGGACAGACCCGACAGGCCCAGCAGGCCGGATTTTCGGAACAGCAGATCCGAGATTTCTGTGGCGCTCAGCCCCTCTTGCTCCATCAGGTACAGCACGACACCGGGATCAAGCTGACCGCAGCGGGTGCCCATCGGCAGCCCGTCCAAGGCCGAGAACCCCATGGTCGATCCGACTGAGCGCCCGCCGATCATCGCGCACATTGATGCCCCGTTGCCCAGATGCGCGACAACGACCCGGCCTTCATGCAGCAATGGCGCGGTATCCGCCATATGGCCCGAGATGTAGTCATAGCTGAGGCCGTGAAACCCGTAGCGACGTACACCTTTGTCATAATACTCGCGCGGCAGGGCGAAGACGTCATTCTCCCACGGGTGGTTGCGGTGAAAGGCGGTGTCGAAACAGGCGATCTGCGCCGCGTCGGGAAACCGTTCCATCGCCGCCCGCACCCCGGCCAGGTTATGCGGCTGGTGCAGCGGCGCGAAGGGCGAGAGTTTGTCCAGCGCCGCGATCGAGTCTGCGGTCAATGGCAAGGGCGTGTCGATATCCGGGCCACCATGGACGACACGGTGCCCGACCGCCGACACCTGCGCGGACGGATAGGTTCGGCTGAGAAAGCCCAGAACCCAATCCAGCGCTGCTGCATGGTCCGGCGTCTCGCCCGGGCTGCCATTGGCCAGCGCCCTGCCGCTGGCCGATTTTGCCGTGACCGAGACGCTCGCCTCGCCGATGCGCTCGACGGTGCCGGTGCATTTCTCGACCGGGTCGCCGGGGGCAAGTTCGTAGAACCCGAACTTCAGCGACGATGACCCGGCATTCAGCGTCACAACATGGGTCATGCCCGCCCCTTCCCAACTGCTGAGATGCGCGCCTGATGCAGCGCCGCCACTGCGCAAGACGCAAGCCGCGCCTTGTCGTCATCCGCACGGCTGGTCAGGATGATCGGCACTTTGGCCCCCATGACCACCCCTGCCCCTTCGGCATTGGCGATATAGGTCAGTTGCTTGGCCATCATGTTGCCCGCATCCAGATTGGGCACGACCAGAATATCGGTGCGGCCCGCAACCTCGGACACGATGCCTTTGGTGCGTGCGGCGGCAAGGCTGACCGCATTGTCCATCGCCAGCGGCCCATCGACCAAGCCGCCTTTGATCTGGCCACGCTCGGCCATCTTGGACAGAAGTGCCGCATCGACCGAAGACCGGATCGCCGGGTTCACCGTCTCAATAGCCGACAACACCCCGGCGCGGGGCTGTTCGATGCCCAGCGACAGCGCCAGATCGATGGCGTTCTGGGTGATGTCGATCTTGGTCTCAAGATCCGGTTCAATGTTGATCGCCGCATCGGTCACAAGCAAAGGCCGCGGCTGGCCGGGTACATCCATGACAAAGACATGGGTAAAGCGCCGACCGGTCCGCAGCCCCTGATCCCGGCGCAACGCTGCCTTGAGCAGCTCATCCGTGTGCAAATGCCCTTTCATCACGGCCTGCGCCCGCCCTTCGGCAACCAGATCAACGGCGGTGTGTGCCGCGCCAAGGTGATCCATCACCGGCAGAATCTCGAACGCGTCCAGCGACTGACCGATCTCACGCGCAGCGGCGTAGATTTTGTCCGGGTCACCGATCAGGATCGGTTGAATAATGGTCTCACGCGCCGCCAGCAGGGCCCCACCCAATGAGTTCGCCTCTTCCGGGGCGACAATTGCGGTTGGCATCGGGTCCAATGGGCGCACCCGTTCCAGAAGGGCGTCGAAATGGCGATGACGTTTGACCACCAGGCCGGGCAGATCAACCTCGGCAAAGGTCATCTGTTTTTCAGGCGCAATCACGACGGCCTGCCCGCGCAGGATCACGGCCCCATCCGATGCCCGCGTGACGCTGGTGTCAAACACAACCTCGCGGTTGTCGCGCTTTTCCACAACGGTGACTTTCGAGGTCAATTCGTCACCCGCATAGGCTTGCGCGACAAACTCGAAACTCTGGGATTTATACAGGGTGCCAGCGCCCGGCAGAACATTGCCCAGCACCGCCGAGACCAGCGCGCCGACAAAGATCGCGGGGGCCAGCGCCTCGGGCTCATTGTCGCCGTCACCGTCTTCATGCGCCAGATGCAGCGGGTTGTGATTGCCCGAATTGTTGGCGAAGACATAGAAATCGTCGACCGAGCAGCTGCGCGTGATTTCGCCGCTGTCCCCCACCCTGAGCTGATCGTATGGTTTGTTGTGATATTGCATGTTTTTCAGTTACCTACGACCCCAAGGCCGCCCATTTCCAAACAATCCGACCCGAGCGTCTTGCATTGTGTCAGCCAAGTCCAGCCGGAAGCAACCCGGTCGCCGGCAGCGTAGCATTGGCTGCTTAACGAATTTGCGACGTGTCTGCCCTTTGTTCACGCCCTGCGCCGCGTGTCGCCGCCCTTCTTGCGCATGGTCAGGCCGATGCGTTTGCGCGGCACATCCACTTCGACCACACGCACTTTGACAACCTGCCCGGTCTTGACCACCTCATGCGGGTCCTTGACGAAACGGTCCGCCAGTTGGCTGACATGCACCAGCCCGTCCTGATGCACACCGATATCAACAAACGCCCCGAAGGCCGCGACGTTGGTGACGGTGCCCTCCAGCATCATGCCGGGTTTCAGATCAGTGATCTCTTCCACCCCGTCCGTGAACGAGGCCGTGACGAAACTGGGGCGCGGGTCGCGGCCGGGTTTTTCCAATTCGGCAAAAATATCGCGCACGGTGGGCAGGCCGAACCTGTCATCCACGAATTGTTCCGCCCGCAGGCGTTTCAGGGCACCCTCATGCCCCATGATCTGCCGGATGTCCCGGCCACAGGCGGCGACCACACGGCGCGCGACGTCATACGCCTCGGGGTGAACCGAGGAGGCGTCCAGCGGCTCAGCCCCGTCCCGGATCCGCAGGAACCCGGCGCATTGTTCAAAGGCGCGGGGGCCAAGGCGGGCGACGTCCAGCAGATCCTTGCGCGACCGAAATGGTCCATTGATGTCCCGGTGGCTGACGATGGCCTCGGCCTGCGCCGGACCCAGACCCGACACATGCGACAGCAGCGGGGCCGAGGCGGTGTTCAGATCAACCCCAACCGCGTTCACCACATCCTCGATCACGGTTGCAAGCGACTGCGACAGGCGGTGCTGATCCACGTCGTGCTGATACTGCCCGACGCCGATGGATTTCGGTTCGATCTTCACAAGTTCGGCCAGCGGGTCCTGCAACCGGCGGGCAATCGACACAGCCCCACGCAGCGAGACGTCCAGATCGGGAAATTCGCGCGCCGCCAGTTCCGAGGCGGAATAGACCGAAGCCCCGGCCTCGGACACCACAACCTTGGTGGGTGCTTTCACGCTCTTGGGCAACAGGCTGATCGCGTCGGCCACCATCCGTTCGGTTTCGCGGCTGGCGGTGCCATTGCCGATGGCAATCAGTTCGATCTGATGGGCCGAGATCAGGTTCACGATCGCCGCTTGCGCCCCGCGCAAATCGTTCTTGGGCTGAAACGGATAGAGCGTGTCCGTTGCCACAACCTTACCCGTTGCATCTACCACAGCCGCCTTAACCCCGGTTCGAATGCCGGGGTCCAGACCCAATGTAGGCCGCGCACCGGCTGGCGCTGCAAACAGCACATCCTTGAGGTTGCGGGAAAAGACCTGAATGGCCTCGTCCTGCGCCCGACTGCGCAGGTCGGCCATCAGTTCGACCATCATGCTGAGCGACAGCTTGACCCGCCAGGTCCAGCCCGCCACCTTGCGCAGCCACTTGTCGCCCGGCCCGTCGCCGCGCGTCTGCAAATGGGCGGCCACAATCGTCTCGGCCCGCCCTGCCCCAAATTCCGGTTCCGGCGCGATATCCAGCGTCACGATCCCCTCTTTCGAGGCGCGCAGCATCGCCAGCGCCCGGTGCGAGGGGACGTCTGCCCACAACTCGGAATGGTCGAAATAGTCGCTGAACTTGGCGCCTTCGTTTTCCTTGCCCTCAATGACCTTGGCACTCAGATACGCCTCGCGCTGCATGAAACTGCGTAACTCGCCCAAAAGGGCGGCGTTTTCGGTCAAACGCTCGGTCAGAATATCCCGCGCCCCGTTTAGCGCGTCGCGTTGCGTAGGCACGGCGTCAGTAATATACCCGTTTGCCAGCGCCTCGGGATCAGCGAACCGATCCGCAAGGATGGCATCAGCCAGAGGCTCCAACCCGTTTTCGCGGGCGATCATCGCCTTGGTGCGGCGTTTGGGTTTATAGGGCAGATAGATGTCTTCAAGCTGTGCCTTGGTGTCGGCCTGTGCGATGGATTTGGCCAGATCGTCGCTCAGCTTGCCCTGATCCTTGATCGATTTCAGAATCGTGTCACGCCGCGCCTCAAGTTCGCGCAGATAGGTCAGGCGGTCGGACAAGGTGCGCAACTGGCTGTCATCCAGCCCGCCTGTCGCCTCTTTCCGATACCGCGCCACAAACGGCACCGTCGCCCCGTCATCCAGCAGTTTGACGGCTGCATTCACCTGTTCGGGGCGGGCTTGAATCTCGGTGGCGATGGTGCGGGCGATACGGTCCAATGGGGCCTCCTGAAATCAAGTTGGACGCACTTCTTAGACAGCCCGTCCCACAAGGGAAAGAGGCCCCGAAACTTTTATCAGGAGCCCGCCTTCTGTGCTGCCTCGCGCATTTGGCTGAGGGTCTGGCGCGGGGTCAGCGCCTCAGCTGAGATGTTCAGATCCAAAACCGCCCCGCTGTCCGACGCCAGCGCCCGTTCGAACGCGGCCTCAAACTCCTCGGTCCGCTCGACCCGCTCAGCATGGTAGCCGTAGGACCGCGCGAGTGCCGCGAAATCCGGGTTCTCCAACGTCGTGCCCGAGACGCGGGCGGGATAGGCTTTTTCCTGATGCATCCGAATGGTGCCGTATGTGCCGTTGTTGAGGATCAAAACGATAGGCTGGGCCCCGGCCTGCATGGCGGTTCCAAGCTCTTGACAGTTCATCTGAAAATCACCATCCCCGGCAAAACAGACAACAGTCCGGTCGGGATGCGCGACCTTGGCGGCAACGGCAGCCGGAAGCCCATAGCCCATCGCCCCGGATTGCGGAGCCAGCAGCCGCTGGTTCGGGCCGTACTTGAAGAACTTGTTCGGCCAGACGGTAAAGTTGCCTGCGCCATTGGTCAGGATCGCATCCTCGGGCAAACGGTCGCGCAGATAAGCCGAGACCTTGCCCATATCCACGGGGCTGGGCAGGTCGGGCAGATCGAAAAACGCCTCATAATCCGCGCGGGCTCTGGCCCGCCAGTCCGCCCAGCTGCCTTGCACATCCTGTTGCGACATGGCCTGAGCAAAGGCATTCGGGCCGGATTGGACACCTAGGTCAGCAATGTAGACCTTTCCGATCTCGCGGTCCGAGGCGTGCACATGGATCAGCGTCTGATCCGGTTTGGGCACGTTTAGCAAGGTGTAGCCATCGGTTGTCATCTCTCCGAACCGCACGCCAATGGCCAGAATCACATCGGCACCCTGGATCTGTGCTCGGGTCGCCGGTGTCATGCCGGTCCCGGCGTCACCCACATAGCTGGGCGAGTGGTTGTCCAGGATGTCCTGAAACCGGAAGGCGGCGATCACCGGAATATCGGCGGCTTCGGCAAATCGCTGCAAAGCCGCGCTGCCCTCGGCCCGCCAGCCACCACCACCAATCAGGATCAGCGGGCTTTTTGCGGTCGAGAGTTTGGACACAACCGCCGCAATCGCGTCGGGCGTTGGGCCGGGTTCGTGAACCGGCGCAGGGCCCGTCAACGCGGGGACGTCTGTTACATCGGTCAGCATATCCTCGGGCAAGGCGACAACCACTGGGCCGGGGCGGCCTGATATTGCGGTGGTCCAGGCGCGGGCGATGATCTCGGGGATGCGGTCCACCGCCTCAATCTCGGTTACCCATTTGGCGACAGTGCCGAAATAGGCGCGATAGTCGATCTCCTGAAACGCCTCGCGCCCTTTCATATCCGTACCGACCTGCCCCACGAACAGGATCATCGGGGCGCTATCCTGCATCGCCGTGTGCACCCCGATCGAGGCATTGGTCGCGCCCGGTCCGCGGGTCACAAAGCAGATACCGGGCTGACCGGTCAGCTTGCCGTAAGCCGAAGCCATAAACGCAGCACCACCTTCATTCCGGCATAAGGTGAAATCCAGCGCGCCGTTTGTATCCCGCCTTGTGCTGCTTGTGTCATGCAGCGCATCCAGAACTGCCAGATAGCTTTCACCGGGAACGCCAAAACTGTGCCGCGCCCCAAGCGCCTGCAGGCATTCCACCAGTACCACACCGCCATTTCTTTGCGTCATCTCGGATCTGTCCCTCGAACCTGTCTGCGGCATTGCGCAGTCTCTGACGGGCAACTTGACCTAAGGACGCGGCATACGCAAACGGGGAAATTCCTGATTTTGCGGTTTTGATATTTGGGGTCGCATTGCGCGCGAGGGTTTCATCCTAAGGATCAAAAGGACTTAGAGCTATTTGGTTATTAATAATCATTATTTCGGATTTTTGCGCGCTACATTGGGCGGGTGTGTTGGACAGGCAAACCGGATGCAGGCGATTTACTCAAAGGCCTCTGGCTCCAGGTCCTGCCAAAAGGCAAAGATTGCCGCCGCGTTCAGACCAGAACGCCACCCATGTGCGCGGAAATGCTCTCGGTCCAGGTCATTGTCCAGGCCGGCCAGAAACAAACGCTTGTCGGCATCTCTCTGCGTGGGGTTTCGCCGCGAAACCAGCTCCTCGACGATCGAGAGTTTTCGCGCCCTTTCGGATCGCTCAGCCACCCGCGCGGCATAGGCGCGATCTTCCTCAGCCCGTTCTTCCTGACGCTGTTCCGCCGCGGCCAGAGCCTCAGGGCTTGGCTCTGGTTTCGGGTCCGGATCGGGTGGCTGGTAATCATCGCGCAGCGCAGCCGATAGGTAGCCCAGCGTTGATTTCACGCCCCCCTGCCCGCTTACATAGTCCAGCTTTTGCCGCACATAGTCTTCCCCATGTTCTGCAATCCATTGCCGCGCCAACCTGTCCGAGACCCCCTGATCGCGCAGTGTCTTGTAGATCGGCAGGTTGCGAACGCCGTCGCTGTCATCAATCTCGAACATCGCTTTCTGTGGATTGCCCTTGATACGGAATCGGATGTCCGTGACGGTGCGACCCTTCTTCTTGAATTCCGGTTCAATCAGAATGTCCGAGCTTTTGTTCACCTCGGCCACCGCCGGTTTGATGATCTTGGCGTTCAGATGCTTGAAGCTGCTGTAATAGTCGCTGCCATCCACGCCCATCAACTTGCGGAACACGTCCAGCGCCCACCACCCTGTCGAGCCCGTTCTGACGAAGCGATAGCAATTCTCATACAATGCCAGGCCATGGCCTGAGCTGAAATTCCTCTGAATCTGCACATTGATGAGGGCATAGATCTTGGGGTCATAAAGCTTCTGCGCCAACGCCGGGGAATAGGCATATTCGCACACCCCGTTCTTCAGCTTGGCAAAACTCAGCAAGGACGAGACGCCCCATTCCTGACGGCCCTGTTCATCCAGCATATCCCACTCGGCTACGGTTTCAGCCAAAGCGCGCAGGCTGGCGCGCAGTGTATCGAAGTCGTTGGAATTGTAGCCGACCATCATGGCCAGGGTTCTGGCATCGATCGTATGGGTGGGGGCTGAGGTCAGCGCATCATAGGCATTCAGCAACAACACGTTGGACAGCTTACGCTGCAACAGCGTTAGCTTGCCGCTGATATGAATCGCGGCGACATTCTTTTTAACCGTCTCGCGGCGCAGCGCACCAGAGAGGGTATCCATGTCCAATAATGTATCCGGCATGATTCTGCCTGACTGCTCGTTTTGATATTTGTGCCATGAAAGGTACCCAATGATCAATCTTCTTTGGGTGCCCAAATACAGGATGAAAGGAATCCCGTAGACAGGTACCTAATGACTCTGCACCGAGAGTTATCCCCAGGGCAGGGACTCGGCGAAGACTGGATGCCGCTCAAAACGACTCGTCAACCTGTTCCGAGGGGCAGGATTAGGCTCTGATTTCGCCTGTTTTTTCGAATACCGCGAATCGGGCCCCCTCTTCCCGGATTCTGGCGCTTTTCGTCCTGCAAACAGGAACCTATTGTCCTGAAAACGGGTTCCTTTCGTACCGTATTGAGGTCCGGTAGTACATTCATCTCATTGTTATTATTAGTAGTTTTGGGCCCAAAGAATCTAAAACTTCTAAATAGAATAAACTCTTTGTTGCGCCTTTTTCTGTTTTAAGAATTGGTTTCGCGACGAAACTCGGTCAATTGATGTATTTCTGTGGAAAAAAACGCAATCAAGGATAGCCGCCAGACAAAATGTTCGCTACATTTTGGAATATACGCTGGTAAGGCGAACATTATCCGAGG
Source organism: Ruegeria sp. N4 (assembly GCF_056531425.1). Lineage (NCBI taxonomy): Bacteria > Pseudomonadati > Pseudomonadota > Alphaproteobacteria > Rhodobacterales > Roseobacteraceae > Ruegeria > Ruegeria sp. N4. The sequence goes on from NZ_JBQFLT010000003.1 coordinate 10,959, forward strand.
CATCGACAGTGAACAAATCCAACCAACCTCCCGTGCCGCCCTATTTGAATCTTGATCCAGAGGTCGCGGCAACCAAGTTGCCTGATCCTATCGGGACATCTCGATTCGCAAAAGCGGCCACATTCTGCGCCAAGGGACGAGAAGACCTTGCCCGCCGTGGCTATGCCCCTGACGGAGAGAAACGGCTGCGGCGGTTTTCCATTTGGGAAATCACCAAGTATCTTATTCCAGTCGCCCCCGCCCATCTGAGACGGGTTCTGAAGGCCAATCCCGACCTGCCCCAGGGTGAGGGTGAGGCCGGATCCAAATGGTTCACTTTGGAAGAGGTTCTGACCCTGCGCCAGCATTTCGCTGCTGAAGGCGTCAGCACAAAGGAATATCTGCCGTATCGTCCGGAGGGCCTTCCGGCAAAGGTTGTCGCCGTCGCCAACTTCAAGGGTGGTGTTGGAAAGACCTCGACCGCCGCTCATCTGGCAATGTCCGCCGCGCTGGACGGCTACAAGGTTCTCGTGATTGATTTGGACAGCCAGGGGTCCATGACCTCGATCCTTGGTGGTCGCGTCGCGGATGAGTGGCAAACGGTTTTTCCATTGATCGCCAAAGACTATGCGCGCGCCGTGCAAGAGGAAAACAGGGTTCGCAGCGCGGCGGGTCAACCCGAAATCCCCTTGGACGAAACGCTACAAGAGGCCCTGACCACCCTGCCCCGCGATGTCATTCAACAGACGCACTGGCCCAATATCGATCTGATCGGCGCGCAGCTGAACCTGTATTGGGCCGAGTTCCAGATTCCCGTCTGGCGCATGGGCCTGCGCAGCTGGCCTCTTTGGGATGGGTTGACGAACTTCCTGCAGGACGAGGGCGTTCTGAGTGATTACGACATCGTATTCCTCGATACCCCTCCTGCACTTGGGTACCTAACGATCAATGCGCTGGCCGCGGCGGATATTCTGCTGGTGCCCCTTGGGGCGTCATTCCTGGAGTTTGATTCGACGGGCCGGTTCTTCGACATGCTGTATACGACTTTTGCCAGCATCGAAGATGGCGAGAATGCCGCGCAACGGGCGGCAGGTTTACCCGAACTTAAGTTCGAGTGGGATGTAGTCCGGGCAATCATCACACGCTTTGACGCCAGTCAGCAGACCGACATGGCAAATGTCATACAAGCATATTTCGGGGACTTCATGAATGCCTACCGTCAGGATTATACCGCTTTGGTCGGGCAGGCGGGAGAGCAAGTGAACGGGATTTACGAAGCGGATTACCGCGATTTCAACCGCGACACCTATGTGCGAGGCCGCGAGACCTTTGACCGGACCTATGCGGAATTCAAAGAGGTTCTGATCGGGTGCTGGTGGCGCGATGCTCAGATGGGAGGAGAGGCAGATGGCTAAACGCAGAAGACTGACCGCCCCGGACACGGCGGAATTGGAACAGCTCGAGGCTGGTTTCGTTGCGAAACCTTCGATCAGCCCGTTTGATACAAAATCCCCGGCACCGCCGATTGCACAGGTTGCGGCCGAGGCTGCGTCTTTGAACGGGATGGCTGCGGTGACGGACCGGGTTGCACTGGCGCAGGACCAAACCGATGCCGCCGCCTGGCGCGATGCAAAAGACGCTGGTCTGGTGGCGCAAAAGCTGCCCTTGGACGATATTGATGCCGACTACATCCGACGGGACCGCATGGTCGAGGATGAAGAGGCGATGGCCGAGTTGCTGGAGTCCTTGCGCGTCCACGGCCTGCGCACACCGATCGAGGTTACACCGGACGGTGAGGGGTATGGCCTTATTTCCGGGTTTAGGCGCCTGGATGCCTTTCGGCGTCTGGCCAAAACCGATCCGAGATTTGCGGCGATCCCGGCCTTTGTGCGCAACGCCGAGACAGGGCAGGGTGCCTATGTTTCAATGGTCGAAGAGAACGAACTGCGCGCCAACCTGAGCCCGTATGAGCGCGGTCGGATCGCTGTTCTGGCCGCAGGGCAGGGGGTTTTCGACTCCACCGAAGCCGCAGTGGACGTCTTGTTTGCAGCGGCGTCCAAGGCCAAACGTTCCAAGGTGCGCAGCTTTGCCAGTGTTCACGAGGCGCTGGGGGATTTGCTGCAGCATCCCATCGCCTTGACCGAGAAGGCCGGTCTGAAGCTCGCGGCCGCATTGCGGGACGGGGCACAAGCCAAACTGCGGCAGGCCCTGGCAGGTGCAGATGTTCTGGATGCCAAGGCGGAATGGTTCTTGCTGGAAAATGCGCTCAGGGACGCGCCCGAGCCGTCCAGAGACAAAACGCGTGGCGGACGACCGCAGCAGGTTGAGCGTTTGGCACCGGTCAGTCTTCCGGGTGGTGGCGAAATTCAGGCAGAGGTCTCGGCAGGCGAACTGCGCCTTCGCATTCGCGGGCGCAACCTGTCTGCAGATGATGCGGCGCGGATCGTCGAGCAGATTGCAGAGCACATGCTCTGACCTCGGTTTCGCAACGAAACCAAGGGGCAATCTAGGCGACTAGTTCCAACCTGGTTTGGGCCCTTCATTGAAGGTTTCAAGTTGTGCGCATTAATGTCAGAAAAAGAGCATTATGTGCAGCGCCTCATTGTTTGAGAATGCGTCCCTAATGCCGGCGAAAGTTCAGCTCAAACCCTGTCGCGAAGCAAAAAAATGGAAAGCGCGGGGTGTGCTGCGCTGACTATCGACGCGACCATTCAATAAGGTCGTCGATACAAGTTTGAGCAAAAACTGGGCGAGTTGCCGCCATTCGCCCAGAATTTAAGCAGTTAGACATGAGAATCGGCAGGTCCAGGTCGTAGTTCATAGAGTTCACTGCGACAGGCGGCGACAAATTTCCCGCAGCCTTGAAGCATGAGCCGTTCCCATCACCCAGACCATCCCGATATCGCCCCCCAATATGGCCAATCCGCCCCGCGCCGTGGGCAGGGTCTTTTTGTCCAGCAAGGCACTGGGCCGCAAAACAGTCATCGACGGGTTCCAGCAGTCGGGCTCGTACAAGTGCATGTTCCCGCGTGCGCAGGATCTGGGTCTGGAGGCCGTTTTGCTCAACACGGCCGGTGGGATCACCGGAGGCGATCAGTTCCGCTTTACCGGGCAGATAGCCCCTGACACGACAGTGACTTTGACAACCCAAGCGTGTGAGCGGGTTTACAAGGCGCAGCCCGGACAAGTTGGTACAGTCAGAAACACGATCAAGGTGGGCGGGGGGGCGCGCCTGAACTGGCTGCCGCAAGAGACGATCCTCTATGACAACAGCGCTCTGAATCGGCGTCTGATCGTCGATCTCGATCCCGGCGCGCAGGCGCTGGTGGTCGAGCCGCTGATCTTCGGGCGGCAGGCCATGGGCGAAACCCTCGGCGATATACGCTTGTGGGACCACATCGAACTCCGCCTCGGCAATCAGCCACTGTTTCTGGACGCAATCCGGTTTGAAGGTGATCTGAATGCGCATCTTGGCAGGCCCGACATTGGGGGCGGGGCAGGGGCTATGGCGTTGGTCATTCTGGCCTCGACCTCGGCAGGCGGACTTCTGCAAGCAGTGCGGGAAATACTGCCGGACACCGGAGGTGCCAGCCTTATCCGCGAAGACCTGATGGTGATTCGGATACTGGCACCCAGCGGGTTCGCGTTGCGCCGCATTTTGCTGCCGGTCCTGCGACGGCTGAATTCCGAAACTCTCCCACGATGCTGGATGCTGTGACATGAATCTGACCCCGCGTGAAAAAGACAAACTGTTGATCGCCATGGCCGCCGAGGTCGCCCGCAAGCGTTTGGTGCGGGGCGTCAAGCTGAACCACCCCGAGGCGATTGCTCTGATCACCGATGCGGTGGTCGAGGGCGCGCGGGATGGGCGCTCGGTCGCTGACATGATGCAGGCCGGGGCCGAAGTCATCACACGCGATCAATGCATGGAGGGCGTGCCCGAGATGATCCACGACGTTCAGGTCGAGGCCACGTTTCCGGACGGAACCAAGCTTGTAACCGTCCACAACCCTATTCGCTAACCCATACAGGAGGTCCAAATGAACCGCATGCTGTTTCCCGCCCTTGTCCTGTCCGGCCCGGCGCTGGCCCACTCGGACACCCATATTCACGCTCATGGCAGCGATTACGTCGCGCTGGGTGTTGGGCTGGCCCTGATCGCGCTGGTCGCCATCACTCTGATATCCAAACTGCCCAAATGATCCCGGGCGAGGTCATTCCGGCGAAGGGGTCGCTGACGCTCAATGCCGGGCGCAGCAGTCGTTTGATTGCGGTTGCAAATACCGGTGATCGCCCGGTTCAGGTCGGCAGCCATTATCACTTTGCCGAGGCGAACTCGGCGCTTGATTTTGATCGCTATGCCGCATTGGGGATGCGGCTTGATATTCCGGCCGGGACAGCCGTGCGGTTCGAGCCGGGGCAAACGCGCGAGGTCATGCTGGTTCCGTACGAGGGGCGTCGGCACATTTACGGTTTCAACATGCATATCATGGGGGCTTTGAGAGATGCCGGGCAAGATCAGCCGCAGTGATTATGCCGCCATGTTCGGGCCAACGGTGGGCGACAGGGTGCGTCTGGCCGATACCGATCTGATTATCGAGGTTGAAAAGGACCTGATCGTGGATCGCGCGACAGCGGCCCGGTTCACCGAAACCGGGCATCGCGACGCGGTCTATGGCGAAGAGGTCAAGTTTGGTGGCGGCAAGGTCATCCGCGACGGGATGGGGCAGTCTCAGGTCACGCGCGCCGAGGGGGCCGTGGATACAGTCATCACCAATGCGCTGATCGTCGATCACTCGGGCATATACAAGGCGGATGTGGGCCTGAAAGACGGGCGTATTACGAAGATCGGCAAGGCCGGAAACCCGGACACGCAGCCCGGTGTCGACATCGTCATCGGACCGGGGACCGAGGTTATAGCGGGCGAGGGGCGCATTCTGACCGCCGGTGGATTCGACAGCCATATCCACTTCATTTGCCCGCAACAGATTGAAGACGCGCTGCATTCCGGTCTGACGACCATGTTAGGCGGCGGCACCGGCCCGGCTCATGGCACTTTGGCCACCACATGCACGCCCGGCCCCTGGCATATCGGGCGGATGTTGCAGACGGCGGACGCCTTTCCGATGAACCTGGCCTTTGCGGGCAAGGGCAACGCCTCGCTGCCCGCCGCGCTTGAGGAACAAGTCAAGGGCGGGGCCTGCGCGTTGAAACTGCACGAAGATTGGGGGACGACGCCCGCCGCCATCGACTGTTGCCTGTCTGTGGCGGATGCGATGGACGTGCAGGTGATGATCCACACCGATACGCTGAACGAATCCGGTTTCGTGGAAAACACGGTGGCTGCGATGAAAGGCCGGACGATCCACGCCTTCCACACCGAAGGCGCGGGTGGCGGCCACGCGCCGGACATCATCAAGATCTGCGGCGAGAATCACGTTCTACCCTCATCCACCAACCCGACGCGACCCTTCACGGTGAACACGGTCGAAGAGCATCTGGATATGTTGATGGTCTGCCACCACCTCGACAAATCCATCCCCGAGGATGTGGCCTTTGCCGAAAGCCGCATCCGTCGCGAGACCATCGCGGCCGAGGATATCCTGCACGACATGGGCGCGTTCAGCATCATTGCGTCCGACAGTCAGGCCATGGGCCGGGTGGGGGAGGTGCTGATCCGCACCTGGCAAACCGCCGACAAGATGAAGAAGCAACGCGGACGCCTGCCCGAGGAAACCGGCGAGAACGACAACCTGCGCGTCCGCCGCTACATTGCGAAATACACCATCAATCCGGCCATCGCACATGGCCTGAGCCATGAAATTGGCAGTATCGAAGAAGGCAAACGCGCCGATCTGGTGCTGTGGAACCCAGCGTTTTTCGGGGTAAAGCCCGAGATGGTCTTGCTGGGCGGCACCATCGCCTGTGCACAGATGGGGGACCCGAACGCCTCGATCCCGACGCCGCAGCCGGTCTATAGCCGTCCGATGTTCGGGGCCTATGGCCGCTCGGTCGAGCATTCGGCGATCACCTTTGTCTCGGCAGCGGCACAGGCCGACGGGATTGGTGACGCGCTTGGTTTGGCCAAACAAACGGTTGCCGTGCGAAACACACGAAACATCGACAAGCGGGACCTGTTGCTGAACGATGCAACCCCGCATGTCGAGGTCGATCCCGAAACCTATGAGGTCCGCGCAGATGGTGAATTGCTGACCTGCCAACCGGCCGAGGTTTTACCGATGGCGCAACGCTATTTCATGTTCTGAGATTGGAAGAGGCCCGATGACACCCGATATAAAAACCGCCCGCATCTATCACGATCACACCCATGCCCTTGCCCATGCGCAGGTTTCGCTGGACTATGACGGCAGGTTCCTGCGCCGCAAGATGCTGGCCACCGATGATGGTGAGGCGTTTCTGGTCGATCTGGCGCAGACACTGTCGCTGGATCACGGCGGCGTTCTTGTTCTGGAGGATGGGCGCGAGATCGAAGTGGTCGCTGCGCCCGAAGATCTGCTGGAAGTCAGCGGCGACAACCTGCTGCGCCTGGCCTGGCATATCGGCAACCGCCACACGCCCTGTCAGATCGAACCGGGCCGTTTGCTGATCCAGCGCGATCATGTGATCCGGGACATGCTGGACAAGCTGGGTGCCACCACGCGCGAGGTTGTGGAACCCTTCACCCCGGAAGGCGGGGCTTACGGGCACGGCAGGACCCATGGCCACGCCCATTGACGCCGATATCCTGACGCTGAACCAGTGGCTGTCACCCGCCTATCCGGTGGGCGGGTTCGCCTATTCGCACGGGCTGGAATGGGCCATCGATAGTGGGGGCGTGACGAATGCCAACAGCGCGGGCGCGTGGATTTCCGATGTGCTGAACCATGGCTCGGGCCGGAATGACGCTTTGTTTCTTGTGGCGGCTTATAATGCCAACTCGAAGAAGGAACTGACCGAGATCGACGCAACGGCACGCGCCTTCTGCGCCTCGTCCGAGCGGTTGATGGAAACGCGGCTTTTGGGTGAGGCGTTCTGTGGTGTCACTTCACAGGTTTGGGAGGTGGATCTGGCCGACCTGACCTATCCGGTTGCGGTCGGACGTGCCGCGCGTCTGCATGGTTTGCCTCTGCTCCTGACCACACAGATGTTCGTGCAATCCTTCATGTCGAACCTTGTGGCATGTGCCACGCGGCTGGTTCCGCTGGGCCAGACCGAGGCGCAGCGGCTGATCCGAGACCTGACACCGCTATGCTCCGGACTGGCGACCGAAGCGCAGGATCAAGGGCTGGAGGCGCTTAGCTCGACCGCGTTTCTGTCCGATATCGCGTCAATGAAACATGAGACCCAATATTCAAGGATGTTCCGAACATGACCCAGATGAATGGCCCTTTGCGGGTCGGAATCGGCGGCCCGGTTGGGGCTGGAAAGACAACGCTGACAGCCGCCTTGTCCGAGGCGTTGCGCGATACGCATTCGGTTGGTGTGATCACTAATGATATCTACACACAGGAAGACGCCGAGGCCCTGATGCGGATGCAAATCCTGCCGCAGGACCGGATTATCGGCGTGGAAACAGGCGGTTGCCCCCACACTGCGATCCGCGAGGATGCTTCGATCAATCTGGCAGCAGTGGCCGAGATGCAAATGCGCCACCCGGATGTTGAACTTGTGCTGATCGAAAGCGGTGGCGACAACCTGTCGGCGACCTTCAGCCCTGAACTGGCGGATGTGACGCTTTACGTGATCGACGTGGCGGCGGGTGAGGAGATCCCGCGCAAAGGTGGGCCAGCGATCACGAAATCTGACGTTCTGATCATCAACAAAACCGATCTGGCCCCGCATGTGGGCGCGTCGCTTGAGGTGATGGAACGCGACGCGACCAGAATGCGCAATGGCCGCCCGTTTGTGTTCTCATCATTGCGGCAAAGGGAAGGAATCGGTGCGATTGTCGAACTTCTTACGTCGATCGGCGGGCTCAGGGCGCCCGACGCGGCGTGATGGTCTGACCGTCGTGCTGACAGCGGGCCTGCAATAACTCTACAGCCAGATCAAAAGGCGCGACGTTGTTTTCCGCGCGGGCTGTCAAATGCGCGCCTTCCAGCAAGGCAAGGGTCGCGCGGGCCTCGGCCGGGGGGCGGTCCAAATTGCGGATGCTGTTGTCCTTCTGCGCAAGCTCAAAAATTCCCGTCAGACGGGCCACCATCATGGCGCGGAAGTCGTTGATTTTCTGGACGACCTCGTCTGACAGGCTTTCACGACTGCTGATCAGCGCGACACACAGGCAGAGCGTTTTGCCATCGTTCAACGCATCCCGGTACAATGCGATAACGGATAGCAGACGTTGCGCGGCAGTGGGGCAGGTTTCGTCGATCCGGTCGCATTCGTCTTGCAAGGTTGCGTGATAGCGCTCCATCAGGGCAACCGAGAGGGCGGCCTTGGTCGGAAAGTGATAGTGGATCGACGCCTTGCGGATACCGACTGCATTGGCCAGATCGGCATAGCTGAACCCATCGAAACCGCGCGCGCGGGCGGCGTGTTCGGCGACATCCAGAAGGGCGGTTTTGGTGTCTGGTCTCATAGTGTCTCAAACCTTTTCCTGCAAAAGCCGCGCGGCAACATGGTCTGCCGCTTCCAATGCGCCTTCCAGATAGCCGCCAAACTGCGGGGCCACTTCGGTTCCGGCAAAGATCAGACGGTTGTCCCAAAGCCGCTCCAGCGCATGGGGCAGACCATAGGTGGGGTGGCTGAACAGCGGGTGTTGATCCTCTTCCACGGCGGTAAACGGGTCGGCGGACCAGTCTTTGATCTGCACATCCAGCGGCTGCGCGGCCTCAGTCCCGAACAAGCGGGTCAGTTGTTCCGTTATCATCTTGCGCAGACGCTGTTGATCTGTGCGCGCATGCGACGGCGTTCCGATGAAGCCGAACACCGCATAAGGGCCGGTTTCAGCGGGCGAGGCATCGTGGATCTCGACCATCGGGCCCCGGCGGCTCATGGCATCACCCGACAGCCCGGCCTTGCGCCAAAACGGCGTGTCATAGATCGCAAGGGCCTTGGCTTGACCGGCCATCCACGTGGGGACGGCTGCCATTGCATTTGTGGCGGCTTCTGGCAGGGCTGGCGTGAAGGACATGCGCATCGCGACCCGAGGGGGCAGGGCCAGCACAACTTGCCTCGCGCCGAAGGTCAGACCGTTCCGGCTGGTGGCGATCACACCATCATCGGTGCGCTGCAATGTCTGGATTGGGGTCGCGCGATATATGCGGTCGGGATCAACCTGCTTCGCCAAGCCATCGATCAGTGCGCCGAACCCTCGGTCCACCCGCAAAGACCCCTGCATCGACGAAAACCCGCGCCCACGCAGGACACGGCCCTGCTCGTCCTCATAAGTCAGCTCGCCCGCGGAATACTGTTCGAATGCGACTAACCCCAACCGAGCGATCAGCGCTGCGATCCGGGGCTGCCCGGGCCAAAACCATGCTGGGCCAAGGTCAAACCCCGCGCTGCCGTTGTGGTGGGTCAGGATACGGCCTCCCAAACGGTCGCGCCCCTCGACCAGTGCAAAATCCTGCCCTTGCCGCGCCAGTTGCGCGGCAAGGCTGAGACCTGACAAACCTGCGCCGATGATCAGTGTCTGGGTGTCCAGCGTAAGGTTGTGCCTCACGGTTTCGGCCCCCGATCACACTGCAGGAGGTTGCGCAAAGGGCAAATGCCCGGTTTTCATCCAGACCTTCGCGCCGTCTGGGCCAGCAACCGCCGACAGGGTTTCACCTTCAGGCAAACGCAACCAGGCGTTTTTGGCCAGTTGGTCCCCACCCGCTGTAATCTGTCCATCGATCACCAGCACCTCATGCCCGCCGCTGGCGTCCGAGATCAATTCAGCGCCCGGATCAAGATGGCTATAGGTGACAACCTCGCGCGCGTCCTCATGCAGGGTTGCGGTTGCCACACCGTTGACGGGCGTTCCAAGCTCATCCGCCATGGTTTTGCGAAACTGCGTGCGGTCATCCATATCGAATTGCCAGAGTTTGACGAAGATCGTGCAGCCGGGGGCAGAGCCGGGCGTGTGGGATGAGGTCGGCGGGTTGCGCACATAGGTCCCTGCCGGGAAGTCGCCATGTTCATCCTGAAACACGCCGTCCAGCACGATGAATTCCTCTCCGCCCGTATGGGTATGGGCCGAGAACGAACTGCCGGGGGCATAGCGCACGATTGTGGTGGCGCGTGCCACTTCTCCGCCAATCCGGTCCAGCATACGGCGATCAACGCCTTTCATCGGCGAAGGCTGCCAGTCCAATTGATCAGAATGAACGACAACGCGGGCAGAGAAATCTGAGTTCAGTTCCATAACGGTTTTCCCTTTTTTGGACGGACCACGGCTGTGGGATATGTCTGAGATAAATTATCTACTACTAGGTAGGGAAATTTCAAGTATCAGTTCCAAAGCCTCACTTCCGACTTCAAAAACCTGTGGGATTGATCTCAGATCACCCGTGCGCGAGGGCTGCCGCCAGATGATCGATCAAAGCCCGAATGCGGGCCGTCAGGTGCCGGTTGGGCGGGTAGGTGGCATAGAGGCCCAAGACTGCGGTCTCCTGCGCCTCAAGGATAAGCTGCAACCGACCGTCCGCCAGAAAGGGCCGGGCAGTATAAAGTGGGACGCGACCGATACCCAGCCCGTCCGCCGCCATATTGGCCACTGCGCGCGGCGAGTTGGCGCGGAAATTGCCGGATACCGGCACCATGATGTCCCCGTCCGGCCCTTTGAACGCCCAGCTGTCGATCACATTGCCGGTCGTTTGCAACAGGCAATTATGCTCTGACAGATCCTCGGGTACATCCGGCGCGCCGAACCGGGCCAGATAATCGGGCGCGGCGCAGCAGACGATCCGCATATCTGTCAGTTTGCGCGCGACCAGGGTTGAATCCTTCAGCCCACCGAAACGGATGGCCAGGTCAAAGCCTTCATCCACCAATGAGACGTGGTGATCGGACAGGTGCAGCTCGATCACGACATTCGGATGTGCGTCCTGAAACGGTTTCAGAAGATGGACCAGTTCCGCCGACCCATAGCCGGTCGGGGCCGTGATACGGATGCGGCCTGCCAGCTCGGTCTGGCGTTGCTGCACCAGCCCCTCCAGCTCCTCAAACTGTTCCAACAAAGGCAGGCACCGTTCGAAATAGGCTTTGCCGGTGTCGGTCAGGGTCACGCTGCGGGTGGTGCGGTGGAACAGTTGCGCGTTCAGGCGCTGTTCCAGCTGGCCGACATATTTGCTGGCCAGTTTGGTGCTGATCCCAACCTGCCGCGCACCGTCGGTGAACGAGTTGTGGCTGGCCACGGCCACAAAGGTGCGCATTCCGATGATCGTGTCCATTGTCTACAAAACGTTCATAGTTATTCACCAGTTGAGTATATTATAGTTTAGATGCGGGCAAGTTAGCTTGGGGTTCAGTGACAATCGCCAAAATAAGGAATCCCCCATGTCCCAGACCCTCCGCATTCACAGCTTTCCGCTTTCGGGCCACGCGCACCGGGCCGTTTTGTTCGCAAATCTCGCCGGCCTGCCGCATCGGGTGATTGATGTGGACCTGCCGGGCGGGGCGCATAAACAGGATGACTTTCTGGCCATGAACCCGGCAGGGCAGGTGCCGGTTCTGGAAGATGGTGAGGTGATCATCTGCGACAGCAACGCCATCCTCGTGTATCTGGCGCGCAAATATGCGCCTGACTACCTGCCCAATGACCCCGTGCTTGAGGCCGAGGTGCAGAAGTTCCTGACCCTCGCCGCTGGTGAGATCGCCTTTGGCCCCGCAGCGGCCCGGTTGATCAACGTGTTCAACGCACCGCTGGACAAGGCGTTCACCCACGCGACGGCGGCCAGGGTTCTGGGCAAGCTGGACGCGCATCTGCAAGGGCGCGACTGGCTGGTGGGCGACCGCCCGACCATCGCCGACGTGGCGATCTACAGCTATACCGCCCATGCGCCCGAGGGTGACGTCTCGTTGGATCCATACCCGAATGTCCGCCGTCTTTTGGCGAATATTGAGGCGCTGGACGGCTTTGTCCCGATGCCCAAGACCGCAGCCGGTCTGAACGCCGCCTGATGCGGTTCGGACCCATGACAAAACCGGCCGTGCGATGCCACGGCCGGGCCCTCAAACCCATGCGAGGCCCCCGATGAATGCCACCGGACAAACCGCCAAATCCCCGTTTCACCGCGGCGAACGCGAGATGCAGACACGTATTGGCAAGCGCGAGCGGATGGAGAAAATCGGCCGCACCGTCATACGCCCCTACATGCCGGATCAGCATCGTGAGTTCTTCGGCAAACTGCCCTTTGTCGTGCTGGGCAGCGTTGATCCGCAGGGCTGGCCCTGGGCCTCGGTCCTGTCGGGGCGGCCCGGGTTTCTGTCCACGCCAACCGAAACTTTGCTGGACGTTCAGGCCCAACCGCATCCGGATGATCCGCTTAAAGCGGCCCTTGAAACCGCAGCACCGATCGGAGTGGTCGGGGTCGAGTTGTCGACCCGTCGGCGTAACCGGATGAATGCGACGGTGCAAGAGGTGTCGGAAATCGGCTTTTCGCTAGACGTGCTGCAATCCTTCGGGAATTGTCCGAAATACATCCAGACCCATGATGTCGATTTTATCCGCGACCCCGCGCCCGAGGGGGCACAGATCAAAAGCGAGCGGTTTGAAACTCTGGACAAGGCGGCGCGCGAGTTCATCGCCTCGGCCAACTCGTTCTTCGTGGCCAGTTATGCTGACACCGAAGGTGAGCGCAGCGTTGACGTCTCGCATCGCGGCGGGCGGTCGGGGTTTGTGAAAGTGCAAGGCAACAGCCTTGTTGTGCCCGATTTCCTTGGAAACAACTTCTTCAATACGTTGGGGAATTTCCTTGTCACACCGCGCGCGGGCCTGTTGTTCCCGGACTACCAGAACGGCGATCTGCTGATGCTGACCGGAACGGTCGAGGTGCTGGACACACATCACCCCGACATCGCCGGGTTCCAAGGGGCCGAACGGGGATGGCGGTTTGACATGGTTCAAGGCCTTCGGTTTTGTGACGCCTTACCCTTCCGGGGCGCGTTGACCGAGTTCTCGCCCAACAGCCTGAATACCGGCGACTGGAAAACAGTGACGCAGCAATAGCGGGACCCGACCCGCCCGACGTTGTTTGACCGCTGAATTGTCGCAAATGTGTTAGTGTCGCCGGGCAAACCACGGGACAAACAGGTATGAACCGCGTGTGTATCCTCAACCCTCTGGATCGTCGGGCCACGGGCTGCGACCTCGTTGCGATGTGTCAGTAATCGCCCTTTTGGGCATTTGACTGGCAGGATTGCAAACGAGGACGGACCACCACATGACACACGCGCTGCGATTGGCCATCGACATTGGCGGCACGTTTACCGACACGGTTCTGGTTGAAGGCGAAGACAGGATTCTGGCCTCGACCAAAACCCTGACCACCCATCAAAACCCGGCGGATGGCGCGATGGAGGGCGCGCGGCGGGTCATGGCCGCAACCGGGCGGTCGCTGTCGCAAGTGACGGGTTTCATCCATGGCACCACGCTGGCCACCAATGCTCTGATCGAACGGCGCGGGGCCGTGGTGGCGACGATCTGCACCGAGGGGTTCCGCGATATCCTCGATATCGGATATGAGCGGCGCTATTCCCAATACGATATCAATCTGGAAAAACCCGATCTTCTGGTCCCGCGCGAGCGGTCCTTTGTGATCCGCGAACGTATATCCGCCGAGGGTGCTGTGCTGATCCCGCTGGACGAGGCGCAGATCGATGACCTTCTAGCTGAACTTGACGCAAGTGGGGCCGGGGCAGTGGCGATCTGCCTGATGCATGCCTATGCCAACCCCGCGCATGAGCGGCGATTGCGTGACCTGCTGACCCGGCACCGCCCCGGCCTGACCGTCTCGATCTCATCCGATGTCAGCCCCGAAGCGCGGGAATTTGACCGGCTCTGCACCACAGTGGCGAACGCCTATATCCAGCCCCTGATGCAAAGCTATCTGGCCCGGTTCGTAGATCAGTTCGAGGCCGAAGGCGTGACATGCCCGATCTTGATGATGACCGCAGGGGGTGGCATGTGCACGGTCGAAACCGCCGCCCGTTTTCCGATCCGTCTGGTTGAATCCGGTCCGGCGGGCGGGGCCATTCTGGCTGCACGTATCGCGGCGCGGGCCGGTCTGGATCAGGTGCTGTCATTCGATGTGGGGGGCACCACTGCCAAGCTGTGCCTGATTGATGGGGCTCGCCCGCAGACCTCGCGCGCGTTTGAGATCGCCCGGGCGGCGCGGTTCATCAAAGGCTCGGGCATGCCGGTGCGTATTCCGGTGATCGAGATGATCGAGATCGGCGCCGGCGGCGGCTCGATTGCCGGGGTGGACCGTCTGGGCCGCTTGACCGTCGGGCCACAATCTGCAGGGTCCGAGCCGGGGCCAGTGGCGTTCATGCGCGGCGGCACCGAACCCACCGTGACCGACAGCGACATCACGCTGGGTTACATCGTCCCGGACACCTTTGCCGAAGGACATATCCGGCTGGACCCCGAAGGATCCAAAGCGGCGCTGGCCCGCGTGGTTGGTGAACGGCTGCAACTTGACGCCGTGGGCGCGGCAGATGGCGTCAGTCGGATTGTGGATGAAAGCATGGCCAGCGCGGGGCGGATGCATGCGGTGGAATCGGGCAAGGATCTGGGCCCGCGCACGATGATCGCCTTTGGCGGCAATGGTCCGTTGCATGCCAGCCGTGTCGCGCGCTCTGCTGGCGTGTCGCGCATCGTGATCCCACCCAATCCGGGTGTTGGGTCGGCGGTGGGCTTCCTGTTCGCGCCGGTTTCGTTTGAGATCGTCCGCTCGCGCTATTCGCTGCTGGACAGCATGGATTTGGACGGGGTGAATGCCTTGTTCGATACAATGATTGCCGAGGCGAAAGAGGTCGTGGCCCAAGGGGCGGGTGATGCGCAAACCCAGACCCTGCGCACCGCGTTTATGCGCTATAACGGGCAGGGGCATGAGATCGAAATCCCCCTGCCGGATCGTGCGCTGACGCCCGAAGACATTGCCCCGCTGACCGCAGCATTCGAAGAAGAATACCGCAAGCAATTTTCACGCCCCGTGCCGGGGATGCAGATCGAGATATTGAACTGGGCCGTGCGGGTGGCGACGCTGGACAACTCTGTTCCTTCGGTGCCTGATGCACCCGATCGCACCCTGTCCACCGCAACCGAGACGCGCCCGATCACCTGCGATGTGGATGGAACTGCGAAAAACGCCGCTTTCATTGCGCGCGCCGATCTGAAACCCGGTGATCACGTGTCGGGTCCGGCATTGATCCACGAACCGCAGACCACCACGCTCGTATCCGCCGATTTCTCGGCCCATATGGATGCAATTGGTAATTTGGTTCTGATCCAAGACCAGAAAGGAGGCGCGAGATGAACTCCGACCTTTCCCCCGCCCGCCTGCAAGTGATGTGGAACCGCCTGCTGGCGGTGGTTGAGGAACAGGGCCAGACCCTGATCCGCGCCGCCTTTTCCCCCATCGTGAGGGAATGCGGCGATATCTCTGCCGGAATCTTCGACGTCGATGGCCGGATGCTGGCACAGGCTGTGACCGGAACGCCGGGCCATATCAACACCATGGCCGAGGCCGTGTTGCATCTGCGCCAGCGCTTTGCCGTTCAGGACATGAAGCCCGGCGACATTTACATGACCAATGACCCGTGGCTGGCCTCGGGACACCTTAACGACTTCCTCCTGATGATGCCCGCGTTCAAGGATGGCAGGGTGGTTGGGTTTACCTCCTGCACCTCGCATCTGGTGGATCTGGGGGGCTTGGGCATGGGGCCGGAAGGATCGGATATTTACGACGAGGGCCTGCTGATCCCCCCTTGCAAACTGGTCGAGGAAGGCACGCCAAACGCGCTGCTGATGGACATTATCCGCGCCAACTCACGCGAGCCGATTGCTAATGAGGGGGACATCTACGCCCTGATCGCCTGTTGTGAGGCTGGGGTGAACCGGCTGGTGGCGATGATGGATGAGTTCGGGATCGACGATCTGGACTGTTTGGGCAATTACATTATCGACACCTCGCGTAAAGGCGCGCTGGAGGCCATCGCCGAGGTGCCCGAAGGCGTCTACAAGAACGTGTTGCGCATGGACGGGTACGAGAATGAGCTGGAGCTACACGCCACACTGACCGTTACCAAGTACGGGATGCATGTGGATTTCACCGGCACGTCGGGCTGTTCAAGAAAAGGCATCAACGTGCCGCTGAACTATGCCACGGCCTATACCGTGTTCGCCCTGCGCTGTATCGTCGGGCCGGATATTCCCAACAACGCCGGCTCGCTGGAACCGTTCACGGTGGACGGCCCCAAAGGCTGTATCCTGAACGCTCAACGCCCGGTTCCGGTGGCGATGCGCCACACGCTGGGGCAGGTGACACCCGATCTGGTGCTCGGCTGCCTGCATCAGGCGCTGCCTGACAAGGTTCCGGCCGAGGGTGCCTCGTGCATGTTCGACCTGCCCATGCGCCACGCGCCCGAGGTTGCGGCCAATGGCGGGCGCGAGTTTGCCATTGAACCCGTGCACAATGGTGGCACTGGCGCGCGGCCTCATGCGGATGGGCTGTCGGCCACGGCTTACCCGTCAGGCGTCTTTGGCTCTCAGGTCGAGATTACCGAAAGCGTGGCCCCGGTGATCATGTGGCGGCGCGAGTTGCTGCCGGATTCGGGCGGTGCGGGCAAATATCGCGGCGGGTTGGGGCAGAGGATCGAGATGACCTCGTCCAACAACGCGCCGTTCATCGTGTTCCTGTCGGTCGAGCGGCTGAAATTCCCCGCTTTGGGCCGGATGGGCGGGCAGCCCGGCGCGCCGGGACGGATCCGGTTTCGAGACGGGGTCAGCGACATCCCCGGCAAGGGCGAGCTACGGGTCGAGGACGGGGACTACCTGATCTTCGACACGCCCGGCGGTGGCGGGTTTGGTGACCCGGCAGATCGGGACCCGGATGCGCTGGCGCTGGATCTGAGGCGCGGGTTGGTGACGCCCGAAGGGGCCAGGGCCTATGGGGGCAAACCATGATCCGGGCGGTCGATCACATCCGTTCCATGGCCGCCTATGCGCTGGCCGATCTTGGGGATGCGGGCACCGTTTCGCTGGCTCAGAACGAAAGTGCCTTTCCAGCCAGCCCAAAGGCGATTGCGGCGGGTCAGGCGGTGATGGGTCAGATGCCGCTTTATCCTGACCCCGATTGGCCCGAGTTGCGCGCGGCAATTGCCGAGGTCCACAAGCTTGACCCCAACACGGTCCTGTGCGGTGCAGGCTCGATGGAGTTGATCGGTTGCCTAATCCGCACCTTTGCGGGGCCAGGGGACCGGGTGCTGGGTACGGATTATGGCTATGCCTATTTGGCGTCAGCCACGGTGCAGGTGCAGGCGGATTACGTGCGGGCGCGAGAGGTCGATCTGACCGTTTCGGTCGATGATATTCTGGCCGCCGTCACGCCCCAAACGAGGATCGTTTTTGTCTGCAATCCGGGAAATCCGACGGGGACGCTGATCCCTAATGCCGAGATCATCCGTCTTCGTGACGACTTGCCCAAGGATGTGCTGCTGGTTGTCGATCAGGCCTATGCGGAATTTGCGGATGAGGACCAGAACCCGGCCGAGGTTTTTGATTTGATCGAACGTGGAGATACGGTTGTGATGCGCACCTTCTCCAAGGCCTACGGGCTGGCGGGTGCGCGCGTGGGGTGGGGCGTGTTCCGGCCCGCGATTGCGGCTGAGATGCGGAAAGTGCTGAATCCGAACAACGTGTCGATCCCCTCGCAAGCCATGGCAACGGCGGCGATGCGGGATCAGGCGCATATGCGGGAAACGGTGAGCCAAACGGCTGTGATCCGGGATCGCTTTGCCGAAGGGTGCCGGGCGCTGGGTCTGTCGGTTCCGCCCAGCCATACCAACTTTGTGCTGATCCGGTTTGCAGATGTTGAAATCGCCCGGAAAGCCGATCAGGCCCTGCGGGCCGAGGGCTTGCTGATGCGCGGTATGGGCGGCTATGGGTTGGCCGATTGCCTGCGGGCCACGATCTGCCGAGAAGCGATCATGGATCGCTGTCTGGCCGTGCTCAGAAAGGTGATGTCATGAGCTATGAAACCCGCAGGCGCGCGAAAATCGGCGTTTTGGTGCCTTTCACCAACACCAACCTCGAAGCCGACATGATGCTGATGCGCTGCCCGGATACGACGGTGCATTTCCAGCGCATGGGGGGCTATGACGTGGATGAGATTCCGGGCTCGGACCAGATGGCCGGGCTGGGGGCCTCGGATATCAGCCATGATTTGCGGATGATCGCGGGTGTGCGGCCCGATGTGGTTCTGTACGGCTGCACCTCGGCCACGCTGACCCATGGCCCCGGTTTCGACGCGCAACTGGCGCAGGATATCAAGGCCGCCTCGGGTGCCATCACCTTCACCGCCGCTGGAGCACTGGTACAGGCGATCAAGGCGTTGGGTGTGTCGAATGTGGGTTTCTCTTCGCCCTATCTGGGGGAAATCAACGCGCAGGCAATGGGTTTTCTGGCTCAGAACGGGATCGAGACGGTGCGCTGCGCAGACATAGGGCGCGAACTGGGCAATTTCGGTCAGGGAGAGCTGACGCCAGAGGAGGTTTTTGACCTTGCCTGCCGGGCCGACGATCCCAAGGCCGAAGCCATTGTCCTCAGCTGCACCGATATGCGCGCGGTCGAGGCGGTTGAACGGATCGAGGACGCGCTTGGCAAACCGGTCGTGACCTCGAACCAGGCGATGATGTTTGCGTTGGTCCGGCAGCTTGGGCTGCCACCACATCCCGGGCTTCCGGGTCGGCTGTTCGACCGATTGTAAGGAAGGTTCTGATTTGTCGACATACAGATGCCCACAAAACCCCTTTTGCAGAAGGATTGCCGCGAAATGACCTGATGGATCAGCCCCTTGCCGCCATCGCTGACATTGGCGATGGTTTCCTTTGAGACACCGATCCCACATGGGCGCAGGCCATCGCGGCCCCGACACTTGGACGCAGTGACAGGAAGTACAACATGATCAAAGACAACCCCGGTCTGATCGCGGCGATCCGCGACCGTTTTGCCCATGTGGATAGCTGCCCGTTTCAGGGCGAGCGTGTTTTCTTTGAAAACGCAGGCGGCGCGCTGACGCTGAAGAAGGTGGCCGAGACCTCGGCTTTCTATGCAGCGATCCCGGATAATCCGGGGCGGATCAATCCGGCGGGGCAGGGCACACAAAACGTGATCAACAAGGCCAAGGCTGATCTGGGCGTGTTCATGAACGCCTCATCGGGCCAGTTCTTTGCCGGGGAAAGCGGGACTGAGTTGCTGTTCCGGCTGATCCGCACGGCCTGTCTGGTTGCGCCGAAAGGGGCGAAGGTGATCGGGTCCTCAATCGAACACCCGGCGACCCGCAGTGCTGCGCGTCGCTGGGCTGGGATTGCCGGGCTGGACTACGTGAACGTACAGCATGACGACGAAACCGGGCTGGTCACGGCTGAGGATTATGCCGCGCGGATGACTCCGGACGTGGCGGTGGCGACAATCCTGCATGCCTCACCCGTGACGGGGATGGGTATGGATGTGGCCGCGATCTCAGCCGCGATCCGGGCCGTTTCGCCCGACTGTCTGATCATCGTTGACGGTATTCAGCACGCAGCACACGGGCAGTTGGATCTGGATGCCTACAACGTCGATGGCTATGCGATCTCACCTTACAAAGTGTTCTCGCGCCATGGCTATGGCATCGCATGGATTTCCGACAAGCTGAGCGCGCTGCCCCATGACATGCTGATCGACGCGCCTGCAACAGGGTGGGAGTTCGGAACCCGCGACACCGGGTCCTACGCCACCATGTCCGACGTGATCGACTATTTCATCTGGCTGGGCGGCGAAGTGTCCGACGAAACTGAACCGCGCAAACGGATTGAGGCTGCGGGTCGCGCCATCCACGGCTACGAGACGCACCTGACGAACGCGATGATCAACGGGGTCGGAAACCTGCCGGGGCTGCGGGATATGGACCACATTCGCATTCTGGCCGGGGCGGACAACGCTGCGCGTGAGGGGTTGGTGTCGATTGTGGTAGATGGCATCCCGTCGGAACAGGTGGTCGAAACGCTCAATCAGCAGGGTATCCGCACCCATACCCGCAAGGCAGATCATTACTCGGGCAATGTGCTGACGCCGCTGGGCCTGTCGGATTGCATCCGCATTTCGCTGTGCCACTACAATACCGAGCAGGAGGTGGCGCAGTTGCTTACTGCTCTGAAAGATATGACCGCCTGAACAAAAAAGCCCGGCCAGAGGGCCGGGCTTTTGGTTTGATCGGATCGCGGCTTTAGAAGTGGGCCGATTTCGTTCCGGCGGGCGCTTGCACCGGCGGGGCGAATTTGGTCAGGTCGATGCCTTCGACAGCGGCCTTGTATTCGTCCAGCGTCGGGGTCCGGCCAAGGATGGCGGACAGTACTACAACCGGAGTCGAGCCCAGCAATGACTCACCCTTCTTGTCGGGCGCATCTGCCACGACGCGGCCCTGGAACAGGCGGGTCGAGGTGGCCAGAACCGTGTCACCCTTGGCCGCTTTCTCCTGGTTGCCCATGCAGAGGTTACAGCCCGGACGTTCGAGATAAAGGATGTTCTCGTACTCAGTACGGGCCTTTTCCTTCGGGAACAGGTCGTCGAATTCAAAGCCCGAGTATTTTTCGAGCACTTCCCAATCGCCCTCTTCCTTCAGTTCGTCGATGATGTTGTAGGTTGGGGCTGCAACCACAAGCGGTGCCTTGAATTCGACCTTGCCGGTTTCCTTCTCAAGGTTCTTCAGCATCTGGGCCACGATCTTGATGTCACCCTTGTGCACCATGCACGAGCCGACAAAACCCAGATCCACATGCTTTTCGGCGTTGTAGTACGAGATCGGGCGGATCGTGTCGTGGGTGTAGCGCTTGGAAACATCGGCGTTGTTGACATCCGGGTCGGCGATCATCGGCTCGACGATCTGGTCCAGATCGACGACAACTTCGGCGAAGTATTTCGCATTGTCATCGGGGCGCAGGGCAGGCTTTTCACCCGACCTGATCTGAGCAATGCGCGCATCGGCGATGTTGACCAGCTTTTGCAGCATGCCGTTTTCATGCTCCATGCCTTTTTCGATCATGATCTGAATGCGCGACTTGGCCAGTTCCAGCGAGCCGATCAGCGTCTCATCATCCGAGATACAGACCGAGGCTTTGGCCTTCATCTCGGCGGTCCAGTCGGTGAAGGTAAAGGCCTGATCCGCCAGCAGCGTGCCGATATGCACTTCGATCACACGGCCTTGGAAGACGTTGTCGCCATGCTGTTCCAGCATCTGCGCTTGGGTTGCGTGAACCACGTCGCGGAAATCCATGTGCTCGGCCATTTGGCCCTTGAAGGTCACTTTGACCGATTCCGGGATCGGCATTGAGGCTTCACCGGTGGCCAGCGCCAGCGCCACTGTGCCCGAGTCCGCGCCGAAGGCGACGCCTTTGGACATACGGGTGTGGCTGTCGCCGCCGATAATGACCGACCAGTCATCCACGGTGATGTCGTTCAGCACCTTGTGGATCACGTCGGTCATCGAATGATAGACGCCTTTCGGGTCACGCCCGGTGACGAGGCCGAAATCATTCATGAACTTCATCAGACGTGGCGTGTTGGCCTGTGCCTTGGCGTCCCAGACCGATGCGGTGTGACAGCCCGACTGATAGGCACCATCGACGCTGGGGGCCACGACGGTTGCGGCCATCGCCTCAAGTTCCTGCATGGTCATCAGACCGGTGGTGTCCTGAGAACCCACGATGTTGACCTTGACCCGCACATCCGATCCGGCATGCAGGGTCTTGCCCGGCGTGGCGCCCACGGCGTTTTTGTTGAAGATCTTCTCAACCGCGGTCAGGCCCTGACCCTCGTGGCTGATTTCCTTGGACAGGGCGAAGACCAAGGGTGCTTCGACGCCCAGTGTCTCGGCTGCAAATGTCTGCAGTTTCTTGCCGAAGACAATGGCGTATGAACCGCCCGCCTTCATGAATTCCATCTTTTGTGGTGTGAAGGACGACGAGACGTCGACCAGTTCGTCACCATCCTCACTCAGCAGCTTGTGGCTTTTGGTGTCGATTTTCAGAACCGTACCGGTCGCAACCGAATATTTCTGTTCCAGAACCGGGTTGCCGTCGTTGTTGAGGATGGCGTTGCCGTCCTCGTCCACCTTCTTGACCCAGTTTTTCAGGTCGATCCCGATGCCGCCGGTGACGCCAACGGTGGTCAAAAAGATCGGCGAGATGCCATTGGTGCCCGCCACGATCGGGGCGAAGTTGACGAAGGGCACGTAGGGGCTGGCCTGCTTGCCAGTCCACAGCGCCACGTTGTTGACGCCAGACATGCGGGACGAGCCCACGCCCATGGTGCCTTTCTCGGCAATCAGCATCACGCGCGCGTCGGGGTGCTGGAGTTTCAGCGCCTCGATCTCTTGCTGCGCCTTCTCGGAAATCAGGCATTTGCCGTGCAATTCCCGGTCAGCTCGCGAATGCGCCTGATTGCCCGGCGACAGCAGGTCGGTCGAGATATCGCCTTCGGCAGCGACATAGGTGACGACCTTGATCTCTTCGTCGATGTCGGGAAGCTTGGTGAAGAACTCGGCCTTGGCATAGCTTTCCAGGATGTCCTTCGCGACCGGGTTGCCAGCCTCGAACGCGGCTTTCAGACGGTCGGTGTCGGCATCATACAGGAAGACTTGTGTTTTCAGCACCTCAGCCGCTTTGCCAGCGATCGAAGCGTCCTGACCCAGGGCCAGATCCAGCAGAACCTTGACCGAGGGGCCGCCTTTCATGTGCGACAACAGCTCGAACGCAAAATCCTGCGAAATCTCTTCGACGGCGGCTTCGCCCAAAATGATCTCTTTCAGAAAGCCTGCCTTTTCACCGGCGGCGCTGGTTGTGCCCGGCAGGGTATTGTAGATGAAATAGTGCAGCGAATCCGCGCGATATTCGTTCTGCGGATCGCGGATCTGATCAATGATTTCTTTCGTCAAAGCCCCATCATCGATGGGTTTGGGGCTGAGGCCCTGTTCTTTGCGGGTTTCGATTTCGGCAAGATAATCTGTATAAAGGCTCATGGCGTGTTCCGACGGTTTGGGCGAGAGCGCGAGGTGCGTTTGGCACCTGGCCATTTAGTTTGTATGCCGCGGTATACGAAATGCCAGCCGGTTGCAAGCACTACAGCTGTGGCGCGTTGTCTCTACCCTGTAATCAGCGGATGATCGAAATCCAGACATCGCCAACGCGGAACCGGCTGTTCATGCCCAAACGCGTCGGTTTTTCCGGCCTGATCTGCCGTCCACCAATGAATGTTCCGTTCGACGAGCCCAGATCGCGCAGGTAGAGTTGGTTGCCCTTGGCGATCTGGATCACGCAATGTTGCCCGGACGCCTTCTTGCTACGCTCCAGCGACAGGTCGGCCCAGCCGGAATCGCGCCCAATCTTGATCTGGTGGGTGGACGCGATTCCCGGCACATCGCGGAAGACGATGGATTTGCCCTGATCCGGGCCGGACGAAACCGCCAGACGCCACATCTTGATCGGGCGCGGCGCCATGGGGCTGAACCATCGCACCTCGGCGGCCCGGTCATAGCGCGCGGCCGAGTTCGGGTTCAGGCCAGTCAGGCCAAGGGTCATGATCTTTTTCATCGCCCGCGACGACCGGCGCATTGCCGAAACCGGCTTGCCGCTTTTGTCACGCATGTTCAGGCGCATGACAAACCGACCGATGGTTGCGCCGCTCAGGATGCCTTCGCAGATCAGCCAGTAGATCAGCACCAGCGCCAGAAACAGGCCAATCGGCAGGGCAAGGCCCGCCTGATGCAACCGAAGCTCTTGCCGCAGTACGGGTTCAAGCGTGGCGACGACAAAACCCAGGAACATGAAATCCAGCAGGGCCGCCGCGCTAAGCAGGCGCGCGGCGTTCTTGTCGTCCAAAGGTCCGCCGATCATCATTATCGTGTCCCCAGCAATGTCAGAACCAGAAACAGGGCCGCGCCGATTGAAAACAACAGCAGCGCGTCACAACGCAACCTCAGCGCATGTCTGCCCCCGGCGTTGGAACTGCGAAAATGGAAACCCGCCACCCAAAGCGCCAGACCCATGCCCGCGACGGTGAACAGCAGGGTCTCGGACAGGATCTGCTGTCTGAGCGATACCGCCAGCCACTCGGCCGCGCCGACGATCATTCCGCCCCACAGAATGGCCACGACATAGGCCGCGAAGCTGAGGGATTCATTGTTGGACCGGCTTAGCCACGCGACCAGAGCGCCCAGCCCCCAGCCCAGTGCCGCCGCAATCAGAATCAGCAGCGTCATGCGAACCGGCAACGAGAGGCTGGCAACTTCAACATTAAAGACCACACTGGTGGTATTGTTCGCGAAATTCGAGCTAATGCCCAAAAGCGCAAACAGCGCGCCAATTCCTGCGGCAATGTGTCCGGCAAATGCAAAAATCTCGTTTGCCAGATTCATCTTGTCCCGAATACCAAGGGGTATTTTCATCTTTAAACTCTACCTATGAACGAATCTTCGAAAGTGTTTGGTCGAAAGTGTCCCGAATCAGTATCCTGTAATCACAAGACATTCGCGAATCGTTGATTGAAAATAAAAAACATGTGAGTTCATAATCAACTACGAAGAAAAATTTGTATTACGGAGTAACGAGATGCGTACAGCCGCAGTGTCCCTTTTTGCTGCTATTTCCCTTTTCATTTCAGCCTGTACCGAAGAGACGATCCAATCCGCGTCATCATCGTCGGTGGCTGGCAAGACCCAGCAGGAAAAGCAACTTGAAAAGCAAGTTCGCAGCCTGGATCAGGTCTCGAAGGACATCATTGTGAACAACACGGTTCAGGGTGCCGTTGCGGGTGCCATTGTCGGCTGCGGACTTGGACTGCTGCTGGGTGGTGACGCCGGTGATTGCGCTGCGGGTGCCGCTGCCGGTGGCCTGATCGGCGGTGTTGGCGGCAATCAGGTCGGCAAGCAGGCCGCAGCCAAAAACGTCGAGATTGTAAACAGTAAGGCGGTTCTGGCCAATCTGTCGAATGTCAGCAAACAGCTGAACTCGGTCGAAGCGAACCTGCGGTCGGTTCTGGCCTCGCAGAACGCAGAACTGAAGTCGCTGCGTCGTCAACTGGATGGCGGGCAGCTGTCGCAATCCGCGTATAACCAGCGGGTCAAGGCGATCAAATCCAACCGTCAGGTTGTCTCGACCGAGCTCAAGCGCAGCGAACAGAATATGGACAACACCATTTCCGAGCTTCGGACGGCCTCAAGCAAAGGTCAGCCCGGTCTGGGCGGTGCGACCAATGCGGCGGTCAGCAATAAAAACCGTCTGGCCCGGACCCGCGCATCCATTAATCTGCTTTAATTTCCTTTGACCCGCGTCTGTCTTTCAGGCGCGGGTTTTCCAATAGTAAGTGTGGTAAAATGACGTGTGATCTTTTCCGTTTCTCAAAACCAGTAGCTTTTGTTTCCTTGATTGCGATTGCCGGTTGTACCGGATCGACCGATCCGACAACGGCCACATTGTTCGACAATATCGCAAACCTGAATTCGGGCGAATATGACCGCCAGATCGCCAATAACAAGGCGCAGGCGGATGCCATTATTGCGCAAAACCGGGCAGCCGAGCAGCGCAACGCTCAATTGGCTGCGCAACGGGATGCCAATAGCACCGAAATCGCATCGCTGCGCCAGCAGATTGCCGAAGTGAAGGCGCAAGGTGCGCAGGCGCGTGCGGCCTCGGCCTCGGACCCGGTGAAGCTGCAGCAGGTGCAGGCGCTGGATAACCAGCTGAGCGCGGTCGAGCGTGACGTGAACAGTGGCGCAAGTGCGTCGGTCGTGTCGTCCGAACTGAACCGGATCAAAGCGGCCTATCGCGCGTTGTCGATTTAATACCAATCACGTCAGGTCGGCGCTTGTCGACGCATGCGACGACCGGGACGTCTTGCCTGAGGGGGGTCTTGGGATCGTGACCTACGGATTTTCACGCAGATTTCTGGCGCTTGCCGCCGCTTTGGTCATTTCGGGCGCAGCCCACGCGCAAGAGGGGAAGACCCGCGCACCAGCCACCGGGCTGGCCATTTTGGATTGCGCCCCGGAAGCCCCCGCGCCCGAGGATAGTTGTCTTGTGCGCGTCCCGTCCGGCAATGAACGCGGCGGTATGAGCTTTCGGTCACTGGGCGATGCACAGGCCGATTTCGAGTTCGTCAAATCTGTGGACGATTTGCCCGGCAATCTGACGCTGTCGGCCACGATGGTTCTGATCGACCTGTCGGTGGGCGACGGCAGTGGCCGCCTGCGCAGCTGGAACCGCGAACGCGAGTTGATCTCGCGCGTTGTCAGCAACCTGCCGACGGATGAGAAAGTGGCGATCTATGGGTTTGGCAACGACATTGTCGAACTGTCGCCCTTTTCGACCAGCCGTGCCCGCGCCGAGGATGTGATCGAAGACCTTGAGATTAAGGAGCAGAACACCCGCCTTGTCGCCAACGCCACCCGCGCCATCGAATTGCTGAGCCAGCAGGACGATGTGCTGCTGAAAAACCTGATCCTGATCACCGACGGCGATGAGGAAGGTCTGGCCACGGTCGAAGAAATCTCGGAAGCGGCTGAGCGTGAGGGTGTTTCGGTCTCGGCCCT
Organism: Ruegeria sp. N4; assembly: GCF_056531425.1. NCBI lineage: Bacteria > Pseudomonadati > Pseudomonadota > Alphaproteobacteria > Rhodobacterales > Roseobacteraceae > Ruegeria > Ruegeria sp. N4. Next base: position 37,709 of record NZ_JBQFLT010000003.1, read on the forward strand.
TGGCATGTTCTGGCGGGCGCAGGGCAACGCGCGCACCACGCGTGGCATCGATGTTCTGAAACGCCTGACCGACCCGCAAAACGGGTTGATGGAGGAGGTATTCCTGCAGAACCAATCCAATGCGACCTCGGTCGTAGCGGATTTCATCCGGTCTTATGGCAACGCGGTCAAAGGCTCGGGCCTGATTGTTCCGGTCGGCGATCCCGCGCCTGCGCGGATCACTATCGACATGATCCAACCGGTCGTGGGCCAGCCTGGACAGACCGAAACCAAAAGCTACTCGGCCGAATTCCAGCCCGTGGTCGATCCCACGCCGACGCCGGAGCCAGAGGTGGAGCCGGTTGAAGAAGATCTGATTTTCGGCCTGCCAGCGCTGTATGTCTATATCGGGGCCGGGGTTCTGTTGCTGTTGCTGATCCTGTTGATCGTGCTGCTGACCCGGCGCGGATCGGGCGATGACGGCGATGATCTGGAAGCGGGAGAGTTCGACGATGGCGACATCACCGGCATGCGCCCGCCGCAGGATGACGCGCGCACCGTCGCCACTGCGCCACCACCGATTGCCTATCTGGTGCGGGTGGATAACGGGCATCGGTTCCCGGTGCCGTCCGGCCGCTCGACCCTTGGGCGCAGCAGTACGAACGGCGTGGTGATCCCGGATGGCGGTATCTCGCGGGTGCATGCAGAGCTTAGCGGCTCACCCGATGGGCGGTTCACGCTCAGCGATCTGGACAGCCTGAACGGGACGCTGGTCAACGAGCGCAAGATCAAGGGCGCACAAAGAGTGAATGTGGGTGACACGTTGGGCCTTGGGTCCGTTCGCCTGAAACTGGTCCGGGCATAACCCAGCGGCCAAACACACAGGAAAGGTGAAGAACATGGGCAACGACAACAAGACAAGCTGGCTGTTCGACAAGGACGAAGAAGACCTGAACGACGATATGGACTTCGGTTCGGATGACGGGTTTACCGAAAGCATTTCTCCGTCGGATGACGAGGCGACGCATGCGATGCCAAGCGGGTCGTCCTTCAGCGAAGCGCCGACGGAATATGTCGAGGATGACAAGACGCAGATCTATCACGGTGGCATGTCCAAGAATTTCTCGGACAAGGCCGAGTTCGACCCGATGGTGGATCCGATCACCGGCTGGCTGGTCGTGGTCAAGGGGCCGGGGCTGGGGCAATCGGTCAATCTGGGCTCGGGCATGAACACGCTGGGCCGCGACGGTGCTGAGCGTGTGTCGTTGGATTTCGGCGACAAGATGATTTCCGGCAATGATCACCTTCGGATCATTTTCGACGATGCCAACCGGGTGTTTTTTGCCGCCCCCGGCACGGGCCGCAACATCAGCCGGATCAATGGTCAGATTGTGGCCACGACCATGCCACTGGAAAACTACGCGTTGATCGAACTGTCCAAGCAGACGCATGTGCGGTTCGTCGCCTTCTGTAACGAGGATTTTGACTGGTCGGAACTGGCCGAAAGCTCTGACGACTGATCCAGATGACAATCATCAGCGGCAAACAGAGCCTGGGCCAGCGCGACAATCAGGAGGACGCGTTCGATCTTGTCTATCAGAACGAACGTGATCCCAAGTCCGACATCCTGATGCTGGTCGCCGATGGGATGGGCGGCCATGCCGGGGGTGAGGTTGCATCCAACCTGGCCCTGTCGGCGTTCAAAAAGCATTTTGTCGGGGGCTCGGACGCGCCGCGCCCGCGCGACCGGTTGCAAGAGTCGCTGACAGCGGCAAACGAGGCCCTGCGCCAGCGCATCGCAACGCAGCCCGACCTTAAGGGGATGGGCTGTACGCTGGTGGCGGCGCTCAAGCTGGGGGACCGGCTGATCTGGGTGTCGGTGGGCGACAGCAGCCTGTTCCTGTTGCGGGACGGGCGGCTGAAAAAGCTGAATGCGGATCATTCGCTTTATGGTGAATTGCTGCAGATGGTGGCGGCCGGAAAACTGTCGCAGGAGGAGGCCGACAGCCATCCGCGCCGCAACGCGCTGCGCTCGGCCCTGATGGGAGATCGGATTTCCCTGACAGATGTCAACGCGATCAGCCTGAAACCGGGGGATGTGGTCCTGTCCTGCTCGGACGGGCTGGATACCCTGTCGCAGGCCGAGATTCGCGAGATCCTTCAGAACGGCAAAAGCCGCGACATGCGCGGTGTCGCCTCGGATCTGCTGAACGCGGTCGAGGCGAAGGGAAAGCCGAAGCAGGACAACACCACGGTTGTGGTCTACGCCCATGTTCAGGACGGCATGAGCAGCCTGTTGCGGGGCAGCCAGTGGGCGTTCCACAATTCTGACGGGAACAGCAAATCCCTGAAATACGCGGCGATTGGTCTGGGTGCGCTGGCGGTTGTTGCAACGGCAGGGGCGTTGATTTTCGGCCGTGGCGGCGAACCCGAGGTTACGCAGCAAGAAGATCCTGCGCCAACCCCGCCCGTGCAGCAGGAAGAACGGCGCATCGGTGACAGTTCGGTCGACGAAGATCCGGCAGTGTCGGACCCGGATGGTGAGGGTCAGCCTCTGACGGAACCCGAGCCGGAGGGTCAGGAGGACCCGGATACAGGGCCCGCGACACGCTCGCCGGATGAAGCCGAGCCCGAAGCACCGGCCCCGGAAGCGCCGCAAGAATCGGAAACCCCGCAAGTGGAAGAGGAACCAGCATCCGAACCCGTCCCGAACAAGGACGAGGCAGAGGATGGTGAACCCCTTGGTGAAGGAAGGTAGTCCCAACAGTGTCCGTGCATCTGCCAAAGGGAGAGACCTTTGCCGGTTACGTTCTTGGCGACGTACTGGGGCAGGGGGGGTTTGGCATCACCTACCGCTCGCGCAATCGCGAAACCGGCGAGCGGTTCGCGATCAAAGAGTACTTTCCGGCGGATTATGCAGATCGCGGCCCCAACAATGCGGTGTCGCCCACATCCGAGGGGCGGCAACTGTTCCACATGGGGCTGGAAGCCTTCCTGCAAGAGGCCAACCTGCTGCGCGATCTGCCCCAGCAGCAGGGCCTGATGCGGGTACGCGCGGCGTTTCGCAAGCACGGCACGGCCTATTGCGTGATGGAATATATCCATGGCGATCCGCTGGACCGGATGATGGCGCGCATGATCGACGCGCGGGGGTCGGTGCCGCAGGACCTGGTGATGACCTTCCTGAAATCGATGCTGGGCGCGTTGGACGCGGTGCATGAGGTTGGCGTGGTGCACCGGGATATGAAGCCCGCGAATGTCATGATCCGCAAAGACGGTCAGCCGATCCTGATCGACTTTGGCGCGGCGCGGTTGATGGGGAAATCCAGCGGGCTGGCCTCGATGTTCACCCGGAAATATGCGGCGATTGAGCAATTCCCCGCGGAAAAGACGGGCCTGGCCGGGGGCGTTCACGAAGGCCCGTGGAGCGACCTGTTCGCCTTGTCCGTGATCCTGTACGAGATGGTCTCGCAAAGCTTGCCACCCAATGCCGAAGAGCGTTGGAAAGAAATGCGGGCCAGCGGGCGGGACCCTTATGTCCCGGTGCGCCAGAACCTGAAACGCAACCGCGTTCAGGCGCAATATGACGACGCGCTGTTGAATGCCATCGACATGGGCTGCAAGCTGCTGCCACGGGATCGCATCCGCACTGCCCGCGACTATGCGCGCGTTGTTGGTATCGACCTGCACGCGCCCCAAGCAGCCCCGCGCAATTCCGCGCCCGAACCGCGCAAAAATGGGACCAACCGCCCAACGCCGAAACCCCGAAAACAGGGTGGATCGCGGGCTGCGTCCGTACTGGTCTTGCTGTTGATCCTGGTCGTGGCTGCGGCCGTCATTGCATATGGAATCCTGATGTGAGTGTCGTGAAAGTTATCCGTTCCCTTGGCTTCGCTGCCGCCTGTTTGATCGCCATGGCTTGCGCGGCACCTGCCCAGATCGTCCCGGAAATTGTTGCCGAGGCAGATAAGGCGATGGGGCGGACCCTGGTGGATCGGGGCGGTGGCCGGGGTGGCACCGGATCGGGCTTTGTTCTGTCGGAACTGCCCGAAGGCAACGGGTATTACTATATCACCAACCATCACGTCATTGATGGCGGCCAGTACATTCAGGTCGGGTTCAAACAGGGTGATCGGGTGTTCTTTTACGATGCGCGGGTGCTGCATGCCTCGCGCGAGTTGGACTTGGCGGTTCTGCGGATCGTCCCGCAAGAAAACGGCGGGCACCGGCCCGGCATCCTGTCGCTGCGCGAAGGCAAGGCGCTGAAGGGCGAACAGGTTGCCGCCATCGGCTATCCGGGATCGTCAGATCAGATCAACGCGGGCGGCGATATGCTGCCGTTTCTGGAACCCACGCTGACTCAGGGCGCGATCAGTAAAGTGGCGCCGGGATCGTTTAACGAAACCGGACGGACGCTGGAAATTGTGCAGCACACAGCGTCGGTAAATCCGGGAAACTCGGGCGGGCCGCTGATCGACTATTGCGGTTCGGTTCTGGGGATCAACACGGTGATCTCGGTCTGGAGCTCGGATGGCGTTACACCCACGAACAACACGTTCTGGGCCTCGTCCGCGAACCCCATTGCCGGGTTTTTGCGGGATACGGGTATCCCGTTCACGTCCCATCAACAGGAATGCGATCCGGAGAACCCGGAAATGGTGAACCCCGCCGGGGGTGACAACAGCCTGCTGATCATTCTGGCGGTTCTTTGCGGGGCCGGGGCCTTGGTGATCGGCGGGATCTACTATGTTGCATCGCAAAACAAGGGCGATGACGGGTCAAAATCCCTGCGTGGCGGGGGTGTGAAATCCTCGGGCCGTGCGATTCTGGCTATCAGCATGGATGGCCAATCGGCCAAATTCAGCGCGTCGCAGTTGCAATCCGGCGTCACCATCGGGCGGGCCAGTAAAAACACGCTGACCATCACCGATCGCAACCTCAGCCGACGTCATGCCAGCCTGTCCTTGCAGGGGCGCAAAATGATGCTGACCGATCTGGGCTCGTCCAACGGCACCAAGGTCGATGGCCGGCGTCTGAAGCCGAATGACCCGGTGCAGATCAACACCAAGTCCAAGGTTGAACTCGGGGGGGTAGCGCTTGTCCTCAGACGTCCCTGATACGGTTCTGTCGATCCGCAACCTTGGGATCGAACGCGCCCCCGGTTTCTTCGTGGTGATCGAAGAGTTGGAGCTGAACGCGGGCGAGACCATCGTTCTGGATGCGGTCAGCGGCGCGGGCAAAAGCACGGCGCTTGGGCTGATTGCCGGGGCGTTGCCTCTGACCGACCTGCCGGACAGGCGGCATGTGATTGACGGGGTTCAGGTCACCCCCGACACCCCAAGGGCCGCGTTTGCCGGGCCGGACAAGCTGGGTTTTGTGCTGCAAACCAACACGCTGGTGCCCTATCTGAGCTTGCAGGAAAACATCGAACTGCCGGTGCGTGTTGCCGGGCAGGTGCCGGATGCCGAATGGCAGGATCACCTGATCCGCGCCATGGGGCTGCGCGATCTGACCGCGCGCAAACCGGGTCAGTTATCCGTGGGCCAACGCCAACGCGCCTCGGTCGCGCGGGCGTTGCTGGGGCAACCGGCGCTGCTGTTGCTGGACGAGCCTGTCTCGGCCCTTGATCCCGCCAATGTGGCCGAGGTCGAAGGGTTGATCGTGCATCTGGCGGCCGAGGCCGGATCGGCGGTGGTTCTGGCCAGCCATCAGGCGCAAACAGGTGAGTTTGCGGACACCCCGCGTGCCGATCACCGCATATTGGATCATCAGGGGCAGTCCTACTCGATCTTCTCAACCGCAGGCCGCGCGGCGGCGAGGGTGGCGTGATGGTGCGGATACCGACCATATTGGCCTTGCGCGAATTGCGCCATGACTGGCAATCGGCTTTGTGTTTCGTGGCCGCTCTGGCGGGCGTATTGGGCCCGTTGCTGATCATTCTGGCCCTGAAGAACGGGATCATCGGCACCATGGTAGGCCGGTTGATCGAGGATCCGTCGAACCGTGAGATTTTGGCCATCGGCGCCGAACAGCATGACGCGGCGTTCTTCGCAGCCTTAGGCGCGCGGCAGGATGTGGGGTTCATTGTGCCTGCCACCCGCTCGATCAACACATCGGCCAATGCGGTGCGGCATGAAGCACAGCGCAAGTTGGAGCGCGCGGTGCCGCTGATCCCCTCAGCCGCTGGCGATCCGCTGATCGACGGCGAAGCGGTTGCGCCGGGGCGTGTATGGATTTCCGACAAGCTGGCGCAGGACCTGTCGGTCGCGGCAGGCGATACGCTGGACATGATCATCGGGCGCGAGGTGGACGGCCAGCGCGAAAACGCGCGCCGCGATCTGCAGGTCATCGGCGTGCTGCCGCCCGAGATCTGGCCTCGCCCTGCCATCTTCCTGTCGCTGCCCGATCTTCTGGCGGTCGAACGGTTCCGGGACGATCTGACCTCGACCCCCGCGAACTGGACCGACCCGGTGGCCGAGCCCGAGACCTATGCCAGTTTCCGACTTTATGCGCGCTCGCTTGAGGATATCGGAACCCTGTCCGCGCATCTGTCCGAGATGGGGCTGCAATCGCGCCCACGGGCCGAAAACGCGGCTCTGTTGCTGTCCTTCCGGCGCAATCTGAACATTCTGTTCACCGCGATTGCGGCGCTGGCGATGTTTGGCTTCTGGGCGGCGATGTCGGCCAACCTGCGCGGCATGGTCGAGCGGCAGCGGGTGATCTTCAGCCTGTTTTCCATGCTGACCATGCCCGACCGGCAACGCTGTGTGATCCCGGTGGTGCAAAGCCTGACGCTGGTGCTGGGCGGTGTGATTGCCACGCTGATCATCATCCTGCCCTTCCTGCTGGCCATCAACGCAACGTTTGAAACCGCCCCCGGTGAATCCGTGGCGCGCCTTTATGTGGGAAACATTCTGGCGACGCTGGTCCTGGGGGCCGTGACAGCGGTGACCGCAGCGGTCTGGGCGGTGTTTGCCGTGCGCAATGTCGAACCTCAGGAGGTGTTGACCCATGCCTAAACTGACCCGCCTTGCCCTGGCCCCGCTGATCAGTCTGCTGACCTTGTCCGCAACCGCGCAGGCGCAGGACATCACATGGCGCGAGAAATACTATAACCCGCAGCCTGTGGATGGAGACTTGTCCCTGCCCATGCCCTGCGGCGGGGCCATGACCTTTCGAAAGGTGGCGACGCCCAATACCGATGGTGTGATCGGCGATGTTTCGGTCGTGCTGGGACAGGAAGGCAGCGATCAGCCCTATCTGAACGGTCTGCGCCGGGCCTTCGTTTCGGGCGCGTTTGCAGACCCGGAGGGCGCGGCCAAGGGCTATTTCTACATGGCCAAGTATGAGTTGGCGCAGGCCCAATGGGATGTGGTCATGAAAGGCTGCCCCGACAAGGAACCCCGCCGCCGAGGCTTTGTTCCGGCGGTTGGGCAGACCAAGCTGGACTATCAGCGCTTTGCCGAAGCCTACACCCTGTGGCTGATGGAGAACGCGCCGGACTCGCTGCCCAGAGTGGGTGATACCCGCGCCTATCTGCGTCTGCCGACCGAAGAGGAATGGGAATATTCCGCCCGTGGCGGTCTGGAAGTCGATCAGGCCCTGTTTCGGGCCCCTTTGCCACCTGTGCCCGAAGGCACGCCGCAGGATGAATACATTGCCCATGGCGGCACAGCTTCAGCCGGGGGGAAATTGCAGGTCGTGGGATCTCTGCGCCCCAATCCGCTGGGTCTGCACGACATGTTGGGCAACGCGTCCGAGATTGTGGGCGATCCCTTTGCGCTGGTGCGTCACGGGCGTTTGCATGGTCAGGCGGGCGGCTTCGTGAAGCGCGGTGGCGACGCGCGGACGCCTTTGGCTGACATCACATCCTCGACCCGGTTCGAGGTGCCGCCCTTTGACATCCTGTCCAACACAGCCTCGGCGGACCGGTTCACCGGCACGCGGCTGGTGTTGCAGGGTCTGGCGATTACCTCAGCCGATCAGGATCAGGCGCTGAAGGACGGGCTGGACCAGTTGGCGCGCCCCGATGAAGGGCTGGCGGTGGCAGCCAGCGAGCAAGAGGCGATGGACCTCTTGGACGAAATCTCGGCAGAGACCCTGTCGGATCGCACCAAAACGCAGCTTGCGGTGATCAAGGACACGCTGAACCGGGGCCGGGTCGAACGAAACGCGCAGCGGGACCAGTCGATCCGCCTGATCCTGACCTCGGGCGTGCTGGTCTGTGGTCAGGGCATCCGGCGCTACTTGAACGCGCTGATCTCATCCCTGACCATCGCGCCGGAACTGGACGCGCTTGAGGCGGAGGCGCGGCAAAGCGGGGATCAGGCTTTCCTTGATGAAGTGCTGGCCGCCAAGGAAGACGCCGCCGCCAAACTGGCCGAGCTGGAGGCCAAGGCCAAGGCGGATATCGTCGAATACGCCAACCTGATCGAGGGTCTGGTCGATCAGTACTCGCCCGTCCTGCTGCGCAAACAGATCGATTTCATCTACCCCACCGAGGCCGAGCGTGGCCGCGAACGGGCGACCTGTCTGGCGATGGTGCAGGATCACATCGGTGCCCGCACTGTGGCGGGTTATTCGGATTTGGATCAGATCGCAGATGATTTTCAGGCTGTGGCCCTGGGCTTTGTCGAAGAATGAATTGGAAAGGTTGAAGAATGCGGGATGTATTGAACAAATCGCTTGAAGTGCTGGTCTGGATCACGACCGGCATATCCATCGTTTTTTTCTGTTTTATCGCGGTGAATATGCTGCGGCTTTCGCCCTTGGGGCCGGATACAACGACCATCATTGCGGCGTTTCTGACGGTGGTGTTCGGGATCACATCCTCGCTGGTGTTTGCGGGCATCTGCTTTCAGATCATGGATATCCGCACCTTTAGCAAGCACAGCGCCATCAGCCTGAAAAACCGGAGATAACGACCATGGAGCACTCGGTACTTGGCCTGAAACCCGGCAGCGTTCTGCAGGACACCTACGAGATCAAGTCCCTGCTGGGTGAAGGCGGCATGGGGGCCACCTTTCGCGGGTTGAACCGGGCCAGCGGGCATGAGGTGGCTATCAAGGTCATGACGCCCAGCTTTGCCAAGAACAAGAAAGCGGTCGAGCTGTTCCGGCGCGAGGCGAACCTGCTGCGCACTGTGCGCAGCGATGCGGTTGTGCGTTTTGAGACCTCGATGCTGGACAAGGATGGCCGCCTGTTTCTGGTGATGGAGTTTGTGCCGGGCCACCCCCTGGCGCATTACCTGAAAAAGGGCGCCCGGCTGTCCTCGGACGATGTTCTGAAACTGGGTTTGCGCCTGTCGCAGGGGCTTGAGGCCATTCACAAGCTGGGCATCGTGCATCGTGACGTGGCCCCGGACAACGTCATGATCTCGCACGAGGATATCAATCAGGCCAAGTTCATTGATTTCGGCCTCGCCTCGGACAGTGTGGGCACGGACAAGTCGATAATCGGCGACAGTTTTGCCGGCAAGTTGCGCTATTGCGCGCCCGAGCAATTGGGCCTGTTTGGCAATGAGGTCTCAGCCGCCACCGACGCCTATGCGCTGGGGCTGGTCCTGATGCGGACATCGGGGCTGAAACTGCCGGGTGAAGGTAAGGGGTTTGCCGCCGTCGAAGATCGCAAGACGGACGTAAAGATCACCGATCCCAAGGTCGAGCCGGGCCTGAAATGGGCGTTGGAGCAGTTGCTGAAAGCCAACCCCAAGAACCGCCCCACCGATTTGCCCGGCCTGTTCCGCAAGGCGCTGAGTGGCGGGGCCAAGAAATCCGCCTCGGCTGGTGCGGCACCTGAAAAACAACCCGCCGCAACCCCCGAGGCGTCGGGCAGCAGCAAGCTGCCCCTTTTTGCGGCTGCTGTTGTTGGATTGGCCGTGATCGCGGGCGGCGCTTGGTATGTTCTAAACGGTGCGGGGGGGCCCTCGGCTGAAGTCAACGAATCTGTGGGCATCGCTCAGGATGCAGTTGCTGCCGACAACCCTCTGACCGCCGCTCGTGACCTATTGGCCGCGGGCGGGTCACAGAATCTGGATGCCGCGCTTGGGGCGTTGATCGCGATCAGCAATGATCAGGAACTGCCGCAGCAGGACAGGGCTGACGCCAATATCCTGATCGCCGAGATGTACGATCCCAAGACCCATAGCACAGTAACTTCACCCTTCCCGCGCCCCGACCCTTCTGCGGCGCGGCGCTATTATCAGCGTGCGGCTGATCTGGGCTCGGACCCTGCACGCGACGCCCTGAACCGCTTGGGCGAGTGAGGAGACGGATATGATGTTGAAACGGATAGCCCTTCTTGCAACTGCCTTGATGCTGACCGGGCCGGTGCTGGCGCAATCGAAATCGCCGCTGCCGATCGAGGGCAAAACCAGCCTGTTCCAACGGGTGCTGATCCGCGAACGCATCGACGCGCGGGTTGAGCCCGATAGTGAAGAAACCGCCACCGCCCTGTCGCCTTTGCAGGTGTTCTTTGTTTACGAACGGGACGGCGATTGGATGCAGATTGGCGCGACCGATCAGGGTGACGATCTGATGTGGGTGCCGCAGACGGCGACAGTTGACTGGAACCAGAACATCGTCGCGACGCTGGAAGGCAGCGACAATGTGGGGCGGGTTCTGTTCTTCAACGACATCGATCCGATCTACGACATCATCGAAAGCGAAAATCCAGCCGGGTTGGCCAAGGATGCCCGGGATGAGGCGCTGGCGGCGGAACAGGGCGGCACGCCGTCGGAAACCGTGATCGCCCTTGGCCCGCGTGAGACGATTGACCAGCGGCAGAACCTCTATGTCATGCCGATCCTGTCCACCGAAGAGGCGGTGTTCGATATCGGCCCCTTCGTCAATCTGTTGCAGGTCGCCGTGGCCAGCGCCAACGCGCCGAACCTGCCGGACGTGACCAGCCCCGACGCGACGGGTGACCTGAAAACAGCGGTGGTGTTTGTCGTCGATACAACGATTTCGATGGAGCCCTATATCCGTGCTACGCGGGATGCGCTGCAGGAAGTATATCGTCAGGCGGCATCCTCGGACGCGGCCAATGCGCTAAGCTTTGGGCTTGTGGGCTATCGCGACAGCCTGCAGGCGGCGCCGGGGCTGGGCTATGACGTCAAAACCTTTGTCGATCTGGAACAGGGCCTGAATGTCGAGAATTTTTTGGCCGGTATCGACCAGATGCAGGAGGCCGAGTCCAGCAGCAAGAACTTCCGCGAAGACAGCTATCGTGGCATCGAACATGCGTTGCAGGATATGGACTGGGGTGAGTTCGGCAGCCGGTTTATCGTGCTGGTCACCGATGCCGGGCCTCGTGAGTTCGATGATGAATACTCATCCACCGGCCTCAGCGCGGAAAGCCTGAACCGGCTGATCCGCGAACGTATTGGCGGGGCCATGGCAGTTATGCATTTGCGGACCGAGCGCGGGGCAAAAGATCATCCTTCGGCCGAGGCGGCCTATAAGCAATTGACCGCTTTCCCGAACTCCGCGCCCTTGTATTTCCCGATCGAGAATGGCGATCCAGCCATCTACAAGGATACCGCCCGTCAGTTGGGGCAGTTCGTGGCGCAGCAGGCGTCATCCTATCGGCGCAGCGGCGGCGATGAGTTGCTGAACGAGGACGCGATCATCGACGAAAGCGAAGGCGGGCTGTTCAGCGGTCTGAACACGGCCAGCCGCACCATGCAACTGGCTTATCTGGGCCGGACCGAAGGTGCAAAGGCGCCCGATCTGTTCGAGGCTTACGTGGCTGACCGTGATTTTGACCGCACGGGCCTGAAACCGCTGTCGATCCGGCTGCTGATTTCCAAGGCCGATCTGAGCAATCTGGAAGAGGCCCTGCGTATCATCGTGGATCAGGCCGAGCGCAACGTGGTGAACCCGGATCAGTTCTTTACGCAGGTTCTGGGTGTGGCCGCGGATATGAGCCGCCGACCCGATCAGGTGTCGCGCCAGTCCGATCCCAGTCTGGCCGAGGCGGTGGCGCTGGACGAATATCTGGCCGATCTGCCCTACAAATCGCAGATCATGGCGATTACCGAAGATGACTGGGTGCGCCTGCCGATCTCGGAACAGCAGACCATCGTTAACGGTCTATACGACAAGATCGAACGCTATCGCCGCTACAATGAGTCGACGGATCAATGGGTCGATTATCTGGGGGCCGGGCCACAGGCGGGCAATCTGCTTTATCCGATGTTGCTGGACGATCTGCCCTAGGGTCCTGCGACCAGCGTTAGTGTTCCGGGCCTCGGGAACAGACCGAGGCCGGGATACTCACCCGGCAATCGCTGCTTTTTCGTTGCCCTTCTTGAACTGCTGGTCAAACAGCTTGCGGAAGCTGCCATCGCGGGCCATCAGCTCGTCCAGATTGCCCTGTTCGATAACCGAGCCATCCTGAACCACCATGATCTTGTCAGCCTCCAGAACCGTCGACAGACGGTGCGCAATGACGATCACGGTCATGTCTTTGGTCAGGGAATCCAACGCTTCGCGCACAAGGTTTTCGGATTCGGCATCAAGTGCGCTGGTCGCCTCGTCCAGAAGCAGAATTTCCGCCTTGCGCAGGATGGCGCGGGCAATTGCCAATCGCTGTTTCTGACCGCCAGACAGGAATGCACCGTTCTCACCCACCATCGTGTCGTAGCCATCCGGCAGTTCTGTGATGAAGTCATGCGCATAGGCGGCGCGGGCGGCGTCATAGATCTCCTCATCTGTCGCATCCGGCGCGGCGAAGCGCAGGTTTTGCATGACGGTGGTCGAGAACAGGAACGTGTCCTGGCCCACATAGGAGATCTTCTTGCGCAGAGAGTCGAAGCTTGCGAGGCGCACATCGTGGCCGTCGATCTCCACGGTACCCTCCTGCGGGTCATAGAAGCGCATGATAAGACCGAAGATGGTGGATTTCCCGCCGCCGGACTGACCGACCAGAGCCGTGGTTTTACGGGCTTCGAAGGTCACATTCATGTCGTCGATCACCGAGATCGAGCCCTGGTAGCCAAACTTCACGTTCTTTAGCGCGATCTCACCCGGCCCGTCAGGCAGATCCTCGGCATCGGGGCTTTCGATCATGGTATCCTTCTGGTCAAGCAGGCCGAACAGGAGGCCAACGCCGACCATGGCTGCCTCGATCTGGACGCGCATTTTCGACAGTCGCTTTGCGGGTTCATAGGCCATCAGCAAGGCGGTGATGAAGGACATCAGTTGGCCGGCCGTGGGCTGCTCGGTTCCGGCAATGCCGAGGGTGCTGACAATCAGAATGCCTGCAATCGCCAAGCCCGCGAGGAATTCCATCAGCGGGCTTGCAATGGCCTGCAGACGGGCAATGTCATTGGCGCGTTTTTCAACTTTCCGAACGGCGGTATCCATCCGCTCGGTCATACGATCTTCCAGTGAAAGCACCTTGATGACCCGGATCCCGGCAGAGGTTTCCTGCAGCACGCGGATGATTTCGGCCATCGATTTGAATTCGGCCTTCATAATCGTCCGGACACTTTTCAAAAGGTACCGGACACCCAGCAAGGCCACGGGGCCCACGATCAGGAACATGACGGACAACAGCGGTTGCTGATAGACCATTACGATAACCAGCCCCAACAACGTAAGGGCATCGCGAATGAAGCCGGTCACCAGAACGTCGATCAGTTTACGGGCGGCCTGCGCGCCATTTGTCGTTCGCATCAAAAGTCCGGAGGATTCATTCTTGCCAAAGAAACCAACGCCATGCCGGATCAATTTCCGGTACACTTTTTGCTGTTGCGACGCGACAATCCGGTTCCCCGCCCGCGCAAGGTAAACCGCCTGCACGAACGAAGCCACCGCCTTGGCCAGGAACAACCCGATGACGCCGAACGCAATCAATGGGGCCCATTCGCGCATCTCGGGGCTGGTCATGGCATCTACGATGTATTCCATCATATAGGCCGACCCGGCAGTGGTGGCTGCCACGATGATCATCGCAACAATTGCGACAGCGTACATCCAGCCCTGAGCACGTAAACTTTCGCCCATCAGGCGGCCCATATAGCCGGATCGCCATTCATTCCAGGCGCGCTTAATCATTGCATTCTCCAGATCATGAAACCATGCGCTCGCTCAGATAACCTATAATCATTTCTGCCTAAAGGGCAGATTGTATCACGTGACAGAGTGACCGTTTTCGATGGACGAGCGTATGACGGCAATATTCGCCGCGTAGGGATGCTCAGCTAGGAATGATCGAGCAGAGTTGCAAGAGGTCGGCACATTGCCGTTTACCCCGTATGCGCAGCATATGAATGCGCAAAGGATCAGTTGGTCATCCGGTATTATGTGTCATATCGGTCACGCCGATCACCCAATATTACAAGGGAAAGCCGTTGCCGGACGCTATGTGGGGCGGTTTGATTAAGTCTCCGTTCAGCGAAAGTATTTTTGCATCTCACCAAGCGTAATTCGAAATTTGAATAAGCAGTTTCAGTGTGATAGCCTGACATTGGCCTATCGTGGTACATCTTTGGGGGACGGGCTTCTGAATATTTACGCCGGGCTTGTTGTTCAGCGGAAAACCGCCATTGGGCTCAGCGCACCCAACGGCGCATGCAGGTGCCGTTTTAACGCTTGTGAATGTCATGTATGGCCCTTAGAACCCCGGCAAATTTGATTAGGTGAAAGCAAGTGTCGATCAAAGCCGTAATTCTTAGTCTGCCAAAAGACGTAGACCGGCGACGCTCCTGCGAAGACGAACTTGCGCGCCTGGGTTTGCAGTATGAATTTTCGGACGCCCTTGCCGGTGATCAGCTGAACGAAACCGACCTGGGTCGTTACTATGACGCGGACATGAACCGAAGCAAGTTCAAACGTCCCCTCAGCGCAAACGAAGTGGCCTGTGCGCTTGGGCATCGGCAAATCTGGCAAGCTGTAGCCGAGTCCGAGGATCACGTTGTTCTGGTGCTGGAGGACGATGCGACTTTTGTGCAGGACCCGACGGCCTTTCTGAGAGCATTGTCGAAATGTTCCGAATGCTTTGAAGATGTCATGATCAAACTGGATGGCGTTTCAGGCCGAAATAATCAGATACTGAAACCCTTTGCTGATCAGAACCTTGTCTTGTCGGATTGTCTGCCGCCCAGAACCACGGGTTATATTCTGGGTCGCCGTGCTGCGGCACAATTGCTTCGGGTACACGCGCCGTTTGCGCGGCCTGTGGACATCGATCTCAAGTTTTATTGGGAACACAAAGTCCCAATCCTGACCCTGGCAGAGCAGATGGTGGCCGAGCGTGGGGTGTTTGACAGCAACATAGAAGCCTGCCGCACCAGCAAGAAAAGCGAGTCGTCCATCGGCCGGTTCGTGCGGAACCTGTTGTACCAGATCAAGTACACCTACGGGCGGCTCAGCCATCCCCTGAAGCCAGAGATGATTGAAGGGCTGGGCCCCTTGCTGCGCACGGATAACACGCTTCGGAACCGTATATGAAAAAGAACCTTGTCGTCGTCCGTGCGGGCGGCAAATCCCTCCATACCCGTTGGACGGAGATTCCCTATGAAGACCGGAACTATGACCTTCTGATCAGTTTTTTTTCGGACGAGGCTTTTGCGGCGTTCCAGCCAGAGCCTGGGGTCGAGGCGGTTCTGATCAAGGGCGGGAAATGGGACGGGCTGTTCGCAACCCTGTCAGATCGGGATTTGGATGCGTATGACTTCTACTGGCTGCCCGATGACGATCTGGACATCAGCGCGCAGGATGTGAACGCGCTGTTTGATGCGATGAACACGCATGGTCTGAGGATCGCGCAGCCCTCGCTCAGCCCCGAAAGCTATTTCTCGCATTTTGTGTTCAGCCAATGCCCCGGATTTGTGCTGCGATACACCAACTACATCGAGATCATGGCCCCCTGCCTGCACCGGGATGTTCTCAGGAAGGCCCTGCCTTTGTTCCGCGGCACCATGAGCGGGTATGGTCTGGACTATATCTGGTGCCGCTGGGACGAGGCCGGAGCATATCGCACTGCCATTCTGGACGGGATTGCAATGCATCATACCCGACCCATCGGCAAGAACCTGAAGGCGGTGATGGCTGAGACGGGCAACCTGAGCTCGGAAGAGGAAGAGGCGGTCTTGAAAGAGATGTTCGATCTGTCTCGCCGCACGGTCCCGATTGTCTTTGCCGGGATATTGCAGGGCGGTCAGCCAATCTCGGGCCGGGTACAGGTGGGCTGGCGCATGTGCCGGGGCTGGATGTCGGTTCTGCCGCGTTTTCGCAGCGCCAGCGAGGCCCGCGCCGGGATATTCAAAATCGCGCGGCGACAGCTGAGCAAACCGTTGGATATGACGACAATTTCCAAAAAGACCTGAGCGGGAACAGCAATGCGAGGGCAGAGTGCATCGGTGGAAGGGGCCCAACAAGACTCTGGTTGCAAGATATTCTGCAATCAAATATCGACACATACCGCCAACAGAAACCGAGAAGGCCGGGAATGTCTGGAAAATACTTGATGGTGGGCGCGGGCTTGTCCGGCGCTGTAATCGGTCGGCACCTGGCAGAGGCGGGCCACGACGTCACCGTCGTCGACTCGCGGGATCACATTGGCGGAAACTGCCACACGGCCCGCGATGAAAAAACCGGTGTGCTGCTGCATGTCTACGGGCCCCATATCTTTCACACAGACGACGCCGAGGTGTGGGATTACGTAAATCGGTTCGAGACCTTCCTGCCTTACAAGAACCGCGTCAAAACCACGTCGCGCGACGCGGACGGCAAACGCGGCGTATTCTCGCTGCCGATCAACTTGCACACGATCAACCAGTTCTTCGGCAAAACCCTGCGCCCGGATGAGGCTGAAGCTTTCATCACCCAAGAACAGGCAGACACCAGTATCGACGACCCCCGGACATTCGAGGAACAGGCCCTGCGCTTTGTCGGCAAGGATTTGTACGAAGCGTTTTTCAAGGGTTACACGAAAAAGCAATGGGGCCTTCATCCGTCGGAATTACCGGCATCCATCCTGAAAAGATTGCCGGTCCGGTTTAATTACGACGACAATTATTTCTTTCATCGCTTTCAGGGGATGCCGGAAAACGGTTACAGCGCGATGATCGGGGCCATTCTGGACCATCCCGGGATCACCGTGCATCTGAACACCCATTTCACCAAGGATATGGGCGCAGACTACGATCATGTGTTCTATTCGGGGCCGCTTGACGGGTATTTCGACTACCAGTTGGGGCGCCTTGGCTATCGCACGCTTGATTTCGAACGGTTTGACTATGATGGGGATTACCAAGGCTGTGCGGTCATGAATTATGGTGACGAGGACGTGCCCTATACCCGTATCACCGAGCACAAGCATTTTGCCCCATGGGAACAGCACGAAAGCTCGGTCTGCTATCGCGAGTTCTCTCGATTGGCAGAACCCGGTGACACGCCTTACTATCCAATCCGTCAGGTGAAGGAAAAGGAGTTGCTCGGATCCTACGTTGATCTTGCTCGTTCAACGGACGGAGTGACGTTCGTAGGCCGGTTGGGAACCTATCGCTACCTCGATATGGACGTGACAATCCGCGAAGCCCTCGACACCGCCCGCGCATTTGAGGCGAGTCTTAGCAAAGGCGAGAAAGCCCCTGCGTTCTTTGTTGCGCCGCTCTAAACGCCCGTTTTACAAAGCACAAAAATAAGGCTTCGGCTGCGTCCGCAAAGCTGTCGAAACATCTTGCACTGCGCTCTTGCTACTGCGTCAAAGCAGTCGGCATCGAACTCTTTTATGTGTGCCAGGTCACGGCGGACCACTTGCGAAGGGGGCTGGTGGACAAGGAGCATAGGACTCAAGCACCACTGAAACACGCAACGGCAGCTCTGCAAGCAGAATGATTGCGTAATTAGGGGACAACTTTGATTTTGGTCGGAGTGAGAGGATTCGAACCTCCGACCCCTGCCTCCCGAAGACAGTGCTCTACCAGGCTGAGCTACACTCCGACCGTGGCGGCGGGTCTATACCCGGTGTTTGGGATGTGCAAGAGGGATATTTCTATATCTCGCGGGCAACTTGAATAGGCAGGCGCACGGGCTGAACGCAGCAATGCGGGCCTTTAGGGCAGCGGGCCGGATTGGTAGAGTTTGATTTTCGTGCCGCCGTGATCGACCACTGGCCCGGCGGACAAATCAGGCAAGCGGGTGGATCGGGCGAGAGAAGGATTGCTGGTCACGATCCCCACGCGCCAGCCGGAAAAGCGCGCCAGCAGGGTCTTGCCCAGGCTGCCGTAAAGCGACCTGAGGCGTTTTTCATCGCCGATGCGGGCTCCGTAAGGTGGGTTGACGATGACCAGCCCGACGGGGCCTTCGGGTGGTTTTATGTCGCTGACCGCGCGTTGGGTAAATTGGGCCACGTCCGAAACACCGGCCTGATCCGCGTTTGCGGCGGCGGCTTCGATGGCGCCTGCATTCCGGTCCGAGCCGTAGAACCTGATGGACGTCTGTACCTCCGGCCCGGTATCGCGCAGCGCGTCAAACGCTTGTGCGTCAAAGCAGGCCAAGTCTTGGAACGCAAACCTGCGCGAGCGGCCGGGGGGCAGGCCAAGGGCGATCTCGGCGGCTTCGATCACGAAAGTGCCCGAGCCGCACATGGGGTCCAGCACCGGCTCGGTCCCGTCAAAGCCGCAGTTGCGCAGGAACATGGCAGCCATGGTCTCGCGCATCGGCGCTTTGGCGATGGCGGGTTTGTGGCCGCGTTTGTGCAAGGGCTCGCCCGAGGTATCCAGCGACAGGGTGCAGACGTCTTTGTCGATGCGCAGCATGACGCGCAGGTCTGCCTCGGATGAAATCGGCGCGCCCAGCGTTTCCGAGATGGCGCGTTCCACGCGTTGGCGCGCGGCCCCGGCATGATAGATGCGCGACTTGCGGCTGGTGGCCTCGACCTTCACGGGGATGTCGGGGCGCAGGAATGTGGCCCATGGAAATTTGCGGGCGCGTTTGTCCAGTTGTGCCAGATGAACAGCGGGGAAACTGCCGATCCGGACCAGAACCTTGTTTGCCCCGCGCAGGCACAGATTGGCGCGCCAGACCTCGGACCAGTTGCCCCGGCAACTGACGCCGCCCGCCACGCGATGGGCGTTTGCGAATCCGTTCTGAACGGCTTCGTCACAGAGCGGCGCCTCGAGGCCCGGGGTCGCCGCCAAAAAGATCTCGAACTGGTCAGATGTTGTCATTTCCGTTGCTTACACCGGATAGAAACCGGGCGCGACACGGTTTTTTTTATGCTAGATTGCTGCCATTGTGCCTGTTCACACAGAAAGTGATAGGGTTTCCGCATTTTCGGCGGTAACAGGTTTGCGTTTCGCGACAGGCGCGCGTAAAGGGTCCGTGATCGAAAGAACGCCAGCGGATTTTGGCAGGGAAATGGCGCTTTTGCCCTCCCTTGGATGAGACAATTCGCGCTATCTCGGGCCATGACCCGATGGCAGAGATGGTCGGCGCAGGTAAAGAGGCTTGGAAGACAGTAGCGACATGCAAACTTTCAAACTGAAGAAGGGGATGGAATTGCCGGTTCAGGGTGCGCCTGAACAGAAAATCCATCCGGGGCCGGAATTCAAAACCGTAGCGGCGTTGGGCGCAGATTATCTGGGGCTCAAACCACGCATGCTGGTGCAGGAAGGGGATGCTGTTCAACGCGGCACGCCCTTGTTCTGTCACAAGGATGCGCCCGATGCGATGATGGTGGCCCCGCTGACCGGCAAGGTCGTGGCAATCAATCGCGGTGCGCGCCGCGTGCTGCAAAGTGTGGTGATCGAGGTATCGGACCCCAATGATGCGGGCGTCGATTTCTCGGGGGTTGGCAATGTCGACAGTGCCGAAGGTGTGACCGAAAAGCTGTGCGCCGCCGGTTTGTGGACCGCGTTCCGCACGCGGCCCTATTCGAAAATGCCCGAACCCGGTACTAAACCCGCTGCAATCTTCGTGACGGCGATGGATTCCGAACCTCTGGCCGCAGATGCCGCTGTGATCGTTGCGGATGCGGGGGATGCGTTTGCTGCGGGTCTTGGGGCCATTGCAAAACTGACCGAAGGCAAGACCTATCTCTGCCACAAGGACGGCGACAGCGTTCCCGGTGCGGATGTGCCCGGTGTCGAAGCCGCCGCCTTCGCGGGCCCGCACCCGGCAGGTCTGGCTGGTACGCATATCCACTTCCTTGAACCTCTGGCAGGCGACAAACAGGTCTGGACCATCGGCTATCAGGACGTGATCGCCATCGGTCGTCTGGTGCAGACCGGTCATCTGGACCCGAATATCGTCATCGCGATCAGCGGCCCCGGCGCGCGTCAGCCGCGCCTGATCCGTACCGTCATGGGCGCCTCGACCGAGGATCTGACCCGGGACGAGGTCAATGTCGACGGCACGCCCCGGATCATCTCGGGCTCGATCCTGTCGGGAACGCAGGCCGATGGACCGACCGCTTATCTGGGGCGCTTTGCCCGCCAGATCTCGATCATTCGCGAAGATCACGACCAGCACACGCTGGGCTGGATCCTTCCGATGCCGTCGAAATTCGCGGTGCAGCCGGTTCTGGGGTCTGCCCTTGCCAAGAAGCTGTTTCCGCTGACCTCGAATCTGAATGGCGGACGCCGCGCAATGGTTCCGACCGGCACGTTCGAGCAGTTGATGCCGCAGGACTACCTGCCGACACAGCTGCTGCGCGCGCTGCTGGTGATGGACACCGACACCGCTCAGGCGCTGGGTGCTTTGGAGCTGGACGAAGAGGATCTGGGCCTTGTCGGCTTTGCCTGTCCGGCGAAATATGAATACGGGCTGGCGCTGCGCGACTGCCTGACCAAGATTGAAAAGGAGGGCTGAGCCAAATGGGTTTGCGCAGCTTCTTTGATCGGATCGAGCCGAACTTTACCAAGGGCGGCAAGTACGAGAAGTACTTCCCCATCTACGAGATGGTGGAAAGCTTTATCTACACTCCGAAAACCGTAACCACCGTCGCGCCGCATGCGCGGTCGTATATCGATATGAAGCGGATCATGACCTATGTCGTGTTCGCGACAATCCCCTGTATCCTGTGGGGGATGTATAACACCGGTTATCAGGCGAACTCGGCCATTGCTGCGCTGGGGCCTGACTCGGCGACCGGATGGCGGATTGCGCTGTTGCAGATGTTTGGGATTTCGCTGGACCCCTCCAGCGTCTTTGCCAATGTGATGCACGGGCTGATGTATTTCCTGCCGATCTACATCGTGACGCTGGTTGCAGGCGGTATCTTCGAGGTCATCTTTGCCACCGTGCGCGGGCACGAAGTAAACGAAGGTTTCCTCGTCACCTCAATGCTTTACACGCTGATCATGCCAGCTACTGCGCCCTTGTGGCAGGTGGCGCTGGGGATCATCTTTGGCGTTGTGATCGGGAAAGAGGTCTTTGGCGGCACCGGCAAGAATTTCCTGAACCCCGCTCTGGTGGGCCGGGCGTTCCTGTATTTCGCATATCCGGCCAGCATGTCCGGTGACACGGTCTGGACGCCGGTTGACGGGTTCTCGGGCGCGACTGCATTGTCCGTTTCTGCCTCGCAGGGCTTTCAGGCGCTGGCCGCGGATGGCATCACCTGGTGGAATGCGTTCTTTGGTTCGATTCAGGGCAGCTTTGGCGAAACCTCGACGCTGGCCTGTATGATCGGTCTGGCTTTCCTGTTGGCCACGCGGATTGCCAACTATCGCCTGATCATCGGCTGTCTGGCGGGCACCATTGGCTTTACCCTGCTGCTGAATCTGATCGGGTCCGACACCAACCCTATGTTTGCGATGCCATGGTACTGGCACATCGTCATCGGCGGCTACGCTTTTGGTCTGGCCTTCATGGTGACCGAGCCGGTCTCGGCCAGCCACACCAACATGGGCCGCTATATCTACGGCGCGCTGATCGGTGTCATGGTTGTGATGATCCGTGTCATCAACCCGGCTTTCCCCGAAGGCATGATGCTGGCCATTCTGTTCGGCAACGTCTTTGCACCGCTGATCGACTATTTCGTCGTTCAGGCCAACATCAAACGGAGGGCGCGTCGCCATGTCTGATACGCAATCCCCAGAACCCAAGGGCGCGATTGCCAAGTTTCTGGCGGCCTCGCCGGATTCGGTCGGCAAGACGATCTTCATCGCGGTCGCCGTCTGTCTTGTCGCCTCGATGGTTGTCTCGGCCGCGGCGGTCAGCCTGCGTCCGGTGCAAGAGGTCAACCGCCTGAAGGACAAGCAGATCAACGTGCTGCAGGTGGCAGGCGTTTATGAGCCGGGCACCGACGTGACCGAGGCTTTCGCCGCGTTCGAGCCGCATGTTGTGGAACTGTCCACCGGCGATTTCGTTGATGACCAGTTCGATCCGGCCACCTTCGACGACATTGCCGCCGCCAGCGATCCTGAGCTGAGCGTTGCGCTGGATGATGACCCGGCTGGCATTGGCCGCAAATCCAAGTACCGCGTAATCTATCTGCTGCGGGACGATGCGGGCGATCTGGACAAGGTGATCCTGCCGCTGCATGGCTATGGCCTGTGGTCCACGCTCTATGGCTTTATCGCGCTGGAAAATAACGGCAACGATATCTACGGCCTGCAATTCTATCAGCATGGTGAAACCCCGGGCCTTGGGGCCGAGGTGGACAACCCCCGCTGGAAAGCGCTTTGGAACGGTAAGAAGCTGCGCGATGACAATGGCGATCTTCAGATCACCGTGTCGAAATCCCAGCCTGCCGCCGGACCTGATTTCTATATTGACGCGCTGGCAGGGGCGACCCTGACCTCGGTCGGTGTCGATAACCTGGTGAAATTCTGGATGGGCGACGCGGGCTATGCTCCGTTCCTGGCCAAGCTGCAAGCAGGAGAGTTCTAATGTCTCAGACCAAGAAAGAGATGCTGGTCGACCCGCTTGTCGACAACAACCCGATCACCTTGCAGGTGCTGGGCATCTGTTCCGCGCTGGCGGTGACCTCGTCGCTGCAGGTGTCGATGGTGATGGCGCTGGCGGTGATCTTCGTGACCTCGTTCTCGTCCTTCTTCATCTCGTGCCTGCGCAACCAGATCCCGGGCTCGATCCGGATCATCGTGCAGATGGTGATCATTGCCTCGCTGGTGATCCTGGTGGACCAGATCCTCAAGGCTTATGCGTTTGAGATCTCAAAAACCCTGTCGGTCTTTGTTGGCCTGATCATCACCAACTGTATCGTGATGGGCCGCGCCGAGGCGTTTGCGATGAAGAACCCTCCGGTTGCGTCCTTCATCGACGGCATGGGCAACGGTATGGGCTATGGCCTGATCCTGTTACTGGTTGGTTTCATTCGTGAGCTGTTCGGTGCCGGATCGCTGTTTGGTGTGACCATCCTTGAAACCGTCAACAACGGTGGCTGGTACGTGCCCAACGGCATGCTGCTGCTGCCGCCGTCGGCGTTCTTCATCATCGGTCTGATCATCTGGGCCTTCCGCACATGGAAGCCGAACCAGGTGGAAGAGCGTGAATACAAAATTCAGCAGGTAGAGGCCCACTGATGGAAGGTCTGATCTCACTGGCCGTAAAGGCCATCTTTGTCGAAAACCTTGCGCTCAGCTTCTTCCTGGGGATGTGTACCTTCATCGCCGTTTCGAAGAAGATCTCGACGGCGCTGGGTCTGGGGATTTCGGTGATGCTGGTTCAGGCGATCACCGTGCCTGCCAACAACCTGCTGCTGAACTACCTGCTGAAACCGGGCGCGTTGGCCTGGGCCGGGTTCCCGGATGTGGACCTGACCTTCCTTGGCCTGATTTCGTATATCGGTGTGATCGCGGCGATGGTTCAGATCCTCGAGATGATCCTGGATAAGTATTTCCCGCCGCTTTACAACGCGCTGGGGATCTTCCTGCCGCTGATCACGGTGAACTGCGCCATTCTGGGTGGTTCGCTGTTCATGGTGGAACGCGACTATAACTTTGCCGAGGCGGCGACCTATGGTCTGTCTTCGGGCTTTGGCTGGGCGCTGGCAATCACCGCGATGGCGGGTGTGCGCGAAAAGCTGAAATATTCGGATATTCCGGACGGCTTGCAGGGTCTTGGCATCACCTTCATCACCGCGGGACTGATGGCTATGGCCTTCATGTCCTTCTCGGGCGTGAAACTGTAAGGAGGGCGCAATGGAAACCTTTAGCTTAGGCGTCATCCTATTCACTCTGATCGTTCTGGGTCTGGTTGCCATCATCATGGCCGCCCGCTCGCGTCTGGTATCGACGGGCAACGTCAACATCACGATCAACGGTGAGAAAACCGTATCCGTTCCGGCGGGCGGCAAGCTGCTGCAAACGCTGGCGGCCGAGAAACTGTTCGTTCCGTCGGCCTGTGGCGGCGGCGGTACTTGTGCGCAATGCCGGGTGCGTGTGCATTCGGGCGGCGGGTCGATCCTGCCGACCGAAGAAAGCCACATCACCAAGCGCGAAGCCGCCTGCGGCGACCGCCTGTCCTGTCAGGTCGCGGTCAAGCAGGACATGGATATCGAAGTTCCCGAAGAGGTCTTTGGCGTCAAGAAGTGGGAATGCACCGTTCGCTCGAACGAGAACGTGGCCACCTTCATCAAGGCCCTGACGCTGGACCTGCCAGAAGGTGAAGATGTGAACTTCCGCGCCGGTGGTTACATCCAGATCGAGGCCCCCGCGCACCAGTTGAAATACACCGATTTCGACGTTGAGGAAGAGTATCGCGAGGATTGGGACAAGTTCAATCTGTGGCAATACGAGTCCGTCGTGAATGAGCCGATCGAACGCGCCTATTCGATGGCCAACTATCCGGATGAAAAGGGCATGATCATGCTGAACGTCCGGGTTGCTTCGCCACCTCCGGGCTCCGAAGGGATCCCCGCCGGTCAAATGTCGTCGTATATCTTCAACCTGAAACCGGGTGATAAGGTGACGATCTCGGGTCCGTTTGGTGAGTTCTTCGCCCGCGAGACAGAGAAAGAGATGGTCTTCATCGGCGGTGGTGCCGGTATGGCGCCCATGCGCAGCCATATCTTCGACCAGCTCAAGCGTCTTGAGAACCGCAACCGCAAGATCACCTTCTGGTACGGTGCGCGTTCGAAGAAAGAGATGTTCTTTGTCGAGGATTTCGATCAGCTGGCCGAGGAGTTCGACAATTTCGAATGGCACGTGGCGCTTTCGGATGCTCAGCCCGAGGACGATTGGAAAGGCTACACCGGCTTTATCCACAATGTTCTGTTCGACGAATACCTCAAGAACCATCCCGCGCCCGAGGATTGCGAGTTCTACATGTGTGGCCCGCCAATCATGAACCAGTCGGTCATCAACATGCTGCTGGATCTGGGCGTGGATCGCGAAGACATCATGCTCGACGATTTCGGCGGGTAAGTTTAACGCAGGACCAAGATAAAAAAGCCCCGCTCATTCGCAGCGGGGCTTTGCTTTTTGGTGGTCTTGAGCAATTGCCGAGACGGCTTAGGTCTGTGTCCAGCCAGCCTTCAGCCAGGCCGCAAATTCCGTCTCGTCAACCTGACCCGCTGCAAGGTCCTCCATCATCTGGACACCTTTGACCGGGTCGGGGAGGAAGGCATATCCATTGAGCCTCAGAAAGGTCAGGGCGGTGACGAAAGCCGTGCGTTTGTTGCCGTCGATGAACGCATGGGCCTTGGCGATGCCGAACGCATAGGCCGCTGCGATTGCCGCCAGATCGGCGTCCTCATAGGCCGCCAGATTCATCGCCCTTGCGCAGCCCATCTCCAACAGCGCCCGGTCGCGCATACCGGGCGCACCGCCATGGCGCGAGATTTGTCGGTCGTGAATGGCGATGACTGCGGCCAGCGGAACCCAGATCCGCGGCTTCAAGCCAAGGCCTGCAGAAGGTCGCGGTTTTCATCCATGACGACCTCAGCCGCGGCCAGCGCCTCGGCCACCGAAGGGTCATGCGCCATGACTTTCAACGTGCCATCATCGCCGCGCAGCACAAAAAGGGTGTCCCCTTCCTTGGCATCGAGGATGGTCAGCATTTCGGTCGACAATGTCATAACGGCCGAGTTTCCGACCTTTCGGATCTTGGTTTCGATCATTTGGACCTCCGGTATATATGGATGTATATACTGAAAGCGGCCCCATTTCGCAAGCCTAGGGGCTTGAGGCCCCCAAGGCTTGTCGGATCTAGGCCTAAAGCCTCAGATCGCTGGCCTCACGCGGCAGGCAGGATTTGATGTCATAGACGATGCTTTGCGATTTGCCATAGGCGCGGAATTGGGCCGGATCGAGCGTTTTGTATTCCTCATGCGCGACGGCCAGAATGACGCCATCATAGGCCCCGTCCTGTGGCGTATCGATCAGGGACAGACCATATTCCGCCTGCGCCGCTGCCGGGTCGGCATGCGGGTCGTGCACATCGACGCTGACGCCATAGCTTTGCAGTTCCTCGATAATATCAACCACGCGTGTATTGCGCAGGTCCGGGCAGTTTTCCTTGAACGTCAGCCCCAGCACCAGAACCCGCGCCGCGCCGACATTGATACCGTCGCGCGTCATGCGCTTGATCAGTTGCGAGACCACATAACCGCCCATCCCGTCATTCAGGCGCCGCCCGGCGAGGATGATCTGAGGGTGGTGCCCCACCGCCTCGGCCTTGTGGGTCAGGTAATAGGGGTCGATGCCGATACAATGCCCACCGACCAGACCGGGGCGGAAGGGCAGAAAGTTCCACTTGGTGCCTGCGGCGCGCAGAACGGCCTCGGTGTCGATTTCCATCCGGCCGAAGATCATCGCCAATTCGTTCACCAAGGCAATGTTCAGGTCACGTTGCGTGTTCTCGATGACCTTTGCGGCCTCGGCCACGCGGATGCTCTCGGCCTTGTGGGTTCCGGCGGTGATGATCCGCGCGTAAAGCGCATCGACCAGATCGGCCACATCGGGGGTCGAGCCCGAAGTGACTTTGCAGATATCTGCAATCCGATGGGTCTTGTCGCCGGGATTGATCCGTTCAGGGCTGTAGCCTGCATAGAAATCGGCGTTGAACCGCAGGCCTGAGGCGCGTTCCAGCACCGGCACACAGTCTTCCTCGGTCGCGCCGGGATAGACAGTGGATTCGTAGATCACCAGATCGCCGGGTTTCAGAACCCCGCCCACCGTTTCGGACGCTGCCAGCAAAGGCGACAGGTCCGGCCGTTTGCCCGGTGTAATCGGGGTGGGCACGGTGACGATATAGGTGTCACAGTCGGCCAGATCCGAGACGTTGGTGGTAAAGCTCAGCCCTGAGGCGGCGGCAAGATCTTCGGGCTCGACCTCTTGCGTGGCATCATTGCCGCCGCGCAAGGCGTCGATGCGCGGCTGGTTGATGTCAAAGCCGACGACCGGACCGATCTTGCCAAAGGCCACGGCCAGCGGCAGGCCGACATAGCCCAGTCCAATAACAGCGATCTTGCGGGCATCCGGGTTTGTGTCCAGCATCAAGCTTTGCCCCTTATTTGCCGTGATACTCTCGGAACCACTCGACAAAGCGCGCGATTCCATCCTTGAAATCGGTTTGCGGGCGGTATCCCGTCAGGCGTTGCAGCAGGTCGGTATTGGCCCAAGTGGCGGGAACATCGCCCATCTGCATCGGCATGTAATTGCGGATCGCCTCTTTGCCCACCGCCTCTTCGATGGCTTCCACGAAGTCCATCAGGCGCACCTTGTCGCCATTGCCGATATTGACGACCCGATAGGGGGCGACCGGGGACAGGCTGTCGCCGTCCTCGATCTCCTCCGCGCTTGCGGGCCGGACCGGAGGCACATCGATCAACAATCGGATGCCGCGAACAAGATCGTTCACATTTGTGAAGTCGCGATACATGTCACCATGGTTGTAGATGTCGATCGGACGATCATCCAGAATCGCATCAACAAATTTATACAGCGCCAGATCGGGCCGTCCCCAAGTGCCATAGACGGTGAAAAAGCGGAACATGGTGGTCGGCAGGTCCCACAGATGCGCGTAAGAATGGCCCATCGCCTCATTCGCCTTTTTGGTGGCCGAGTAGATGGTCAGCTGCGTGTCGGCCTTTTCGACCTCGGTAAAGGGCATATCCTCATTCGCGCCGTAGACCGACGAGGTCGAGGCCATCAGCAGGTGATCGACCTTATGCACACGCGCGACCTCCATCACGTTGAAGGTGCCGACAACATTGGAGTTTATGTAGCTGCGCGGTTCTTCCAGGCTGTAGCGGACACCGGCCTGGGCGGCGAGGTGCACGATGACTTCGGGCTGAAACTCATCGGCGATTTTCATCAGTTGGTCGTGGTCTTCCAGCATGGCCTCGGTCGCGGTGAAGCCCGGCGTCTGCATCAGCATCTGATGGCGGCGCTGTTTCAGGGTGACGTCGTAATAGTCGGTCATCCCGTCATAACCATGCACGCGGAACCCTTCTGACAGCAGCAGCTTGGCCAGATGGAACCCGATGAAACCCGCTGTACCGGTAATCAAAACTCGCTTCATAAAACCCTCGAACACAATTAAACCCTAGGCATCAGGGATACTCTCCTTGCTGCAAGGTCAAGTAGAATCTCCCTTTTATCCGTCATAGCAAATCTGCAACCGGATTGGTCAACATCGTGCCATGGCCCGGAATTGCCGATTGTCCGAACGCATCAGGCCGGGTAGTGAAAGACTGTGATGGTTAGGAACTGGATCAAAGGGTTGTTCGGGCAGGGTGACGCGCAGACCGCAGAGGTTGACGCGCCGGAAATCGCGCCCGAGGAGCGGTTCATCGCGATCGGGGACATTCACGGGCGGCTGGACCTGTTACAGGATCTACTGCCTCGTCTGGATGATACGTGTCCATGGGTGTTTGTCGGCGACTACGTGGATCGCGGCGACAGCAGCGCACAGGTTCTGCATCACCTGCACCACCTCAGCGAATCCTCGGGCGGGCGGATCATCTGTTTGCTGGGCAATCACGAAGAGATGCTGTTGCGCTTTGTCGAAGACCCAAAGCGTGTGGGTCACCTTTGGCAGCAAAACGGCGGCGTTGAGACGCTGAACTCGTTCGGAGTGTCAGGCGGTGCCGAGGTGACAGAAGGAGAACAGGCCGTTGCTGTGGCCGAAGAACTGCGGCAAGCCATGGGGAATGAGTTGCTGAGCTGGCTGTCAAACCGCCCGCTCAGCTGGACCAGCGGGAATGTCACGGTTGTCCACGCCGCTTTGGACCCGCGCAAGGCGCTGGACGCGCAATTGCGCCAGATTTGCCTGTGGGGGCATCCGATGTTCCGGGTTCAGGCCAGACAGGACGGGCAATGGGTTGTGCACGGGCACACGATTGTCGCCCACGCGCGGGCGCAGAACGGGGTTGTCTCAATCGATACCGGGGCCTATTCAAGCAGCCGCCTGACGGCGGCTGAGATATTCAGGGGCGGGGTGCGGTTTACCTCGACCTAGCCCACAATCATCTGCTTCATGCGCAGCGCTTCGTATTCCAGTTCTTTCAGGCGGAAATGCACCACGTCGCCGATGGTGATCACGCCGCACAGGTTGCCGTCGCGCAGGACCGGCATGTGACGGAACCGGCCTTCGGTCATGGTTTTCAGAACTTCGTTCAACGGATCATCGGGCGAGCAGGTCTTGACCTCGCGCGTCATCAGATCCTCGACCGATTGCGGCAGGGTCTGGCCGGGCGTGTCTGCCATCCGGCGCACGATGTCGCGTTCCGACAGGATCCCCTGTAGCGCGCCGTTCTGATCGGTTACCAGAACAGCCCCGATCCGCTTTTCTTTCAGGGTGTTGACCACGGAATGGATCGTCTCGTTCGGGCGCACTGAAAACACCGAGTCGCCCTTGCCCTCAAGCAGTTTGGCCACGGTCGTCTGTGACTGCGCCAGATTGGACCCCGTCGTTTGGCTGTGCGTCGTCTTTTTGTCTTTATCGCCGCGCATCGGTGCCTGGTAAGAGGTTGGGGCCATAGGCAATCTCCTTCTTGGTTCTTGCAGTGTCTTTCCCTTTTACCTTAGCGCAGCTAAATGGCCTGTATAGGGTGCAAATGCCCTGATCGGCGAAAACCCGGAGTCTGACCTTGTGAGCGATCTGTACCTGACACCCCCCATCGCGGCGCTGATCTTCTTTGCGGTGGTCGTCTGCGGCCACAATTTCCGAATGGCGTGGAAACAACAGCCCGAGGGTTGGCAGAAACGCGCGTGGCTGTTCGGGCTTCCGGCGGGGATCGGCCTTTTGGTGCTGGGCTTTTTGCCGCTGAAGCTGTGAAGCCGGTTTGACTCTGACAGGGGGCGCTGGCATATGCCGGGCACTGATTTTCCCCGGAGACCGATCCATGCGTCTGTTGTCTGCACTGGCCCTTGCAACCTTTCTGACCGGCTGCCTGTTCGACAAGGAACCCGACGTGGTGCGCCTGTCGGGCGAGACGATGGGTACGACCTTCAACATCACCGCAATTGGCGAGGATCTGGACGAGGCCGCGCTGGCCGCATCGGTCGAACAGGCACTGGCCGAGGTCAACGCCAAGATGTCGAACTGGGACCCGAATTCCGAGGTTTCGACCTTCTCGGCCTCAACCAGCACCGACCCGGTGGCGATCTCTGACGAATTCGCGTTGGTCTTGGCGGCGGCAAATGATGTGCATGAGAAAACCGGCGGTACTTTCGACGTCACACTGGGCCCGCTGATCGAGCTTTGGGGCTTTGGCCCGCGCAAGCCCGAGGATCCGGTGCCATCGGATGCCGATATTCAGGCCGCCCTGAATGGTGTGGGGCAGGCGCGACTTTTGACGCTGGATGCCTCGGCTGGCACGTTGGCGAAATCTGATCCGTCTGTCGGGATCAACCTGTCAGCGATTGCCAAGGGCTATGGCATCGATGCGGTGGCCGAAACCCTGCAGGATGCGGGGATCGAGGACTATCTGGTCGAAATCGGCGGCGATCTGGTGACCAAAGGCCAGAACGATCAGGGCGAGGCCTGGCGGATCGGAATCGAAAAGCCCGAGGCCGGATCGCAGAGCGTGCAGTTGATTGTGTCGCTGGATGATCGCGGCATGGCCAGCTCGGGCGATTACAAGAACTTCTTCGAGCAGGATGGCGTGCGCTATTCGCATATCATCGACCCGACCACCGGGCGTCCGATCACGCATCGCACGACCTCGGTCACGGTTCTGGCCGAAAACGCGATGATGGCCGATGCCTGGGCGACTGCCATGCTGGCGCTGGGGCAGGAAAAGGGTCTGGAACTGGCCGAACAGCATAAACTTGCCGTGTATTTCATCTCGCGCGATGTGACAGGCGGCGACGATGCCTATATAACCGTCCACAGCAGCGCGTTCAAAGACGCCCTGGGAACCAACTGACCGGTAGGAACCGACATGAGCACCTTCATTCTGGCCTTTATTCTTCTGTCTCTGGTCATGGTCGGCATGTCGCTGGGTGTGATGCTGATGGGTAAGACCATCAAGGGCAGCTGCGGTGGTCTGAACGCGATCTCGGGCGCGGATAAATGCGTGGTCTGCCAAAAGGATGTAGACCCGAACAGCCCCCTGCGCGATCAGCTTCAGTGCAAGCGCGCCAAGAAGATGCTGGAACAGATGGAACGTCAGTCCTGATCTGCATTTGCGCAGCGCCGTTGGAACTGGCTAGATAGCCCCCGAACCAGTCGGGAGGCGCGCGTGGCCAAAGCCAGAAACATCCTGTTCATCATGTTCGACCAGCTGCGCTGGGATTATCTGAGCTGTTACGGGCATCCGCATCTGCACACTCCGAACATTGACCGTTTGGCCGCCCGTGGTGTGCGGTTTGACCGGGCCTATATCCAGTCGCCGATCTGCGGCAGTTCCCGCATGTCCACCTATACCGGGCGCTACGTGCATTCCCACGGCGCGTCGTGGAACGGCATTCCGCTGAAAGTCGGCGAGATCACGATGGGCGATCACCTGCGCAAGGCCGGAATGGACTGTTACCTTGTCGGCAAGACCCATATGCGCGCCGATGCCGAAGGCATGGCCCGATTGGGGCTGGAACCGGACAGCCTGATCGGGGCCCGCGTGGCCGAATGCGGCTTTGATGTTTTCGAGCGAGACGACGGAATGCTGCCCGAGGGGCCGGATGGTTTCTACGACCCGGATGGCGCGAAGGAATACAACAAGTACCTGAAATCCAAAGGCTATGAGAGCGACAATCCATGGCACGACTTTGCCAATTCCGGGTTGGA
The DNA here is from genome assembly GCF_056531425.1 of Ruegeria sp. N4. Lineage (NCBI taxonomy): Bacteria > Pseudomonadati > Pseudomonadota > Alphaproteobacteria > Rhodobacterales > Roseobacteraceae > Ruegeria > Ruegeria sp. N4. Next base: position 69,835 of record NZ_JBQFLT010000003.1, read on the forward strand.
TGCCGAGGGCAACGTTTTGTCCGGCTGGTTCCTCAAGAACGCAACCGAACCCGCGAATATTGCCGAAGAGGATAGCGAAACGCCCTATCTGACCGGGCGCGGCATGGAGTTCATGGAAACCCATGACGGCCCGTGGTGTTGCCATCTGAGCTTTATCAAACCCCATTGGCCCTACATCGTGCCGGAACCCTATGCCTCGATCTACGGCCCCGAGCATGTACTGCCCGTGGTCCGATCCGAGGCAGAACGCCAGACCGCGCATCCGGTGCTCAAGGCATTCATGGACACCAAGATCGGTCAGACCTTTTCTCGTCAGGAGGTCCGCGAGGCCGTGATCCCCGCCTATATGGGCCTGATCAAGCAGGCCGACGACCAGATGGGCCGCCTGTTCGACTGGATGGAACAGACCGGGCGGATGGACGATACGATGATCGTTCTCACCTCGGATCACGGGGATTTTCTGGGCGATCACTGGATGGGTGAAAAGACGTTTTTCCACGATGCCTCGACCAAGATGCCCATGATCATCTATGACCCTTCGTCCGAGGCTGATGCGACCCGCGGCACCGTCTGTGATGCGCTGGTCGAGTCCATCGACCTAGCGCCTACGTTCGTCGATGTGGCCGGAGGGGAAGTGGCCAACCATATCCTCGAAGGTCATTCCCTGCTGCCGATCCTGCATGGGCAGGTGCAAGAGGTGCCACGGGACGTGGTGATCTGCGAATACGACTATTCCGCCTCACCCATTGCTGAGCGGCTGAATGCTTCGGTCCGGGATGCAGTGATGTTCATGGTCGCCAACAAACGCTGGAAACTGATCCATTGCGAGGGCGGGCACCGCCCCATCCTGTTCGATCTGCAAAACGACCCGCAGGAACTGATCGATCTGGGCGACAGCGCCGATCATGCCAAGGTGATCGCCGAGATGTACGACCACCTGTTCGCCTGGACCCGCCGCCCGTCGCAGCGCACCACCCGGTCGGAACAGCAATTGATCGAGATGCGGAGCAAAAGCCGGGGCAGGGGGATTGTCTTGGGGGTTTACGACGAAAACGAGATGCCTCTGGACCTGACGGTCAAGTACCGCAACCGCAAGGCAAAACCCTACAAAGATTACCTGAAAGACTAGCTGCGCCGCGCTTTCCATTGCACATAGCGCGCCATGCCGCGTTCCAGCAGGTTCGGCGCTTTACCATCGTCCAGATGCAACCCGCCGCCGCCCGCGCGATACATCTCGGCAAACACATCCAGCACTTTGGATTTGACCATCCCGCGCAGGGGGACGTGGGCCATCATGCCATAGGTCGCAGCACCTCCGGTCTTGGCAAGCTCGGGATTGGCGCGCACGGCGGCGACGGCCTGCGTCAGATCAGACAGGTATTCATCGGCCACATGCAGGTGTTTGGCGGTGACCATGCAGTGGATGCCATCGGGGTTCTGCACCCGGTTGATGTTCCAACCCGCCCGTTCCAACTGATCCGCCACGGCGTAGATGTTCAGCTTCGGGTCGCTTGAACCATAAGCCAGCAACGGCCCCTGCGGGTTGCCAAGAATGCGCAGCCCGTCGATTGCTGTGATGCCTGCTTTCAGCTTTTCGACCGCCTCGGTCGTGTCTTTGGCCAGCCGACAATAGCCCTCGATCCCCAGCTTCTGCATCACCGCCCATGCGGCAGCATAGGCTCCGCCCGGTCTTGTGCCCAGCAGGGCGGGTGAGGCGAAGACGCCTCCGGGCCAGTCCTGACAGATGAACATCTGGTGTTTCAGCAGGTCCAGATCGCGATATAGGATGGTCGAGGCCCCCTTGGCCGCATAGCCGTATTTGTGCAGATCGGCCGAGATCGAGGTGACGCCCGGAACCCGGAAATCCCAGTCGGGCAGGTCGACCCCGTTCCGCTCCATAAAGGGCAGGATCAGCCCGCCGACGCAGGCGTCGATATGCAAAGGGATGCCTTTGGACTGCGCAATCGCCCCCATTTCGGCAATCGGGTCGATGGTTCCATGTGGGTATTCCGGGGCCGAACCCAGTATCATGACCGTGCCCGCGTTGATCTTTCGCTTCAGCCGGGAAATGTCGGTCGCATAATCCGGTGTCATTGGCAGCAGGCGCGCCTTCACCCCGAAATATTCTGCCGCCTTGAACCATGCCACATGCGCCGTCTTGGGCAGGATCATATTGGGCCGCGTCACCTTGCGCCGTTTGCGCGCCATGTCGCGATAGGTTTTGACCGCCATCAGGCAGCTTTCCGTCCCACCCGCCGTCACAACGCCGCACGTGTCCGGCCCGCCATGCAGCAACCCGGCCATGGTCGAGATGATCTGGGTCTCCATCCGTTTCAGGCTTTGAAACGCGGCAGGGTTCAGGCCGTTGGCGGAAGAAAACGCGCTGTAGGCCTTGGCGGTGAAGGCGTCGTGGTCGTCATCCAGATGGTAAACGAGGCTCCAGGTCCGGCCATCGCGGTAATTCGGGTCATCCTTGGCAAAGGATTTGAGCTGGTCCAGTATCTCACCCTCGGGGCGGCCCGTTTCCGGTAGTTTCTGATGGTCCATATCCTATCCCCCTTGGGCCAGCAGCAGCGCCAGTGAAATGCCCAGATAGTTCCCGATGGCAAAACCCAGAATGCCTGTCGCCATGCCTGACATCAAGATCGCCGGGTTGCGCAGGCTGCGCGATATCATGGGCACGAAAGCAGGTGACATGACGGCGGCGACCGAGGTGATCAGAAACGTGTCCCGATCCACCCCCGCCAATCGCGCCAGCAGCGCATGCAGGGCAAAACTGCCAAAGGTTGCGATCAGGACAAACCCCAGAACGGCCAGATCCAAGTCGCGCAGCTTTGCCAGATCCATCGAGGCCGCAACGCTGAACGAAAATACATAAAGCAGATACATCCCCATATGCGGCGCGGCCCGGTTTTGGCGTAAGGACGGGGCCAGGGACCCCAGAATGCCCAGCGTCGTCAGCAGAACGACGATCATCACCTGCGGCGCCGCAAAGGTGATGAAAGGGGCCAAGGTCAATGCCGCACCGACACACATCGAGGCCCCAAGCAACGCAATCAAACCCTGGGCGATCCAGTTGGGCCGGGTGGCCTCGGCCGATTCCGGGGAATTGGTTTCAACGCCTCCGGCAAAAGGTTTCAGGAACCGCCCAAAGACCACAGGGGCCAGCGTCAGCACAAACAGCAGGTAGGCCGCGCCGACAACGGTATCGACGGTGGCGAACAGCAGATAGCGACCCTCGGGGATATCCAGCGCGAGCTTGATCGCGCCCATATTGGCCAGCCCGCCAGTATACATACCGACGGCCATGCCCGATAGTTGCTCGGCCTGTTCGGTGCCACCTGCGTTGAACACGTAAAACAAACCGGTAGCCACAAGACTTACCGACAACACGGCCAACGCCATGGACAAAAGGGCTGATCCGGCGATCCGACCCCAGGCGCGCAGATTGACGCCAAATAGCAGCAGCGGAAGGGCAAGCCCCAGGCTGGCCTCGATCACGCTGTTGCGGATGTGCTGGGCTGTCTCGGGTTGCAGGCCCGACAAACCCAGCGCCAGACCACCCATATAGCACAGCACAATCGGCCCCAGCCGCCCGGCCAGCGCCCAATGCCGCGCCAACAGCATCAGTGCGGCAGGCGCCAATACGTAGATCGGTGCAAACACCGCAATCTCTGGCTGCATGTCCGTCCTCTCCCCTGTGGTCGAGACTAGGCAACCCGACCTCTTTGGCGCAAGGTGGCGTGACGTAAGGTTCGCTGCGTGTTGGGGTATGGAAATCCGGGCCTCTGTGCCCGATGAGCGGTTGATTAAATCTGCGCCAATTGCCGCAAAGGCGGTTCACCCCCCGGCGGTCAACGGGTAGAAGGTTCGCCAAGAGCAGTTACCGGAGAGTAAAATGGCCACGCCCAAACCCGTAGTCTTGTGCATTCTCGATGGTTGGGGATTGTCCGAGGACACGCAGGCCAACGCGCCTTATCTGGCGAAAACGCCCACCTTCGATGCGATCATGCAGGGCCCTCATGCCACGCTGATCACCCACGGCCCGGATGTGGGCCTGCCCAGCGGGCAGATGGGCAATTCCGAGGTTGGCCATACCAATATCGGCGCGGGCCGGGTTGTGGCGATGGATCTTGGACAGATCGATCTTGCCATCGAGGATGGATCCTTCTTCGACAATGAGGCGTTGCAGGATTTTATCGCCAAGGTGAAGGCGGCGGGCGGTACGGCGCATCTGATGGGTCTGGCCTCGGACGGCGGCGTGCATGGCCATGTGAACCACATCGTCGCCGCGGCCAAGGCAATCACCGACGCAGGTGTGCCGGTAGCGTTGCATGCGGTGACGGATGGGCGCGACGTGGCCCCGAAATCGGCTTTTGGGTACATCGCCGAGCTTGAGGATCGCCTGCCCGAAGGCGCGCGCATCGTCACCGTCAGCGGGCGCTACTTTGCCATGGATCGCGACAACCGGTGGGAGCGCGTGTCAGAGGCGTATAACGCCATGATCAAAGGACAGGGACGCGCGGCCAGTTCCGCGCATGGGGCGGTCGATCACGCCTATAACCAATCCGAGACGGATGAATTCATCACCCCGACGGTGCTGGAGGGCTATAAGGGTGTCAAAGACGGCGACGGGTTCTTTTGTCTGAACTTCCGCGCCGACCGCGCACGGGAAATCCTGCGCGCCATTGGCGAGCCGGGCTTTGCCGACTTCGATACCGGCCCACGCCCGGCGCTGTCGGCCTTGCTGGGGATGGTCGAGTATTCCGACGGTCACAACGGTTACATGACAACGGTGTTCCCGAAACGCGCCATCGTGAACACGCTGGGCGAATGGGTGGCCAAACAGGGCCTGCGCCAGTTTCGGCTGGCGGAAACCGAGAAATATCCGCACGTGACCTTCTTCCTGAATGGCGGCAAAGAGGTGCCCGAGGCAGGCGAGGACCGCTTCATGCCCAAATCACCCAAAGTGGCGACCTATGATTTGCAGCCCGAGATGTCCTCGGCCGAGGTGACCGCCAAATTCGTCGAGGCGATAAAGGCGGGCTATGACCTGATCGTCACCAATTACGCCAACCCGGACATGGTTGGGCATACAGGCGATTTGCAGGCTGCGATCAAAGCGTGCGAGGCGGTGGATCAAGGTCTGGCACAGGTTGTCGAGGCGTTGAACACCGCCGGTGGCGCGATGATCGTCACCGCCGATCACGGCAATTGCGAAATGATGGTCGATCCGGAAACCGGCGGGCCGCACACGGCGCATACGTTGAATCCGGTGCCGGTTGCTCTGGTCGGCGGCCCCGCCGGTGCCGCGTTGCGAAGCGGGCGATTGTCGGACCTTGCGCCAACGCTTCTGGACCTGATGGACCTGCCCAAACCCCCTGAAATGACCGGGGAAAGCCTGCTGTCATGAGAGGTCTGGCCGTCGCAGTCGCGCTGTGTCTCGCCGGTTCGGCGACGGCCCAAAGCAATCCGTCTGAGGCGGCGCTGGCGGCGGCCGAGATGCTGGAACAGGCCTCGGTTTCACTGACCGAAGCCGACAGCGCGCGGGATCGCGTGCGGGCCCTGACCCAGACGATCCAGGCCTATGAGGCCGGACTGTCCGCCATGCGCGACGGTTTGCGCATGGCCGCCACGCGTGAGGCGCAGCTGTCCGCCGAATTGCGCGCCCGCGAAAAGGATGTGGCGCAGCTGCTGGGTGTGTTGCAGACGATCGAGACCACCGCACCGCCGGTTCTGATGCTGCATCCCTCCGGCCCTTTGGGCGCGGCACGCACCGGCATGATGCTTTCCGAGGTCACACCGGGCCTGAACGCCAAGGCCGAAGCTTTGGCGCGTGATCTGCAAGAGGTTCAGACCCTGCGCCTGTTGCAACAGGACGCCGCCGAAACCCTGACCGAAGGCCTGACCGGTGTGCAATCGGCCCGCACCCGTCTCAGCGAGGCGATTGCCGACCGGACCGACCTGCCGCAGCGCTTTGCCGAGGATCCGATCAAGACGGCGATCCTGATCTCGTCGACCGAAACGCTGGACGGGTTTGCCAGCGGATTGTCCGAAATCTCGGAAGGGGAGATTGCGGCCACCAATGCCAGCGTCTCGGGTCGCAAGGGCGAAGTGCTGCTGCCGGTTCAGGGCATTCTTCTGCACAGGGCAGGGGAAACAGACGCGGCGGGCGTGACGCGCCCCGGTCTGGTCCTGGGCACACGGCCCCGCGCGCTGGTGACTGCGCCCACTGCGGCAACCATCCGCTATCGCGGCCCGCTGCTGGACCTTGGAAACCTGATTATTCTGGAACCGCAACCGGGGCTTCTGTTTGTTTTTTCCGGCTTGCAAGAGGTCTATGGCGACATCGGACAAGTGATCCCCGAAGGCACACCGGTTGGGCTGATGCCCGGTGAAACCCCGGAAATCGGCGCTATTTTGTCAACAACTGGTGATGGCACTGGAACTGACCGGTCAGAAACGCTCTATATAGAGGTAAGAGAAGACAACAGCCCCGTGGACCCGGAATCGTGGTTTCGGACCAGCAAGGATGGATAAACGAGTATGAAGAAATTTGTGATGGCCGGACTGGCCGGAACCGTGGCAGGCATCATTGCAACCACTCAGATTGCAGGCCCGCTGCTGGCGCAAGAGGCCGAAAAGAAGGCCGATGTGTATCAGCAACTGGACCTGTTCGGTGACATCTTCGAACGCATCCGCGCGCAATATGTCGAGGAAGTCGAACCCGAGGAACTGATCGAAGCGGCAATTGACGGCATGCTGACCTCGCTGGATCCGCATTCCAGCTACCTGTCCCCCGATGATGCCGAACAGATGCGCGTGCAGACACGGGGCGAATTCGGGGGCCTTGGCATCGAAGTCACGCAGGAAGAAGGCTTTGTCAAAGTTGTCTCACCCATCGATGACACGCCAGCGGATGAGGCCGGGATCGAAGCCGGGGATTTCATCACCCATGTGGATGGCGAAAGCATTCTGGGCCTGACATTGGACAAGGCCGTTGAGCTGATGCGCGGGCCGGTGGGCTCCGAGATCATCATCACCGTTGTCCGCGAAGGCGAGCCCGAACCCTTCGATGTCACCATCATCCGCGACACGATCAAACTGACCGCCGTGCGCGCCCGCACCGAGGGCACCAGCGTGGTGCTGCGTGTGACCACCTTTAACGATCAGACCTTCCCCAACCTGCAGGCCGGGCTAGAAGAACAGATCGCCGAAGCCGGTGGCATCGAAAAGGTCAATGGCGTGGTTCTGGATTTGCGCAACAACCCCGGAGGTTTGCTGACGCAAGCGATCCGGGTCTCGGACGCGTTCCTGAACGAAGGTGAGATCGTCTCGACTCGCGGCCGCAACCCGGAAGAGGGCGAGCGGTTCAACGCAACCCCCGGTGATCTGGCCGAAGGCAAGCCGATCGTTGTTCTGATCAACGGCGGCTCGGCCTCGGCCTCGGAAATCGTGGCCGGTGCCCTGCAGGATCACCGCCGCGCCATCGTGGTCGGCACCAAGAGCTTTGGCAAAGGCTCGGTCCAGACGGTGATGCCGCTGCGGGGTGACGGGGCGATGCGCCTGACCACCTCGCGCTATTACACGCCGTCGGGACGCTCGATCCAGGCGCTTGGCGTCAGCCCCGACATCATCGTCGAACAACCGCGCCCGCAGCCCGAAACCGAGGAGGAAGAGGAAAACCGCTTCACCCGGTCCGAGGCCGAACTGCGCGGCAGTCTGGACAATGACAGCCTGAGCGAGGACGAAATCCGCCAGATCGAAGAAGACCGCGCCAAGGCCGAAGCCACCGCTGAACTGCGGGAAGAGGATTACCAGCTGGCCTATGCCATCGACATCCTCAAGGGTCTGTCGGCCTTCAATCCGAACGGGCCTTCGCAGTAGGGCGCTTGGGCACTAGGGGCGCGGGGCGGCGTAGGGCCGAACCTTTGACCAAAAGTGTTGATCGTGTGCGATCGACTACGCTTGAATAGTGGCTGTGATCTCGAAGCGGCCATTGCTAAACCTCAGGCCGACTTTCGCTTGTCAGCAAGGAGGCAGAGACCATTGTATGACCTCTGCCTCATCACTTCACCTTTTGAAGAACTCAGCAACAGCGTCCGTCGATGCCTTTACCGCTTCGGGCTTATAGTAGAAGTCCACATGAGAGAACTCATCAAACGCCAGTTCCTCGTGTTCATTCGTTAGCTTTTCGACAAATTGGGTTGAGCAGGGCGCTGTGAATGCATTTGTGCCATAGATGGTCAGTGAGGGCTGCGCGATCTTGTCCGCATAGGCTTCACCGATGGAAATCAGCGACTGCATGGGCTGATCGCCGATGTGCATGTTCGTGAAAGTCGCAACCGCCACTGGACCTTTCGCACCATCGCGGCCGTAGTAATCATAGGTCTCGCCAGCCATGGCAGGGTAGGCGGCCGCGTCAACGAACTCCTCGCGGGACATTTCGTCGGTCAATCCGAACGGCGCAACGTAATCAGGCTCGCCGGTTTCATACATCTTTTGCGTTGACGCATTCGCGGAAGCGATCAACTGGTTCGCGGCGTCACGGTCGGTCCACTGGAACGCGTCCGCGGCCATCATGCCTGACACCATGGCGATTTTCTTGATCCGGTGATCGGTCACAGCAGCCGATGCAATGATCGAGCCGCCCTGGCAAACACCCAGCCCGTAAATCTCGTCAACGAAGGGCAGAGTGCCAAGGTAAGATACGGCGTCCCAGGTGTTTTCGATCAGACGGAACATGTAGCGCGACTGCTTGTGCTCTCCGGGCAGCGCAGGGGATGAGCCCATGCCGAGGTAGTCGAAACCAAGGTAGATGAAGCCCCGTGCGGCCATTTCCGGGCCGTAAGTGGCTGGAATCTGATCTTTGACCTGCGGGAAGGGGCTCGCCCCGACGATGGCCTTATAGGTCTTGGCTTCATCAAAGCCTTCGGGCAGGTAAAGATCGCCGGCCAAATCCACGCCAAAGGATTTGAAGGTAACTTCGTTCTTACCCGCTGTGAGATTTTGGGTTGTCATAATCTTGATCCTTTCGGGGTCAGGCAGCTTTGCGCCTTGCTAAAGTAAAGTGTTGTGTTTACTTATGGTGAGGAGGTGGCGTTTGTAAACACATCTTTTTACTTTTTGAGGAAAAAATCGTGAAGCGCACTGAAAAGAAAAGAAAAGATATCATCGATGCAGCCATCGACGAGTTCAAAGAGCAGGGGTTTCTGGGGGCAAAGACCACTTCAATCGCCAAAAAAGCGAACGTATCGAGTCGCACGCTCTACAATCATTTCGAGAGCAAGGAGGCCCTTTTCGAGGCGATCTCACAGATCATGCTGGAGCAGAACCGGAGCATGGAGCCAGTGCCCTATGATCCGGATCGCGACTTCGTTGAGCAATTGAAGGAAGCATTGTGGCGGTACATTGGAGTAATCACTGATGAGACAGCTATCGGATTGAACCGAATGGTGATCTCAGAATTGATCCGTGACCTTGACCGATCCCGGCAATTCTTCAGTGAAACCGCAACACATGACTACCCGATAACGAGGCTGATCAGCGAAGCCATGGACGCAGGTGTGATCCGAACGGCTGATCCGGGTTTTGCGACCAACCAACTTCTGGCGCTTGTGAAAAACTTCTTCTTCTGGCCAGAGTTCTTCCTCGGCGAGAACCCAACGCCGAAGAACGTTTTGGACGATTGCGTCGCGATGTTTCTCGCGCACTACAAGAAAGACGTTTGATCTGTTATCGCGAACGCTGGCTTTGTCCCGTACCGTCGCCATACCGATTACTGCACTCTCGGGTCAATCTGTAAGAGCGAAATTTCCGGTAGCCAGTTGCACTGTACTTCGCGTTTGGCCCGGCGACCTTTCCGGTAACACAAATGGCCCAGAACGCGGCCCATTGTTATTCCTCGATCTTGTGCAGTTTGCTTTCGTCCAGCCTCAGCGCCAGAAGAATACCGACCGAGACCGAGATGGTGGAAAAGACAAAGGCCATGCTCATGCCGCTGTTGAAGGCCGATGAAAGGGCGGATTTGACCGCTTCGACCTGATCCGCATCGAGCTTGGCTAAAACCGCGCGGGCCGAATTGGTATCGAGTGTGCCGCCGTTGATGGCGCGCAGATCGGTATCGGACAGGGTGATCTTGGCGGCGGCCAGTTTGTCGCGCAGGCTGGACAGGGACACCACATACATGATCGCGGTGGCGCAGGCGACCGAGATCGCTCCGTAGACAAGGTGGGTCATGAAACTCAGCCCGCCGACCAGACCGGCGCGTTCGGGCTTGACCGCACAGACTGCCGCGGTGCCCGACGGGCCAACCGTCAGCGTTGCCCCCAGCCCGATCATCGCCATGCCGGGCAGGATCTGGAAATACCCCAACCCGCCGGGCAGAAGGACAATGCTGGCCGAGCCGATGGTGGCCAGCATATACCCCCAGAACAACAGCCGCTTGGGCCCGAAATCATTGTAAAGCGTCCCCGACACGATCGAGCCGACCGCCAGCAGAACGGTCAGCGGCGCCAGCCCCAAAGCCGAGGCAAAGGTCGACCAGCCCAGCACCTTTTGCATGTATTGCGGGAAATACAGCAGCGCGACAAAGGCGGCGGAGACGTTGAACATATTTAGCCCCAGCGTGATCCGGAACTGTTTGTTCTGCATCATCTGCGGCAGCAGCAGCGGTTCCTTCACGCGTTTCTCGACCTTTGGGAACAGGAAAAACAGAACCGCGCTGACAAAGAACAAAAGCAGCAGCGGAACCGAAGTCCAGCCCCAGTCCGCGCCGACATCAAGCCCGTAAAGCAACAGCAGCACGGCCAGGGACAACAGGCCCATGCCTGCGAAATCGATATGCTCGCCCTGCTTGTGCTGAGTCTCGCGTTCCATCAGGATCAGCGCGGTGGCCATCGAGATGCAGGAAAAAATCACATTGGCCAGGAAGAAATAGCGCCACTCGCCCAGGTTTACGGCAAGCCCGCTGATCATCGGACCAAAGACATTGCCCGATGTGACGCCGGCCAGGATCAGGCCCATCACCAGCGCGCGGTGTTCCTGACGCGAGACTTTGGTGGCCCCGAAAGCCAGCGTGCAGGGCCAGACGCAGCCCGCGCCGATCCCTTGCAGCGCCCGCGCGCCGATCAGGAAATCGAGGCTGGGGGCCACAAAACACATAACCGACGAAAACAGAAAGATCGTCAGGCCGATGATCATGATCTTGCGGTGGCCATACATATCGCCAAGGCGGCCCCCGGCTACCATGGTCATGGCAAAGAACAGCGCATAGATATTCAGGACCCATTGGGTGCTGGTGATATCGGTGTCAAAGCTGTTCTCGATTGCCGGGACCAGCATCAGGGCGCCGGTAAAGTCGATCCCGATGCCGAAGGCGGTCACCATCAAAGCGATGACTTTTATGATGCTGCTCCGCTCCATATCCGCACCTTTTTCGATCCCGATGGGTCAATGATGCATGAAAAGGGCTGAAAAGATAGGGAAACCGGCCCGAGGCGGTCAGGCGTCGTCCCGGCAAATCCGGCGGAAGGCGCGTTTGAGCATCTCCAGTTCGGCACGCAGCAGCTCGACCTCGGCGCGCAGATCATCGGCAGCTGGCTCGCCCGCGATTATGGTGAAACCGCCCAGCTTCTGCGTGTTGGCCGTGTCGATGATGACAAAGCTATGAACGCCTTCGGACAGGGCGGCAACGGGAACAGGTACTGTGACGGTCCAACCGCCATCGGCGGGTGAGATCTCGACCCCAGACAGGGTTTCGCCCAGATAGCGGGCCTCGATCTGAGGCTGCGTGACTGCTTCAAGATGGCCTTGCCAGATGCCGTTTTCAAAGCTGGATGGGGTCAAGCTGGGCTGCGTCATGTCCTGTCGTCTCACAAATCGGCGCGGTGGCGGCGGCAGAAGGTCAGATCGCGCAGAACGATGCGGTTCATGCGCGGGTTTTCAAAGATCAGGTCCAGCCAGATCTTTTCGATCCGCCGCTCGTTCAGCGGCAGATGCGCCAGATCGAAATCCACCGCAACGGGGGATACGGATAAATCCATCTGCCGCAGCACCTGTTCGGTGTTTGGCCCGTGCTGGATGTTGAGGCGTGCAAAAACGCCCGAGTTCTGTTCGCTGTCAATCAACGTATCGACACGCATCAGATGTTGTTTGGTCAGATCCCGCGCAGCCTCGGGCGGCAGTTCGACGGACAGTGACAGGAATGAGCCCTCGAAGCTGAACGCCTCAACCGCCAGGCTAAACGGGGCCAGATCATCCTCGCCCCGGTTTCGGACTTGCCGAACCGCGATCTCGGATTGTGGACAGTCGTGGAACAGGGTGACCTGACCGTCAATCCCGGCCTTGCGCGGGGCCGAGGCCACACCCGGTCGGGTCAGAGGTCCGCGCCACAGGTCCGGCCGCCAGGACCAGTCGGTGCCGACGGGCTTAGGAAACTGAACCGAGCCAATCTGGGGACGGATAAGACGCCCATCGGCAATATGGATCAGCTTGTTCAGATGGGCCCGCAGCCCGCGGGCCTGATCGCGCTGAAGCCGCAGTTTGGACTGCGGCACATCCTGCGCCTGCTGCGCGGCGGTGCGCCAACGCTGCATGGCCCGTCGATGAATATAGCGATCCAGAATCCTGCCCATGGTCCCATCGTCCGAAGTTGTACCTCTTTAGTCAAAGACGCGGTGCGGGACAAACCCGGAATGGCACAGTAGGGGGCGAATATTCACCAATCCTGAAGACGCACCCCCGCAGGCCCCGATTTCGTGCCAAGAAACACCCCAAGCGTTCTTGTATTACGCGGGGCCAGTGCTTACCGTCTGCCACCTGACTTAAAGTGGGTCTTTCTTAGGAACCTCGGCGCAACAATTTCATTACAGACAAGGCCAGTGCATGGAACCCACTCTGTTTTCGTTTATTTGGAAATACTCGAAGAAACAGCAACTTGTGCTGCTGGTTCTGACCGTTTTGTCATTTCCGTTCCTGTATGCCTCGCTGGAATTGCCCAAGCAGATCATCAACGACGCCATTGGGGCGCCGGGGGATACGGTGACCCTGTTGGGGATCACCTTCACACAGGTCCATTACCTGCTGATCCTGTGTTGCGCCTTTCTGGCCACCGTGATCGCAAGCGGGTTGATGAAAATGCGCATCAACACGATGAAGGGCGTTCTGGCCGAGCGGATGCTGCGCCGGTTGCGGTTCACGCTGATCAACCGATCCATGCGTTTTCCAAAATCCTACTTTGCGACGACAAGCCAGGGCGAGCTGGTCTCGATGATCACCTCCGAGGCCGAGCCGATGGGCGGGTTGATGGGCGACGCCATTGCACAGCCGGTGTTCCAGTTCGGCCAGATGATGACCATCGTCACCTTCCTGTTCATGCAAAGCGTCTGGTTCGGGTTGGCCAGTATCGCCCTGATCCCTCTCCAGGCCTGGCTGATCCCCAAGCTGCAGCGCCAGATCAACCTGCTGAACAAGGACCGCATTCAGGAGGTCCGGCACCTGAGTTCCGAGATCGGCGAAAGCGCCGCCGGGATCAGCGATCTGCGCACCAATGGCGGCTGGCGCTATCGGCTGGCGCAGTTCAGCCACCGGCTGGGGAACCTGTTCGAGATCCGGTTCAAGATCTACAACAAAAAGTTCTTCATGAAGTTCCTCAACAATCTGATCACTCAGATGACGCCGTTTCTGTTCTATTCCGTCGGCGGCTATCTGGCGATCAAGGGCGAGATCACGGTAGGCGCTCTGGTCGCGGCCCTTGGGGCGTACAAGGATCTGAGTGGCCCGTGGAAGGATCTTCTGACCTATTACAATCAGGTGCAGGACATGTCGCTGCGCTGGGAAATCGTGACCGAGCGGTTTGCCCCGGACAACATGATCCCCGAGCATCTGTTTGACGGCGAACCCGAGACGATCCCGCATCTGAACGGCGATATCGAGTTGCGGAATGTAACGGTGCGGGATGGTGACGGCAAAACCATTCTAGAGGACCTTGATCTTGTCATCCCCAACGGCGCGCGCGTGGCAATCCAGTCCACCCACGCGTCCGAGCGCAGCGCCTTGGGTCAGCTGCTGACGCGCGAGATTCTGCCGGTTCAGGGTGACGTGATCATGGCCGGGCACGATTTGCGCGAATTGCATCAGTCGGTTATCGCGGCCCGCATCGGATATGCCTATTCGCGCCCATATCTGTTTGACGGAACGCTGGGCGACAACCTGATGATGCCCCTGCGAACGCATCCCCAGCCTCAAAGCGACGATAAGAAGGCCCCGACGCGGCGACAGATCGAATCCGCGCGCTCGGGCAACCCGACGGATTCGCTCAGCGATGAATGGATCGATCCGGGTCTCGCGGGGTTGGAGAATATCGACGATATCCGCAATTGGTGGTTCGAGCTGGTCGAGGCGATGGGCATTGACGAATTCATGTTCCGCCGGACGCTGGGGTCGCGCTTTGATCCCAAGCTGCATCCCGTTCTGGCGCAGGAAATCGTCAATTTGCGGGACACCATTGCCGAACGTCTGCGCGAAAAGGGGTTGGACAAATATGTCTATCGGTTCGATCCCAACCGCTTTAACCCGGCTGTCCCGCTGGGCGGCAACCTGCTGTATGCCGCCCCCACACGTCATATCTCGCCCGAAAGTCTGGCCAGTGACGGGCATTTCCTGTCCATGCTCAGGGCGCATGATCTGGCCGATGACGCGATGAGCATCTCGAAGGCGGTTCTGGATACGCTGAGCCGCACCTTTGGCCGGGACGGCACCGATCACCCGCTGTTTCTGCGACTTGGGATGAGTAAAGAGATGTACCACCGCTGGCTGGACATCGAAGATCGCCGCAAGGGCAAAGGCGACGGTGAGCTGAGCGATGAAGAAAGCGCATTGCTGCTGACCGTGCCCTTCCTTCTGACCGCAGAGCAGATCGGCGCGGATTTCCCCGATGAATACAAGGACAAGATCCTTGCGATCCGGCAGGGGCAGGGCGAACAATTGCGCAGTTCGATGAACGGTATGTTCCTGCCGCTGTCGCCGGATATCTATATCCCTATGCTGCCGGTTCTTGAAAACGCGCTCTACGGGCGGATCTCTCTGACCGCCGGCGTCCATGCGGGCGAGATCGAGGACGTTGTGGCCGAGGCTATGAACCAGGCCGGACTGCGGCGCCGCGCGGCGGCCATTATCTACGATCTGCCATCGGGTCTGGGCGGGAACAACCTGCCAACGGTGTTTCAGGAACGCGCCGCGTTTTCGCGCGCCGGTATCAAGCGGCCAGATGTTCTGATCCTCGACAAAGCGCTGGCCAGCCACGATTCGGAAAGCCGCCTGCGCACCCGCCTGAAACTGCGCGAGCTGCTGCCGGACTCGATCATGATCTTCATGGAGGATCACTTTGCCCATCCCGAAGCCTATGATCTGTTCATCGAGATCAAGGATGGCCGGATTGACGGCGTGTCCCGCACGCAGACCCTGCACGAAGAAAGCGTCTCGGCCGATCTGAGCCGTAAGCTTGAAATCATATCGTCGACCGAGCTGTTCTCGGGCATCGACGCGCGAAACCAGCGCCTGCTGGCATTTTCGGCGCAATGGTATGATGTCGCCGCTGGTCAGATGATCTTTTCGCGCGGGCAGGTTCCGGATGCGGCGTATCTGTGCATCAAAGGCAAGGCCAATCTGGATTGGTCCGACGAGGATGGAAACCGCCGCACGATCTCGATCATCGAACCTGGTCGTTTGATCGGTGACCTGTCGATCATCACCGGAGATCTACGGCAGCTTGATCTGACCGCCGCCGAGGATTGCACCTTCCTGCGCATCGGCGCGGAAGAATTGCGTGCCGTGATCGAAAGCGACGCCGGGGTTGCCGTGCAACTGTTGCAGACTGTGGCAGGTTATCTTTCCACGCTGTCCACGCGTATCAACAACGCCAAGGACCCATCGGAAATCTTCCCGGAAGTTGCGACGACGCTTCAGGATGAAAGTGCGGGCCCTGATGCCTGAGCCAACGGCCTATTCCGCGCATGAGCAACTGGTCAGCGATGCCCGTGCCCGGCCCGAGCTGTGGCGGCTGCTGGCCGGGCTGGTCATCGTCATGGCGCTGTATCTGGCACTGAACTCGGTGTTGTTTGCCTTGATCGGGGGCCTGATCCCACCGTCCGAGGTCGAGGGGTTCTTGTTGGGAACCTCGACATCCGGTGCGCTTCTTTTGCTGGCCAGCTTTGGCTTTCTGACCCTTGGCGTGGCCGTTGCAGCCCAGGTGATGCAGCACCGCCCGCTCAGCGCGATTCTGGGGCCGCGACGTTTGGCCGTTCATCAGTTCTTTCGCGTGTTTGTGGCCCTTGTGCTGCTTGGAATTGCGATGGCTGTTCTGCCGCCTTATGGCATGGGCGATCCGCTGACCCCGAATCTGCCGTTCTCTGTCTGGCTGATCGTGCTGCCTTTCGCCGCCTGCGCAGTGCTGATCCAGACCAGTGCCGAAGAGATCCTGTTTCGCGGCTACCTGCAACAGTCGCTGGCCGTGCGGTTCAGATCGCCACTGATCTGGATGGGGGTGCCATCGGCCCTGTTCGCCGCCGGTCACTACGCCCCGGGTCTTGCCGGTGACAACGCCCTGATCGTCGCGGTCTGGTCCTGTGTCTTCGGCTTGTTGGCCGCTGACCTGACGGCCCGGTCCGGCACCCTGGGCCCGGCTATCGCCTTGCACTTCTTCAACAATGCGGTTGCGCTGCTGTTTATCTCGCTACCCGACACGCTAAGCGGGCTGGCCCTGTACCTGCTGCCCTATGACATGTCCGAAACTGGCGTGTTGCGCCAATGGCTGCTGGTGGATTTCGTCGCAATGTTTGTCGGTTGGCTTACAGCACGGCTTGCCATCAGGCGCTGATTGCATTTCTTTCCGTAGCGTCTTATTTGACGTCAACGCCGCACAAGCAAGGTTCCGACATGAACTGGATCACAAACTACGTCCGCCCCCGGATCAACTCGATCTTCTCGCGCCGCGAGGTGCCCGAAAACCTGTGGCACAAGTGCGACGAATGCGGCACGATGCTGTTCCACCGCGAGCTGGCGGAAAACCAGAATGTCTGTACCCAGTGCGGTCACCACATGGCGATCACCCCGCGTGAGCGGTTCACCCATCTGTTCGACGGCGGTATCTTCACCGAGGTCGAGGTGCCCGCACCCAAAGACGATCCGCTGCACTTCCGCGATCAGAAAAAATACCCCGATCGCATGAAAGCCGCACAGAAAAAGACCGGCGAGAAAGAGGCGATGCTGGTGGCTTCGGGCGAAATCGGACGTACGCCGATCATTGCCGCCGCACAGGATTTCTCGTTCATGGGCGGGTCGATGGGCATGTATGTCGGCAACGCCATCATCGCCGCCGCGCAAGAGGCGGTGAAACTGAAGCGCCCGCTGATCCTGTTCTCAGCCGCTGGCGGCGCGCGGATGCAGGAAGGGATCCTTAGCCTGATGCAGATGCCGCGCACCACCGTCGCGGTCGAAATGCTGAAAGAGGCGAACCTGCCCTATATCGTTGTGCTGACACACCCGACGACGGGCGGCGTAACCGCGTCTTACGCGATGCTTGGCGATGTGCATATCTCGGAACCCAACGCCCTAATCTGCTTTGCCGGCCCGCGCGTGATCGAGCAAACCATCCGCGAGAAACTGCCCGAAGGCTTCCAGCGCGCCGAATACCTGCTGGATCACGGAATGCTGGATCGGGTGACCAAACGCACCGAGATGCGCGAGGAACTGATCACCATCACCCGGATGCTGATGAAACAGCCCCCTGCGATCAAGGGCGATCTGCCTGCACCGGAGCCCGAAGCCACTGCGGCTGATGCCCCGGCCGAGGATACGGACAAGAAATGACCGCGCAGACATCGGACGCCATCCTCGACCGGATGATGGCGCTGCACCCCAAGATCATTGACCTGACCTTGGATCGCGTCTGGCGTCTGCTGGACGCGCTGGATAACCCACAAACCAAACTGCCGCCGGTGATCCACGTGGCCGGAACCAACGGCAAAGGCTCGACCCAGGCGATGATCCGCGCGGGGCTCGAAGGGGCAGGGCTGTCGGCGCATGCCTACACATCACCGCATCTGGCACGGTTCCACGAACGCATCCGTCTGGCCGGAGAACTGATCTCGGAACCCGATCTGACGGCCGTGCTTGATGAATGCTACGCGGCCAATGGCGGCGAAAACATCACCTATTTCGAGATCACAACCTGCGCCGCCCTGCTGGCCTTTGCCCGCGCGCAGGCGGACTATACCCTGCTTGAGGTCGGCTTGGGCGGTCGACTGGACGCCACCAACGTGATCGAACAGCCCGCGGTCACGGTGATCACACCGGTCTCGATCGACCACGAACAGTTTCTGGGTAACACACTGGCGAAGATCGCGGCGGAGAAAGCCGGGATCATCAAGCGTGGTGTGCCCTGCATCGTCGGCCCGCAAGACGACGAGGCGATGGAGGTCATCGAACAGACCGCCGCCCGCCTCGGCGCGCCGCTGATTGCCCACGGCCAGCACTGGCATGTGGCCGAGGAAAACGGACGCCTGATCTATCAGGACGAAACCGGCCTGCGCGACCTGCCGCTGCCCAATCTGTTGGGCGCGCACCAGATCCAGAATGCAGGCGCCGCGCTGGCGGTTCTGCGGCACCTGAATCTGGGCGACGATGCCCATGAGGCTGCGGTGACCAAGGCCGAATGGCCCGCCCGGATGCAACGCCTGAAAACCGGGCCGCTGGTCGAAGCTGCCCCACAGGCCGAGCTTTGGCTGGATGGCGGGCACAACGCCGCCGCAGGTATCGCATTGGCGGACGTGCTGGCCAAACTGCCCAAACGCCCGACCCACATGATCTGCGGCATGCTGAACACCAAAGACGTGACCGGCTATCTCGCCCCGCTGGCGGCGCAGGCCGAAACCCTGACCGCCGTGTCGATCCCCGGTGAAACCGCCACGCTCAGCGCCGAAGACACCGCTGCGGCTGCGACGAAAGTCAGTCTGCCCGCCACCACAGCCAGCAGCGTTGCAGATGCGCTGAACTCCATCGTGGCCCAAGATCCACAAGCCCGCATCCTGATCTGCGGCTCGCTCTACCTTGCGGGCAATATCCTGCGCGAAAACGGCTGAGGCGATCCGCCCGCAGGGCTTCATCTGGCTAAAAATACCTCGGGGGAGCCGCCAAAGGCGGGGGGGGCAGAGCCCCCTAGGCCCCCCAATCCTCAGCCTGCATCTCCCTCAGGCGCGAGGCGGTGCGTTCGAATTCAAACGTCCCTTCGCCCTCGACATACAGCATTTCGGGCTCGGCGGCAGCGGAACAGATCAGCCGCACCTTCGCCTCGTACAAAGCATCGATCAGCGTGACAAAGCGCTTGGCTTCATTGAAGTTGTTGCGCGACAGGCGGGGGATGTCTTCCAGCACCAGAACCTTCACCTCGGCGGCAATGGCCAGATAATCCGCGGGGCCCAGCATCCGTCCGCAAAGATCATAAAACGAAGCCCGCGCGATCCCGTTGCGGAACTGCGGCAGCTCGACCGCCCGTCCCTTGACCTGCAACACCAGCGGATCAGCCGGACCACCGGCCAGATCGCTCCAGACCGCGCGGATGCTCTGCCGGGCTTCGGGGCCAATCGGCGTGAAATAGACCGGCGCACCTTCCAACCGGTTCTGGCGGTAATCGGTGGGTGAGACCAGCTCCCACACCTGTAGCTGCTCTTTGATATGCGCGATGAAAGGCAGAAACAGCTGCCGGTTCAGCCCGTCCTTATACAGTTCATCCGGATGACGGTTCGAGGTCGTCACGACCACAACCCCGCCCTCATGCAGCAGATCGAACAACCGCCCGACGATCATGGCGTCGGTGATATCGGTGATCTGCATCTCATCAAAGGCCAGCAAACGCACGGATTTCACGACCGCTTGCGCGACAGGGGCAAGCGCATCCTCAACCCCGTCCTGCCGCGCCTTGTGCATCCCGGCGTGAATTTCCTGCATGAAGGCATGGAAATGCACGCGCCGCGCGGGGATGTCCTGCAAACTGTCGACGAACATATCCATCAGCATGGACTTGCCACGCCCGACACCGCCCCACAGGTACAATCCCTGCGGTGCAGGTGGCGCCTTGCGAAACAACCCACGTTTCACCGGCGCGGCCAGCGCGGCGCGGATCCGTTCGAAATGTGGCAGAACAGCCTCTTGCGCGTCGTCGCGGGTCAAAATGCCTTCGGCAATGCGGGTGTCGTAAAGCGAGATCAAATCCGTCATAAACCCGAGCCTTACCTTTGACCCCCGGGCTTGAAAAGCGTCATTTCGGACAATGCATCAATTTTGCGGGATCGTTGTGGTGCCTAGGTGAATGGCCCGTCCAATTGCCAGAAGGTCACGGCGCAGGCGCAGGAATTTTGTTTCAGGCCAACATAACCCGACAGGGAAGAAATACCGAAACTACAGGTTTCGAACCCCGTCCGATGTCAGGGAGCTGACCAGATCGGCATAGTCTTCGCGGGCTTTTGCCCCCGCGCCGGAATTCCACATGTAATACCAGTTCAGCATCCCAAAGACAGACATGGTGGCTCCGCGCAGCTTGTCCTTGTCATCGCCAAAGGATTGAGGCGACAGGTCCTTCAGAATGTCGCGCATGAAATTCACCAAATCCATCTGATAGCCGCGTAGCCGCTTCTGTTGATCATGGGTCAGGGCACTCATGCCGCTGATCTGGACCCGGTGTTCGTCATCGGCACCCTGATAGGCGAACAGGATCTCGCGCACGGCCTTGCGCAGCTTTTCCTCAGGGTCCAAGCCGTCCAGATCAACGTTGCAAATTCGGTCGCGCAGTTCCCGCAGATAGGTTTCAAGGATGTCATACAGGATGGCATCCTTGCTGTCGTAGTAATGATAGATGTTGGCCTTTGAGATCCCGCATTCCTTGGCCAGCAAGGTCATCGAGGCGCGGTCAAACCCCTGATCGGCAAACACTTTGGCCGCCATTTTCAGGATTTGTTTCCGTTTCTGGTCGTGGTCTTTGGCAATTGTCCGGGCCACGGCTTATTCCTTGTCGCGATTGTCGATGACGCGCTTCGCCTTGCCCTGAGAGCGTTCGACGTCGCCGGGGTCACCTACAACAATTTCCGTGGAAACGCCAACGACGTCCTTGATCCGCTTGGTCAGCATTCGCGCCGCGGCAGTCTTGGACAACTCATCGGTGGAATCCAACGCCGCCTCGACAAAGACACGCATGGCGTCCATGCGACCGGATTTATAGAGTTCGATCTGGTAATAGGGCGCAAGGCCGCCGGTCGCCATCACCTGTTCCTCGATCTGGCTGGGGAAGACATTGACGCCGCGCAGGATCATCATGTCGTCGCTGCGCCCGGTGATCTTGGCCATGCGGCGCATGGACCGCGCCGTGCCCGGCAAAAGGCAGGTCAGGTCGCGCGTGCGATAGCGGATCATCGGCAGACCTTCTTTGGTCAGGGTCGTGAACACCAGCTCGCCGGTTTCGCCGTCGGGCAGGACCTCGCCGGTCTCGGGGTTGATGATTTCGGGCAAGAAATGGTCCTCCCAGATCACCGGGCCGTCCTTGGTTTCAACGCATTCATTGGCGACACCGGGACCCATGATTTCGGACAGGCCGTAGATATCGACCGCGTGCATGTCAAAGGCGGCCTCAACCTCGGCCCGCATGGCGTCCGTCCAGGGTTCTGCGCCGAATACACCCACCTTCAGCGAGCTTTCGCGCGGGTCCAGCCCCGCTTTGTGGAACTGTTCGAGGATATTGAGCATATAGGACGGCGTCACCATGATCCCGTCGGGCCGGAAATCATGGATCAGGCTGACCTGCTTTTCGGTTTGCCCGCCTGACATGGGCACCACGGTCGCGCCCAGCCGTTCGATCCCGTAGTGGGCCCCAAGACCGCCGGTGAACAGCCCATAGCCATAGGCATTGTGCACCATGTCCCCCTTGCGCAGCCCCGACGCGCGCAGGGACCGTGCGCCCAGATCGGCCCAATTGTCGATGTCGGATTTTGTGTAACCCACCACGGTCGGTTTGCCCGTCGTGCCGGATGAGGCATGCAGGCGAATGATCTCGCTGCGTGGGACGGCGAACAGGCCAAACGGGTAATTGTCGCGCAGGTCGTTCTTGTAGGTAAACGGAAACTTCGCCAGATCGGAGAGCTGTTGCAGATCGTCAGGATGCACGCCCGCCTCGTCAAAGCGCTGCCGATACATCGGAACGTTGTCATAGGCGTGGCGTACCGACCATTTCAGGCGCTCAAGCTGTGTGGCGCGGATTTCGTCGATCGAGGCGATCTCGATCGGGTCCAGGTCCGCCCGGTTCGGGGAAAGGTCTTCCATCGCGTGCCTCCTCTGGTCGCGAAGCTATTCTTCGAAATTCTGACCACCAATCGCGCGGGACATGCCACGAAACTCGGCGATCAGAGTGTTGTCCTGGTTGGTAACGCGGACGTCGTAGATACCGTTGCGGCCCGCAACGGTGACTTCGGTCGCGGTCGCGGTCAATTGGTCGCCCTTTTTTCCGGGGGCGAGAAAGCTGATCGTCGTATGCTGCGCGACGGTTGCCGTGTTGCGGCTGTTGCAGGCAAAGGCAAAGGCGCTGTCGGCCAGCGCATGGGTGACGCCCCCGTGGCACATGCCGTGCCCGTTACAGTGATGGGGCGCGATGGTCAGGGTCAGGACTGCGCGGCCTTCATCGACCTCGGCGATCTCCATCCCGAACCATTTGCTGGCCTCATCATTGGCCCACATCGCGGCGGCGGATTTTTCGGCGCGTTCCTTTGGGGTCATCCTTAGCGTCCTTGAAAATTCGGTGCGCGTTTTTCCAGAAAGCTGGAAACACCCTCGGCATAATCCGCGCTTTCGCCGCAGGTTTTCATCGCATCTGCTTCGATCTCAAGCTGATCGCTCAGGGATGTGGTGGCCGCCGTTTGAATGCAGTGTTTTGTCAGGCCAAGTCCAAGAGTGGGGCCGTTGGCGAGTTGCGCGGCAAGCGTGCGCGCCTCGTCCATCAGTTGATCATCGGGCAGCGCCTGCCAGATCAGCCCCCAGTCTTCGGCCTGTTTCGCGGTAAGCGGTTGCGCCGTCAGCGCCAGACCCTTGGCGCGAGCCTCACCCAAAAGACGGGGCAGGTGCCAACTGCCGCCGGTATCCGGGATCAGCCCGACTTTGGAGAAGCTTTGGATGAATTTTGCGCTTTCCCCGGCCAGAACCATGTCGCAGGCCAGTGCCAGATTTGCGCCCGCGCCCGCGGCGACGCCGTTCACGGCGCAGATCACGGGAAAGTCCATCGACCGTATTAAACGGACCAGCGGCGCATAGAAACTGCGGACCGTTTTGCCCAGATCGGGCGGGCCATCCATTTTCGACGGGTCGCGGTCGCCGAGGTCCTGACCGGCACAGAAGCCACGCCCGGCTCCGGTCAGCAGGATCGCCCTAGCCCGGCTGTCGCGCGCAGTTTCCAGCGCGCTCTGCAGGGCAAGGTGCATCTCTTCGTTGAACGCATTCAGCTTGTCGGGACGGTTCAGGGTTATTTCGACCCAGTTCCCGTTGTCTTGCACAAGAATCGTATCGCTCATGACTGTCCTGCCCGGTCCCGTTTCAACTTAATCATTGCATTAACCGAACGGTTGGTCAATATATAAACCCGAACCGATTCCGGGCCGATCAAAGGAATAGCTCATGTCGCTGGTGCGTGTTGATTTCAGGGGGGACGTGGCCTGGGTCACGGTTGACAACCCGCCGGTGAACGCAACCTCGACCGGGGTGCGGCAGGGGCTGTCCGACGCGGTTGACGCGGTCAAAGGTGCGCGCGTGGCGGTGCTGTGCTGCGCTGGCAGAACCTTTATCGCGGGCGGAGATATGTCCGAATTCGATGCGCCACCGGTTGAGCCGCATTTGCCGGACGTTGTGCAGAAAATCGAAGACAGTCAGGTGCCGTTCATTGCCTGCATGCACGGCAATGTGCTGGGCGGCGGGTTTGAGGTTGCGATGGCCTGCGCCTGGCGGACTGCCGCGCCAGGTACAGGCTTTGGTCTGCCCGAGGTCAATGTGGGCCTGATCCCCGGCGCAGGGGGCACGCAACGTTTGCCGCGTCTTGTAGGGATGCAGGCTGCTATCGACATGGCGTGCTCGGGAAAAATACTAAAAGCCGAGGCTTTGGCCAAACTCGGGGGCGTGGATCTTGTCGCAGAGGACCCCAAGGCCGCGATCCCTGACTTCGTCGCCAACCTGCCCGAACGTCCGATTCCTGTCAGCCAGCGCCCCGTGGCAGATTTTGCGCCTGACCTGCTGAACATCAGCCGCCAGGACCTGAAGAAACGCGCCAAAGGGCAGCAATCGCCGCTGGAGAACCTGACCGCGCTGGAATGGTCTGCCGAGCCGTTTGCAACAGCACAGCCGAAAGAGCGTGCCCGCCATCTGAAACTGCGCCAAAGCGCAGAAAGCCGCGCCCTGCGCCACGCCTTTTTTGCGGAACGCAGCGTGGCGAAACCCGCCGTGATCAAAGGCGCAACCGCGCGCGACATAAGTCGGGTCGCCGTTGTCGGCGGGGGGCTGATGGGCGCCGGAATTGCCACCGCTGCCCTGAGTGGTGGCCTGTCGGTCACTTTGATCGAACGGGACTCGGATGCGGCGGTAGCGGCGCACAACCGGGTCGAGGGTTTGCTGCAGGGGGCCGTCAAACGGGGTAAGATGACCGAGGTGCAGCTTCGGGATCGTCTGGCCGGTTTTCGGGCCGTGGACAAGTACGCCGAGGCCGCCGATGCAGAACTGGCGATTGAGGCGGTTTTCGAAGACCTGTCCGTCAAGCAACAGGTTTTTGCGGAACTGGCCCGCCATATGCCCCAAGACGCAATTCTGGCGACCAACACGTCTTATCTGGACCCGCTGGAGATTTTCGAGGGCATTGACAACCCGTCTCGCTGCATTGGCCTGCATTTCTTTAGCCCGGCCCATGTCATGAAGCTGTTGGAGGTTGTGCAAACCCCGCACACCTCGGCCGAGGTGGTCGCAACCGGGTTTGCGCTGGGTAAAAAGCTGCGCAAGATCTCGGTTCTGTCGGGCATTTGCGACGGGTTTATCGGCAACCGTATGCTGGCCGCTTACCGGCGCGAGGCCGATTATCTGCTGGCGGACGGGGCGCTGCCCTATCAGGTGGATCGGGCCATGCGGGCGTTTGGAATGCCCATGGGGCCGTATGAGTTGCAGGACCTGACCGGCCTTCAGATCGCCTGGGCCAATCGCAAGCGCAATGATGCAACCCGCGATCCGGGCGAACGCTATGTGACCATCGCGGACCAGCTGTGTGAAATGGACCGGTTTGGCCAGCGCACGGGCAAAGGGTGGTATCGCTACGAGGACGGCAAGCGCGAGCCGATCCGCGATCCCGAGGTTGAGGCGCTGATCGAAGCCTATTCCGCGCAGCAGGGCATTACTCGCCGCGCTTTTTCGGATGACGGGATCACCTCGCGTATACTCGCCGTGCTGGCCAATGAGGGGGAATTGATCCTCGAAGAGGGGATCGCGGAAAACACCGAGGCCGTCGATATGGTACAAATCCAAGGATACGGCTTTCCGCGCTGGCGCGGTGGGCCGATGGCCTATTGCAAAGAGATCGGGCCGGACGTCACCCGCGCAACCATGGCAACCGTCGCTGCAGAAAGTCCGGGGTCTTGGCGCATCGCGGAAGGGCTTGAGGGTCTTTAACATGTTGATGGTTACAAAAGCGACCATTAACGCATTTGCGAGTCATGTTTCACAGGGAGGAGACAGAACCATGAAACTTACCAAGTTGAGCACGCTTTTGGCCTCGGCCGCGCTGGCCGTTTCGGGCACCGTAGCGCTGGCGGCGGATTACACGCTGACCATTTCCAGCTGGGCCCCGCCGACCCATGGTATCAACGCCAAAATGTGGCCGAAATTCGTCGAGATGGTTGAAGACGCCACCGATGGTCAGGTCACTGCCGAATTGAAGCTGGGCCTTGCCCCTCCGCCCGCGCAGATGGACCTGATCATGGATGGCGCGGCGGATGCCTCGATCATCTTCCACGGCTATCAGCCGGGCCGGTTCGTCACCACCAAGATGATCGAACTGCCCGGATATGAAGGCTCGGCCGAGGATGCCTCGGTTGCCTATTGGCGCACCTATGACCAGCACCTCAAGGCAGCGGATGAACATCGCGGTGTGAAAGTGATCGCCCTGCATACCCATGGCCCGGCGCAGCTGCATTCCAGCAGCCCGGTGACCGCGCTGGACGAAGTCTCGGGCCTCAAGGTCCGTATTCCGGGTGGTGTTGGCGGTGACGTCGGTACGGCGCTGGGGGCAACCGGTATTCAGGTGCCTGCGCCGAAAGTATACGAAACGCTGGCCTCGAAAGCGGCCGATGGCGTGGTCATGCCCTTTGAATCCCGCAAGGGCTTCAAGCTGACCGAAGTGGCGCAGAACGTTTACGAAGTTCCGGGTGGTCTGTATCGCGGGTCGTTTGCTTTCATCATGAACGAGGATACCTTTGCCGATCTGCCCGCCGACCTGCAGGCCGCGCTGGAAGAGAACGTCTTTGGCGAACCGCTCAGCCGCGAGATCGGCAAGATCTGGGATGAGATTGACGCGATTGGCCGGGAAGCCACCGAAGGGACCGAGGGCAACGCGATCAACACAGCCTCTGCCGAGGATCTGGAAAAGTTCAATGCGATTGCAGTGGATGTGCGCGCCAAGGTGATTGATGAGGTCAACGGCACCGGCGTCGATGCGCAGGCCGCCTATGACATGATCGTCAATGAAATGGCTGCGCAATAACGCGCTTTGGCTGGCGGGATCGATCCGCCAGCCAGTTTCACCCACCGGGGACCAATCATGCAATCTCTCGTGACCTTTGCGCGTCGCGTCAGCATCATTCCAACGGTGCTGGCCTGTGTGGCGCTGTTCATCCTGATGGTGATGACCTTTTTCGACGTCATCCTGCGCTCTGTCTTCAATGCTCCGATTGAGGCCGCGACCGAGCTGACGCGGATACTGATGGCGATCCTTGTGTTCTCGGTTCTGCCGATGATCTCGGCGGGGAAGGGGCAGATCGCGGTGGACTTGACGGATGGGATATTCTCGCGCCTGCGGCTGAGCCGGGTGCGCGATGCGATTGTCTATCTGGTGTCCGGCATCATGCTGATCTGGCCGATTCAGCGGGTCTGGGTTCTGGCGGAGCGCGCGCGGGATTATGGTGATGTCACCGAATACCTGTCGATCCCGGTTTTCTACGTGGGTTGGTTCATCGCCGGTTTCACTGCGATCACCGCCGTTGCAATGATCATCACCGGCCTTCTGCAGATCTTCGCCCCCCACGCCTTGTCGGAGCACGCCTGATGACTGCCGCATTGATCGGTTTTGCCCTTGTTCTTGTCCTGGTGCTGCTGCGGCTGCCCATCGTGTTTGCAATGGGCCTGGTCGGGACGCTGGGCTTTGCCTATGAACGCGGCGGCAGCATCCTGTCCGAGCGTGGGTTAAAGGCCGCGATGTCGATGGTGGGTCGTCAGATCACCGATACGGCGCAGGATTACGGCCTGTCGGTTGTCCCGTTGTTCATCCTTATGGGCCTGTTCGTGAACAAAGGCGGTCTGGCGCGTGAACTTTATGCGGTTTCGAACGCCTTTCTGGGGCACTTTCGCGGTGGTATCGCCATGGCGACCGTCGCGGCCTGCGGCGGGTTCTCGGCCATTTGCGGCTCTTCACTGGCGACGGCTGCAACCATGTCCAAAGTCGCCATGCCGGAAATGCGCCGCTACCGCTATTCGGATGAGCTGTCGACAGCGTCGATTGCGGCAGGCGGCACGCTGGGCATTCTGATCCCGCCGTCGGTGATTCTGGTCATCTACGGCCTGCTGACCGAAACCTCGATCGGCAAGCTGTTCGTCGCGGGTATCATTCCCGGCGTGTTGGGCATTCTGTTCTACCTGTTTGCGGTGCGCTGGACGGTTTGGCGCAGGCCCGAGTCCGGTCCGGCGGGCGAACGCCATGGCTGGGGAGAGCGTCTGTCAGCACTGCGCTCGGTCTGGGCTGTGTTGCTGCTGTTCTTTCTGGTGATCGGGGGCCTGTATGGTGTGTTCGATTTCTACCCGCTGAACCTGACCTTCAGCCCGACCGAGGCTGCGGGCATGGGTGCAATGGGCGCGTTCCTGATCGCTCTGTCCCGTGGTGGGCTTACGCTGGCGTCCACCTTTGAGGTGCTGAAAGAAACCTCATTTACGGCGGCGGCGCTGTTCTCGGTCCTGATCGGGGCTCAGATCTTTTCGAATTTCATCAACCTTGCCGGTCTGCCCGAAGCCTTGATCGCCTTGGTCACGGCGTATGAGGTGGAACCCTTCGTGGTCATCCTGATGATCCTCGGCATCTACATCATTCTGGGCTGCGTCTTTGAATCGCTGTCGATGTTGCTGCTGACAGTGCCGATCTTTTTCCCGCTGGTCACGTCGCTGGGCTATGACCCGATCTGGTTCGGTATTGTCGTCGTTGTCGTCACCGAGATCAGCCTGATCACGCCCCCTGTCGGTTTGAACGTGTTCATCCTGAAAGGCGTGGTCGGCGATGTGTCGACAGGTACCATCTTCACAGGCGTCACACCGTTCTGGGTGGCGGACATCTTCCGCCTGGCCCTGATCGTTCTGGTGCCGTGGCTGGTGCTGGTTCTGCCCGAACATATGGGGGCGATGGGTCACTGATGTTCTCCCTGATCGCATTGCCAGAAGGGTTTCATGCCGACCCGTATCCAACCTACGCCACGCTGCGCGAGGACACGCCGGTCTGCTGGCAGCCCGACGGATCTGTGGTTCTGTCGCGATATGATGATCTGGATCTGGTGTATCGGGACACGGACCGGTTCATATCTGATAAAAAGGCGGTTTTTGGCCCCAAATACGGGGTCGACAGCCCTTTGTTTGAACATCACACGACCAGCCTGGTGTTCAACGACCCGCCCCTGCACACCCGTGTTCGCAAGGTGATGGTCGGCGCGATGAACCCGCGGGCTTTGGCGCAGATGGAGCCGGGGCTGATCCAGCTGGTCGATGGGTTGCTGGACGAGATGCAGGCGAAGGGCACGGTGGAACTGATCGAGGATTTTGCCGGTGCGATCCCGATAGAAATCATCGGCAACCTTTTGGGCATTCCCCGGTCCGAGCGGGGGCCGCTGCGCGATTGGTCTTTGGCCATTCTCGGCGCATTGGAGCCCAAATTGACGCCAGAGCAAGAAGAGTGGGGCAACCGCTCGGTATCCGACTTCAAGGATTTCCTGAGGCATATCGTAGAAGACCGCCGCGCCAATCCCGGAGACCCCGCGACGGATGTTCTGACCCGGCTGATGCAGGACGACACCGATGGCGGGCTGACCGAGGTCGAGCTGTATCAGAACTGCATTTTCATCCTGAATGCGGGGCATGAGACCACCACCAACCTGATCGGCAACGCGTTGGAGTTGCTGGACCGCCACCCCGACAAACGGGCCGAGTTGCTGGCCGGCCCCGATCTGATCACCACCACAGTTGATGAGTTTCTGCGGCTGGAAAGCCCGAACCAGTTTGGCAATCGTTTGACCACCCAAGACGTGCCGTTTCACGGAGAAACAATCCCGGCGGGGACCGACATTCATCTGTGCATCGGCGCGGCCAACCGCGACCCGCGGCAGTTCGACCGGCCTGATGATGTCCAGTTGAACCGCCGCCCCAACAAGCATCACGCCTTTGCCGGTGGACCCCATACCTGCGTCGGCCTGACCCTGGCGCGGATGGAGGGGCGCGTTGCCGTCGGGCGTTTTCTGACCCGGTTCCCCAACTATCGTATCACGGAAGGTGTCGAACGCGGCGGGCGGATCCGGTTTCGCGGCTTCGCACGACTGCCCGCGCAGGTTTGAGATGTTTGGTTCAGGGGTATCGGCTCGGGAATTTATTGACCGACCGTACGGTTTAAAATATCATTTCGTCAGACCGGCAAAGGGCTGCGCGAAGATCGCCATGCAGATGAGGAGACGCTCATGACCATCCAACAGATTTCCAGCTTCGCAGCCGGTGAGTGGGTTTCGCCCGGCGAAGGGGCCCGCACCATTGCCTGCGCTGTCACAGGCGAGGTGATCGCCACGGCGGGCAACAGCGCGTTGGACGTGCAGGCGATGTTGGACCACGCGCGCAACGTCGGCGGCCCGGCCTTGCGCAAGATGACATTTCACGAGCGGGCCAAGATGCTCAAGGCGCTGTCTCTGCATTTGGGCCAGCACAAGCAGGCCCTTTATGACCTGTCCTTCAACACGGGCGCCACGCAGTCGGATCACCTGATCGACATCGACGGCGGTATCGGCACGATGTTCGTCTTCGCTTCAAAGGGCCGGCGCGAGATGCCGGACGGGCATGTATATCTGGATGGTGAGGTCGAGCAGCTATCGCGCAATGGTACCTTTCTGGGTCAGCACATCTGCACCCCGCTGCATGGCGTGGCGGT
The DNA here is from genome assembly GCF_056531425.1 of Ruegeria sp. N4. Classification (NCBI taxonomy): domain Bacteria; kingdom Pseudomonadati; phylum Pseudomonadota; class Alphaproteobacteria; order Rhodobacterales; family Roseobacteraceae; genus Ruegeria; species Ruegeria sp. N4. The sequence continues at coordinate 100,337 of NZ_JBQFLT010000003.1, forward strand.
TCATATAAACGCGTTCAACTTTCCTGTCTGGGGGATGTTGGAAAAGTTGGCGCCGACCCTGTTGGCAGGTGTTCCGGCGATTGTGAAACCGGCGACGAATTCCTGCTATGTGACTGAACTCTGTGTCCGGCTGATGTTGGACTCGGGCATTTTGCCAGCGGGCGCGCTGCAACTGGTCTCGGGCGGGCTGGGCGATATGCTGGATCGCCTGACCATGCAGGACGTGGTCAGTTTCACAGGGTCTGCCGATACTGCTCTGAACCTGCGGTCCAACCCTGTGATCTTGCAGAACTCGGTGCGGTTTGTGGCGGAACAGGACAGCCTGAATTGCTCGATCCTCGGCCCGGATGCGCAGCCGGGCACGCCGGAATTTGACCTGTTCGTCAAGGAAGTTCAGCGTGAAATGACCACAAAAGCGGGTCAGAAATGCACCGCAATCCGCCGGATCATCGCGCCCGAGTCGCAGGTGCAGGCGGTGATCGAGGCGCTGTCCGCGCGGCTGGCCAAAACGGCCATCGGAGACCCAAGGCTGGAGACCACGCGCATGGGCGCGCTGGTCTCGACCAGTCAGAAACGCGACGTTCTGGATAAGGCCGCGATCATCGGGCAAGAGGCCGAGCGTGTCTTTGGCAACCCGGATGATTTCACCGTCGATGGCGCGGATGCCGAGAAAGGCGCGTTTCTGCCGCCCATGCTGTACCACTGCGCCAACCCGGATGCGGCGCGGCGCGTGCACGACACCGAAGCCTTTGGTCCGGTCAGCACAGTGATGGGGTATCGCGATCTCGACCATGCGATCGAACTGGCGAACCGGGGGCAGGGGTCGCTGGTGGCGTCGGTTATCACCCATGACCCGGATGTGGCGCGGCAGGTTGCGATGGGGGCGGGGGCCTATCACGGGCGGCTTTACTTCAACAATCGCGACTCGATGACCGAATCCACCGGACACGGCTCACCCTTGCCGCATATGGTCCATGGTGGACCCGGTCGCGCCGGGGGCGGCGAAGAAATGGGCGGCGTGCGCGGCGTGAAACACTATATGCAGCGCACCGCCATTCAGGGTTCACCCGATCTGCTGACCGCAATTGGCGGCAAATGGGTGCCGGGTGCTACCGAGATCGCAGGCCCGGCCCATCCCTTTACCCGCAGATTCCACGAGCTTGCGATTGGTGAGACCATCCACACCGACCCGCGCTCCATCACGCTGGAGGACATCGAACATTTTGCCCATTTCACCGGTGATACGTTCTATGCCCACATGGATCAGGCAGCAGCGGAACGAAACCCGTTTTTCCCGGGCCGCGTCGCGCATGGATACCTTCTGCTGTCCTTTGCTGCGGGGTTGTTTGTTGAGCCGAATGAAGGGCCGGTTCTGGCCAATACCGGCCTGGACGGGTTGCGCTTCATGAAACCGGTCGAGGCGGGGGATACGATCAAGGTGCGCCTGACGGTCAAAAGCAAGACCAAGCGCAATGACGAATATGGCGAGGTTCGCTGGCATGTCACCCTGACCCAGCAGGATGATGATATGGTCGCAGAGTACGAATTGCTGACCATGGTCGCCTACTAGACCCACAAGGCCGGATGGAAATTCCGTCCGGCCCGATTATACTTGGCCTATGAAAGATACGGCTCCTGATTGGTTCGAAACCTGCGTCAGCCAACTGACAAACACGGGCACGCAGCGGGTGTGGTCGGTTCTGGTTACGATTTTTGGCGATCTTGCGCAGAACGGGTCGGATCAGGTGAGTGGTGCGCTGATTACCACGCTCACCGCTCTGGCCGGGATCAAGGCCGAAGCGACGCGTGTCGCGCTGCACCGGTTGCGCAAGGAAGGCTGGATCGAAAGTACACGGGTGGGGCGGAACAGTGTGCACAGGCTCACCGAATTCGGCCGCAGCCAAAGCGCCGCCGCCGCGCCGCGTATCTATGCCCGCGAAACGACTAGGCCTGATGTGTGGCATGTGCTGATTGCCAGCAATACCGAGAGTTCCCGGAAAGAACTGTCGGATTTGATGCTGACCGGGGACTATATCTCGGTGAGTCCCACAACAGCCATGGCGCCCGGCCCGATCCCGGACGGGCTAGAGGAGTTGCTGGGCATCGAAAGCAGCACCATCGCGGCACCCGATTGGCTGCGTGATCTGTGCGGGCCAGAGGCCCTGAAAACGGCGTATGACCAGTTCTGGAGCTCGATTCAGGGTGTCGAACACCTTCTGCCCGCAAAAGGCGTGAACGATGCGCTGCGAACTGCCGTGTTGCGCGTTTTAATCGTGCACGGGTGGCGGCGTCTGATCCTGCGCCACCCGGCCCTGCCACCTGCCTTTCTGCCTTCGGATTGGAAGGGGGAAGAGTGCCGCGAGGCGGTCTTTCGGTTGCTGGACAAGCTGCCCCGCCCCGATCTTGCAACATTGGAAGCCGCGCTGGACGATTGACGCAGGGCCGGTTGCCCAGACCTGTGAAGGCACAAAACCAGCGGCTTGGGTTGGTTCGACCATTGTGGCGGCATAGGCATGGATAATCATGTTACACAATATGCGAAGCAGGCGATGATATGGTAACATAAGGCTTGCCTCGAATCGGATCTGCATTTATTAACCGACCAGACGGTTAATGACGGTTCCTGCGAACAGGAGACATTACAGATGGACGCATTCATTTGCGACGCGACGCGCACTCCGATTGGACGGTATGGCGGAGCGTTGTCTTCTGTGCGCACGGATGATCTGGCCGCCATCCCGCTGGCCGCCCTGAAGGCCCGCAATCCCCAGGTTGACTGGGCCAGCGTGGATGATGTGATCTATGGCGACGCCAATCAGGCAGGTGAAAGCAACCGCAATGTGGCACGCATGGCCGCGCTATTGGCCGGGTTGCCGATTGACGTTCCCGGAACAACGATAAACCGCCTGTGTGCAAGCGGCATGGATGCGGTCGGAATGGCCGCGCGCGGGATCAAGGCGGGGGATTACGATCTGGCCATCGCGGGTGGTGTAGAAAGCATGTCTCGCGCGCCGTTTGTGATGCCCAAGGCGACGTCCGCCTTCACGCGCAGCAATGTGGTGTATGACACCACGATTGGCTGGCGCTTTGTGAACCCTAAGATGCAGCAGGATTACGGGATCGATTCCATGCCGCAAACCGCTGATAACGTGGCCGAGGATTACGGGATCAGCCGCGAGGATCAGGATGCCTTTGCCGCGCGCAGCCAGGCCCGTTGGCAGGCCGCGCATGCCGCCGGAGTGTTCAGCGACGAAATCACCCCGGTCTCGATCCCGCAGCGCAAGGGCGATCCGATCGTCTTGGACACCGACGAACATCCGCGACCGGGAACAACGGCAGAAAAGCTTTCGGGCCTCAAGGGAGTGAACGGACCGGACAAGACGGTTACGGCGGGAAATGCCTCGGGCGTGAATGATGGGGCCGCTGCGATCCTGATGGCGAATGAGGCGGCAGCGGCAAAGAACGATCTGACCCCAATGGCCCGCGTGGTAGGCATGTCGGTCGCGGGGGTAGAGCCGCGTGTCATGGGGATCGGTCCGGTGCCTGCCAGCCGCAAGGTTCTGGCCCGTGCGGGGCTGAGCATCGATCAGATGGACGTGATAGAGTTGAACGAAGCCTTCGCCTCTCAGGGGTTGGCGACACTGCGGGAACTGGGCGTGGCCGATGATGCACCGCACGTCAACCCGAATGGCGGCGCGATTGCGATTGGCCACCCCTTGGGAATGAGCGGCGCGCGGCTGGTACTGACCGCGGCCTATCAGTTGAAACGAACCGGGGGCCGCTATGCGCTGTGCACCATGTGTGTGGGTGTCGGGCAGGGCGCAGCCCTAATTCTTGAACGCGTGTGACGGAGGAGACGGAACATGTACGCTCAGATGGTAAAATCCGAAGCGTCGGACGACGATCCGGAAAAGCTGGCGGAATTTCAGGCGCGGATCGACGCGGATATCAAGATCGAACCCAAGGATTGGATGCCTCAGGCCTATCGCAAGACTCTGATCCGCCAGATCGGGCAGCACGCGCATTCCGAGATTGTCGGTCAATTGCCCGAAGGCAACTGGATCACGCGCGCGCCAACGCTGGAGCGTAAGGCGATCCTTTTGGCCAAGGTGCAGGACGAAGCCGGGCATGGCCTGTATCTGTACTGCGCTGCCGAAACGCTGGGCGTCAGCCGCGACGAGATCACCGAGATGCTGCTGGACGGGCGCATGAAATACTCGTCAATCTTCAACTATCCGACCTTGAACTGGGCCGATATCGGGGCGGTCGGGTGGTTGGTCGATGGGGCCGCGATCATGAATCAGGTGCCGCTGCAGCGCACGTCTTATGGCCCCTATTCCCGCGCCATGATCCGCATCTGCAAGGAAGAAAGCTTTCACCAGCGTCAGGGCTATGATGCGATCCGCAAGATGGCCGAAGGCACGCCCGAGCAGCGCAGGATGGCGCAGGACGCGCTGAACCGGTTCTGGTTCCCGTCGCTTATGATGTTTGGACCGTCCGACAAGGATTCCGTGCATTCGGCGCAGTCGATGGCGTGGAAGATCAAGATCAACACCAATGACGAACTGCGCCAGAAATTTGTCGACCAGACCGTGCCGCAGGCCGAGTATCTGGGCCTGACCATCCCCGACCCGGACCTGAAATGGAACGAGAACCGCGGGCATTACGATTTCTCGGAACCCGACTGGTCCGAGTTCTTCGACGTGCTCAAAGGCAACGGCCCCTGCAACGTGGATCGTCTGGCCGCGCGCAACAAGGCCTGGGATGACGGCCAGTGGGTCCGCGACGGGCTGCTGGCCCATGCCCGCAAGAAACGCGCTGGCAATCTGGCGGCGGAATAAGCTTGCCCAAAGGAGGAAACCCGATGAACAACGAATGGCCCCTGTGGGAAATCTTCATCCGCGGCCAGCATGGGATGAGCCACCGGCATGTCGGTTCGCTTCATGCGCCCGATGCGGAAATGGCGATCAAGAACGCGCGGGATGTTTACACCCGCCGCAACGAAGGCGTTTCGATCTGGGTGGTCGAAGCCAACAACATCTCGGCCTCGTCACCTAGCGACAAAGGCCCGCTGTATGAACCCAGCGAAAGCAAAGTGTACCGCCATCCGACCTTCTTCGACATTCCCGAAGACGTGGGGGCGATGTAATGAGTGTTTCGGTTTCCAACGACGCTTTGCTGCAATTCCTGCTGAGGATGGGGGACAATACCTTGATCCTGGGTCACCGCGTCAGCGAGTGGTGCGGCCATGCGCCGGTGTTGGAGGAGGACATCGCGCTGGCCAATACCGCGCTGGACCTGATCGGACAGACCCAGATGTGGCTTGGCCTTGCGGGCGAGGTTGATGGCGGCAAAAGCGCCGATGATCTGGCCTTTCTGCGCGATGCCTGGGATTTCCGCAATGTGCTGCTGGTCGAGGTGCCGAACGGCGATTTCGGTCGTACGCTGATGCGCCAGTTCCTGTTCGACGCGTGGCACTCGATCATGCTGGGGCGTCTGATGACATCCTCGGACGAGCGGGTTGCGGCCATCGCCGCGAAGGCCAGCAAAGAAGTTACCTATCATCTGGAACGCTCAGGCGATACGGTGGTGGGCCTTGGTGACGGGACCGAGGAAAGCCACGCAAGGATGCAGCAGGCGCTGGATTACCTGTGGCCTTACGTGGGTGAGATGTTTGTCAGCGACGATATCGATGCCCAGATGGTTGCAGCGGGGATCGCGCCGAACCCGTCCGATCTGCGCGCCGAATATGACGCTTTGGTTGAACTTGTTTTGACCAAGGCAACGCTGACCATTCCGGACAGCCGTTTTACCCATAAGGGCGGGCGCGATGGGCGGATGCATACCGAGCATCTGGGCCACCTGCTGACACAGATGCAATGGCTGCAACGCGCCTATCCCGGCGCGAAGTGGTGAGATGTGATGCAGGCCTCGACCGACCAGATCTGGGGCTGGCTGGATGCCGTTCCCGACCCCGAAATCCCGGTAATCTCGGTCGTCGATCTGGGCATTGTCCGTGACGTGCGGTGGGAGGCTGAAACGTTGGTCGTTACGGTCACACCAACTTATTCCGGCTGTCCGGCGACGTCGGTTATCAGCATGGATATCGAAACCGCCCTGCGCGATCACGGGATCGGGGATGTCCGGATCGAAACCAGCATCGCCCCCGCCTGGACCACCGATTGGCTGAGCGATAAGGGCCGTGCCCGGTTGGAAGACTATGGCATTGCACCGCCGCAACCGGCGGGCGGCCCGGACCGGTGCCCCCATTGCGGCAGCAAGGCGGTCGAGAAGGTCAGCCAGTTCGGCTCGACCCCCTGCAAGGCCCATTGGCGCTGCACCGATTGCCTGGAACCCTTTGACTATTTCAAGTGCATCTGAGGAGGAGCACCGGATGGCACGTTTTCATGATCTGAAAGTCACCGACATCCACAAGACCATCCGCGATGCGGTAGTGGTGACGCTTGAGCCCGTAAACGGTGCGGCGGATCAGTTCGACTTTACTGCAGGTCAGTACCTGACCTTCCGGCGTGATTTTGACGGTGAGGAACTGCGCCGTTCGTATTCGATCTGCGCGGGCAAGGATGACGGTGTTTTGCAGGTTGGGATCAAACGCGTCGAGGGCGGTGCCTTTTCAAGCTGGGCCAATGCAGAACTTACCGTTGGCGACGTCGTGCAGGCGATGCCACCTAAGGGCAGCTTCCACGCGCCCATCGATGCCGATGCAGAGAAACAGTATATTGGCTTTGCCGGCGGCTCGGGCATCACGCCGGTTCTGTCGATCCTGAAAACCACGCTGGCCCGCGAGCCCAAATCCCGTTTCACGCTGATCTATGCCAACAAAGGCATCAACACGATCATGTTCCGGGAAGAGCTGGAGGACCTGAAAAACCTCTATATGGGCCGCCTGAACGTGATCCACATCCTCGAAGCCGACGCGCAAGAGATTGACTTGTTCACCGGTCTGGTCACGCAGGACAAATGCGGCCAGCTTTTCAAGCATTGGATCGATATCACAAACGTGGACACCGCTTTTATCTGCGGACCGGAACCGATGATGCTGGGGATTGCCGCCGCTTTGCGCGACCACGGGCTGGAAGACAGCCAGATCAAGTTCGAGCTTTTCGCCAGCGCCCAACCGGGACGGGCCAAGCGCAAGGCAAGCGCGGCGCAGGCGGGCACGCAGGCCAACCAGACCAGTGCGTCGATCACGCTGGACGGGGCCACTCAGACCATGACCCTACCCAAGGATCAGTCCATTCTTGAGGCCGCGCTGGAAAACGCCATGGACGCGCCATACGCCTGCAAGGCAGGAGTTTGTTCCACCTGCCGCTGCCGCGTGCTCGAGGGCGAGGTCGAAATGCTCGCCAATCACGCGCTTGAGGATTACGAGGTCGAAAAGGGCTATGTCCTAAGCTGTCAGGCCTATCCGGTGACCGACCGCGTCGTCGTCGACTACGATCAGTGACAGGAGAGGATTGATGAGCGATACCATGACACTCGACAGCTATCTGGCCGCAGGCGGGGTGCTGACCAATCCAACCAATGTCCCGCCGCGATACCGGGCCGAACTGATGAAGCTGATGGCCACTTTCGTGGATAGCGAACTGGCCGGGGCCGCCGGGTTTGCCGACATTATCAATCAGGGGCCGGGCATCAAGGAACGCATCGCGGCCGCCAAGATCGTGCTTGAAAAAACCGACAACGCGGATCGCGTCCTGAAGATTATGGGTGAGTTCGGGGCAGACACCGAAAGATACGCCACCCATCACCCCTGGACCGCGCGTCTGGACCGTGATGCCGACATTGGCGCGACCCGCAGCAAACACGACATGCGCCTTGCGGTGTTCAACTACCCGATCAGCGGCTGGACAGATGCCGTCGTCATGAACCTGCTGATGAGCCGAGCCGTCGCCGAGCAACTGGCCGAGTTTTCGACGATCTCGTATCAGCCGCTGGCCGAGGCTTTCCGGATCATCGCGCCTATCGAGGCGAACCACGGCGATCTGGCCTTGGAGGGCGCAACCAAGCTGATCGCTGCGGGCGAGGCGGACGCGATGCAAAGCTCGGTCGATTATTGGTGGCCCCGCGTGGCAGCCTCGTTCGGGGGCGATGATCCGAAACGGTTCGAGCTTCTGAAATCCATGAACCTGAGACGCACCGAAAACCACATGCTGCGAGAGCGGTGGAACCATGCGATGGGCGAGACCTTGGCGACGTTGAACCTTAGAAAGCCCGTCTAGACCCTGTCGTCCGACTTGGCCGCCTGTAATTCGCGACCAGACGGCCCTTTGCTTTTGAGGTTGATTAGAGCATCAATATTTCTGATGCGTGACCGCAAATCTGTTGAATTGACGGGCCGTCTGAATCCGCTAACGTCTGCCGGATCAATGCGCCCCGAGGTCCCCATGCCGCAATCCGCCCGACTGTTGAATCCGATCCTGATCGTGGGGTGTATCATCATCACGGTCAGCTTCGCTGTGCGCGCCTCGTTCGGGGTGTTTCAGATCCCGATTGCGGATGAGTTCGGCTGGCTGCGCACCGATTTTTCCCTGGCCATTGCGATCCAGAACCTGGCCTGGGGCATTGGGCAACCGATCTTTGCTGCGATTGCCGAAAAGATCGGTGATCGAAAGGCGATCATCCTCGGTGCATTGACCTATGCCGCAGGTATGGTTCTGTCGGCCTGGTCGATCACGCCCTTTGGGCACCAGATGTACGCCTGGCTGGTGGGCTTTGGCATCGCAGGCACCGGGTTCGGCGTTGTTCTGGCTGTGGTTGGCCGCGCCTCATCGGACAAGAACCGGTCGATGTCTCTGGCGATTGTGACTGCTGCGGGCAGCTTCGGTCAGGTGATCGGCGCGCCAACTGCTGAATGGTTGCTCACCTTCCTGCCGTGGCAACAGGTGTTTATCGTGTTCGCCTTTGCGATCCTTGCGCTTGTTCTGACGCTGCCCTTCATGCGCGCGCCGCAACCGGTCAGCAAGGCCGAGTTGGAAGAAAGCATGAGCCAGATCCTGGGTCGCGCCTTCCGGGACCCATCCTACGCTTTGATCTTCTTGGGTTTTTTCAGTTGCGGCTATCAACTGGCCTTCATCACCGCCCATTTCCCGGCTTTCGTGACCGAGATGTGCGGCCCCATTCAGCCCGGAGGTGTTCTGCATTCGCTGGGTATCACCACCACTTCTGCCTTGGGCGCGGTGGCGATTTCATTGGTGGGTCTTGCCAATATCGGCGGCACGCTGTTGGCGGGCTGGGCGGGCAATCATTTCCCCAAGAAATACCTGCTCGCCGCGATCTACACAGCCAGAACCCTCGCGGCTGCGGCGTTTATTCTGATGCCGATCACGCCAACCTCGGTGATCGTCTTCTCAATCGTCATGGGATCGCTCTGGCTGGCCACGGTGCCGCTGACTTCGGGCCTTGTCGCGCATCTGTATGGGCTGCGCTACATGGGCACGCTTTACGGCTTCATCTTCCTCAGCCACCAGATCGGAGGGTTCCTGGGCGTCTGGCTCGGCGGGCGGATGTATGACGTCTATGGCGACTACACCATGGTCTGGTGGATCGGCGTCGCGGTCGGAGCGTTCAGTGCCATCGTCCATCTGCCGATCCGCGAAAACCGGGGCGCAACACCCGCAGCAGCCTAGCGCGCTTCTTCTTCGGTCAGCAAGCCTTCGGCCACCAGGCGATCCGCCCAGCCTTGCGGGCCGGTGAAGTGATGCGTCTGCCAACCACGGGACCGCGCGGTTTCGATGTTGTCGATCCGGTCATCCGCGAACAGCAACGCCTCGGGCGGCAGGCCACAATCGGCCTCGACCTGCGCATAGATCGGCACATGGGGCTTTACCATCTTCATCCGACCCGAGACATAGTGCCGGTCAAACTCGTTCAGAAACGGATAGACAGTGGTGGCATAGTCGAAATTCTGTACGCCGAAATTCGTCAGCGCAAAGACAGGCACGCCCTTGGCGCGCAAAGCTCGCTGCAACCGGACCGAATGCGGAATTTCAGGCGTGGCAAGTTCGATCCATTTGTCGTGCCACATGCGAATCTCGTCACGCCAGTTGGGGTATTTCTCGGCCCAGTTGTAGATCGTATCGGTGAAGTGATGGCCCTGATCCACCAGATCGTTCATGCCGTGCAGATCGACCTCGTCGAACATGGCGCGGCGGCGATCTTCTCCGATTACCCGGTCATAGTAACGTTCGGGTTGCCATTCGATCAGTACATTGCCGATATCAAAAATGACCGCTTGGATGGACATGTCGTGATCCTGTGTTTGGTTCCTGCCGCGCGCCGACTGAACCAAGCAAAGCGTTCAAGTTCAAGCACCAACCGCAGCGCGCAGCGCTGCCCGGCCCAACCGGAGAAGATGCATCTTTGATGCATCGCCGACGGGCGGGAGGGCTATGCCCGTTTTGCAGCCCTCAGTTCCCGTTCCAAGGCGTCCAGAAACCGGGACCGGTCGGCCTTGCTGAAGGGTTTGCCCCCGCCCCCTGCACCCAACGGATTTGCCGCGCGCAGGTCCGCCATCAGGTCGCGCATCGCCAGTTGCTGACCGATATTGGCGGTGGTGAACGCCTCGCCGTTGGGGCGCAGCACGCGGGTGCCGGCCTCGACACATTTTGCAGCCAAGGGGATGTCGGATGTGACCACCACATCGCCTGGCCCGCAGCGTTCGGCGATCCACTTATCCGCTTCGTCAGCCCCTTCCGAGACAATGACCACCTGCACCAAAGGGTTCGCCGAAGGCCGCAGCCCGCCATTCGACACCAGCGCCATCGGAACCTTGTGCCGTGTCGCCACCCGCTCGGCCTCGGCCTTCACGGGGCAGGCATCGCCATCGATATAGAGCGTTGTCACGCCTTCTTTGCCTCTTTCGTCGCCGCTGGCTTCTTTTTCACCTTGAACTCTTCCGGAATCGGCATTCGGTTGAATGCGTCCAGACCGGCGATCTTGTAGGCTTCGGCCAGCGTTGGATAATTGAACGTGTTCTGGACAAAGTAATCCACGGTGCCTTTCAGGTTCAGCACGGCCTGCGCGATATGGATCAGCTCGGTCGCGCCTTCACCGACGATCTGCACGCCCAGAACCCGGCGGGTTTTCAGCGAGAACAGCATCTTCAGCATGCCATGTTCCAACCCCATGATATGCCCGCGCGAGGTTTCGCGGAACCGCGCCACGCCGACCTCATAGGGAATGCCACGCTCCTGCAACTCCTCCTCGGACATGCCGCAGGTGGAAATCTCGGGTACCGAATAGATGCCATAAGGATACCAGGGGCTCTCAGGCAAGGTCGGTGTTTCCAGCGCGTGACACGCGGCAACACGCCCCTGTTGCAGCGAGGTCGAGGCCAGCGAGGGGTGCCCGATCACATCGCCGGTTGCGTAGATATGTGGCACCGAAGTTTGATAGGTCTTGCGATCCACCTTGATCCGGTTGCGGTGGTCTGTTTCCAGCCCGACCGCGTCCAGATTCAACGCCGAGGTCGCGCCCATCCGCCCGGCCGCAAACAACAGCATTTCGGCGCGAACGTGGCGACCGTTTTCCAGCGTGACTTCAACGTGGTCGCCGGTGTCTTCGATTTTCTCGACCGCAGAGCCCAATCGCAGATCGACACCGTTCTCGCGGATCTGATGGGTGAAATCGTGGATCAACCGGCTGTCGATGAAATCGAGGAAGGTTTCCCGTGGTTCGATCAACGTCACCCGCACATCCAGCGCCGAGAACATGGTGGCGTATTCCACCCCGATCACCCCAGCCCCGATGACGACCAGCGAGCGTGGAATCTCGGCCATCTCAAGAAAATCGTCACCATCCACGACGGTCTTGCCGTTGAAGGGCACATAATCGGGGCGATAGGTTTTGGTTCCGGTGGCGATCAGAAACTTGGCTGCGGTCAGGCGCGTTTTCTCACCGGCATCGGTGGCAACTTCGATCTCATGCGGGCCAACGAACGAGGCCAACCCGTTCAGGGTTTCCACGTGGTTGCGATTGAACTGGTGTTCCAGCACATCGACCTCATGATCCAGCGTCATATGCAGACGGGCCTTGAGGTCTTCGGCGCGGATCTGGTCCTTGACGCGATAGGACCGCCCATAAAAGCTGCGCTCGCGCCAGCCGGACAGGTTCAGCACCGTCTCGCGCAGGGTTTTCGACGGGATGGTGCCGGTATGGACCGACACGCCGCCAAACCGATCCTTGCGGTCGATCACCAACACGCGGCGCTTCAGCTTACCGGCCTGAATCGCGGCGGACCGCCCCGAGGGACCGGACCCGATGATGATCAGGTCGTAGTCATAATCGCTCATGCCTCAGTCTCCGTACAGCGCTTCGGCATGGAAGGTGATGTGGTCTTCCATGAAGGTGGACACAAAGAAATAGGAATGATCATAGCCCGGTTGCAGGCGATAAGTGGCCTGCTGGCGACGCTCGGCGATGGCGGCGGCCAGCGCTTCGGGGCGCAGCAGGTCGATGAACTGGTCGCTTGCACCGGTGTCGATCAGGATCGGGCCATCAAACCCCTTTTCCTTCATCAGCAGGGACGCATCATGTTTCGCCCAGGCCGCTTCGTCATCGCCCAGATAGGCTCTCAGTTGTTTGCGGCCCCATTCGGCCCCGGTTGGGTTCGAGATCGGCGCAAAGGCCGACACCGACCGGAAACGTCCCGGCAGGTTCATCGCCAGCGTCAGCGCACCGTGGCCGCCCATCGAATGACCGGTGATGGCTTGACGGTCCATGTCGATGGCAAAATTCTCGACCACCAAGGCGGGCAACTCCTCGGCCACATAATCCCACATGTTGAAATGCGGGGCCCAGGGGGATTGCGTAGCGTTCACATAGAACCCGGCACCCTGACCCAGATCGTAATCCTCGTGATCGGCCACACCTTCGCCGCGCGGCGAGGTATCGGGGAAGATGACCGCGATGCCCTGTTCAGCAGCCCAGGCTTGCGCCCCCGCCTTGGTCATCGCGTTTTCATGGGTGCAGGTCAGGCCCGACAGATACCACAGGATCGGAACCGGGCCGTCTTTTGCCTCGGCCGGAAGAAACAGGCCAAAGGTCATGTCGCATTGGCACGCGGTCGAGGCATGGCGGTAGACGCCCTGCACGCCACCGAAACAGGCATTTTCCGAAAGGGTTTCCATCAGGTCTTTTCCTTACGTTAGGGTTCGCCCATGGCTAACGGTCCAAGGCCCCTACGTAAAGTCCGGGCGCCTTCGTCGCGCGTATTTTTCGAAAAGGTGAAGATCAGAAGGTGGCGACCCATGCGATGACCACCGGAACGGTCAGGATGCTGGCCACAGTAGACAACAAAATCGCGGCCGAGGCGCGATGCGGGGCGACATTGTAATGAGCGGCCAGCATGTAGACATTGCCCGCCACGGGCAGCGCCGCCGCTGCGATTGCGACCGCCGCCGGAAAGGCATCGACGGGCACCAGCCAGATCACGGCCACGGCCACGCAGGCCGGATGGATGACCAGTTTGCAAAAGCTGAGCCAGGCGGCGATGTGGACGCGCTCGGCGGATTTTCCGGCCAGAGAGGCTCCGATGGCGAACAGCGCGCCGGGCGTTGCGGCCCCGCCCAGAATGGTCAGGAAATCATTCAGGGGGCCGGGTACCGGCACTTGCAAGGCTGACCAGATCAGACCGGCGGAAATGGACACGATCATCGGGTTTTTCAGCAAGCCGATCCCGATCAGGCGCAGCGTTGAAGGGGTTAGTTTTCCGTCCCGCCCACCGTTGATCAGAATGACAATCAGTGAGGAAAACACCACCAGATCAACCGCCAACACCAGCATCACCGGGCCAATCGCGGCCTCGGTCAGCAGCAGGGCCAGCATCGGCAGGCCCAGAAATCCGACATTGCCAATGGCGGCACATTGCGCCTCGACCGCTGCGGTGGGGATGTCCATGCCGCGCAACCACGCGACAAGGGTGGCAAGGGAATAAACCGCCAGCGTTCCGATCAGGTATCCTAGGATCAGGCGGCCATTGAAGATCTCGGCAAAGGGCAGGGTGGCCGCAAATCGGAACAACATCGCCGACAGTGCGAAAAAGAACACGAACTTGGTCAGATAGGCGGTGGCCTCGGCCGAGAAAAACCGGGTGCGCCCGGCCCAATAGCCCAGGCCGATGATCGCAAAGAAGGGCAGCGTGCGCAGAAAGACCTCGACCATGGGTCTTGTCCTAGCATGGTTTGGGCCTGCTGCAAGCCCGGTCTTGGGGCAGGGGCGACCGTACTGGAAGTGCCGGATTTCACAGGATCGTGACGTCAAACTGCGCGAAATGGCCAAGAATCCTTGTATCTGAACCGAACGGTTTATAAACTCGGACCACCTCAAGCATCAGGAGACGACATGACCCAGACCGCTACCATCCTGCGCACCGGCCGAAAATTCGACCAGGTTCTGCGCGGGGCCCGAGAGGTTTTCATGGCGGATGGGTTCGAAGGCGCAAGTGTGGACGACATCGCCCGTGCGGCGGGTGTGTCCAAGGCGACCCTGTACAGCTACTTCCCGGACAAGCGGCTTTTGTTTGTCGAGGTGGCACAGACCGAGTGCCGCCTTATGGCCGAGCGTGTTCTGTCGATGATCGATGAAACCAAGCCAGCACGTGAGGTGTTGACCATCACGGCAACACAGTTGGTCGGGTTTTTTGTATCGGACTTTAATCAACAGGTCTTCCGGGTCTGTGTCGCAGAACGGGATCGGTTCCCGGAACTGGGGCAGGCGTTTTATGAGGCCGGACCTCAGAACGGACAGCGCAAGATTGCCGAGTATCTGGAAAAGGCCGTTGTCAGAGGTGAACTTGCGATTGAAGATGTCCAGATTGCCGCCGAGCAATTTGCCGAACTGTGCAAGGTTCGGCTGTGGGTGCGCGCTGCCTTTGGCATCCAGAAAGAGTTCAGCCAGGCCGAGATTGACGAAGTCGCGCTGCATGCCGTGGATATGTTCCTGGCCCGCTATGGTGCCTGAAAATTGATGGCCTGCACCGGGGCTTGCGGTGCAGGCCATCCTTCACTCATTAAATTGGCACTCGGTAAGTATTGGGTCTAAGGCACAGGTCTTTGGAAATCCTTTATTCGATGAAAGTTCGTGCCAGCCGCTCGCTGATGGGTTGCGCCAGATAGGCGATCACCGTGCGCTCGCCGGTATTGACGAACAGATCGGCAGGCATGCC
The DNA here is from genome assembly GCF_056531425.1 of Ruegeria sp. N4. Lineage (NCBI taxonomy): Bacteria > Pseudomonadati > Pseudomonadota > Alphaproteobacteria > Rhodobacterales > Roseobacteraceae > Ruegeria > Ruegeria sp. N4. The sequence goes on from NZ_JBQFLT010000003.1 coordinate 115,524, forward strand.
CGGAACAAGATCGAGCGCGGTAACTGGCGCGGGTTGATCCGCATCCAGCCTGACGCGGGCCTGATAATAGGGCTCGCCCGTCCGTTCATCCTCCAGCACGTCCGCTGATATATCGAAGATCTGGCCATGGGCTTCGGGTACATCGGCCTGCGCAAAGGCGGACAGGCGGATGCGCGTGGATTGTCCGACATGCAGCTTGTCGATGTCCGCGGTTTTCACCCGCGCTTCGACGATCAGCGCTTGGTCGGCAGGGACAATGTCCATGATATGCTCACCCGGCCGGATCACACCGCCCGTGGTCGAGGCAGTCAGGTTCACCACGCGCCCGCTGGCCGGGGCCACAAGCTCGATCCGGCTGCGCCGTTCGGCGGTGCCTGCATATTGCGGGCGGATCAGGTCCAGTTGCGCTTCGACCACCGCAAGTTCACCGACAATGACCTCATCGCGCAGCTTTTGCTGGCTGAGCAGGGTCAGTTGTAGCTCATGAATCTGGTTCTCAGCCTGCGCAATCTGCGTCCGAAGCGAGGCATCGACGCCCGAAAGACGCTCAAGCTCGATCTGCCGGGCGCTGACACGGGTTGCGGCAACCAGACCCTTGTCCAGCAAGCCCTGCAGGTTGTCCAATTCGACCTGCGTGATCGTGATCTGGTTTTGGGCGCTCAGGCGCTGTTCGGCCAGCCCGGCGATCTGATCGCGCAGCCCTGTGATGCGTTGGGCATTGATGTCGGCCTCGGTCCGGCGGGCGCGGGCTTCGGCGTCGAACAGTTGTTTCTGGGTCAGATAAGCCGGGAACCAGTGCAGCCGGTTCATGTTGGCAGAGAACTGGGCAAGGGCTGCGGCCTCGTCAAAGCTGTCCTCGCCCGTCATCTGCGCGATCAACCGCGCGCGGCGCACCGACAGCTCGCCCAACTGGCTGCCCAGTACATTCAGATCGACGTCGATCTCAGTGCTGTCGAGCCGGATCAGAGGTTGCCCTTGTTCGACGAAATCCCCGTCCGCGATCAGGATCGAGCGGATGATGCCGCCGTCCAGATGCTCGACCGTCTTGCGGTCGCCCTCGACCACGAAAGAGGCCGGGGCCACCACCGCCCCATCGAGTTTCGAGGCAAAGGCCCAGTACACACTGCCAGCCGCGAAAGCCACCATGGCCAAAAGTCCGAACAGGACATAGCGCGCGATGCCGGGCGATGTGTCGGTGATGTCGATCATCTGCCCGTCATTCAGGGTCAGAGTGTTCTGCGATTGGGTGTGTGGAACAAGCTGTCTCATTGTGCGGCTCCTGTGACTTGGGGTGCGGGGGCGGGCTGGTGTGTGGGTTTCGCTTGCGCCTCCAATACGTTGCGGCGGTTGACCTTCAGCACATCCTCTTTGTCACCAAACTGGGTCTGGGCCCCGTTGCGCATGACCATGACCTTGTTTGCGGCCTGAAGGGTGGCGGGGCGATGGGTCATCACGATGGCAACGGCACCCCGCGCTTGAGCGGCCAGAATAGCCTCACGCAATGCGTGTTCGCCTTCGGCATCCAGATCGGAATTGGGCTCGTCCAGGACCAGTACAAACGGATCACTATAGAGCGCGCGGGCCAGTGCCAGACGTTGCCTCTGACCACCGGACAGGAAGAATCCCTGACCGATGCGCGTTTCATAGCCGTCGGGCAGGGCGCTGATCATCTCGTGAATGCCCGCCTCGCGCGCGGCGCGCAGAACCTCGGCATCGTCGATGGCGACCGAGAAGCGCGCGATGTTTTCGCGGATCGTTCCGTCGAACAGCTCAACGTCTTGTGGCAGATAGCCGATCTGTTTGCCCAGATCCTCGGCATTCCATTTCGACATCGGGCTGCCGTCCAGCAGAACCTCGCCCCGTTGCGGGTGCCAGATCCCGGCCAGCATCTTGCCCAGCGTGGTCTTGCCCGAGCCGCTATGGCCGATCACCGCCAGCACATCGCCTGCGTCCAGGGCGAAATCGATCGACCGGATCGTGGCGTTGATGGCACGGGGCGGCCCGGCCTGTGCGATGCGGACGTTCAGGGATTTGAACGCGCGGGGCAGGTGCAGGTTGGGCGGGGTCTCGGCAAACTCATCGGTCAGGGCCTTGATCTTGGCATAGGACCCGCGCGCCGCCAGAAAGCCGCGCCATTGGCCGATCAACTGGTCGATGGGCGACAGGGCACGGGCCAGAACAATTGTGGCGGCGATCATCACGCCTGCGGTGGATTCTCCGGTAATCGCAAGGGCTGCGCCCAGTCCCAGAATGGCGGATTGCAGCCCCATGCGGATGGTTTTGGACATCACCGAAAAGCTAGCGATCCGGTCGGCGGCCTTGGTCTTGTGCCCGTGCGCATCGATCTGCAGCGCGGTCCAGCGGCGCACCAGATCGGACTTCATCCCCAGTGCATGCACCAGTTCCGCATTGCGGTCGCTGGTGTTGAACAATGCGTCCGAGCGTCCCCGCGCTTGCGACGCGTTCTGCATAGGCGCATGGGCGCGGGCGTTGTTGATCAGCGCCATGAGGGTCAGGGTTACGGCTCCGGCCAGCCCCAACAGACCCAGCAGCGGGTGCAAGACGTAAAGGACCAGCAGATAGATCGGGATCCATGGCGCATCGAAAAAGGCAGTCAGGGTGCTGCCCGAAATGAACTCACGAAATCCGTTCACGTCTTCGACCAGATTCTCACCGTCCTGACCGTCACCTTGAACCCGGCGGCGCATGGCGGCTCCCAGAACCGGGGCGCCAACGGCCATCTCGAACCGGGCGGCCAGACGACCCAGAATGCGCATCCGCATCAGGTCGAGGCAGGCGATCACGACAAACACGCCGCCCAACAGCAGGGTCAGTGCGATCAGCGTGTCAATGTTCTGGCTGGTCAGTACACGGTCATAGACCTGAAGCATGTAAAGCGGCCCGGCCAGCATCAGCAGATTCAGAAACAGGCTGAACAGCGCGACGGCGACAAAGCCTTTGCGCAGCGCGGCCCAAGCGGTTTCGACGGGGTTGGATTTCTTGAACATCGGATAGCCCTTTCCGGTTGATCAAAAACGGGGCGACCCGAGGGCCGCCCCGATTGGAGTTGGTTACGCGACGAAGTCGTCGTCACTCAGGTCGGTGCTGTTGACACCGGCCAGACGGACCGAGCCTTCGCCTCCGAACGAGATGACAGCGTCGTTGCCATCCTGCGCGACACTCAGCGCGCCGCCGAAGTCCGGACCGAAGTCACCGAACTGGAGCTGGTCGAGACCAACTTCGAAGTCCTGGATCACGTCGTTGCCGAAGTTCGAACCGAACGAGAAGGTGTCTGCACCTGCGCCGCCGATCAGGATGTCATCGCCACCCTCACCGTTCAGCAGGTCGTCGCCTTCGCCACCGTTCAGAACGTTGGACAGATCGCTGCCAAAGATCACATCACCATCGTCCGAGCCGATGACGTTCTCGATGGATTGCAGGATGTCTGTCTCGATCTGGTTCTCGATGACGTCCTGACCGATGACACCGATGCCACCCACGGCATTGACGTCCAGCGTGGCGCCCGCGTCCACCAGCGTGTCCTGCACGACCGGGCCATTCGCGCCCGCCGGTGCATTGTGCAAGTGGATGGCAGAGACAACACCCGGGATCGGCGTGTTCAGGTCGGCTTCGTTCAGACCCACAACGCTGAGTTCGCTGGAGTATGTGACCTCACCCGACGCCAGGTTCTGGGTGATGACAACGGTTGCTTCACCAGTGGCGTCGCTGTCCGAGATCGGATCAGGCTCTTGCGCTGCGTCCAGACCGCCGCTCAGCGAGACTGTGCGGATGCCGTTCTCGGTCACGTCGCTGTCGACCAGCAATTGCCCGCGGATTTCACCGCCCGGGAACTCAGAGGTGTGGATGTTGTAGTACAGGTTGCCCTGAACCGCTTGTTCCACGAACTGAGCGCCATCTTCGATAGCCGACCCGAACTGACCCGGTGCTGCGACAACCGCATCGACTACCGAGATGTTGAAGCCCGTATCGCGCGTGGCGGTGCCGTTGCCATTGGCGTCCAGACGCACCTCGACCGCGACATCCAGATCCGAGAAGTCGGCTGTGTCGATGCCGTCGCCACCGTCGATGAAGTCGTTGCCCAGACCACCGGTTAGAACATTGTCCGCATCGCCTGCGATCAGCACGTCGTCCCCTGCGCCGCCAACAATATCACCGTTGGTGGTGCCCAGATCGACAAAGATGTCGTCGCCATCGCTCAGCAGAACGTTGCCGTTGATCACACCTTCGTCGTCGTTGACGATGGTCACGCTGGCTGCGTCCGAGGCGTCGATTGCGTTGACCGTGCCGCGAATCTCACCTTCGTTCAGGATCGCACCCAGCAGGCTCAGGCCGCCATCAATACGAATACCGGCTGCCGCGTCCGAGTCCTCGGAGCCTGCGATCAGACCTTCGTTGACAACAACACCCGCGAAAGAGGCGTCATCCTGGCTGGTGAACAGGCGCAGACCGTCGCCGACCTGATTACCTTCGATCGCATCGCCACGACCTTGCAGCGTGCCTTCGTTCAGGATCGCGGCCGAAACCACATCGCCCGAGACGTCACCGGTTTGCAGCGATACGGCAGACCCGTTGTTGCCTTCGCCCGCATCCACCAGACCGGAGTTGTTGAAGGTGTAGTTGTCGGCGGTGCCATCAGCGTAGACAGTCCCGTTGCGCTGGTTGCCGGTGCCGAGGATGGTGCCTTCGTTGACAACCTCTAGACCTTCACCGTCGATATTCACCGCACGGCTGTCCGAGGTGACGATGCCTCGGTTCACAAAGGAACCGCCAGCGTGATCACCGGTGCCAAAGTACACACCGTTCTGACCACCTTCGAACAGACCGCCTTCTTCGTTGATCAGCTGACCCTGGAAGTTAACGTTGTTCACCGCGCGGAATGCGCCGACGGTGCCGTTAGCCCCTTCCGAGGCGACCACGCCCGCGTTGGTGATGGTGCCCAAGAAGGTCCCGGCGTTGCCGACATTGCCAATACGGATACCGTCACCGGCTGCGTTGGTGCCTGCGGCGGCGTTGCCACGGCCCTGGATTGTGCCGTCATTGTTCAGCTCGAAGGAATTCTCGCCTGCAATCTCGGCACCAAAGCCCGAACCTTCGTTGCCTTCGCCTGCGTCCACAACACCGGTTTCCAGGTTGTTGAAGGTGAAGTCTTGCGCGGTGCCGTCGGCGTAAACAGTGCCGTTGCGCTGGTTGTCGGTGCCGATAATGTCACCGGCGTTGTTCACCTCAAGGCCAATGCCATCGATGTTGAACGCCCGGCTGTCCGACGAAATGGTTCCGCCTTCCAGGTTGTTGAACACACCGCCGGTGTGATCCGCGCCTTCGCCTGCGACCGGGTTGCCGAAATAGACACCGTTCTGAACACCCGAGATGTCGCCCGAGTTGTTGAACTCACCCTGAAACGAAACACCGTTGACGAAACGCACACCCGCAACGGTTCCGTTTGCCCCTTCCGAGTCGATGGTGCCGGTGTTGTTGATGATCGCGTCGGTGGTGCCGACATTGCCAACATTGCCGATCCGGACGCCATCACCGGCAGCATTTGTACCCGCTGCGGCATTGCCACGGCCCTGAATTGTCCCGGCATTGTCCAGCGTGAACGAGTTCGCGCCATCTGCGGCCCCGCCGATTTCGACGCCAAAGCCCGAGCCCTGATTGTGCTCGCCCGCGTCGATGGTCCCGGTGGCCAGGTTGTTGACCGAGAAGTCGTCGGCTGTGCCATCGGCATAAACGGTGCCGTTGCGCTGATCGTCAGTGCCGAGGATGTCGCCGCCGTTGATCAGGTTGACACCGGTGCCGTCGATGTTCACCGCGCGGCTGTCCGACTGGATCGTGCCGAAGTTCAGCACATCCAGATCATGCGCGCCCTGACCGATATACAGGCCATTTGCAGCGCCTTCGATTACACCGGTCGAGGTGTTCAGGATCTCGCCTTCGGTGTTTGCACCGTCAGCGATACGGATACCCGCAGCGGTGCCTTGGGTGCTTTCCGAAGAAATCAGGCCGCTGTTGACGATCTCGGTCTCCAGAATGGTGCCTTCAGCGCCATTGTCGATGCGGATACCGTCGCCCGCCAGCGCGGTGTTCGACGCCGCCTGACCCCGACCCTGAATGGTCGCGCCAAAGCCGTTGAACACATCGGTTTCCACACGGTCGCCGATCTCATCCCCGATCTGAAGCGAAACGCCTGCGCCCTGATTGCCGTCACCGGCATCTACAGTCCCGCCGGAGAAGTTCGAGATCGAGATGTCTTCGGTGGTGCTGTTGGTGTAGATCGTGCCGTTGCGCTGGTCGCCGGTGCCGACAATGTCGCCGAAGTTGCGCACATCGATGCCTTGGCCTTGGATGTCCACCGCGCGGCTGTCGGAACTGATCACGCCGCCCCGGAAATTGTCCAGGTTGCCGGAACTGTCCGCGCCCAGGAATTGAACACCGTTGAAGTCGCCGGAAATGGCACCAAAGTTGCGCACAGCGGCGCTGCCGGTGACCTGAATACCGGTTGCCAGCGCGTCAGGGCCGCTATTGGCGTCGATCACGCCCGAGCGGAAGTTGAAGATATCGACATCCTGCCCCTGCGCCTGAACAGCGGCAACAGCGTTGTTGGTGACGATCTCGCCAAAGTTAAGCAGGCGCGAGAAATCATTGGCCAAAACAAAAGCGGGCGTGTCATCGACCACCGTGCTCTGGAAGAAGTTGTTGAAAAGGGTTTGGCCGTCGCGGGTCGCCTCTTGCGCCAGGGTTGACGTGGTCAAGAGACGGGCGCGCAGGCTTTCTACGAATTGGGACAGCATGGGTCACTCCGTCAGGTTTATTGCGTGGTGCAGGCGGCCCGAATGCTTGGGCCGCCGACGCATCAAAGGAGTAGGCCCCACCCCGAGGCGGCGGAAATTCATGGTCCAAATCGGGGCTATAACCGATGCAAATAGTCACAAAACGCGTGAGGTCTGAAACCTTCAACCCCCGAAAAACAAGGCGCTTCACGCTGACACGTCACGCGGGTCACCCTATTCATTTTCGAAAGTTGACAGATTTGTTAACGGAAGTGAGCGTTTATCCCCCCCGGATTTCGGGCGCAGGTCTTCTGAATCCGGCGCCTCAGGCGTATTTTGACGGCATGAATGTTCCCATTTCCAATTGTGACGTTTGCCAAAATGAATATCCGTGATCTGGAATACGTCCTTGCGATTGCCAAACACGGTCAGTTCAGTCAGGCCGCGCAGGCGTGCAACGTGTCTCAGCCGGCGATGTCCAACCAGATCAAGAAGCTTGAGAATGAGCTTGGCACGGAATTGTTCCTGCGGCTGAATAACGAGGTTCGCCCAACCGCCTGCGGCGCGCGGATCGTGGGCATCGCAGCGCGCATTCTGGCCGACGCGCAAAAGATCCGCGATACCGCGACCGAGTTCCGCGACCCCGAGGCTGTGCCCTTCACCATCGGCATGACCCCCACGCTGGCCCCCTATCTGACGCAGTATTTCTCAGAGCTGTTTAACACGCTGTTCCCGCGCATGCGTGTCACCATGATCGAAGACCTGCCGCAGAACATGCTGCAGATGGTCGAAGATCACGCGCTGGACATGGCTTTGGTGGCCAAGATCAATAACAGTGCTGCGTTGGATTTCACCTCGATCTGGTCCGAACCGCTGTTTCTGGCGCTGCGACAAGGGCATCCGCTGTGCACCTTACCCTCGATCGCACCGGAAGACGTGCCGCCGCATGATTTCATCCGCCTGCCGCACAGTTTTGGCTATGAGCTTGAGGAGCGGTTGCCCAAACATGACCCCTCAACCCGGATCAGCAAGCGCTTTGACCTGACTGCCCTGCGGTTCGAAACGATCTGCCGCCATATCTGCCATTCGGATGACTGCACCATTGTCTCGGCTTTGGCGGCCGAACAATTCAAGCGCGACAACTGGCCGTTGTGCTTTATTCCGTTCGACGCGCCCGGTCATCTGCGCGATCTGGGGGCTGCTACACGCCCCAATTGCCCGAGAAAACCGATGTTGGCGCGGATAGGGGAATACATCCGGGAAAAGCCGCCGGTTGGGGTTATTCCGACCTATCGGTCCGAGCTTCCCGCCGATCAGGGGCAGTGCCCCGCACTTGCCCAAGCCTGAGTTTTCTCGAAACCGATTGTTGACGCAGGGCGGAGGGCAGTTCTATCCGTTGACCCGTGGCAATTGGGGTAGGCAGATGGCAATGGACATTCGGAACGAAGGCATGCGCATCGGCGGGCAGGTGGTGTTCTCTGAGGCCACCATTCCGGTTCATTATCCCTACACGAACGAGGTGGTCGGCACTGTTCCCGCAGGCACGGTCGATCACGTTCGGCAGGCCTTCGAGATTGCCGCCAATTACACACCCCACCTGACCCGCTATGAGCGCAGTCAGATCTTGCAGCGTGCAGGCGACCTGATCGGTGAGCGGCGCGAGTACCTCGCGAAATGGCTGACGCTGGAGCTTGGGATTTGCCATCAGCACGCGATCTATGAGACCAAACGGGCGCAGGATGTGTTTCAGTTCGCCGCCGCCGAGGCGCTGCGCGATGATGCCGAGGTCTTTTCCTGCGACCTGACCCCCAACGGCAAGCCCCGCAAGATTTTCACCAAGCGCGACCCCGTTCGTGCGATCAGTGCGATCACGCCGTTCAACCACCCTTTGAACATGGTCGCCCACAAGATCGCGCCGTCGATTGCGACGAACAATTGCATGGTCTGCAAGCCGACCGAACTGACCCCTCTGACCGCGCTCAGCCTGGCCGACATTCTGTATGAGGCCGGTTTACCGCCCGAGATGTTTCAGGTTGTCACCGGCTGGCCGCAAGAGATCGGGGATGAGATGGTCACCAATGACCATATCGACATCATCACCTTCACCGGGGGCGTTCCCGTCGGCAAAAGTATCGCGGCCAAGGCGGGGTACAAGCGGCAGGCCTTGGAACTGGGCGGAAACGACCCGCTGATTGTGCTGAACGATCTGAGCGACGCCGATCTGGACCGGGCCGCGGCCATTGCGGTTGCCGGGGCAACGGGCAATTCCGGGCAACGCTGCACCGCCGTCAAACGTATTCTGGTTCAAAACAGCGTGGCAGATCGTTTTGTGCCCTTCGTGCTGGACAAGGCTAAAGCCATCCGTTTTGGCGACCCGCAGGACCCGGAAACGGAACTGGGCTGCGTGATCCATGCCGAGGCTGCGGCGCTGTTTGAAACCCGCGTGATGGATGCCGAACGGCAGGGGGCGCAAGTTCTGTATCACCCCGGACGTCAGGGGGCCTTACTGCCCCCAATCGTGGTTGATCACGTGCCTTACAATAGTGCGTTGGTGATGGAGGAAACCTTCGGCCCCATCATCCCCATCCTGCGTGTCCCCGACGATGACGACGCGGTGATGGCAATTTCCAATGGCACACCGTTTGGCCTGTCCTCGGGCGTTTGCACAAACGATCTGAACCGCGCGATTGCCTATGTCAACGGGCTGCACGTCGGCACCTGCAATATCTGGGAACAACCGGGCTACCGGATTGAGATGTCTCCGTTCGGGGGCATAAAAGACAGCGGCAATGGCGTGAAAGAAGGCGTCATCGAAGCGATGAAGTTCTTCACCAATGTCACAACCTACTCGCTGCCCTGGCCTCAGTAAGTGGTGCGCATCTGGTATCCCTGATGGAAGGTCATGCGCACGAATGTCACCGGTTTGGCCTGAAACCATGTCGTGCGCTCCAACTGGAACAGCGGCGTTCCGGGCGGGACGGACAGGAAGTCTTGCAAGTGCCCCGTGGCCGGAACCGCCGACAGGGCGATCTCCGCATTTGAAAAGGGCACCTCGGCCAGCAGCCATTCGTTGGGTCCGGTTGCAAGGAAATCCTCGTCCACCACATGGGGGACCGCCTCGACATTGATCCAGCGTTCCTCGAACTGAAAGGGGCGGTTGTCGGCGTGGTGCATGCAGTGCAGGTGAAGGACCTGAGCCCCCTCGGCCAGACCCAGCTTGGCCTGCAACCATGCGGGGCAGTCGATCAGGGTCCGACTGACCAGTGCATAGCGGTATTCGGCATTCATATCCTCGATGGTTTGGCGAACCACGGTGATCGGCAGCTTGGCCTGCTTGACCGGAGTTGTGACAACCCGCGTGCCACCCTTGCGCTTGCGGGTGATGATCCCTTGCTCGGACAGTTCCCGCAAGGCGCGGTTGACCGTCGCGCGGGCACAGCCGAATTCGGCAGCAAGCTCCAACTCGGTCGGCAACAGGCTGCCTTGCGGCCAGATGCGGGTCTGGATGCGGTTCAGAACCTCGTCGCGGATGTCCTGAAAGCCCATTGTCTTTGGCACGGTCACGGGTTGCTCACTTAATTTCTGCCTTTATTCATATAATGTCCGGATTAAATCTGGATGCAAAGCTATCAACCTAATCACAGCGCGGACAAAAGCCCCTCTATCGCGGTTCGGTAAGTGGCGATGATCCGGTCGCGATGGATATGGCGACCGTTGCGCACCTGAAGCCGCCCGGCGGACCAAAGGTCGGTCACGACCGAGTCCCTGGCCGCAAAGATCAGCCCGTCCAGCACCTGATCGGGTCGCAGCGCACACAGCGCCGGGTTTTGGCTGTCTATGGCGACCAGATCAGCCAGCTTGCCCTCGGCGATCTGTCCAGCATCGCGATCCAAAGCTTGTGCGCCACCCATGGCCGCGCCGCAATAGAGCGTTTGCCCGACCGAGCCTTCACCCACAACCAGCACATTGCGCGACAGATCACGCAGCCGCTGAGAATATTCCAATGTGCGTAGTTCTTCCGTCAAAGAAATCAGCACATTGGAATCCGAGCCGACCCCAAACGCCCCGTCAGCGGCCAGATAGGTCGGGCCGTTGAAGGGACCATCGCCCAGATTGGCCTCGGTGATGGGGCACAGGCCCGCAACGGCCCCGCTGGCGGCCATGGTGCGGGTCTCGGCCTCGGTCATATGCGTGGCGTGGATCAGGCACCAGTTGCTATCGACGGGGGCATTGGCCAGCAGCCATTCCACCGGGCGCGCGCCCAGCCCGGCCTGCACTTCGGCCACCTCTTTGGGTTGCTCGGCGATATGAATGTGGACCGGTCCGCTGCCCTGCGCGGCCACCACCTGTGCCAGATCGTCGGGTGAGGTGGCACGCAGGGAATGCGGCGCAATACCGATGCGGCAGTCCGGGGGCAGGTCGCCAAGCGCGCTGCGCGCCTGATCTACCAGAGCGCAGAAACGGCCCACATCATTGCCAAACCGCTGCTGGCCGGGTTCCAACGGTTTTTCCCCGACGCCCGCGTAGCTGTATAGCACCGGCAGGTGAGTCAGCCCGATCCCGGTCTCACCAGCGGCAGCCATGATCCGGTCGCTGAGTTCGGCAAGCCGGTCATAGGGCTGCCCGCCGGGTTGGTGATGCAGGTAATGGAACTCTCCGACCGCGGCGTACCCGGCCTCCTGCATCTCAAGATACACGAGCGCGGCGATAGCCTGCACCTGATCCGGGGTCAGATGCGCGGTAAATCGGTACATCAGCTCGCGCCAGGTCCAGAAACTGTCGCGACCCGCCAAACGGTATTCGGTCATCCCGGCCATCGCGCGCTGAAAGGCGTGGCTGTGCAGATTGGACAGCGCGGGCAGCAAGGTATCGACGCGGGTGTCGCCTTGCATGGCTGCCGCGTCCGTCGTCAGGCGTAAAATGCGCCCGTCCCGAACCTCCAGCCGCAGGTTTTCGGCCCATCCATCCGCCAGCAGAGCGCGGTTTGCGAATATGGTCGTCATATTTGCCTCCGGTTTTATGGATAGACATAAAGCATAAACACCTGTACCAGAAAAGAGAGAATTTCACGAGAGGGATTCGAATGCAGGCCCCCGACCACCTGTTCACTGACCTGAATGCCGCGACCATGGCGGGTGAGGCCGCATACGGGCTGATCCACGGGGCCGCGATTGCCGTTCAGGGCGGTCAGATCGCCTGGGTCGGGGCTCAAACGGAATTGCCTGCACAGTATTCGGCGCTGCCCAGAACCTCACTGGAGGGCCGTTTGGTGACGCCAGCACTGATCGACTGCCACACCCATGTGGTGCATGGCGGCCATCGCGCGGCCGAATTCGAAATGCGCCTGAACGGGGCCAGTTATGAACAGGTCGCGCGGGCCGGGGGTGGTATCATATCGACCGTGAAGGCGACACGCGCGGCCAGTGTCGATGACCTGATCGCGCAGGCGCTACCCCGCGTCGACGCGATGCTGGCCGAGGGCGTTTCGGTGATCGAGGTCAAATCGGGCTACGGGTTGGATCACGAAACCGAGTTGACCATGCTGCGCGCTGCTCGTGCCTTGCCTGAACATCGCCCGGTGCGGGTGGTGACCAGTTTCCTGGGTGCCCATGCAGTGCCTGCGGACTATGCCGGCCGGCCCGAGGATTACATCGCCGAAATCTGCATCCCGACCCTGCGTGCCACCCATGCCGAGGGTCTGGTCGATGCGGTGGATGCGTTCTGCGAAGGCATAGCGTTCCTGCCCGACCAGTTGGTGCCCTTGTTCGATGTGGCGCAGCAGCTTGGTCTGCCGATCAAATGCCACGCCGAGCAACTGTCCAATCTGGGTGGTGCAAAGCTGGCCGCTTCATATGGCGCGTTGTCCGCGGACCACATCGAATATCTGGATGAAGACGGCGTTCAGGCCATGGCTGAGGCAGGCACCGTGGGCGTCATCCTGCCCGGAGCGTTCTATACGCTGCGCGAGACACAAGCCCCGCCGATCGACCTGCTGCGCAAATACAATGTGCCGATGGCGCTGGCGACCGATTGCAATCCGGGCTCTGCCCCGATGACGTCTTTGCTGCTGGCGATGAACATGGCCTGCACCCTGTTCCGCATGACACCCGAAGAGGCCTTGCAAGGGGTCACCGCCAACGCCGCCCGCGCGCTGGGTCTGAGCAATTGCGGCCAGATCTCGCCCGGCCTGCGCGCTGATCTTGCGGTCTGGAACGTCTCGCACCCGGCGGAACTCGCCTATCGCATCGGCTTCAACCCGCTTCACGCCCGCATCATCGGAGGTGCGTTTTGACCACGCTGACACTGACACCCGGCGCTGTCTCGCTGGCGCAATTGGAACAGGTTTACCGCGAGGAATGCGCGGTGCGGCTGGACCCGGCCTGCCGCCCCGGTATCGAAGCGGCGCAGGCGCGCATTGCCGAGGCTGCGGCGGGTGAGGCTGCGGTTTACGGGGTCAACACGGGCTTTGGCAAACTGGCCAGCGTCAAGATCGCGGCTGAGGATACCGCGACCCTGCAACGCAATCTTATCCTGTCTCATTGCTGCGGAGTGGGTCCGGCGATCCCGCGCGCGGTCGCGCGGCTGATGATGGTGCTGAAGCTGCTCAGTCTCGGGCGTGGCGCGTCCGGTGTGCGGCTGGAACTGATCGACCTGCTTGAAGCCATGCTCGACAAAGGCGTCACCCCGGTGATCCCGGCGCAGGGCTCGGTGGGCGCTTCGGGCGATCTGGCACCGCTGTCGCACATGGCGGCTGTCATGATGGGCGCGGGTGAAGCCGAATATGGCGGCGAGATGATGCCCGGCCACAAGGCGCTGATCGCCGCTGGTTTGACCCCGGTGGAACTCGGCCCCAAGGAAGGGTTGGCGCTGATTAACGGCACCCAGTTCTCGACCGCTTTTACGCTGGCGGGTCTGTTTGGTGCGTGGCAAGCCGCACAAAGCGCGTTGGTGACTTCGGCGCTGACCACGGATGCGATCATGGGGTCCACGGCCCCATTGCAACCGGAAATCCACACGCTGCGTGGCCATCGCGGCCAGATCGAGGCCGGGGCCACCATGCGCGCCCTGTTGGCCGGGTCGGTGATCCGCGAAAGCCATCGTGAGGGCGACACGCGGGTTCAGGACCCTTATTGCATTCGCTGCCAACCGCAGGTCGTTGGGGCGGCGATGGATGTGCTGCGTCAGGCCGCAACCACGCTGGAGATCGAGGCGAATGCCGCCACCGACAACCCTTTGGTCCTGTCCGGGGCCGGTCTGATCGTCTCAGGCGGCAACTTCCACGCTGAACCGGTGGGCTTTGCCGCCGACATGATCGCACTGGCGGTGGCCGAGATCGGGGCGATTGCCCAACGCCGCATCGCGTTGATTGTGGATCCGGTCCTCAGCTTTGATCTGCCGCCCTTCCTGACGCCCAATCCAGGGCTGAACTCGGGCCTCATGATTGCCGAAGTCACCACGGCCGCGCTGATGAGCGAGAACAAGCATCTGGCCAATCCCTGCGTGACGGATTCGACGCCCACCTCTGCCAATCAGGAGGATCACGTCAGCATGGCCGCTCATGGCGCACGGCGTCTGGGGCAGATGGTGACCAATCTTGAACGCATTCTTGGGGTCGAACTGCTCTGCGCCACGCAAGGCGTCGAATTCCGAGCGCCGCTGCCCACCAGCGAGACCCTGCAGGGCGTGATGGCGCGCCTGCGTGCGGTGGTGCCGCCCTTGGGCGACGACCGCTATACTGCGCCGGATATCGAAGCCGCCTATGCTCTGATTGCCAACGGTGAGATTGCCCATGGCACAGGTATAGACATGCCGGAGCTTGGCGCATGATCGATCCGGTTGAGGTCACGCGGGGCGACAGCCCCATCGTGCTGGGCCTGCCTCATACCGGCACCTATGTTCCGCCCGAGATCGAGGCCAGGTTGAATGACCGGGGCAGGGGGCTGGCCGATACCGACTGGTATATCCATCAGCTTTATGACGGGTTGCTGCCCGGTGCCACAACGGTGCGCGCCACTTTCCATCGTTATGTGATCGACGCCAACCGCGACCCGTCGGGCGTGTCGCTTTACCCCGGACAGAACACCACGACGCTGGTGCCGCTGACGGATTTTGACGGGCAGGATATCTGGGATGATCCGCCGTCCGAGGCAGACATCGCAGAGCGCCGCGCCGCCTTCCACGCGCCTTATCACGCCGCCCTTGAGGCTGAACTGGCGCGGGTCAAGGCGATCCACGGTGTTGCGGTGCTGTATGATTGCCACTCGATCCGCAGTCATATCCCCTTCCTGTTTGACGGAACACTGCCGGACCTGAACCTCGGAACGAATGACGGCACGACCTGCGCGCCCGAGATTGAGGCCATCGCCCATGAGTTTGCGGCCTCATCGCCCTATAGCACAGTGCTGAACGGGCGGTTCAAGGGCGGCTGGACGACCCGCCATTATGGCCGCCCTGCCGAAGGGCTGCGCGCCATTCAGATGGAACTGGCGCAATCCACCTACCTGACCGCCGAGCGCCCGCCGTGGTCCTATGACGAACGCAAAGCCACGCGCCTGCGCCGCTGGCTGAAAGATATACTCGACGCTATCCACGACACCGCATTGGAGCTTGCCCGATGACTGACCCTCGCAAAAACACCCGTGACGTGTACCCGCCCACCGGGCCCGAACTGAACGCCAAAAGCTGGATGACCGAGGCTCCGCTGCGGATGTTGATGAACAACCTGCACCCGGATGTGGCCGAAAACCCGCATGAGCTGGTGGTCTATGGCGGTATTGGCCGCGCGGCGCGGACGTGGAAGGATTTCGACACCATCGTCGCCAGCCTCAAGGATCTGGAAGAGGATGAAACGCTGGTGGTGCAGTCCGGCAAGCCGGTGGCGATTGTGCGGACCCATTCGGATGCGCCTCGGGTGCTGATCGCGAACTCGAATCTGGTGCCGCATTGGGCGAACTGGGATCACTTCAATGAGCTCGATAAAAAGGGTCTGATGATGTACGGCCAGATGACCGCTGGCTCGTGGATCTATATCGGCACGCAGGGCATCGTTCAGGGCACCTACGAGACCTTTGCCGAGGCCGGGCGTCAGCATTATGACGGCGACCTGACCGGCAAGTGGATTCTGACCGGCGGTTTGGGCGGCATGGGCGGCGCGCAGCCTTTGGCGGCGGTCTTTGCCGGGGCCTGCTGTCTGGCGGTCGAGTGCAACCCGGACAGCATTGATTTCCGTCTGCGCACCAGATATCTGGATGAGAAGGCCGAGACGCTGGACGAAGCGTTGGAAATGATCGACCGCTGGACCAAGGCGGGTGAGGCGAAATCGGTCGGCCTGCTGGGCAACGCAGCCGAAATCTTCCCCGAAATCTATCGGCGGATGCAGGAAGGCGGCATGCGCCCCGACATCGTCACCGACCAGACCAGCGCCCATGATCCGGTCAACGGCTATCTGCCATTGGGCTGGACCATGGCGCAGTGGAAGGACAAGCGCGAAAGCGATCCCAAGGCGGTTGAAAAAGCCTCGCGCGTGTCGATGAAGCAACACGTGGCGGCGATGGTCGATTTCTGGAACGCAGGCGTGCCGACGCTGGATTACGGCAACAACATCCGGCAGGTGGCGCAGGATGAGGGGCTGGAAAACGCCTTTGCCTTCCCCGGCTTCGTGCCTGCTTATATCCGCCCGCTGTTCTGTCGTGGCATCGGCCCGTTCCGCTGGTGCGCGCTGTCGGGCGACCCGGAAGATATCTACAAGACCGACGCCAAGATGAAAGAGCTGTTCCCCGAGAACACACATCTGCACAACTGGCTCGACATGGCGCAGGAGCGGATCGCCTTCCAAGGCCTGCCCGCCCGTATCTGCTGGATCGGGTTGGGCGACCGCCATCGCGCCGGTTTGGCGTTCAACGAAATGGTTCGCAACGGCGAATTGAAAGCACCGGTGGTGATCGGGCGCGATCATCTCGACAGTGGTTCGGTTGCCTCGCCCAACCGTGAGACCGAGGCAATGAAAGACGGATCGGACGCCGTCTCCGACTGGCCGCTGCTGAATGCGCTGGTCAACACGGCCTCGGGCGCCACATGGGTCTCGCTACATCACGGCGGCGGCGTTGGCATGGGGTTCAGCCAGCACGCAGGTGTGGTGATTTGCGCTGATGGCACGGATGAGGCCGCAAAACGCCTTGGGCGGGTCCTGTGGAACGATCCGGCCTCGGGTGTCTGGCGGCATGCCGATGCGGGGTACGAGGATGCAAAAGCCTGCGCGCGCGAACACGGGTTGCGGCTGCCGGGCATTCTGGGCTGACACCCTGTTTCTCAATTGCGCACGAGATCGTCACAGAACGACGATGCGTCATATTGGGGTGGTTGGCGTATAGAGTGTTGCGTCAACGTATTTTATCGATAATAACTCCAAAGCAACGCAAGCTGCAGGAAATTTTATAGATAAAATGATCATCCCCCATTCCGGCTGGACCCGCAAAACTGCGCAAGCTGTCTATGACCTTCCGTTGATGGATCTTCTGTTCCGGGCACAAACCGTGCATCGCGAGAACTTTGATCCCAATAAGGTTCAGACCTCAAAGCTGTTGTCGATCAAAACCGGCGGCTGTGCCGAGGATTGCGCCTATTGCTCGCAATCGGCCCGCAACGGCTCGACCCTGCCGGCGTCGAAACTGATCGAGATCCAGCGCGTTCTGGCCGAGGCGAAGAAAGCCAAGGATGGCGGCGCGACGCGGTTCTGCATGGGTGCGGCGTGGCGCGAGCCCAAGCCCCGTGACATGCCTGCACTGGTCGCCATGGTCGAAGGCGTCAAGGCGATGGGCATGGAAACCTGCATGACGTTGGGCATGCTGGATGACACTCAGGTCGTACAACTGCGCGATGCGGGGCTGGACTATTACAACCACAATATCGACACCTCGGAACGCTATTATTCCGAGGTCATCACCACCCGCACCTTCAGCGACCGGATCGACACGATGAACCGGGTGCAGGAAGCCGGGATCAAGGTCTGCTCGGGTGGTATTCTGGGCATGGGTGAGCATTCGGGCGACCGCATCGACATGTTGCTGACGCTGGCCAACATGCAACCCGCACCGGATTCGGTTCCGATCAACATGCTGATGCCGCAGGCCGATACGCCCCTGGCCGATGCCGAGCCGATTGACCCGATTGAGTTTGTGCGGATCATCGCTCTGGCCCGGATCCTGATGCCGAAATCCTATGTGCGTCTGTCCGCCGGTCGCAGCGACATGAGCGATGAGATGCAGGCCATGTGTTTCTTTGCCGGTGCGAACTCGATCTTTGTGGGTGAGACGCTGCTGACGGCCGAAAACCCCGAAGAGGATGTGGATTCGATCCTGTTCGCCAAGCTGGGTATTCAGCCCGAGACGGCAGAAGATCACGCGCAGACGGAAGCTGCCGAATGACAGCAGTCGATCGGCTGGAGTCGATGCTTGGCACGCTGGATGCGCGCCATCGTCGTCGCCATTTGGCGGCGGCGAAAGGGCTGGACTTTGCGTCGAACGACTATCTGGGGCTGGCGAGCTCGCAACTGTTGCGGGACGCCGCGCAGGACGCGGTGGCGCGTGGCGTGCCAGTGGGGTCCACCGGGTCGCGCCTGCTGCGCGGCAACCACCCCGAACACGAAGTGCTGGAGCATGAGGCCGCCGCGTTTTTCGGTGCCGAGGCTGCCCTGTTCATGGGCGGCGGGTTTCAGGCCAATCAGGCGATCTTTTCCACCCTTCCGGCGGCAGATGATCTGGTTCTGCACGACGCGCTGGTCCATGCCAGCGCCCATGAAGGGATGCGCGCCAGCCGCGCGGATCTGCGATCGTTCCGGCACAATGATGCAAGCGATGCCTGGGCGGTGGCTGCAGAATGGCGCGCGGCAGGGGGCACCGGGCAAATCTGGCTGGCCGTCGAAAGTGTCTATTCGATGGAGGGTGATCTTGCCCCGCTATCGGACTTCGCGACCCTTGCAAAGGAGTTCGATGCGGTTCTCGTTGTGGACGAAGCGCACGCCACTGGCGTCTATGGCGCGCACGGAGAAGGTCTGGCGCATGATCTGGACGCGCAACTGTTGACATTGCACACCTGCGGCAAAGGGTTGGGTGTTGCCGGGGGGGTGATCTGCGGACCTCGGGTGATGATCGACGCGTTGATCAACCGCGCACGACCGTTCATCTTCGCAACCGCTCCTTCGCCGCTGAATGCAGCGCTGGTGCGCGCGGCTTTGCAGGCGCTGGTCTCGGACGAAGGGCTGATACAGGCCGCGAAGAACCGCATTCGCCATACGCATTCGGTTGCGCGCCAGCAGGGCGTCGCCGAAACCGCGCTGAACAGCCAGATCATCCCGGTCATTCTGGGCGATGAGGCGCGCACGATGGCTATGGCCTTGGCCCTGCAAGAGCGAGGCTTTGACGTGCGCGGCATCCGCCCGCCCACCGTTCCGCGCGGCACGTCACGCCTGAGGATCTCGATCACCGGCAATGTGGATCATGCCGACATCTCGGCCCTGTTCACCGCGCTGGCCCAACAGCAATCGGAGGCCGCATGAGCGCGCTGATCGTCACCGGCACCGATACGGGTGTCGGCAAAACCGTCTTCTCTGCCGGGCTGACCGCTGCCTTGGGTGCGACATACTGGAAGCCGGTGCAGTCGGGGCTGGAAGACGCGACTGACACCGACATCGTTCGGGACCTGTCCGGTGCCGAGGTTCTGCCCGAGGCGTATCGCCTGAACATGCCCGCCTCGCCCCACCTGTCCGCCGAGGATATGGGGCTGGAAATCGATGCAAAGCGCCTGTCCCTGCCGCAGGTTGACGGGCCCTTGGTTGTCGAAGGGGCAGGGGGCCTGATGGTGCCGCTGAACCGCAAGCTGTTCTATCTGGACCTGATCGCGCAATGGGAGGCCCCGGTTGTACTGGTCGCGCGGACCGCTTTGGGCACGATTAACCACACCACTTTGTCTCTGATGGCGCTGCGAAATGCAGGGTGCCGCGTGGTGGGCGTGGCTTTTGTGGGTGAGCCCGAGCCGGATGTGGAACAGACCATCGTCCAGATGTGCGATGTGCGCCATCTGGGGCGTCTGCCCATGCTGCCCGACCTGTCGCGTGACGCTCTGGCCAACGCATTCCAGGCCATCGATGTCGATGCCATCCGGGGGGCGCTATGACTCCGCTGGATTTTGACGCCCGCCACCTGTGGCACCCCTATACCAACGTGGCCGATCCCGGCCCGATGCACCTGATCGACCGGGCCGAGGGGGTGTATCTGTACCGCGAAGACGGGGCGAAGATGATCGACGCCATGTCCTCATGGTGGTGCGCGATCCATGGGCATAAGCACCCCGATATCACCTCGGCCATGCAGCACCAGCTGGAGAAGATGCCGCATGTGATGTTCGGCGGTCTGACCCATCACCCGGCCATCGATCTGGGGCGCAGGATGGTTGACATGCTGCCCGAGGGGTTGGACCGGATATTCTACTGCGACAGCGGCTCGGTCTCGGTCGAAGTGTCGATGAAAATGGCAGTGCAGTATCAGATGGCGCATGGCCGAACCGGCAAGGTCGAGTTTGCGACCGTGCGGGGCGGCTATCACGGCGACACCTGGAAAGCGATGAGCGTCTGTGACCCGGTCACCGGGATGCATGGGCTGTTCCGAGGTGCCTTGTCGATCCAGCACTTCCTGCCGCGTCCGCATGTGCGGCTGGATGAAGACTGGCCTGAGGATTCGGCGCAAAACGGGCTTGAGCCGTTGGAACGCCTGCTTGACGAAAAGGGCGACCAGCTTGCGGCACTGATCCTTGAACCCGTCGTGCAGGGCACTGGGGGGATGTATTTCTATCACCCCGAATGGCTGCGCGCGGCGCGGGCCTTGTGTGACGCCCACAACGTTCTGATCATCTTTGACGAGATCGCAACCGGCTTTGGCCGCACCGGCAAGTTATTTGCCATCGATCATGCGTGTGTAACACCTGACATCCTGTGTCTGGGCAAAGCGCTGACGGGCGGGCATATTTCGTTCGCGGCGACGGTGACCAGCGAGAAGATCGCCTATGGCATCGGCAACAGCGAGGCGGGCGTGTTCATGCATGGCCCGACCTACATGGCCAACCCGTTGGCCTGTGTCGCGGGTTCGGCCAGCCTTAGCCTTCTGGCCGAAGGTCATTGGACCGGGCAGGTGGCTGCCATCGAAAGCCAGATGCGGGCTGAACTGGAGCCCGCCCGCCACTTGCCGGGCGTCGCAGACGTCAGGGTTTTGGGCGCGATTGGCGTGATCGAGATGAAGGATACGGTTGATCCCCGGATCGCACACCGCCTTGCCCCGCAAACCGGCGTCTGGCTGCGCCCCTTTGCGCGCAACATCTACACGATGCCGCCCTACATCATCTCGGCTGATGAGCTGAGCCGCGTCACGGCGGCCATGGTTGCGCTGGCCGGAGGTGCGCAGTGAAGCATAAGTGGCTGTCACGTTCGAACGGAACCGACCTGACCCTTGTCTTCGGGGGCTGGGCACTTGGGGCTGCGCCTTTTGATGGTCTGACCGATGCGGACAACCTGTTGCTTGTTCAGGATTACACGCAGATCGATGCGCCACTACCGTTGGATGGGTTTGATCGCGTTCGCCTTCTGGCGTTTTCTTTCGGGGTTGTATCGGCAGCGCATTGGCTGGCGCAGACCGGTTTCCGGCCTGACCGGCTGGTTGCTGTCAGCGGGACGTTGAACCCGGCCAGCACCGAATTTGGCATCGCACCCGACCTGATCCGGGCAACGGCGGATAACCTGTCTGACGCGAGTTTCACCAAGTTCTGTCGCCGGGCCGGATTGGTCAGGTCTGTGCCCGCGCTGGACATTGCCGCCGCACGTGACGAACTGCTTGCCGTGATCGATCGGGGCGCGGCCCACGATCCCGGCTTTGACCGCATCTGGATACCTCAGCGGGATCGCGTCATCCCCACCACCGCGCAAGAGGCCGCATGGACGGATCGGTCAGACATTATCCGGCGCGTCGATACCCCTCATGTCCCGTTTGCAGCGGGTCAAAGCTGGGCGGAGTGGTTTGCATGACAGTCCATCTGACAGACAAGGTGCAACGCAGTTTCAGCCGCAGTTTTCACACCTATCACGATGCGGCAAACCAGCAGGCCTGGGTGGCCGAGAAGCTGGTGGACGAGTTACACCGGCTGGGCGCGCCCACTCAGTATCGGGCGGGCTTCGAACTGGGCTGCGGCACCGGTCATCTGAGCCGTTTGTTGCGCGCGCAGTTCTCGGTTGATCATCTGAGCCTGAACGACATCGCCCCGCAGGCCCGCGAAACGGCACATGCGGTGGATGCCGGATTTATCGAAGGTGACGCGCGGCAGGTATCCTGGCCCTCGCATATCGATCTGCTGGTATCTGCCTCGATGATCCAGTGGATGGAGAACCCGGCTGATCTGTTGCGCAAAGCGGCCAAGGCCTTGGCCCCCGGCGGTTGGCTTGCCGTATCCGGTTTTGGCCCGAAACAGTATCAGGAACTGCGGCAAATCGGATCCGCTGCGCAGGCACCGGGCCTGTTTGGGGCGGATGAAATGCGCGCAGCTATCGAAGATGTGCTGATCGTCAAATCCGCGGGTGAGAGTCTGCGGCCCTCCTATTTTGCCAACCCGCGCGACGTGCTGCGACACCTGCGGAACACCGGCGTGAATGGCCGCGCGCAACGTGCCTGGACCAAGTCGACGCTGGCCCGGTTCGAACAGGACTATTGGACGGAATTCGGCGACGGGCAGGGCGTGCCGCTGACCTACCATCCGGTCTGGATCATTGCCCAGAAACGCGAAGGCTAGTCCTTTATCACCAGATCAATTTCGTTCTCGGCCAACATGTCGCGAATGCCCTGCGACGGCTGGGTGTCGGTGAAAAACAGGTTGATCTTCGACGGAACCTCAAGCGTCACGGGGGCCCGTTTGCCCAGTTTTTCGCCATCGGCCACCACCACACGCACCTGAGCGTTGTCGATTGCGATCCGCGCCAGGTTGGCCTCTTGCAAATCATGCAGCATGAAGCCCAGATCGGCGTTTACCGCCCCGACCGACAGGATCGCAAAGCGGACGTTCAATCGCCTGATCAACTCCTGCGCTTCCACCCCGAATGCACCGCCGTCATGGGGGCGTAACTCACCCCCGGCCATGAACACGCGGTTGTTGTTATGCGCGGCCAGCGTGTTGGCCACGACAACTGAATTTGTCACCACAAACAGGTCCTTATGATCCCGAAGGGCCTGCGCCACATAGGCTGTCGTCGACCCGATATCGAGGAACAGGGAATCCCCGTCGCTGATGATCTCGGCGACGGCTTTGGCCAGCTTTTCCTTGGCGTCGACCTTGCTGTCCAACCGGCTTTCCAGCGAAGGTTCCAGCAGGTTTTCGACCAGATGAACGCCGCCATGGACTTTGCGGACGATACTGCGCTCTTCCAGATTGCGCACATTGCGGCGGATGGTTTCCAGCGTCACGCCAAGTTCATTGGCCAGCACGCTGACCCGACAGGATCCGCCCGACCGGAACAGGGCGCGCAAAATCTCATCTTCTCGCTGATTTGTGGTTTTTAGGTTCATTGGGTCCATGGTGATGGCAGTAGTTGGCACTAGGGGTATCACAACTACCACATAAAGCAACGCAATTGCCAGAATTTGCGCGGTTAGGTTTTGATTTGAGAGTAATTGTGTGGCTTAACGTGGTTTTTATTGACACAAAACCCCACAATGTGGTCGTCTTTCAATAATACCACCGATTCACAAAGAAAAACCACGACAGGGAGATGGTATAATGCAACTCAAACTGGGACTTAGCGTATTGGCTTTGGCGGTTGCGGGCGTGACCTCGGCGGGGGCTGTGGAATCCTCGGACCCGATCAAGCTGACGCTGCATGACTGGTCAGGGCAATTGATCAACACCAAGATCATGGGCTCGATCCTGCAAGAGGCGGGGTATAACGTCGAATATGTGCAGGCCGACTACATCGCCCAATTCGCGGGTCTGAAAACCGGCGATCTGCATCTGGCGATGGAGATCTGGGAAACCACCGGGCGCGAGGCGCTGGATGAGGCGACAGCCTCGGGCAATGTGGTCAATGTGGGCGAAACCGGCCTGATGGCGATCGAGGAATGGTGGTATCCGTCCTATATGAAAGACCGCTGCCCCGGCCTGCCCAACTGGGAGGCGCTGAAAGACTGCGCCGAGGAATTTGCCACCGCCGAAACCGCGCCGAACGGGCGCTATGTTGGTGGTCCGGTAACTTGGGGCGGGTTCGATGAAGAACGTGTCGAGGCGCTGGAGCTTGAGTTCGAGGTTGTCCACGCGGGCACCGATGCGGCCCTGTTTGCCGAATTGGAATCCGCCTATCAGCGCGAAGATCCAATCATGCTGTGGGTCTACGTTCCTCATTGGGCACCGGCAAAATACGACGGTGAATTCGTTGAATTCCCGCCGTTTTCCCCGGAATGCTACGCCGATCCGTCCGTGGGGGTGAATCCCGATCTGGCCTATGACTGCGGCAAGCCGCGCGGCCCGATCTGGAAGGCGGCCTGGTCCGGTTTGCAGGAAAAATGGCCGGGTGCCTATGACATCATCGAAGCCTACAGCATCAATAACGATGAGATGAGCGCGATGGTCGGCAAGGCAGATTTGGACGGCGTCGAGATTGATACCGTTGTTGCAGATTGGATGGGGGCCAATAAAGACCGCTGGTCTGGCTGGGTCTCCAAGTAATCTGCATTGGCCGGAGCGGTCACCCTGTTCTCCCCAACCGCTCCGGCTTACCCGGCCTTTCAATCGGACGTCCCAGATGACCCCCAAGACCAAATTGTCCTGCCGTAACGTGTGGAAACTCTACGGTCCGAATGCGGATGCGCTGCTGCGGCAAAATCCGAACCCGTCGGCTGATGACATCCGCAAGGCGGGCGTGATCGGCGCGGTGCGCAACGCCAATATCGACATCGCCGAGGGTGAGATTTTCATCATCATGGGCCTGTCCGGCTCGGGCAAATCCACCTTGGTCCGCTGCCTGTCGCGGCTGATCGAACCCACGGGCGGAGAGGTTCTGTTTGACGATGCCGATCTGCTGCGCGCCAGCGACAAGGAACTGATCGAGATCCGCCGCCACAAGATGGGCATGGTGTTCCAGCATTTCGCCCTGCTGCCGCATCTGACCGTTTTGCAGAACGTGATGTTCCCACTGACCATTCAGGCCACACCCAAGGCTGAGGCCGAGGTCAAAGCCCGCGAAGTGGTCGAACTGGTCGGGCTGAAAGGGCGCGAGGATTATTATCCGCGCGAATTGTCAGGCGGCCAGCAACAGCGCGTCGGCATCGCCCGCTCGCTGGTGACGGAACCGGATCTGTGGTTCTTGGACGAGCCGTTCTCGGCGCTCGATCCGCTGATCCGGCGCGAAATGCAGGATGAGTTTCTGCGCCTGCAGGAGCGGCTGCATAAGACAATCGTCTTCATCACCCACGACTTTGAAGAGGCTGTCCGTCTGGCCGACCGCATCGCCATCATGAAGGACGGAGAGGTGATTCAAATCGCCACGCCAGAAGAGCTGGTGATGCACCCGGCCACTGATTATGTGGCTGAATTTACGAAACATATACCCCGCTCGAAGGTTCTGACCGTTGGCGGCGTGATGGCCGCCGGTGCGGATGGTCAGGGCGACCCGATCCCGCAATCTACCCGCGTCTCGGACGTGGCGGAACGGATCATCGCGGCCGATGCGCCGATCCCGGTTTCAGACGACACCGGCCAGATCGTCGGGGCCATCGACCGCAAGGCCGTGGCGCATGTGCTGTTCGGTGACGGGGACGCCGCATGATCCGCCTGAGCCGCAGCCAGATTACCATCCTGTCGCTCGTGCTGATCACGATCCTGCTGGGCTGGTTCGGCCGCGATCTGGGCAAGGCTCTGGATGCGCGCTGGCTGACCAAGTTCCCCTCGGCCTGGGTGATCCCGTTCAAGACCTATATCTCCTCGGCAATGACCTGGCTGATCGAGGATGCCGCGATTGGCCCGGTCTCGTTCACCGATGTCACCCGCGCCATCGCCTGGCTGATCGAGCAACCCTATAATCTGGTGCTGGCCCTGCTGGCCGATGGGTTTGTCAGCGGTCAGGGCAATGACGCGCAGATCATCCTGCCCGCGATCAGCTGGATCGTGGTGATCACCGCCGTGATTGCCTTGGGTCAGTACTGCCGCGATTGGGGACTGGCCGCGCTGGTCGGGGCCTGTTTCATCTATCTCGCCGTCTTTGGACAATGGGACAGTGCGATGGTGACGCTGGCGTCCGTCCTGATCGCCGTGCCGATTGGCGCAGGCGGAGGGCTGTTGCTGGGCATTCTCGCCTATCGCCATCCGTTGTTCGAAAAGATCATCTCACCCATTCTGGACCTGATGCAGACGATCCCGATCTTTGCCTATCTGGTGCCGATCCTGTTCATGTTCGGCTTTGGTCCGATCTCGGCGCTGGTTGCTACGATCATCTACGCCACCCCGCCGATGGTGCGGATCACGACGCTGGCGCTGAAGGGCGTGGACCCCGAGATTTTGGATTTTGGCCGCATGGCAGGTACAACCCAGCGGCAGCTGATGTGGCGCGTGCTGGTGCCCTCGGCCAGTCACAGCCTGATGGTGGGCGTCAATCAGGTGATTATGCTGACGCTGAACATGGTCATCATCGCCTCGATGATCGGGGCCGGAGGGCTGGGGTTCGACGTCCTCGCCGCGCTGCGCCGTCTGGATATTGGAGCGGGGTTCGAGGCAGGGATTGCCATCGTGGTTCTGGCCATTGCCGTTGATCGACTGAGCCAGGCTTTCGCCGAGCGCATGGGGCAGGTGCATCATGAACAGCTGGGCGCGTGGATCGCGCGCCATCGCCGCACGGTTCTGGTGCTGATCCTGCTGGTGCTGACATGGGTGCTGGGCCAGTTCTCGCCATTGCTGCTGGAATATCCCGAAGGTCAGACCATCACGACGGGCGCGTTCTGGGACAACACGGTCGAATACCTGAACGTCAACTATTTCGACATGTTCGAGGCGATCAAGGTCTTTTTCCTGACGTGGTTCATGATCCCGATCAAGACGGTGCTGCTGGGCATCCCGTGGCCCTGGGCGATCGCGATGCTGACCCTGCTGGGCTGGCACGCAGGCGGCTGGCGGCTGGCGCTGCTCTGCGGTGGCATGGCCTCGCTGATCCTTGTGTCAGGCCTGTGGTCCAAGGCGATGGTGACGGTCTATCTGTGCGGCGCGTCGGTGATTTTGGCGACGTTGATCGGGGTGCCTCTGGGCGTGTTGGCGGCGTTGAACAAACGGGCGGGCGCTGTGATCAACCTGCTGATCGACACGCTGCAAACCCTGCCCAGCTTTGTCTACCTGATCCCCGTTGTGATGTTGTTCCGGGTCGGAGATTTCACTGCGCTGATCGCCATCGTCCTTTATGCGCTGGCCCCGGCGGTGCGCTATGCCGCACACGGAGTGCGTTCCGTCAGTGAGGAGTTGATCGAGGCCGGTCTGGTCTCGGGCTGCACCCGCGCGCAACTGCTGCGCCATATCCGCCTGCCTATGGCACTGCCGGAAATCCTGCTGGGCATCAACCAGACCATCATGCTGGCGCTGTCGATGCTGGTAATCACCGCCCTCGTCGGCACCCGCGATCTGGGGCAAGAGGTCTATATCGCCCTGACCAAGGCCGATACAGGCCGGGGTCTGGTGGCCGGTCTGTCGATTGCCTTCATCGCCATCATCGCTGATCGGCTGATCAACGCCAGCGCCCGTCAGGCCCGCATCCGCTTTGGACTGGAGAGTTGACATGAGCCAATCCGATCTGATGACCCGCATCCGCGCTCTGCCAATCTGGCAGGGCGAGATCGCCGCCGAACCACTGACCGGCGGCATCACCAACGTGAATTACAAAGTGACCGATGACAGCGGGTCCTATGTTGTCCGTGTCGGCGACGATATCCCACTGCATCAGGTGATGCGCTTTAACGAACTGGCCGCGACGAAAGCCGCCCATGCTGCAGGTCTTTCCCCTGCGGTGGTCCATGCCTCGGGCGATCTGACAGTGCTGGAATTCATCGAAAGCCGCACCCTGACCGAAGAGGATGTGCGCCACCCCGACATGCTGCCCCGTGTGCTGGATCTGGTGAAAGCCTGCCATACGGAGGTGACCAAACACCTGCGCGGCCCCTCGCTGGTGTTCTGGGTGTTCCACGTCATCCGCGACTATGCCGCTACACTCACGGAACGCGGCAGCGCCCACGTGGCCCTGATCCCGGAGCTGGTGCAAACGGGTAACGATCTGGAAACCGAGGCCGGGCCCTATGACATGGTCTTTGGCCATAACGATCTGCTCTGCGGCAATTTTCTGGACGATGGCACCCGCCTGTGGCTGATCGATTTCGACTATGCCGGGTTCAACTCGCCGCTGTTTGATCTGGGCGGGCTGGCCTCGAACAACGGGCTTTCCCCCGAACAGGAGGACTGGATGCTGGAGACCTATTTCCAGACCCCTGTCACCGACGACCTGCGCCACCGCTATACGGCGATGAAATGCGCCTCGCTGCTGCGCGAAACGATGTGGAGCATGGTGTCCGAGATCACCTCGGATATCGACTTTGACTATGCGGCCTACACGGCTGAAAACCTCGCGCGGTTCCGCGCGGCCCTTACCGATTTCAAAAATACCTGAGGACAGACATGACCGACCTTCCGAAAACAGCCAAAGCCGTCATTATCGGTGGCGGGATCATCGGCTGCTCGACCGCGTATCACCTGGCCAAGCTGGGCTGGACCGACACGGTGCTGCTGGAGCGCAAGAAACTGACCTCGGGCACCACGTTTCATGCCGCCGGGCTGGTGGGGCAGTTGCGCTCGAACGCCAATATCACGCAATTGCTGGGCTATTCGGTCGATCTGTATAACAAGATCGAAGAAGAAACCGGCCTCGGTACGGGGTGGAAAATGAACGGCGGCCTGCGGCTGGCCTGTAACGAGGAACGCTGGACCGAGGTCAAACGGCAGGCCACCACCGCGCATTCTTTCGGTCTGGACATGCAGTTGCTGACACCGTCCGAGGCGCAGGAGCTGTGGCCGCTGATGGATGTCTCGGACGTGATCGGTGCGGCCTATCTGCCGACGGATGGTCAGGCGAACCCCTCGGACATCACGCAGGCGCTGGCCAAGGGTGCCCGCATGGCCGGGGCGAAGATTTTTGAGGACACCAAGGTCACCGATATCGAGATCGAAGATGGCAAGATCCGTGCCGTGATCACCGAACATGGCCGCATCGAATGCGAAAAGGTGATCTGCTGCGCCGGTCAGTGGACCCGCACCTTCGCCGGGCGCTTCGGGGTGAACGTGCCGCTGGTGCCGATGGAACATCAGTATATGGTCACGGAACCCTTTGACGTGCCCGGGAACCTGCCGACCCTGCGCGACCCCGATCGGCTGACCTATTACAAGGAAGAAGTAGGCGGGCTGGTCATGGGCGGTTATGAGCCGAACCCGATCCCATGGGCCACCAAGGGCATTCCGCAGGGCTTCCACTACACGCTGCTCGACAGCAATTTCGACCATTTCGAACAGTTGATGGAACTGGCGCTGGGTCGTGTGCCCGCTTTGGAAAACGCAGGGGTGAAAACCCTGACCAACGGGCCGGAAAGCTTTACCCCCGATGGCAATTTCATCATCGGCGAAGCGCCCGAATTGAACAATTTCTTCGTCGGCGCGGGCTTCAACGCCTTTGGCATCGCAGCCGGAGGTGGCGCGGGTATGGCGCTGGCGGAATGGGTGCATAAGGGCGAGCCGCCGTTCGACCTGTGGTCTGCCGATATTCGCCGCTTTGGCCGCCCGCATTTCGACACCGATTGGGTGCGTACCCGCACGGTCGAGGCCTATGGCAAGCACTACACAATGGGCTGGCCGCATGAGGAGCATGACTCGGGGCGTCCGTGCCGGAAATCGCCGCTCTATGACACGCTGAAATCGCAGGGCGCGTGTTTTGGCGAGAAACTGGGGTGGGAGCGTCCCAATTGGTATGCGGATGCGTCGTTGGGTGAGACACCCAAGGACGAATACAGCTTTGGACGACAGAACTGGTTCGCCGCCGTGGGCCGGGAACACAAGGCAACGCGTGAGGCGGCGGTGCTGTTTGACCAGACCTCATTTGCCAAATTCGCCCTGAAAGGCCCGGATGCGCTGGCGGCGATGAACTGGATCTGCGCCAATGACGTGGACAAGCCGGTGGGTGCGCTGACCTATACCCAGATGCTGAACGACAAGGGCGGGATCGAATGTGACCTGACGGTGGGCCGCGTTGCACATGATGAGTTCTACATCGTCACCGGCACCGGCTTTGCCACCCATGATTTCGACTGGATCAGCCGCAATATCCCCGAAGGCATGAATTGCCAGCTGTTCGACATCACCTCATCCAACGCCGTGCTGTCGCTGATGGGACCAAAGGCGCGGGATATACTGGCGGCGGTGACGCGGGATGATGTCTCGAATGACGGGTTCAAATTCGGCACGATCCGCACCATCGGCATCGCCGGTTGCCCGGTCAAAGCCCTGCGCGTGACCTATGTGGGCGAACTGGGGTGGGAGTTGCACCTGCCGGTGGAATACGCCCAGACGGTATACGCCGCGCTGATGCAGGCGGGTCAGCCCCATGGTCTGGTAAACGCGGGCTACCGCGCGATTGAATCGCTGCGGCTTGAGAAAGGTTATCGCGCCTGGGGGGCCGAGATCGGGCCGGATCACACCCCATTCGAAAGCGGTCTGGGTTGGGCCGTGAAGCTGCGCAAGGATGTCGATTTCAAAGGCCGCGCGGCGTCTGAAAAACAAAAGTCCGACGGCGTCAAAAAGATGCTGGCCTGTTTCACCGTCGACCCGGATGTAGTGCTGCTGGGGCGCGAGACGATCTATCGCGACGGTAAACGCGTCGGTTGGCTGACCTCGGGCGGGTGTGGCTACACGGTGGGTAAATCCATCGGCTACGGCTATGTCCGCAATCCGGATGGGGTCGATGCGGAGTTTGTCACCTCTGGCACTTATGAGCTTGAGGTTGCGACCCGACGCGTGCCGTGTCAGGTCTCGCTACAGCCGCTTTACGATCCGAAAATGGAGCGGATCAAGGCGTGACCCGAATGCAGTCAAAAGGAACCTGACATGCTGGATGCCATGGCGCTTGAAGACCACGCAAAGGCGATCTCGGATATCGCATCGCAGGCGGCGATGCGGTACTTCCGGGGCACGCTGGGGGTGGAATTCAAACAGGATGAAAGCCCTGTTACCCAGGCCGACCGGGGCGTGGAAGCCGAAGTGCGGGCCTATCTGCGTCAGCACTTCCCGGAACACGGCATATTCGGTGAGGAACAGGGCAAGGAAGCCGGTGATGGACGACATCTATGGGTGATTGACCCGATTGACGGCACACGTTCGTTCCTGTCCGGGCATCCCCTGTTCGGCTTCCTGCTGGCGCATCTTGTCGATGGTCAGCCGCAGCTTGGCATCGTTGGTATGCCTGCGATGAATGAAACCTTTGTGGGCTCGCGTGGCAGCGGGGCCACGCTGAATGATCGGGCCATTCAGACCTCGGACGTGACACGTCTGGAACAGGCGATCCTGTATGTGAATGAGGGCGACAAGATATACCGCGATCAACCGTCGGTCTTTGACCGTCTGATGCAGGCCGGGCAGACCCGCCGCTTTGCGTATGATTGCTACCCTCATGCGCTGTTGGCTGCGGGGCATGTGGATGCAGTGGTGGATTATGAGCTTCAACCCTATGATTACCTTGCACTCTGCCCGCTGATCGAGGCGGCAGGCGGGGTGATGACCGATTGGAAGGGGCAGGCCCTGACCATGCAATCTGACGTGGCGGTTGTTTCAGCCGCAACGCCCGAATTGCACGCCGAGCTTTTGAGCCTGCTGAACGCCTAACCGATGGAGCCAAGATTTGAAAAGCCGCCCTACTGTTGAGATCATTAACCCCGATGGGGCGGGGCGCGTGGTGTTGCTGTGCGAACATGCCAGCGCGTTTATCCCGCCGTATTACGAAGGGTTGGGACTGGCCGAAGCGGATCGCGACAGTCACGCTGTCTGGGATCCCGGTGCGCGCGACCTGACAGTACGGTTATCACAAGCGCTGGATGCGCCCGCTGTGGCCTCGACCGTGTCGCGGCTGGTCTATGACTGCAACCGCCCGCCTGAAGCCGCCAGTGCCATGCCGGTGAAATCCGAGCTGATCGAGGTGCCGGGCAATGTTGATCTGAGCCCGGAACAACGCAGGTTGCGCACGACAACCGTGTATGATCCGTTCTGCGACGCCGTCGCGCGGGTTCTGGGCATGCGCGGGCCTGAAACGGTGCTGGTCACGGTCCATTCGTTTACGCCCATCTATTTCGGCCAACCCCGCGCCGTCGAAATCGGCTTGCTGCATGATGAGGACAGCCGTCTGGTCGATCTGATGCTGGATCACGTGGATCAGGTCTCGGGCCGCCGGATCGAGCGGAACGAACCCTATGGGCCGTTGGACGGTGTGACCCATTCCCTGCGCCTGCACGCGATCAGCCGGGGACTGGCGAATGTCATGATCGAAGTGCGCAACGATCTGTTGCGTTCGGATCAACAGGTTGCCACGGTGGCGGATGAAATACTGGCGCTGCTCAGACCCGCCATTCAGGAACTCAGGGAGGACGCATCTTGACCGCAACACTTACCTTCGAACATCACAAGACGCAGGTCGCTGCGGGCGAAGTGGATACGGTTCTGGTCTGCATGGTCGATATGCAGGGCCGCCTGATGGGCAAGCGGTTCCATGCGGGCCACTTTGTTGCGGGCGCGTGGGAAGAGACCCATTGCTGCAATTACCTGCTGGCGACCGATCTTGAGATGGGCACACCGGACGGCTACGCCTCGACCAGTTGGGAGAGGGGCTATGGCGATTATGTCATGAAGCCGGACCTGAGCACGCTGCGCCCGGTGCCGTGGCTTGAAGGCACCGCAATGGTTATGTGCGATGTGCTGGATCATCATACGCATGAAGAGGTGCCGCACGCGCCGCGTTCGATCCTGAAGAAACAGGTGAACCGCCTGAAAGCCATGGGCTATGAGGCAATGTGCGCGACCGAATTGGAATTCTTCCTGTTCGAAAAGAGTTTTGACCAGATCCGCAAGGAAGGGTTTCGCGATCTGGAGCCGATATCGGGTTACAACGAAGATTACCACATCCTTCAGACCACCAAGGAAGAGCATGTGATGCGCCCGATCCGCAACCATTTGTGGGATGCGGGCATTCCGGTCGAGAACTCGAAAGGTGAGGCCGAGACCGGGCAGGAAGAGTTGAACATCAAATACGCACCGGCGATGGCGACAGCGGAATATCACTCGATTGCCAAAAACGCGGTGAAAGAGATCGCGTGGCAGCATGGGCACGCAGCGACCTTCCTGCCGAAATGGCATCATGAAAAGGTGGGCAGTTCTTCGCATGTGCATCAGTCGCTGTGGAAGGATGGGCAGCCTGCGTTTTATGACCAGTCGGATGCGTTGGGCATGTCGGCGCTGATGAAAAGCTACATGGCGGGTCTTTTGAAATACGCCGCCGATTACACTTATTTCATGGCGCCTTACATCAACAGCTATAAGCGGTTCATGAAGGGGAGCTTTGCGCCGACGCGGATCATCTGGTCGGTGGACAACCGCACCGCCGGATTCCGTCTGTGTGGCGATGGCACCAAGGCGGTGCGGGTGGAGTGCCGGATACCGGGGTCAGACATGAACCCCTATCTGGCGATGGCCGGGATGCTGGCCGCCGGGATTGCGGGGATCGAAGAAGGTTTGGAGTTACAACCGCCCGCCACAGGTGACGTCTATCAGGGCGATACGGGCATGATCCCGGGCAACCTGCGCGCGGCGCGGGATGCGTTGCATGGGTCGGCCATGCTGCGGGCTGCCATGGGGGATGAGGTGGTGGATCACTATGCGCGCGCGGCTGAGGTTGAGATCGAAGAGTTCGAGCGTGTGGTGACCGATTGGGAAATTGCGCGCGGGTTTGAGCGGGCGTAAAGGGCAGGAGCGAGGGGCCAGCCCCTCGCACTCCCCGAGGTATTTTTGAACAGAAGAAGCAGGGGACCCTGCGTTTCTGGTAGATGGAGTGGATATGGGGCAGATGTTGCGATGTGTCTCGCCGATTGATGGATCGGTTTTTGCGGAACGCGAGGTGTTGTCGCCGGAGGCGGCGTTTGAGGTTGCTGGCCGGGCACGGGCGGCGCAGGCTGGCTGGGCGGCGCGACCATTGCAGGAGCGAATTGATCTGGTGATGGCCGGTGTCGCCGCTGTCGGCGCGATGAATGAGCAGATCGTGCCGGAACTGGCGCATATGATGGGCCGGCCGGTGCGCTATGGCGGTGAGTTTGGCGGCTTTAACGAGCGGGCCAGCCATATGGCGGAGATTGCTGAAGCGTCTCTGGCGGATATCGCGGTGGGCGAGGATGAGACGTTCAGGCGCTATATCAAGCGCATTCCGCATGGGGTGGTGTTTGTGGTGGCGCCCTGGAACTACCCTTACATGACCGCGATCAACACGGTCGCTCCGGCGTTGATCGCAGGCAATACGGTGGTGTTGAAACACGCCACGCAGACCCTGTTGGTGGGTGAACGTATGGCGCAGGCCTTCCATGCGGCGGGTGTGCCCGAGGATGTGTTCCAGAACGTGTTTCTGAGCCATGACGTGACCAATGATCTGATCGCAGGCAATGCGTTTGATTTTGTGAACTTCACCGGCTCGGTCGGTGGTGGTCAGGCGATGGAGCGCGCGGCGGCGGGGACATTTACCGGCGTCGGAACCGAGTTGGGCGGCAAGGACCCCGGCTATGTCATGGAGGATGCCGATCTGGATGCGGCGGTCGATACGCTGATTGACGGGGCGATGTTCAATTCGGGCCAGTGCTGTTGCGGGATCGAGCGGATTTACGTGCATGAGAGTCTTTATGATGATTTTGTCGCCAAGGCGGTTGAGATCGTAAAGGGCTATGAGCTGGGCAATCCGCTGGACAGCGAGACCACTCTGGGTCCGATGGCGAACGTGCGTTTTGCTGATGAGGTGCGGGCGCAGATTGCCGAGGCCGTGGCCGATGGCGCTGTGGCCCATATCGACACTTTCGCCGAAGATGATGGCGGTGCGTATCTGAGCCCTCAGATTCTGACCAATGTGACCCACGATATGCGGGTGATGCGGGATGAAAGCTTTGGTCCCGTGGTGGGCATCATGAAAGTGTCCGGCGACGAAGAAGCGATCGCGCTGATGAATGACAGTGAGTTCGGCCTGACCGCCAGCCTCTGGACCCGCGACGTGGATCGCGCGGCGCGGGTAGGGGACCAGATCGAGACTGGTACCGTGTTCATGAACCGGGCCGATTATCTGGATCCCGGCCTGTGCTGGACCGGCTGCAAGAATACCGGGCAGGGCGGTGGCCTTTCGGTCATCGGCTATCACAACCTGACCCGCCCCAAATCCTACCATCTGAAGAAGGTGACATCATGAGCCTTGTTGGAAACTGGTCTTACCCGACCGCGATAAAATTCGGTGCTGGCCGCATCCGGGAGCTGCCCGAGGCCTGCGCGGCGGCCGGGATGAAGCGCCCTCTGCTGGTGACCGACAAGGGGTTGGCGGATCTGCCGATTACCGTCGCAACGCTGGATATCATGGAGGCCGCCGGTCTTGGGCGCGGGTTGTTTGCGGATGTGGATCCGAACCCGAGTGAAAAGAACCTTGACGCCGGGGTTGCAGCCTATCAGGCGGGTGGCCATGACGGGGTGATCGCGTTCGGCGGTGGCTCGGGGTTGGATCTGGGCAAGATGGTGGCCTTCATGGCCGGTCAGACGCGCCCGGTCTGGGATTTCGAAGACATTGGCGACTGGTGGACCCGCGCCAATGCCGACGTGATTGCGCCGATCATTGCGGTGCCGACCACCGCCGGGACCGGGTCCGAAGTGGGCCGCGCCAGTGTCATCACCAATTCCGAAACCCATGTGAAGAAGATCATCTTCCATCCCAAAGTGCTGCCCTCGGTGGTGATCTGCGACCCGGAACTGACCGTGGGGATGCCCAAGTTCATCACAGCAGGCACCGGTTTGGATGCCTTTGCCCATTGTGTCGAGGCGTTTTCCAGCCCGCACTACCACCCGATGTCTCAGGGTATCGCGCTAGAGGGGATGCGGCTGGTCAAGGACTACTTGCCGCGCGCCTATGCCGATGGAACCGATATCGAAGCCCGCGCCCAGATGATGAGTGCAGCGGCCATGGGCGCGACCGCATTTCAGAAGGGTCTGGGTGCGATTCACGCCATGAGCCATCCGATCGGCGCGCATTTCAACACCCATCACGGCACCACCAATGCGGTCTGCATGCCCAGCGTTCTGGAGTTCAATGCCCCTGCTATTGCTGACCGGTTCCAGTCGGCCGCAGCCTATCTGGGCATCGAAGGCGGGTTCTACGGGTTCCGGGATTTTGTGCAGGAATTCAACGACTCGCTCGGTATCCCACGCACGTTGTCCGAACTGGGTGTGACCGATGCGTCGATCCCGGAACTGGTCGAAGGTGCGATCATTGATCCGTCCTGCGGCGGCAATCCGATTGAACTGACCAGGGAAAACCTGACCCAGCTGTTCAAAGCGGCGTTGTAAAGCACAAGGCCCGGCGTGTTTCCCCGCCGGGCCTTTCATGTGATGCGGTTATTCCGCTGCGATGGCGTTTTCTCTGATCTCGGAATTCACCATAGGGACCCATTCAAGGTCTTTCGTGTAGCGCCAGGCAAGATCGCCGTTTTCGTCCATGGCGATCAGGTGCAGCCAGCGGTTGTCGAACAGCTCTTTGACGCTTTGATGGCGTCTCAGGATGTCGTTCATTGCTTCACGCGGGGCTTCGATGACCACCGACAGGCGCAGCGGGTCGTGCTGATAGGCTTCGCCGTCATGCACCGATTGCCAGGGCAGACCGGGGCGCAGCGCGCCGCCATTGCCTTCGACCACGCCGATGCCCCCGACCACGTTGTGCAGCAGCTTGTTGCCGCCGCCGAACAGGGTCGGCGCAACGGTCGAGCCATAATATTGCAGGCTGATCCAGCTTGCGACCACGACCGGGGCGGTCATGATCAGTTCCAACACGCCAAACCCGGTATCGTCCCGCCAGTCATAGCTGTGCAGGAAGGTTTGACCTGACAGGCCGGTCCCATCCGTCCTGGACCGGGGTGCAGCGATGAAGGCCCGGCATCCGGCCAGACCCCATTCGGGGCGCAGTTCGGCCCAGTCGGTGGCGCGGCGGGCGATGTCGCGAGCCCCTCGGGCCCGAGGCAGACGTGTTGAGCGTTCGGTCCGGGCAAGCCGCCCAGCCGATTGCAGCCACATCTTCAGTTGCGCGATATTCTGCGCCCATTGGCCGGTCGACTGGTCCTGATCGAACAGTGTCACCTCATCCGTTGTCGTGTGGTGCATGGCGGCCAGGAACAGCGTGTCCCTGGGGATGTCGATCCCTTCTTCGCGCAGCCCGTTGCGCACGGCTGGATCGTTCAAAAGACCTGCCAGAAGGCGGGCGCTGACATCTCCGGCATGGCCGCCGCACGCACCGCATTGCAAGGCGCTTTCATGCGGGTTGTTGGTCACATCCGCGCCATGACCGGTCAGCATGACGATGTGGCCAAGGTTGCTGGTCAGGGACATGGCACCAAGGATGGCTTTTGCCGATGCGATCCGTGTGGGCAGGTCAATTGATGGGTCCAGCTTGGGTGCAGGATCGAACGTAGACCCACCATGTCCTTTCCCCAGCGCATCCCGCAGCAGCTTTCCGGCATAGACCGGCCCCGTCGCCTCGACAAAGGCAAAAGAGGACACCGCGGCCAGCTTAAACCGGCCCCAGGCGCGCTTGGCCCGTGCGGAGTAGCGGCGGTTGAGGTCGGCCTGCGTATCCTCAGCCGCATGCGAGCAGACACCGGGGTTCAGCAGCACGGGACCCCGCAATTCGGTCACATCCGAACCCGCCGCCTTGTGGGCACTGGCGAGGCCGAAGAAGCCTGCGAACCCGAGGGTTTCGATCCCTTCGCCCTGCGCTTCCAGGGCGCGGCGAAAGACCTCTGACCGGACGTCGATGCAGAACGCGGCCTGAACCATCGGGCGGCCCGCGATCTTGCGCGGTTGCCGCTTGGCAAGCGACAGTCCCAACTGGCGTTGTTGCGCGCGTTCAGCGGCATCCTGCAGCACCGCGTCGATCACCATATCGCGGGATGGTGTAACCGGAGTTTCATGTTGCGCGACGGTCTCGGCCCAGCGTTCGGCAATCTGATCGCGATAAAGGTCGAACAGCGCCTCTTCAAACACCATGCGGATGGCCAGCAACTCGGTCGTGGTGGTGTCGGTCTTGCCTTCAAGCTCGGCCTGCCACAGCAGATAGCGCGCATATTGCGCCCATCCGCCCAGCGTCATCAGCCAGCGGTGGAAGGCGGTTCCAGCGGCTTTGGGCGTCACCCCCAGCGCCTCGGACGCCCGGCCAATCGCCCGCCATTGCGAGCGGTTGGTGCCGGCGACAAAAGCACCAAAACCTTTCAGGCCGTGTATCTCGAGCGTCAGATCACGTGTGGCGAATTCACGCCAGGCAATATAGGCCCCGCCGGTGCGGTTGGCCTGCCACAGCGCCTGACCCTGATCAAAGTGGCTGGCGGCCCAGGCTCCGATCCGTTCGTCAATCAGGCCGGGCCAGTCGATCCCCGAAACTTCTGCGGCCAGATCGGCGACAGTGGGCAGAGGTGCGGGATGTGCCGCCTGGGTTTCAAGCGCTGCTGCCAAATCCTCTGGCGACGGTGTGTCAAACGGGCTGTCGATATGGGCCAGTGCATCAAGCAGATCGGCTTCGGTGATCTCTCCGGCGTTCAACTTTTCTGCAAACGCCGTGCGATCCGGCGTGATCCGCGTTCCCGCAACCCGGCCAAGTCGGGCGGCGGTGACGGCCAAAGGCTCGTTGGTTTGCCCAAGAAACGGGTTCACCGCGACATTCGAGGACAAGGGAAACAGCGGCGGGATCTGACGGGCCGCGTCATTGGCCAGTGCGACCAGTTCCAAAAGCGCTGCGGGATAGCTTTCGTGCTTCATGTACATCTTGAGAACCCCTCTTACACAGTCTGCCGCTTGGACCATCCGTCCAGCAGCCGATCAAAGATTGCATTGGCATAGAGCCCGTTCGACAAATGCACCCGGATGCCCGCCGCAGCAGGATGCGAGGCCCAAAGCGGGAAGGTGGATTGCGCCAGCGCGACCGCGCCAAAGCTGATCAGGGCGAGGATGATCAGCGCCCATTCCAACGGTCCCGGAACCGGGGTCGCGGGCAGGGTACCTGCGGTCAGTTTTTGCGCGATGATTTGCAGCACGAAGTAGCTGACCGAGGTGACGCTGGCGTAGATCACCGTGCGACGGGTCAGTGCTCCGGGCGCTGCATCTGCAAAACCCTGCGCCAGCAGGTAAGCGACACCGAAGATCAGGATGACGCCAAGTGCAATGGCCTGGACCGACTTGCCGTCGATGCCAAACACCGCCGCCACGATGCCGTAGATCAGGATGCCCGTGGCAAAGGCCAGCACCACATTCCGTGCGCTTGGCACCGCAACCGGGCCGGGGCGGCGAATTGCGGCCACGTTCCGCACGGCCTCACCCGCGCTGAGAAAGGCGTGCGCCTTGTACAGTGAGTGCGCCACGATATGCAGCAGGGCCAGCGGGAACAGCGCCAGACCGCACTGCATGATCATGAAGGCCATCTGCG
The DNA here is from genome assembly GCF_056531425.1 of Ruegeria sp. N4. Taxonomy (NCBI): domain Bacteria; kingdom Pseudomonadati; phylum Pseudomonadota; class Alphaproteobacteria; order Rhodobacterales; family Roseobacteraceae; genus Ruegeria; species Ruegeria sp. N4. The sequence goes on from NZ_JBQFLT010000003.1 coordinate 155,145, forward strand.
CGATGGTGGACCACGCCAGCGAGGTTTTCACAGCCGGTTGCGTCAGCATGACCAACCCGCCGAACAGCGCGGTGAATCCACCCAGCATGACCAGCATTGCCATGATCCCCGGGGCGACCAGCATGACGTCGGCGAAGCGGATCAGCAGGAAGCCACCGGAATTGATGACGCCTGCATGCAACAGGGCGGATACCGGGGTCGGGGCCTCCATTACTTCGGTCAGCCAGCCGTGGATCGGGAACTGGGCCGAGGCCATGACCGCAGCCAACGCGATCAGCAAGGCCGCGACGATGGTCAGGGCGTTTCCTTGGGCCGAAGACAGGATCGTCGCAATGTCGGTGGTGCCGTAGCTGGCAAGCAGCAGTACGACCGCAACGGCCAGCGCGCCTTCGCTGATCCGCGCCACCACGGCCTTTTTACGAGCAGCACGTCGAGCGGTGGTGCGTTCTGGATAAAACAAAAGCAACTGGTGCAACATCAGGCTGGTCGCGATCCAAGCCGCCAACAGTTGGACCAGATTGCCCGACATCACCAACAGCAGGACAGCCGCGAGCGTGGCAGACATCCAACCGGTGAACGCACCTTGCCGTGCTTCGCCGTCCATATAAGTGGCCGAGTAACGCAACACGATCCAGCCGATAAAGCTGACCAGCACCAGCATGATGGCGCTGACTGCATCCAGTCGCACTGATAACCCCAGGCCCAAAAAGCCAATCAGCGGCGATGTGCCGGAACCCTGCGTCACCAGCAACAGCGCCGAGATAGCAGCCACCGCAAAGGCGGCCAGGGCGGCCCATTCGGACAGTTTCGCGACATTGCCCGGCCGCAACCCCGGATGGCGACTGGCGTAATACGCCGATGCCAGCAGAATCAGCGGGCTTAACAATGGAAGAAACAGATGAAGCATTTTGCGCGTCCCTTTTGGTCTTGGGCTGACTCGGCCTGTTTCGCAGGACATATTGCGCGTGCAGCCCAATGAAAAATTCATTGTTCTGAGGTTTTCGTTCAGTTAAATAGAACGATATGCCGTTGAACTATCATCACCTGCGCTATTTCTGGGCCGTTGCCCATGATGGGAACCTGACCCGAACAGCCCAGCGACTGAACCTGTCGCAATCGGCGCTTTCGGTTCAGATCAAAGAGCTGGAGGAGAGGCTGGGCCACCCGCTGTTCGAACGGCGCGGGCGCAAGCTGCACCTGACCGAGGCCGGGCACATCGCCCTGGACCACGCGGACGCAATTTTTGCGGCAGGGCAAGAGCTTGTGGCAACGTTGCAGGATGCCGGAAACGCCAGGCAGGCGCTGCGTGTCGGCGCACAGTCGACCTTGTCGCGCAACTTTCAGATCGGGTTTCTGCGGCCCATTCTGGCCCGTACGGATGTCGAGGTCATCTTGCGTTCCGGCAGCCCCAGTGAGTTGCTTGAGGGGCTTGAGACGCTGAATTTCGATCTGGTCCTGATGAACCACGAACCGGCCAGTGACAGCCTGACCAGTTTCGTCACCCATCATCTGGCGGAACAACCGGTCAGCATTGTCGGCACCCCGGCGCGGCTGGATCCCAAGCGCCCCATCAAGGCGCTGCTCGAAGAACAACCGTTCATCCTGCCGACCAGCAAAAACAGTGTGCGCACGGCTTTCGACGCAATGGCCAGCCGGATGTCCGTTCGCCCGCAGGTGGTGGCCGAAGTGGATGACATGGCGATGATGCGCCTGCTGGCACGTGAGGACATCGGGTTGGCCCTTGTGGCCCCTATTGTGGTGCGGGATGAGTTGTCCTCGGGCCGGTTGATCGAGGCGCAAGAGCATCCGCGCATCAAAGAGAACTTTCACGCAGTCACGTTCAAGCGGCGGTTCCCCAATCCGCTTGTGCAGGAATTACTGTCGAACAGTCAGGGGCTGGACGGCGCAGCAGTGCGGGAAAAGGCCGGGGGTTGACCCGGCCTTTGTCCAAATCGTCTAAAGGCTGGCGCGACACCAGACGCAGTCATGATCGGACAGGGGCGTGCCCTCATCCGAGATTGATGTCAGCAACCCTTTGTCGATGCAGCTTAGATCCCGTCCTGCGAGCCAATCAAGTTTCATCACCCGCTGCGGGTGCGGGGTGATCAGGCTGGGCCGTGTGGTGGGGCCATCGATCGTAAAACCCCAGTCGTATCCGTGCGTTTCGGCCAAGCTGAACAGGCTTTCGTCCTGCCAGTTGAAATCCGGGGGCAGGTGGTTGCCGGTGTTCAGGTCGCCACCGATCAGAACCGGCAGGCCCGGTGCAAACCTGTCGATTGCATCAAGCATAAGAACGAATTGGGTGTGCCGGTGCGCAGCATCCGCATTGCTTTCCAGATGGGTCGAGATCACACAGATCGGTCCGTCTTCGGTCGGCACGATGGCGGCGAGTGCCATGCGGCCCCCGACGCGTGGCTGGTCGGGGTCGGCAGCTCCTTCGTCGCAGGAAAACCAATGGCCGTGATCGTCCAGACGGATCAGGGCCGTGCGCTGGAACGGAACCGAAGACAGAATGGCGTTGCCATGCCAACCCAGCGTGTTGAAGTCGTCTTTGCAAAAACTGCGTTCGGTCGGGCCGCCAAGGTCCAGTTCGTGGAATTCGACACCAAAGGCATAGACCATGCCCAAGGCCTCGGCCATGGCTTCGGTCGTGTGCCGTTGCGAGGTGCGGGCCATGCCGTGATCAACCTCGGACAGCAAAACAATGTCCGGTCGGATCGGGCGCAGCTGGGCTGCGGTGGCCTCGGGGAAGAGGCACCGTTCCACATTCCATGCCGCGACATTGAATTGTGCCGGCAAACGCGTGGCGGTTGCCTGACCGCCCATTTGCAATGCGTTCATCGCGGGTATGTCACCCAGCAATTCGCGATGCGCGGCAGCCGTGCGGGGTGCCGACAGGATGCGCGCCCGTTGATCCGCTGTCACCGCGGGCAGGGCGTCCAAAACGTTTGTAATCAAATGACTTTTCCCGTTTCCACATCAAACAGACGCAGCGCGTCGGGTTTCAGGGTGATATGTGTTTCGCCTGTCTGTGCATCGTGGTCCTTGCTGACCAGAACGGTAAAGGGCTGCCCGCCCAACTGACCGTGCAGCAGCCGGTGCGCGCCCAGTTCCTCAAGGATGTCGACCTGAAACGGAACCGAGCCCTGACCGTCGAGTTCAATGTCTTCGGGCCGGATGCCCAGCGTCACAGGGCCATTGGCCGAGGCCGGGGCAGTCATGATCCCGTCATAGCCATTGATCCGCACCTGACCCTGATCCACTTGCGCCTCGATCAGGTTCATTGGCGGCGCGCCCATAAACGAGGCCACGAAGGTCGAGGCCGGGTTGTGATAAATCTCGGACGGGGTGCCGATCTGTTCGATCTTGCCTGCGTTCAGCACGATGATGCGGTCGGCCATGGTCATCGCCTCGACCTGATCGTGGGTCACGTAAACCGCCGTGGTACCAAGGCGGCGTTGCAGGGCCTTGATCTCGATCCGCATCTGATTGCGCAGTTTGGCGTCTAGGTTCGACAAGGGTTCGTCAAACAGGAACAGCGCCGGATCGCGCACGACCGCGCGCCCCATGGCAACGCGCTGCCGCTGACCGCCCGACAGTTGCGCCGGTTTGCGATCCAGATACTCGGTCAGGTTCAGCATCTTTGCCGCGTCTTCGACCTTGGCCGCGATCTCGGAGGCAGGCGTGCCTCGGTTTTTCAGCCCGTAGCCGATATTCTTCCGCACGGTCATATGCGGATACAAAGCGTAGTTCTGGAACACCATCGCAATGTCGCGATCCGCTGGGTCCACATCGTTCACCACCCGGTCGCCGATTTTCAGCGTCCCTTCGGTGATGTCTTCCAGCCCCGCGATCATCCGCAGAAGCGTGGACTTGCCACAGCCCGAGGGGCCGACCAGAACGACAAACTCACCGTCCTGAATGGTGAAATTGGTGGTCTCAACGGCCTGAAAACCGTTGGGATAGACCTTGCGGATGCCCTCTAACGAGACCTGAGCCATGCGCGTGTTTCCTTATTTATCGGATTCTGTGAGGCCCTTGACGAACCAATTCTGGAAGAAGATGACGATGGCCACCGGCGGGATCATCGCAACGATCGCCAGCGCCAAGGCCTGCCCGTGTTCGGGGATCTGACTGTCGGTATAGGTCAGCACGATCTGCTTGATGCCCCGGACCAGCGTGAAGAAGCTTTCATCCGTAGTGATCAGCGTCGGCCACAGATACTGGTTCCAGCCGAAGACGAACATGATGATGAAGATCGCGGCGATCATCGTCCGGCTGAGCGGGACGAGGATGTCGATGAAGAACTTCCACGGCCCCGCGCCATCGATCCGGGCGGCCTCGGCCAGTTCCTCGGGGACGGACATAAAGAACTGGCGGAAGAAGAACGTGCCTGTAGCGGACGCGATCAGTGGGACGATCAGGCCGGTATAGGTGTTCGTCAGGCCCAGTTTCTGGATCGCTTCGTAGGAGGGCAGGATCCGCACCTCAAGCGGCAGCAGCAGCGTGGTGAAGATGATCCAGAAGGCCAGCGTGGCAAAACGCAGGCGGAAATAGACAATGGCATAAGCGGCCATCATCGAGATGATGATCTTGCCCACAGCAAAGCCAATGCCAAGGATGAACGAGTTCATCAGCATCAGCGTGCCATCGACGGTTTGGGTAAAGCCGCCTTTCTCGAACATGGCGGCGTTGAAGTTCTTGCCGAGATCGTCGCCAAGGCCCAGTTGAATGCCCTGCCGGTGGATGGTCACCGCATCATGGCTGGCCGTGGTCAGCGCCAGCAGCGGTGGCAGCATCATCAGCAGCGAGCCCAGGATCAGGACGGTGTGATCGCCAACCGCGCTCCATTTGATCTTGCGGCGGCGGCGGGTGGTTTGGGTTGTCTCAAGGGTTGTGTCAGCCATTTTGCGCCCCCATCACGTATAGTGGATCCGGCGTTCAACCAGCCGGAACTGAAAGACGGTCAGGATCAGAACAAGAACCATCAGGACAACGGATTGCGCGGATGAGCCGCCAAGGTCATTGCCCCGGAACCCGTCCAGATAGACCTTGTAGACCAGCGTCATCGGGTTGTTCCCCGGCTCGCCCTTCATCAGCGCATCGATAATGCCGAACGTGTCGAACAGCGCGTAGGTGATGTTGATGATCAGCAGGAAGAAGGCGGTCGGGGCCAGCAGTGGAAAGGTCACCTGCCAGAACCGACCGGTGGCCGAGCGGTTGTCGATCATCGCCGCCTCGCGGACCGAACGCGGGATGGATTGCAGGCCGGACAGGAAGAAGATGAAATTGACCGGAATCTGCTTCCAGACGGCGACGATGATCATCGCGGTTGCGGTGGCGTTGTAGTCGACGCCCAGTTTGAAATCCCAACCAAACATCTGAAAGAACTTGGTCATCGGGCCGGTGCTTTGGTCGAAGAACAGGATGCCCAAAAATCCTGCGACCGGCGGCGCGATGGCATAGACCCACATCAGAAGCGTGCGATAGGATTTGGCGCCCCGGATCACCTTGTCGGCCTTGACCGCCAGCAGCAGGGCGATGGACAGCGAAAAGAATGTCACCAGGACCGAGAAGACAATCGTGAACCACGCGATGCGCTTGTACTGATCGTTACCCAGCAACGAGGTGTAGTTGTCCGCCCCTACAAAGGTCGAACCGAAGCCAAACGGATCCTGCAGAAAGAAGGACGATTGCAACGCCCAACCCGCAGGCCAGTAGAAGAAGATTGCGATGATCATCAGCTGTGGCAGCAGCAATGCCACAGGAAGCCAGATAGTGTCGAAGCCCGCGCGTTTCATGACCCGTCCAGTTGCGAAAATGGGGGATGGCCGCGCCCGAAGGCGCGACCATCTTGGGGGTGATCCCGGGGTTTAGCCCTGGGTTTTTGCGAAGCGGGCCAGCAGTTCGTTGGCTTCGTCTTCGATTGTCTGGAACGCAGTGTCCACGTCGGTTTCACCGGTCAGGATACGGCCATATTCGCGGTTCATGATGTCGCGGATCTGAACGTAGAAGCCCATGCGGTAACCCTTGGTGTTGTCACCGGCTTTCGCCTGCAACTGGTTCACACCGACTTCGGCTGCCGGGAAACGGTCATAGTGGCCGTCTTTCTTGGCAACGTCATAGGCGGCCTCGGTGATCGGCACATAGCCGGTTTCCTGATGCCAGAAATATTGGGTGTCGGGCGCAGTCAGGAAGCGGAAGAACTCGGCAGTCGCCTTGTTTTCTTCGTCCGATTTGCCAGCCATCGCGAACAGGGCAGCGCCACCGATGAAGGTTTGCGTCGGCTCGGGCGTTACGGCTTCCCAATAGGGCAGTTCAACCGCGCTGAATTCAAAGCCCAGATCTTTCTGCAACAGGCCACCGAACGAACCGGACGAGCCCAGCCACATGGCAACCTTGCCTTCTTCAAACGGCTTGGCGTTGTCGCCCCAACCGGTGCCGTACCACTCGAACAGGCCATTGTCCTTCCACTCGGTCACAGCGGTAAAGTGCGCCTTGATCGCGTCGTTGTTCACCAGAATTTCGGTATCCATGCCGTCATAGCCGTTGTTGTTGGTCGCAAACGGCAGGTTGTGGCGCGACATGAAGTTCTCGGTGAAGATCCAGGGCAGGTGCGACTGGCTGAGCGGGATATAGCCCGCCTCTTTCAACGCCGGGGCGGTGGTCGTCTGGAATTCTTCCCATGTCTTCGGCGGGGTCACGCCAGCGGCTTCCAGCGCGTCGACATTGTAGTACAGAATCGGGGTCGACGAGTTGAAGGGCATCCCGATCATCTTGCCATCGCTGTCGGCATAAAAATAACGCACACCGGCGATGTAGTCGTTGATGTCGAACTCAACACCATTGTCGGCCAGCAGGTCCTGAACCGGAACGGTTGCGCCCTTGGCGGCGATCACGGTGGCAGCGCCCGCGTCAAAGACCTGCATGATGTTCGGTTGTTCACCGGCGCGGAAGGCCGCGATACCAGCGGTCAGCGTCTCTTCGTAGCTGCCTTTGTAGATCGGAGTGATTGTGTATTCGTCCTGCGACGCGTTGAATTTCTCGGCCACCTTGTTGACGGTTTCCCCCAATTGTCCGCCATGGGCGTGCCACCAGGTAATTTCTGTTTCTGCAAAAGCCGCAGTCGCGGTAAACGCGAGGGCAGCAGCCGTTGCGCAAAACTTCAGATTGGTCATGTTTTCCTCCGGTTCGGTGTCGGCCCCTTGCAGCTAAGAGACCGTTGGCACTTTGTGCCAGTTTATTGTGCAGGCTCCCCTGCGGCGTATGTCGCGCGCAGCCTCCGCCCCGCATTGCATGGGCACGTCTGGATTCTGCACACGTGCCCACATAATGTTAACGTATGACAGTTCGGTGAATGATTTCTAGCAATATTGACAAATTCCACCAAATCGAAGGACAGGTTGAGCGTGGTTCAGGATCGTGACAAACCTACCGAAAGGCGCCGCAGGGTCACTGCGCAGGCCGTCGCAGATGCGGCCGGTGTGTCCCGTTCGGCCGTTTCCCGCGCCTTTACGCCCGGCGCGTATCTTGATGAAAATAAAAGAAAAATAATCGAAGATATGGCCGAGCGTATGGGCTATCAGCCAAACGCATTGGCCGCCGGTCTGAAGGACGGACGCTCGCACCTTGTGGCGGTGTTTGTCGGAAATATGCGCAGCGATTTTGATTCCGAATTTGTGCGCACTTTGGTCGGGAAACTGAACGCGTTGAACAAATGGCCGATTCTCATCGACGGTGGGGATCAGCGTGCAGAAGACGCGATCGAGCAGGTTTTGCGCTATCCGCTGGATGCTTTGATCCTTCGCGGGGGCAGTATGCCTCAGGCGCTGGTCAAACGGTGCAGCAAGCTGGGCGTGCCAATGATTTCTGCCGGGCGCATTGTGCAGGCGCCAGGGGTCGACAACGTGTGCTGCCGCAATGCCGAAGGTACGCGACTTGCGACCGAGGCGTTGATCCGGAAAGGTCGGACACGGTTTGGATTTCTGGGTGGTGCACCCAGTTTCTCATCCTCGGCCGAGCGCAGGGCAGGTGTGATCGAGGTTCTGGAACGCGCGGGCCTTGGGCTGGTGGCGGAAGAGACCGGAGATTTCACGGTTGAGACCGGGCGGGACATCGCGCTGACCTTGCTGGGGCAGCACAGGCTGGACGCGCTGATCTGCGCCAATGATGCCAGCGCAATCGGGGCGCTGACAGCGGCGCGCGAGATGGGTCTGGACGTTCCAAACGCGCTGTCGTTGGTCGGGTTCGACGACATCGAAATGGCCAGATGGCCGATCTTCAACCTGAGCACGGTCAACAACCCGATTGCTGGGGCTGTCGATCAGGTCATTGCGCTGCTGGAACGCAGGCTGGCCGATCCCGCCAAAGCCAGCGAGACGATCATGGTCGATCCCTATTTCGTGCCACGCGGCACGCATTAGGCTTAGTCGTTTCGGGCGGATTTGAACAGGTACAGGAAGACGAACAGCGATCCGATGGATGTGGTGACGATGCCCACCGGCAATTCCTGCGGGGCCAGCAGCAAGCGCGACAGGATGTCGGAGAGCGTCAGCAGGATCGCACCCACGATGGCCGAGGTTACCAACAGATTGCGGTGCAGCGTTCCGGCAATGCCTCGGGCGATGTGAGGGACCATCAGGCCGACAAAGCCAATGACGCCCGCGACCGAGACAAAGCTTGCAGTGGCCAGAGCAGCAACAAAGAACATGCGAAACCGCAGGCCCTGAACCGGAATACCCAGCGTCGCTGCGGTGAAATCCCCGGTCAGCAGCGCGTCCAGCCAGCGGCTGCGATAGAGCGAATAGCCCAGGATCATCGCAAGCCCGATCAGGACAAGGGGAAAGGTCTCCCACCGCGCGAGGCCAAGACCGCCCAGCATCCAGAAGATCACTGAATGCGCAGCACGACTGTCGCCGGAAAAGATCAGATAGTTGGTGATGGCAGAAAACAGGAACGAGACCGCAAGCCCGGCAAGGATCAGCTTTTCGGGCGCGCTTGTGCGCAGGCCCTGAACCAGCGCCAGAACGATGCCTGACGCGATCAGACCGCCACAGAAGGCGGCAAGCGGCAGGGTCCAGAAACCAAGCACGTCCCCGGTTACCGTGATGACCAGAACCGCCCCGGCGGCGGCGCCCGAGGACAGGCCAAACAGGAAGGGGTCGGCCAGATCGTTGCGTGTGGTGGTTTGCAGCACCACGCCGACCACACCCAATCCGGCACCGATGACGGCCGCGAACAAGGCGCGGGGCAGGCGCAGGTCAAATACGATCCGGTGCAGGGGCGACATCTCGCCTTCGGTCAAGCCGGTGCCCAGCATGATCGCTGTCGCCACGTCGGCGACGGGAATGGATGTCGTGCCATAGACGACCGACAGCAGCAAAAGGGCGGTCAGAATGACCGCCCCCAGCAGGACCGCGCGGCCCGTTTGAGCCATGTTAGTTCAGCTCCGGGTGCATGGCCGAAACCATCTTTTCGATGGCGTCTATGTTTGCCGGTCCCGGCGTCAGCTCTTCATAGCGCAGACCGATCCAGCGTTCGTTCTTGACGGCATCGGTCAGGGACATGGCCGGATGCTCCTGCAGAAACTTGAACGTGTCCTCGGCACCGTTCCCGGTCTGATAGTCCAGTAGGACCAGAAATTCGGGGTTTGCGGCGGCCACTGCTTCCCATGAGGTGCGACCCCAGCTGGTGTCCATGTCATGGGTGACGCTGACACCGCCCGCAGCCTCGATCATGGCGTCTGGAATGGCGAATTTACCGGCGGTAAAGGGCGCATCGGCGGGACCGTCCAGCAGGAAGACGCGGGGTTTCGGCAGGTCTGCGGTTTTGGATTCGATGGCCGCCAGCTGGTCTTTCCAGCCCGAAACCAACGCTTCGGCCTTGTCTTCCACATGCATCACCTTGCCCAGACGCAGCACGTCATCGAACAGAAGGTCCATGCTGGCTTCGGGGCGGTCCTTGTTCAGGTGAACGCAGCTTTCGGTCAGGACCATGGTTTTGATGCCAAAGGGTTCCAGCGTGTCGGGGGTGACTTCGCCACCCGGCTGCATGCCGTAATACCAACCGGCAAAGAACATATCCGGCTCGACCGCGACCAGATTTTCGACGGTGGGGTATTTGGGCGCCAGTTCCGGGATGTCACCGCGTTTTGCATCGAAATCCGGGCTGGTCTTGTACCAGCCGGTAATGCCGGTCAGGCCGACAATCTTGTCCTGCAAACCCAGCGCAAAGGCCATGTCGGTCATGTTCATGTCGTGCACGACAATCCGCTCGGGCGTGCCGTCGAACACCAGTGGTTCGCCGCAATTGTCGACGGTCACTTCATGCGCCGCCGCACCACTTGCGAGGCCCGAAACAAGGACCACGGACCAGAATTTCTGCATTATCAAATTCTCCTGTTATGATGACAGCTTTCGTTTTCGGATATCCAGCGCAGGGATCACGCGCCCTTCGTGCTGGAAACACAGGTAGTCAACGCCAAACGTATCGCGCACACGCTCGGGTGTCAGAACTTCGGGAACCGGGCCGAAGCCGGTCATGCGGGTTGCCTTCATCAAAGCGACATGGGTGGCGAATTCGGGGATCATGACCAGATCATGCACGATCATCACAACCGTCACGCCTAGTTCGGCCACCAGCGACAGCATGTGGCCCTTGGCGTCGGGGTCGAGGTGGTTTGTCGGCTCGTCCAGAAACAGCAGCGATGGCCTTTGCGCCAGGGCCCGTGCGATATGCGCCCGCTGACGTTCGCCGCCGGACAGACGTTGCATCGGTTTATCGGCCAGCGGGACCAGTTCGGTGATCTCAAGCACCCGCTCAAGATCGGCCTTATGATCCTCGGCTGACCGGTCGGCCTGAATCGGGATTTGCCCAAGGGCCACATAGTCGCGCAGTTTCAGCCTGCCGTCAGGCAGTTCCTGCTGCCCGACCACAGCGATGGTGCGTGCCCGTTCAGGGGCAGATAATTGACGCAGGCTTCGCCCCTTGATCGTCACATCGCCCAAGGCCAGACGTTCGAGGCCACAAAGCAGGTTCAACAGCGTGGTTTTCCCGGCCCCGTTTGGCCCGGCAATGGCCAGGATCGACCCCTCATCCAATGAGAAGGAGACATCCTGTAGCAACACATCCCCATTCAGGGCGTAGTATTCGAGCCCCTTGGCAACCAGAAAACTCATTTCTCGCCCTCTGTCGAAAGGCGCGGCAGACGGGCCAGAGTTTTGAAAAGCAGGGCAAGGGGCCGATCGGTTGCACTGGTCCAGCCGTCGTCACTGTCGCGGAATTGGCGGGCGAAGGCGGCAATCGCGTCCAGATCGGCGGGGCTTTGGATATCGCCGAACAGATACTGCGCCTTGCCTTCGGCTTGCAGCCCAACGGTCATGGGGCGTTCGCACCCTGCCATGCAGGCAATCATTCGGGTCGCAAACCCCGGTGGTAGGGTTGCGTCCAAACTGGCCTTGGCTGCCTTGGCTTCGATTTCACCCTGACAGGTCGAACAGATCAGGACGAAGTGGTCAGCTTGGGATGACATGGCTGTTCCCGCTGCGGAAACCGCGCGAAAAGAAAAAGCCACGCCCGCAGGCGAAAAATTGAGCCATCAAATCCTCCTTCCAGGACACCCCGCCCCGGGTTGGTTGCACAGGTGATGGCAGGTCTCCTGACTTGCGGGTCGTGGCTTGGCCAACCTTCCCGACCTGTTCAGGCCAGTGGTGATTTGGCGTCGCTCTGCGCTTACAGTTGCGGGGGCAGTCACGGATTTGGCCGCAGGGCCGCACCGTATTCCCATTTTCATCCCGCAGGCATCGCTACGGGAACCATCGCTGGTCAGCTAGTCTGTCGCGGATTTAATTGTCAAGCGCTCTGGTCGAGATTTTGGCGGCGCGGACTGAGTGTTTAGTAATCCGCAACCAGCAAAAATTCCGGCGCTGCGTCCTCTTCAATGGTCGCGAACCGGGGGATCGGTTGCTCGAACACATTGTCGGTGCGGTCGTCATTGACGGTTGAGACTTCACCGATCAGACAATCCCCACGCTCGGCCCAGAAGGCATGCCAGATACCGGGCATCAGGGTCACGCTTTCGCCGGGTTTCAGGCGCAGCAATTCGCCGGGCGTGATCGTCACGTCGCAGCCATCGCTGGGCACAACCACCGGATTGTCGCGATCAATGCCGCCTTCGGGGTCCGAGGCGTAGATCTCCATCACCAGATCACCGCCGCCCCGGTTGATAATGTCCTCGGCCTTGATGATATGGCGGTGCATCGGAGATAATTGTTTGTCTCGCGAAATCAGCAGTTTCTCGGCATAGAGCATACCGCGACCCTGGTTCAGATCATTCACGTCGCCATTGCGCAGGGTGAACAGGAACAGGCCCAGCTCATCAAACTTGCCCTGACCGTAATCGGTAATGTCCCAGCCCAACCCTCGGGCGCGGATCGTGTCGGCCTTTGCGCTGCGCATCTGATCAGGGGACCAGTCGGCGAAGGGCGGCAGGACCGCGCCGAAGGATTTGATGAAGGCCTGCGCCTCGGTCTTGATGTCGTTGATGTCGGATCGTTTCATGTCGGTTCCCTCGGGGGATCAAAGCTCATGCGCCCAGGGCGGGTTTGCCCCGGCGCGGGATACGGTGACGGCGGCGACTTCTGCGCCCAGGGACAAAGCCGCGCGCAGGCTATCAGGCGTCAAGGCGCGCAGGCCCTCTTTGCTCAGGTGCCCGGCGCGGTGGAGTTCGGCCAAAACGCCCGCGTTGAACGTATCGCCGGCGCCCACAGTATCGACAACCTGCACCGGTTTGACTGCCACCGAGGTCTCGGACCCGTCCGCCAGATAGCCCGAGGCCCCCTGACCGCCCCGCGTCACGATCACCACGGACGGTCCGGCCTTCAGCAACAAGGGCACCTTCTCGGCATGGGTTTCCGGCCCCGGAATGATCCAGTCCAGATCCTCGTCCGAGACTTTGACAATATCGGCCTGCGCGATCATGCGATTCAAGCGGGTGCGATAGCGGGTCTGGTCCTTGATGAATCCCGGCCGGATATTTGGGTCCAGCATCACCGCGCGGTCGCCGCCATGACGGTCGAGCAGCGCGGCATAGGCATCGGCACAGGGTTCACAGGCCAGACTGATCCCCCCCAGATACAGGGTCGAGGTCGCCAACAATTGCTGCGGCATATCCTCGGGCTGCAACATCCGCCCGGCCGTGTTTTCATCAACAAAATTGTACGAGGCATGCCCATCCACCAGCTTCACGAAGGCCAAAGTGGTCGGGCGGTCGCTGGCAATCACGTGCGAGGTGTCCACATGGCTTGCCTTCAGCGTGTCCGCCAATTGCGCGCCAAACATATCCGAGGACAGGCCTGTCAGCATCCCCACCGGCGCGCCCAAGCGCCCAAGGGCGATGGCCGTGTTGAAAATTGCGCCGCCGGAATGGGGCACATAGCCCTGTGCGCCAGACGTGGTCGGTTCGGCGATCATGTCGATCAGGGCTTCGCCACAACACAGGATCATCCCGCGGTCCTTCTTTGGAAATGGTCACACGGTTTTACCGCATGAGCGCATTTTTGCAGAAGTTGTTAGCGCCAACAATGCCAAATTCGACCTGTTCCGAGATATAAAGGTTCATCCCTTGCCGCAAATCGCTGAATCGACCGCCTTGATTGAAGGCGTCCAGAAAACGCTCGCCAAACAGCCAGCGGTTCTTCTCAGCCACGCCGCCCACCAGGAACACGCCGCCCCGGGGGATCAAGGTGACGGCCAGATCACCCAGCAGAGCGCCCAGATGGGTCGTGAACATCTCTGCCGCTTTGATGGCATGCGCATCCGATCCGTTGCGGGCGTCGTGAAGAATGTCCTTTGCCGGGCGGTGCGCTGCGTCAGTCTGACCGGCGGCCAGTGCGATGGATTGATAGAGGACAGGCAGCCCCGTGCCGCTCAGGAACATTTCAGCTTCAAGCGTCAGGCTATCGCCAAAGAAACAGTCCGGCGCGATGTGGCGGGCGGCTTCGAAAATATCAACCTCGTCCCGGTGACGCGGGGAGACACCGACATGACCGCCTTCGCCCGAGGCTGTGTGGTAATGTCCTTCCGAATACAACAGCGCCCCGACACCCAGCCCGGTTCCCGGGCCAACGACCAGACGGGTGCCGGTTGGCGGTGTAGGGTCGCCCTGCAGCACGGCCACATCGGCCTTCGTTGCCTCGGCCACGGACCATCCTGCAGCGGTGAAGTCGTTGATCACATAGGTATGCCGCGCACCTGTGGCCTTGGCTAACTCAGCCTCGGACAGGTCCAGATGGGCGTTTGTCAGTTGGATCACGCCATCCCGAACCGGGCCCGCGCCTGCGGCGACAACGGCCTGAGGGTCGGTGCCGATGTCATCGCGCAGGCTGTGGAACGCGTCAAGCAGGTCGGGCAGAGTCCCTGTCGGATGCTTGCGCAGATCCGTCAGCTCTCCGTTTGTGATGACCCCAAGCCGGGTGTTGGTGCCGCCGATATCTGCCACCAGGTTCCAATGCGCGTGCACCGCACCTGCCGGTTGTGCCAAGGGCACCGAAACGGGTTCACCCTGCGCCAGCGCCGACTTCAGCGCGTTAAACGAGGCTTTGGGTCTGCGCTCCAGCGTGTCGAAATCCACATCAACCAACCCGAACCGCTTTTCATAGCCGAACGCCCATTCGTAATTGTCCAGCAGCGACCAGATGAAATAGCCCTTGACCGGAACGCCCTGATCCAGCGCAGTTTGCACCGCCGTAAGATGCTGATTCAAATACTCTATCCGGTCGTCATCCTGCTGCCGCTCGGGGCTGGCCATGCCGTTTTCGGTGACATAGATCGGCAGATCCCCGGTGTAGTCCCGCGCCGTGCGGGTCAGAAAACGAGAAAGGGCCGTCGGCTCGATCTCCCACCCCATCTGCGTTTTTGGCAGCGGGCCGGGCATCTCTTTCAGGCTGGGCCATGCGGTGTCGGACGGGGCGATCAGCTTGCGGGTGTAATAGTTCAGCCCACACCAATCGACGGGCGTTCCGATCGTTTCGAAATCGTCCTGCCAACCGGTTGGCAAGTGCTGTTCCAACCCGTTCAGCACATTCTGCGGGTAGGCTTTCTTGAAGACGCCACCCAGAAAGAACCGGTTGTAAATCCCATCATAAAGATCGGCGGCCTCGCGCGCCTTTGGGCTGCTGTCGGCGGGTTCGGCCCATTCCAGATTGAACACCGCACCCAGATTGTTCATCCCCAGCCCCCGCATGGCCTGAATGGCGCGCCCATGGGCCAGCAGAACATGGTGCATGGCGCGCGCGGCCGCACGAATGTCGCGCATGCCGGGGGCGTGGTGCCCTTCGAAATGGCTCAGCCAGCTCACGCACCAGGGCTCGTTGATCGGGGCGACGCTGTGCATGCGGTCACCGATGCGACCCATGATGACCTCGGTGAAATCGGCGAACCACCCGGCAATATCGCGGTTGCGCCAGCCGCCGAGGTCGGCCAGGGCCGAGGGCAGCTCCCAATGATAAAGCGTGGCGCAGGGGCGGATGCCGCGATCCAGCAGCGCATCGGTCAGCCGGTCGTAGTAGTCCAGCCCGGCCTGATTGACCTGACCGCGCCCCTCGGGCATGACCCGCGCCCAGCTGGTTGAAAAGCGATAGCAATCAAACCCGGCCTCGCGCACCAGATTGAAATCTTTCGGGAACCGGTTCAGGTGATCGCAGGCCAGATCGCCGTTTTCGCAGCGCACGACATTGCCGGGCGAGGCGGCGAAGGTATCCCAATGGGTCTGGCCAGCGCCGCCCTTCGCGTGGCCTTCGATCTGATAGGCCGAGGTTGCCACACCAAAGAGAAAATCCTTGGGGAAATCAGCGCGGGTGTATTTCATTTTGTTACCTGCTTGGCACCGGGCCGGTTGATCTGCCCACGACCAGTTCCGCCTCGAGCAATTTGGTTTTGGTCGGATCGTTCGGGGACTTGATGCGCTCGATCAGCATGTCGGCGGCCAGTTCCCCTGCCTGACGTACGGATGAGCGCGTGGCTGTGAAAATGGGCACGTCCTGCCCGTTCTTGAGGTAGGACAGGTCGTCATCATGGGCAATCACGGATACATCGCGGCCCATCTGCAAGCCAGCCTCCTCCAAAGCGCGGCGCACACCAATGGCCGAGATCATTGACGAAGTCAGAATTGCGGTGGGTGGATTGTCCAGCGCCAGCATGGCGCGGGTTTCGTGATGGCCGTAAACCTCGGTCATTTCGGCGCTGCGCATCAGATCGGGATCCAGCTCCAGCCCGGCCTGCGCCAGCGCAGCAAGATACCCGTCGCGGCGGCGATGGGCGAAATCCATATCCTCAAGCCCATTGATCAGCGCGATGCGGCGATGGCCCAGATCCAGCAAAAACCGGGTCGCGCGCTGAAAAGAACTTTTGTTATTCACGTCGATCCAGTCATAAGGCAGGTCCACCCCAGTTGAACGTCCGTGCACGATAAACGGCACGGACATGCGGCTGAGCACTGAAATCCGATGCTCGTTCACCTTGGGACCTTGCAGCACGACCCCGTCCACCGCGCCGCGTTGAAACAGGCTGCGATAAGCTTCTTCGATCGAGGTGTCGTCGGCGTTTGTGAACATCATGTCATAGCCATGCTCGGCATATTTCTTTGCAGCACCGGCGACGAAATCCCCAAAAATCGGGTTCACCATTTCATGCTGGGATGAGCTGGGGATCACATGCCCGATCACCATGGACTTGCCCGTCGCCAGCCCCTTGGCCCGGCTGTTCGGTCGGTATCCATGTTTCTGCGCAGCGGCCTGAACCCGGACCCGCGTATCCTCGCTCACCTCCGGATAGCCGTTCAGCGCGCGGCTGACGGTTGTCTGTGAAAGACCCAGGGTTTCCGAGAGCTGTTTCAGGTTCATGAGCGGTTCAAAGCGCCTTCAAATGAGGTGTTAGACTTGTTTTGTGACCAAATCGACCATTCGTCAACCTGTATTCCGTCAATTTGAACTCTGCCAAACATAGTGCAGTATCAGAAACAGATTGTTGACAGAGACTGAATGTTAGCGGATAAAGTTCCGCATCCAAAGCGCTTTGAAAATCGAATCTCAGAAGCGCGTTGTTGTCTTGGGAGGATTATTGATGAAACACTCGCTATATGCAGGCGCGGCGGTGCTCGCCCTGATGGCCGGGTCCGTGCATGCCGAAGGTGAAATGATTCACGCGGTCGGCGATGGAAACTTTGATTGGGATGGGTTGCAGGCTTTTGCCGATGCTCATGACCTGACCGGTCAGGACCTGACGATTTTCGGGCCATGGCTGGCGGGTGAGGGCGATTCTTTCGAGAACCTCGTGGCCTATTTCATCGATGCAACCGGCGCCAATGCCAGCTATGTCGGGTCGGATTCGCTGGAACAGCAGATCCTGATTGACGCTGCCGCCGGGTCGGCCCCCAACCTGACTGTCTTTCCGCAGCCCGGCCTTGCCGCCAACATGGCAAAGAACGGGTATCTGACACCTCTGGCCGAGGGTTCGGCGGATTGGATCAAAGAGAATTTTGCCGCCGGGCAGTCCTGGGTTGATCTTGGGACATTCGAGAATGCCGAAGGTGAAGACGAGTTCTACGGCTTCTTCTTCAATGTGAACGTGAAATCCCTGGTCTGGTACATCCCCGAGAATTTTGAGGATTTCGGCTACGAAGTGCCCCAGACCATGGAAGAGTTCAAAGCACTGATGGACCAGATGGTCGAAGATGGCGAAACGCCGCTTTGCGTTGGTCTGGCGTCTGGTGGTGCCACCGGCTGGCCTGCAACCGACTGGGTCGAGGATCTGATGCTGCGCACCCAGCCGCCCGAGGTTTATGACCAGTGGGTTTCGAACGAAATGAAGTTCGACGATCCGCGCGTGATCGCCGCGATCGAGGAATATGGCAGCTTCACCCGCAATGACGACTACGTCGTGGGTGATGCCGATGACACCGCCGCGATTGATTTCCGCGACAGCCCCAAGGGTCTGTTCGACAGCCCGCCGGCCTGTATGATGCACCGTCAGGCCTCGTTCATTCCGGCCTACTTCCCGGAAGGGACCGAGCTGGGTGTGGATGCTGATTTCTTCTACTTCCCGGCCTATGCCGAGAAGGATCTGGGCACCCCGGTTCTGGGTGCGGGCACGCTGTTCACCATCACCAACCCGAACCCGGCGGCCGAGGCATTCATGGAATTCCTCAAAACCCCCTTTGCGCATGAGATCATGATGTCGCAGGACGGGTTCCTGACCCCGCATCTGGGCGCAAACCCCGAAAATTACGCCAATGACACGCAGCGCGGACAGGGTGAGATTCTGACAAACGCCACCACCTTCCGCTTTGACGGCTCGGACCTGATGCCCGGTGCGGTCGGCGCGGGGACGTTCTGGACCGGTATGGTCGACTATTCGTCGGGTGCGAAAGATGCCGCCACGGTTACCGGCGAAATCCAGTCCTCGTGGGATGCCGCGAAGTAACTGATGTTATGGGGTGGCCCACCGGCTGCCCCGTTTCCAAACACATGAGGGCGTCATGACACCGGCACTTCAGGGCCTGCTGACCATCATCATCGGTGTGTCGGGTTGCGTGGGCTACTTCTACCTCTCGAACCAGTTTCTGGACAAAGTCCTGTTCCCGCCGCGCGGGCCGAATGCGGGACGCAACATCAACCGCGCGAACATGATCCGGCCCTGGCTGTTTCTGTTTCCCGCACTGGCCGCACTTGGCCTGTATCTGGCCTATCCGGTGGTTGAAACATTGCGCCTGTCCCTCACGGAACGCGTGCCCGGCGGCGGGTATAGATGGGTCGGGCTGGAAAACTACGGCCAGATGGCAGCCGAGCCGAAATTCTGGGAGGCCATGCGCAACAACATGCTGTGGCTGATCGTGGTGCCTGCGATGTCCACGGCCTTTGGTCTGCTGGTTGCGCAACTGACCGACCGCATCCGCTGGGGCAATCTTGCCAAGTCGCTGATCTTCATGCCGATGGCGATTTCCTTCGTCGGTGCATCGGTCATCTGGAAGCTGGTCTATGACGCCCGGCCAGCCGAACAGGACCAGATCGGCATCCTGAACGCGCTTTACATCTTCTTTGGTGGGACCGAGCCGCAGACATGGCTGACCGTTCCCTTCTGGAACAGTTTCTTCCTGATGATCGTCCTGATCTGGATCCAAACCGGCTTTGCCATGGTGATCCTGTCGGCAGCCCTGCGCGGTATTCCCGAAGAAACGATCGAGGCCGCCATTCTGGACGGGGCGAACCCGTTTCAGATTTTCTTCAAGATCAAGGTGCCGCAGATCAAGACAACCATTCTGGTGGTCTGGACGACGATCACGATCACTGTGCTGAAGGTCTTCGACATCGTTTTTGCCATGACCAACGGGCAGTGGGAGACGCAGGTCCTGGCCAACTACATGTATGACAAGCTGTTCCGGGGCGATGACTGGGGGGTCGGTTCGGCCTCGGCCATGGTCATCATGCTGCTGGTAACCCCGATCCTTGTCTGGAACGTGCGCAATGCGCGCAAGGAAATGGAGTAGCGGGTATGAGCGATATTGCAGGAACCAAACCCGCCCTCAGATGGGTGGTTCATGGCTCGGTCATTTTTCTGGTCGTGCTGTGGCTGGTGCCGACGCTAGGGCTGTTGATTTCTTCGTTCCGCACGGCGGATCAGATTTCCAGCAGCGGCTGGTGGCGCGCCATGTTCCCGTCGGAACAGAATCTGACCATCCGTGCCGCCGCGCCCGACACTCAGGTGCAACAGGGTGATCTCTACGTGATCGAGGGCAACCTGTTCGACGAAGCGCAGCAGGCGACGATTTCAAAATGGGGGATCAGCGCGCGTGAGATTGATGCCTTTGCACCCGGCGATGTGGCGGAGTTGCGCAGGGGCGGTACAATCACCGTGGACGCAGAGGGCAACTACCGAATGGAGAACTCCGAGGCGTTCACCGGCAATCGTGGCGCGCGTGTCTTTGTCACCGCCAAAGTACCGTCGGAATTCACGATGGAGAATTACGGCACCGTATTGCTGAGCAACAGCGGTGACGACAATATGGCCAAAGCGTTCTTTAATACGCTGACGGTGACGATCCCGGCGACGATCATCCCGATCCTTGTGGCGGCTTTTGCAGCCTATGCGCTGGCGTGGATGGATTTTCCGGGCCGGGCGCTGCTGATCGCGGCGGTGGTGGGCCTGCTGGTTGTGCCGTTGCAACTGGCGCTGATACCGCTGCTGAAATTCCACCTGAACATCGGGATCGGCAAAGGCTATCTGGGTGTCTGGCTGGCCCATACGGGCTTTGGGATGCCGTTGGCGATTTACCTGCTGCGCAACTACATGGCCGGATTGCCGCGTGATCTGATCGAAAACGCCCGCGTCGATGGCGCGACCGAGTTCCAGATCTTCACCAAGCTGATCCTGCCGCTGAGCTTCCCGGCGCTGGCTTCATTCGCGATCTTCCAGTTTCTGTGGACATGGAACGACCTGCTGGTCGCCAAGGTTTTCCTGATCGATGCAACCGGTCAGACCACCGTAATGACCAACCGGATTGTCGAGCTTTTGGGAACAAGGGGCGGCAATTGGGAAATCCTTGCGACAGCGGCCTTTGTGTCGATCTTCGTGCCGCTGGTCGTGTTCTTCGCAATGCAAAAATATCTGGTCCGGGGCCTGTTGGCCGGATCCGTCAAATAGAGGCGTCTGATGAACGTGCAAAACATCGTGGACATTTCCAAATCGACCAAAGCAACGTCCGAGTGGTGGCGCGGCGGTGTGATCTATCAGATCTATCCGCGCAGCTTTCAGGACAGCAATGGTGACGGGATCGGGGATCTGAAAGGCATCACCCAACGGTTGGATTACATCGCGTCGCTTGGCGTGGATGCGATCTGGATTTCGCCCTTCTTCAAATCCCCGATGAAGGATTTCGGTTACGATGTAAGCGACTATCGGGACGTGGACCCGATGTTCGGCACGCTGGCCGATTTTCAGGACCTGCTGGCCAAGGCCCATGCCAAGGGGCTGAAAGTCATGATCGATCTGGTGTTGTCGCACACCTCGGACCAGCATCCGTGGTTCAGCGAAAGCCGGGCCAGCCGAGACAATCCGAAATCCGATTGGTTTGTCTGGGCCGACCCCAAGCCGGACGGCACGCCGCCCAACAACTGGCTGTCGATTTTTGGCGGCTCGGCCTGGCAATGGGATTCCCGTCGTCTGCAATATTACCTGCACAACTTTCTGACCTCGCAGCCGGACCTGAATTTCCACTGCGTTGAAGTACAGGACGCGCTGCTGGACGTTGCCCGGTTCTGGCTGGATATGGGCGTTGACGGGTTCCGCCTGGATACCATCAATTTCTATTTCCACGACAAGCAGTTACGGGACAATCCGGCGCTGCCCGAGGATCAGCGCAATGCCTCGATCGCGCCTGCAGTGAATCCGTATAACCATCAGGATCACCTGTTCTCAAAAAGCCAACCGGAAAACATCGCGTTTCTGGAACGT
The DNA here is from genome assembly GCF_056531425.1 of Ruegeria sp. N4. Classification (NCBI taxonomy): domain Bacteria; kingdom Pseudomonadati; phylum Pseudomonadota; class Alphaproteobacteria; order Rhodobacterales; family Roseobacteraceae; genus Ruegeria; species Ruegeria sp. N4. The sequence goes on from NZ_JBQFLT010000003.1 coordinate 176,649, forward strand.
CTCCGCGCCCTGACCGACGAATACGAGGGCCGCGCCTGTCTGGGTGAGATCGGGGATGCCCAACGCGGGCTTGAGATCATGGGCGAATACACAACCGGCGATAAGCGAATGCATATGTGCTACGCGTTCGAGTTTTTGGAGAAGCGCGCGCTGACGGCCGACTACGCCAAGCAGGTCTTTGATCAGTTGGAAACGAAAGCAGGCGACGCCTGGCCCTGCTGGGCGTTTTCGAACCACGATGTCGCCCGCCATGCCTCGCGCTGGAACCTGACCGAGGCTGCCGCCCGGCAACATGCTGTGTTGATGATGTGCCTGCGCGGTTCAGCCTGTCTGTATCAGGGTGAAGAGCTGGGTCTGCACGAAGCGGATGTGCCCTTTGAAAAACTGCAAGACCCTTACGGCATCGAGTTCTGGCCCGAATACAAGGGACGCGACGGTTGCCGGACGCCGATGGTCTGGGCCGCTCAGGATGAACATTCCGGTTTCAGCGCGGCTGAGCCATGGCTGCCGGTCAGCATGGCGCAGGCTGAACAGGCGGTGGATCGGTTGGAAAATGATCCGATGTCGATGCTGAACCACTATCGCCGTGCCATTGCCTTGCGTCAGTCGCATTCCGCGTTGGCCTCGGGCACGCAGACGCGGATGGAGCAGACCGGACCGATCCTGACTTTCCTACGTGAAGATGAAACCGAACAGGTGTTCTTCGCCTTCAATCTGGGCTCGGACAGCGCCGATCTGCGTCTGCCAGAAGGTGACTGGCGGCCAATTGGTCAGGACCTTGGCGCGGTGGATGGCACCGGGCAAGTCACACTGAACGAAGCACAATTCTGCCTGATGATCAGGGAAAAGGGGTAAAGCCATGTCTGAACTCAAGCTGACGGACGTTGCCAAGTCCTATGGTCCTGTTGATGTCCTGAAACATATCGATCTGGACATCGAACAGGGTGAGTTGATTGTCTTCGTCGGCCCCTCGGGCTGCGGTAAATCCACCTTGCTGCGGATGATCGCAGGGTTGGAGAAGATCTCTGGTGGCACGCTAGAGATCGAAGGGCAGGTCATGAACGAAGTCCCGCCTGCGCAGCGCGGCATCGCCATGGTGTTCCAATCCTACGCGCTCTATCCGCATATGACCGTGCGTGAGAACATGGCCTTTGCCCTGAAGATCGCCAAGATGCCAGCCTCCGAGATCGACGCCTCGGTCGAGCGTGCCGCCAAAATCCTTCAGCTCGAACCGTTTCTGGATCGTTTGCCCAAAGCGCTGTCAGGCGGTCAGCGGCAACGGGTGGCTATCGGGCGCGCGATTGTACGTGATCCGAAGGTGTATCTGTTCGATGAACCGCTTTCGAACCTCGATGCCGCCCTGCGCGTGGCCACAAGGATCGAGATTGCGCGTCTGAAAGAGGCGATGCCTGACAGCACGATGATCTATGTGACCCACGATCAGGTCGAGGCCATGACGCTGGCCAGCCGGATCGTGGTTCTGGCCAACAAAGGGATTGCGCAGGTCGGAACTCCTTTGGAGCTTTATGAAACGCCGGACAATGAGTTTGTGGCGCAGTTCATCGGCTCACCCTCGATGAACCTGTTGCCGGGCACGATCACGGGCACCGGGCAGATGACCACTGTTTCGCTGGCCTCTGGTGGCACGGCGGTTTCGACAATCCCGACCGAGGCTGGGGACGAAGGCAAACAGGTCAATATTGGCGTTCGGCCCGAAGATTTTGTCCTGACCGACAGCGATCCGATCCTGTCCGGCACCGTCGATTTCACCGAAGCCTTGGGCGAGGTCACACTGCTTTATTTCGAGAAATCCGAAGGGGCAGAATCGGTCATCGCCAAACTGCCCGGCGTGCAACGAAACCTGCGGGGCCAGACCGCGTCGGTGACCGCCGCCCCGGACAAGGTGCATTTGTTCCACAACGGAATGTCGATGCGAAAATAACCGAAAACAAGGGCCGTGCGGGGTGCTTGACAAGCGCGCCCCTCGTATTCCACCATATTTGAAACGTTTCAATGGTAGGATATGCGTATTTCCGCGCAACTTTACACAGTCCGGCATTGCGGGGGTCTGGCCGATCAGCTGGACATGGCGGCGACCTGCGGTTTTGCGGATGTCGAAACGACGGGCTTACACGAACTGACGCCGTCCCAGATGGCAGAGATCGTTCAACGCTCGGGCCTGCGGGTGCGGTCTGCCCATTTTGACTGGGAAGAGTTCGAAGACCGGTTTGATGAGGTCTCAGCGGTTCTGAACCTGTTGGATTGCCCGGTGGCGATCATGCCCTGGCTGTCACCAGAGATGCGCCCCAAGTCTCGTGAAGGCTGGTCCAAGGTGGCGCATCAGCTATCAGAGTGGGCCACCCGTTTGGCCGCGCAGGGCGTCAGGCTGGGGTATCACAACCACGATTTCGATCTGCAGGGCGAGGCAGGTGACACCCCGCTGGATTTGATCCTGTCGCAAGGCAACATCTACTGGCAGCCCGATATTGGCTGGGTTGTGGCGGTGGGTCTGGATCCTGTGGACATGGTTCAGCGCCACGCGGGTTCGATCCTGTCCATCCATGCCAAGGATATCGATCCGACCGAGCAAGGCGATGATCGCTGGCGCGATCTGGGGCAGGGCGTTGTTGACTGGGGGCCTTTATTGGCGGCCCTTGCACGCACAGGCTGCGCGGATTTGTTTGTCGAACATGACGAAAGCCCCGACCTCAAGACCACACTGGAAACCGGGCGCAGGTTTCTGGAACAACAGCTGAGGACAGCCGCGTAATGGCGCGGGCGACGATCAAATCGATTGCGCGGCAGACGGGCTATTCGGTCGGAACCGTCTCGAACGCCTTGCGCGATGACGCATCTGTCAGGCGCGAAACGCGCGAGGCGATCCAGAAGGTTGCGCAAGAGCAAGGATACCGGGTCAATCTGGACGGCCTGAAATTGCGTACCAACAAATCCTATCGCATTGCGGTTCTGGTTGGCGTCTCGGCTGATGAGTCTGAGGAGTGGGAAGGCGTTGAATTCACACGCATTCTGTCCGGCATATCGGGCGCCTTGCAGGGCTCACGCTATCAGCTGAGCGTATTCAGCGTCTCGAACTTGAACGGCGCCATGACCACTTTGCGCAATATCGTGCAAGAGGGTCTGGCCGATGGGGTGATCTTTTCGGGTACGCTCAGGAACGATCCGCGCATTGCGTATTTGCAAGCACAGAACTTTCCCTTCGTGACATATGGGATGAGCGATGCCACCCAACCCCACCCCTATGTTGATTTCGACAGTCAGGCGGCAGCATTTGATGCGACCCGGCGACTGATCCGTTTGGGGCACCGCAGGATCGCGCTGGTCAATCCACCGTCCGAGTTGATCTATGCGTCGCAGCGGGAAGAGGGGTATGTGCAGGCCCTCACCGCTGCGCAGATCGGATTTGCCGAAGACCTTGTATTCAACGGGCCGACCACCGCGTTGTCAGGTGAAATGGCTTTCCAGACATTTGCGCGGCTTTCAAACCCACCCACAGCAATCATCTGCGCCAATGAGGCGATGACGCTGGGCGTTTTGTCCTCGGCTGCCAAATCCGGCGTGCAGGTCGGGCGGGATGTGGTGGTAATATCGACCGACGATCTGCAACTCAGCCAGTATTTCGTGCCGCCGCCCAGCACCTACTACCTGCCGATCAGCGAAACCAGCCGTCTGCTGGGCGAGTTCATGCTGAAATCCCTGGACGGGGCCGACCCGTCCGAGACCCAGAAAAAGATCAGGGCCACCTTAATCGAGCGGCAACCTGACACCCCCGCGCCAGAACTGGCGCAATCCAACTGATCCAACAAAGGAGAAACCGAACATGTTCAAACATCTATTTGCCGCAGCGGCCCTTGCCGCGATGACCGCGCCCGCAGCTTTTGCCGATGATCTTGAAGGCCGCGTGCTGAAGATCGGGACAGATGCCACTTATCCGCCGATGGAAACCGTGGATGAAACAACGGGTGAGATCGTGGGCTTCGACGTGGATGTGATGAATGCGATCTGCGCCAAGGTCAATTGCGTGCCCAACTTCGTCAACACCGCCTGGGACGGCATCTTTGCCGCGCTTCAGCAGGGTGAGTTCGATCTGGTGATCTCGGGCGTGTCGATCACCGATGAACGCGAAGAGACCATGGATTTTTCCGAACCCTACATCATCGTCAGCCAGGCCATCCTGCTGCAGGTGGACAATGGCGACATGACGCTGGATGACTTCAAGGCCGGGGGTCAGAAACTGGCCGCGCAGACCGGCACCACCAACGCACAACTGGCCGAAGAACTGGTCGGGCGCGAGAATGTCAGCCTGTATGACAACTTCTCGGCCGCCATTCTGGCGCTGCAAAACGCCGATGTGCAGGGCGTGATCATCGACGGCACCTCGGCTTCGGCTTACGAGCAGGAGTTCGCCGGAGAGCTGACCGTGGGCATCACCGGCCTGCAATCCGACCCGCTGGGCATCGTGTTTCAGGAAGGCGACCCGACCGTGGATGCGATCAACACCGGGCTGGCCGCCATTCAGGAAGACGGCACTTTGGACGAACTGAAAGCGAAATACTGGGGCACCAACTAATCCCATAAGACACGAACAGCCCCGGCGGACCCAATCGCCGGGGCTTTGACTTAGCGGAGAACCCCATGTCGCGCCTCAGCTCGATCCGCCCGAGCAACCTTGTGTTGCTCGCCGCCGCGCCGTTTATCATTTACCTGTTCGCCACGTCGTCGAAATACCTGCGGTCCCTGGTGGCCATTCTGGGGATCGGCAACAATGCGGGGCCGATCTTTGTGGGCTTTCTGCTGGTCCTGACGGCCGCGATATTGGGGTATCTCTGCGCCCGGCATACGCGGTTTCAATCCCAAGCCCCCCTGTGGTTGCGCCTCACGGCGCTTGTCGCGTTTCCGGTGGCGGTTGGCTTGTCGATACTGGCCTTTGTCGCTCCGCAATTGCTGATGCCTTTCGCCGAATCCGTGTTCTTTCATGCCCTCAGCGAAAACACCTCGACCCTGATTGACCGGTCCAACCAAACCTGGGTGCTGTTCCCCGAGGTGGTCGCGCAGGTGCAGACGGGTTTACAGGTTCTGCTGGCGGCTTACGCAGTGATCATTGCGGCGTGTTCGGTCTCGGGCCGTTTGCCCAATCCGATGCGCGGGTATGTGCAGTTGGGGTTTGAGGTCCTGACCGGGGCCGCATTGTTCTATCTGATGTTCATGGCCCATTGGCAGTTTGCCACCGGCGTCGCCATCACATTCCGCGCGGCGATTTTTGCCTATATCTTCGCCGCCATCCTTGGGCTGATCTGGGTGGGGCTGCAATCGTTCAAGGCCAGGGCGCGCACGACGATGATCTACGGGGCGATCAGCCTGTCGTTGCTGGCCATATCGACGTTTTTCTTCATGCAGCCAAAGGTGAGCTATATCCTCGTCGGCAGCACCGAGGCGCGGATCGCCATCGTGCGCGGCACGCCGCAAGCGCAGGCCGATATCATCCGGTTTGGCGAATTCGACGGCGGAGGAGATCAACAATACCGCATCCGCAGCGCAACCGATGCGGCCAGCGCGTTGGAGCAGATCGAAACGGTCGACAGCGTCTCGGGCGCGTTTGTGCCGGTCGAGGCGCATACGCAGGGCTACCCGGTGTTGTGGCAGACCAGTTTCCTGCCCGACACGTACCGCAACCCGGCGCTGGCCTTTGCGGTGTTTGGCTTTCTGCTTCTGACCCTGACCATCGGCGGCGCGCAGCACAAACTGCATCCGCTTGCGGTTGGGGCTGAGTTCTTTGTGGACACGATCCGGGGCATTCCGATGTTGGTGATCATCCTCTATATCGGTTTGCCACTGGCCGGGGCCGTGAAGGATGCGACCGGCGGCGGTATCGACATGACCAACATGACCCGCGGGATAATCGCCATCTCGGTTGGGTATTCCGCCTACATGGCCGAGATTTTCCGGTCAGGGATCGAAGCCATCCCCAAAGGGCAGTTAGAGGCAGGCAGTTCGTTGGGCCTGTCCCGCTGGCAAACCGCGCGCCTGATCGTGCTACCACAGGCGCTGCGGATCGTGACACCGCCCTTGGGCAACGAATTCATCGCGATGATCAAGGACACCTCGCTGCTGTCGATCCTGTCGGTGCGTGACATGACTCAACGGATGCGAGAGTTTCAGGCCGCCAGCTTCCTGCCCTTTGCGCCCTTCAACACGGCGGCGATCCTGTATGTCGTGATCACTTTGGGCTGCGCCAGCTTCCTGAAGTGGATCGAACGCCGCACCGCGAAGGACACCAGATGAGCCGGTTAGAACTTGGGGTTTGCTACTACCCCGAACAATGGGACCCGTCCCAATGGCGTGACGATGCGGCCCGAATGGTCGAAATGGGGCTGGATTGGGTGCGCATTGCCGAATTCACCTGGGGGCTGATCGAGCCCAAGCGTGGTCAGTTCGAATGGGGCTGGCTGGATGAGGTGATCGGTATTCTGGGCGATGCGGGCCTGCGTGTGATGATGTCGACACCGACAGCCTCGCCGCCAAAATGGCTGATAGATGAGCACCCCGAGATCCTGCCCGTCGGCCCTGACGGCCGCGTGCGTGGGTTCGGGTCGCGCAGGCATTATTGTTTCTCCAGCGAAGTTTATTTGGAAGAAGCCCGCCGCATTGCGACCGAATACGCGCGGCGGTACGGCCAGAACCCGCATGTTCATGCGTGGCAAATCGACAATGAATACAATGACCACGACACGGTGCTGAGCTATTCGGACGCCGCCCGCGACGGGTTCCGCTGCTGGTTGCGGGATCGCTATGGCTCGATTGAGGCGCTGAACGAAAGATGGGGTACGGTGTTCTGGGGGATGCTCTATTCCAGTTTTGACCAGATCGAACTGCCTAGTGGGCTGGTTGCGACGCCGAACCCGACCCATGCGCTGGATTTCGCGCGCTATTCCTCGGATCGGGTCCGGATTTTCAACAAGGCGCAGGCGGATATTCTAAGGGAACATGCGCCGGGACGGGACATCACCCACAACTTCATGGCAGGTAGTTTCGAGTTCGATCACCACGCCGTTGCCAAAGATCTGGATATTGTCGGGTTTGACAGTTACCCGCTGGGCAACCTGTTGGGATCGACCCTGTCGGACGCGGACAAGCACCGCTATCTTCGTAGCGGCGCGCCGGATTATCAGGGGTTTCACTGCGACCTCTATCGCTCGCAGGGGCGGGGGCGGATGTGGGTGCTGGAACAACAGCCCGGCCCGGTGGACTGGGCCGAGAAGAACCCTTCGCCTGCGGATGGCATGATCCGGCTATGGACATGGGCCGCGTATGCCCATGGCGCGCAGGCCGTGATGTTCTTTCGCTGGCGGCAGGCCCGCTTCGCGCAAGAGCAATATCACACCGCGCTGCTTCGTTCCGATGGCAGCGCGGATCAGGCGGCAATTGAACTGGCGCAGGTGGCGGTCGAGCGCGATGCGCTGCCTCCGGTACAGCGGGAAAGGGCGCAGGTGGCAATATTGCTGGATTATACCTCGGTCTGGGCCGCCGATATTCTGCCCCATGATGACGCCTTTCCAAACGCCCATATCCTGCGGGAATGGTATGCCGGATTGCGCGCGCAGGGCGTTGATCTGGATTTTATAGGGCCAGATGACGACCTGTCCGGGTATCGCCTGATCGTGATCCCTCAGGTCATGATCGTTTCTGTTGCACTGGCGGAAAAGCTTCAGGCCAGCAAGGCCAAACTGCTGATCGGCGCGCGCGCCGGCAGCAAGACCGAGGACATGCACACGCCATCAAATCTGGCGCCTGGCGTGTTGTCCGATCTGGCGGGTGTCCGGGTTCTGCGGGTGGAATCGCTTCCCGATCTGGCACAGGAATCCGTCCGGATGCCCGATGGAACAACGTATCCCTTCACGGGCTGGCGCGAGGTCATCGAGACCGGCGATCAGGTACTTGGCTGTTTTTCAAGCGCTTACCGGGATGGAAGCCCGGCGATTGTGCGGTCGGACCAGGCGACTTATTTGGCCATGATCCCGCGCGGCGACCTGCTACAGGCTGTTTTGGCAGACGTTCTGGACTGGGCCGGACTACGGAAAACTGACTGCGGGCTTGATCTGCGAATCACCCGCCGGGGTGATCTGGGCTTTGCCTTTAACTACGGCCCCGATGAACAGGTTCTTAAATTCGACGATTCACGCCAGTACGTTATTGGTAGTTCGAGAATCCCGCCCTATGGTATCGCTGTCTGGCACGAGTCGTGACACCCTCACGGAAAACACCGGACGTGGCTGCAAACTGGACTCATGGAAACTGGCAACTGTCACTTTTGGACAAAAAGCTCTGCCGCAACATTCTGGCCTGCAATCACATAACAAAAACAAACGTCCAACTATGGGAGACATCAAAATGGTAGAACGGAAATCCCTTTCCAGACGCACGGTGCTAAAAGGCGCAGGCGCGGCTGCATTGGCCGCACCGCTTTTCAGCAAAAGCGCGCTGGCGTCGTCGGGTGAGATCAATATCCTGATGTGGTCGGACTATCTTCCGCCCAGTTTCATTGAAGAGTTCGAGACCCTGACCGGGATCAAGGTGAACTACACCGGTATCGGGTCGAACGAAGAAATCATCAACAAGATGAAGGCCACCAAGGGCCAGGGCTTTGACATCGTGTCGCCCACCAACAACCGCTCGCTTCAGTGGGAGCCGCTGGAACTGCTGCAACCGTTCGACATGAACAAGGTTCCGGTTGATCTGGTGAACCCGGCGATGGCCAAGATCGGCACCGACGCGTGGAACTTTGGTGACAGCGGCGCACACTGGCTGCCGCATATCTGGGGCACCGAAGGCATCGCCTATCGCACCGACCTGTGGCTGCCGGAAGGCGACGCACCGTCCTATGGCGACGTCTGGTCGGAAGAGAACGCGGGCAAGACCATGGGCCGTGCACATTCGATGATGCTGGGCGCGGGTCTCTATATGGAACGCTCGGGCGAGATGGAGCCTGGCTCGGTCTGGGCCGCTTATGGTGACGAAGACACCATGCGCAAGGTCTGGGGTCAGATCACCGACTGGTGCGTGGCGCGTAAGGATCGGATCAAGCTGATCTGGAACGACGCAGATACGCAGAAAAACGGCCTGCTGAACGAAGGCGTTGTGGTTGGGCAGACCTGGGACGGCCCGCCGCTGGCCCTGAAATCGGCCGGTGAGCCTGTGCACTATCAGGCACCGGTCGAAGGTGCGATGGCTTGGGTTGACGGCATCTCGATGCCGACGGGTGCTGCCAATATCGATCAGGTCTATGCCTTCATCGACTTTGCCTATCAGGCGAAACCGGCCGGTGTTGCGATCGACAGCCACGGGTACAACTCGCCCGTTCTTGGTGCCGACCAGTATTCGGGCGACACCTACAAGAAGAACTTTGCCGAGGCCTATCCGGGCGACTCACTGGCCAACCTCAACCCGTGGCCTGCCGAAGCGCCCTGGTATGCGGAAACCCGCACCGAGTTCGTCAACAAGTTCAAAAGCGCCTAAGCGTTTCGAACCCCGGCCCCTTGCAGATGCGGGGGGCTGATCCCTGCGCGCCCTTGTGGCGCGACAGGCCTATCAGGGTGCGAAAATCATGTGCCCCAGACGGAGATATCTAAAATGAGTGCAGGGGTCGGAGTAGATCTGGAAAACCTGTGGATCCGTTTCGGCGATTTCGTCGCCGTGCGCGATGCCAATGTGAACATCAACGGGGGCGATTTCTTTTCGTTTCTTGGCCCCTCGGGCTGTGGCAAGACAACGATCCTGCGCGCGGTTTCGGGGTTTCTTGACCCCAGCGAAGGCAAGGTGCTGATCGGTGGCAATGACATGCGCGGGATCGGACCCAACAAACGCCCGACAGCACTGATCTTCCAGAACCTCGCGTTGTTCCCGCTGATGAAAGTGTGGGAGAACATCACCTTCTCGATGGAGATCAAGGGGGCCAGCGCCGCGCAACGCCGCAAGCGCGCCGATGAGTTGCTGGACATGATCGCTCTGCCGGGACAGGGCGACAAACTGCCCAGCGAGCTTTCGGGCGGTCAGCGTCAACGCGTCGCCATTGCCCGCGCGCTGTGCGCTGAACCCGACGTGTTGCTGCTGGACGAACCGCTTTCTGCGCTCGACCTGAAACTGCGCCAGCACATGCGCACCGAGCTGCGCGAAATTCAGCAGCGCGTCGGCATCACCTTCATCTACATCACCCACGATCAGGGTGAGGCGCTGACCATGTCGGACAATATCGCCGTCATGCGCGCCGGGGTGATCGATCAGATCGCGGACGGCAAAACCATCTACAACGACCCCAACACGGCCTTTGCGGCCTCATTCGTGGGCGAGAACAACGTGTTCCGTGGCAAGATCAAGCAGGTGATGGGCAACGAGGCGCTGATCGCGACCAACCGCTCGGGCGATTTGGTGGCGCGGATTTCGTCCGCCAATCAGGGCAAGATGAAAGAAGGCGATGACGCAATGATGTTCATCCGCCCCGAGGCCTTTGCCATTGCCCCGGATGGCGCAACCGGAGACCATTTCGTCACCGCCCGCGTCAATCACGAAGAATTCGAGGGCAACGTTTTCAACATCTTCACCGAAGGGGATGGCGGGAAAGAGATCAAGGTATCTCTGCCAAACCTGGGGCAATCCTTCGAAGATCACACCGGCCAGACCATCACGCTGGAATACGAGGCCCGCAATGCGGTTCTGGTTCCCGCGGGTGAACTGGCGGCAGAGTAAGGGGTTCAACAGATGCCCCGATTTCTGAAAGATTTCTTCAACCGCAATGGCACCGGCATGGGGTTGATGATCCTTGGTCTGGTCCTGTTCTGGACCATCGGCCTGATCATCCTGCCGCAATTGTCGATGCTGGATTTTTCGTTCCGTCCCAACCTGCCGCCGCCTGAAATTGGTGGCCCCAAGGACGTTTACACGCTGGAGAACTACAAATACCTGATCTACGGCCCCGAAGGCGGCAGTCAGGCTTACAACGCGGTCGATCTGCGCGTGTTCTTCCGCACGTTGCTGGCGGCGGTCTGTGTGACGATCTTCAACCTGATCCTGTGCTACCCGATTGCCTATTACCTGGGTCAGTCCAAGGGCAATCACATCCGCATTTTCGCGATCATGCTGATCATCCCCTATTGGATCAACGAGATCCTGCGCGCCTTTGCCCTGCGGATCATCTTTGGTGAGACCGGGGTTCTGAACACCCTGTTCATGGGTCTGGGCATCTGGGACACGCCGTTTGATTTCATCCGCAACGACATCGCGCTCTATGCCGGTTTGGGCTACGCCTACATCCTGCTGATGATCTTCCCGATGTATAACGTGATCGAAAGTCTGGACGGCAATCAGATTGAGGCCGCGCGCGATCTGGGTGCCCCATGGTGGCGCATTCACTGGCGGGTCGTGATCCCTTATGCCAAGCCGGGCATCAGTTCGGGCTGTACCATGGTGTTCATGCTGTCCGCCGGTGCGCTGGCCGCGCCGCAAATTCTTGGCGGGCCGTCCAGCCTGTGGTTCACGCAGCTGATCTATCAGCAGTTCAACGACAACAATGACTGGCCACAAGGGGCCGCCTACGCCATCGTGCTGCTGGTGACCTGTATCCTGTTCGTGCTGGCCGTGATGCGCCTGTTCAAGGTGAACATGGGGGATATCGGGAAATGAATAATTCCTTCCTCCGCATAAGTATCTGGGTCTATCTGACGATCTTCTTCCTGTATCTGCTGGGACCGCTGGTGATCATGTCGATCACCGCCTTCAACTCGCCCAGCTTCCCAAGGATGAGCCCGTGGGAATGCCTGACCTTCCAGTGGTTCGGAGAGCTGTTTCAGGATCAACGCATCCTGAACGGCATCAAGAACTCGCTGATCATCGGGGCCGGGACCGTCGTACTGTCGGTGGCGATGGGTTTGGCCGGGGCGCTGCTGCTGACGCAGATCTGGCCCAAGCTGCGCGCCACCTACTACACGATCATCATCGCGCCGATCCTGATCCCGGGCGTTGTTCTGGGTATCTCGACGCTGGTGTTCTGGGACCGGATCAACCGGATGCTGGGGCTGGGTGCGGACAGTGTGTTGTCGAACGGGATTTTCCTGACGGTGATCGGCCAATCCACCTTTATCGCCAGCTATTGCATGCTGGTTCTGGTGGCGCGTCTGCAACGCTATGACGTGGCCCTGACCGAGGCGGCGCTGGACCTGGGTGCAACCCACGCACAGGCGTTTCGTAAAATCCTGCTGCCCTTCATGCGCCCGGCGATTGCGTCGGCGGCGGTGCTGGCGTTTCTCGCCTCGTTCGAGAACTACAACACCACCACCTTCACCTTTGGCGAATACCCGACGCTGACCATCGAACTGGCGCAGAAGGTGCGTTATGGCATCACGCCTTCGATCTCGGCGCTGGCCTTTATCATCGTGGTTCTGACGGTGTTCTTTGCCCTGCTGAACGAGGCCAAGCTGAAGCGTCAGGAACTGGTGGCCGCAGCGCGCAAGAACGCCACCGTTGAGGAACTGGCAAGCAAGATCAAACTGCCCAGCTTCTTCGCGGGCAATATGGCTGCGGTTCTGCTGGTGGTCTTCGCGGTTGCGTCGATCACGGTCGTCGGCACGGCTACGGCCTACAACCCCGGTCAGTGCATCGCCGACGTGCGCGAGCAAAAACAGCTGGAAGCCGAACAGCGCATTCAGGAACTGCGAAAGCAGCGCGAGGAGCGCCGCAAACAGCGCGAGGCGGAAGAGGCCGAACAAGGCACAACGCAAACCGCGCCGAAACCGTCGAACAACAGCGGATTCGGAAACGTGTTTGCCCCCAATGCGCTGGGTGGCGGAGAGGCCGAAAACGATGAGTCAGAGACCGAAGAGCAGCCATCAAACAATGGCGGCTTTGGCGGCGCCTTTGACCCCAACAGTCTGCAAAGCGACTAGTCGCAGGCGCTGAAAAACAGCCTCGGCCCGGACGGAAACTAGATCCGTTCGGGCCGTGCGCGTTTCAGGATCAGGACATCGCAACCCGCAATGCGGTGACCGTTCCATTCAACCGGGTCGGCGTTGTAGTTGATCAGGAAAACGTGCTGGGCCGTTTCACGCTTTCGCAACCCGTCGGGCAGGGGATGCAGGGTCAGCCCTGTCGTCTCCGCAGCCATCGCAATGACGCGGTCCCACAGCGCCTCATCCGGGAACCCGGCCAGATACCACAATCCGCCGTCCCCTTTCAGGGCAGGGGTTCCATCCTCAAAGCTCAGCAGGTCGGGGGCGGCACCGGATACCCGGTCAATCCAGTGCTGCGCCGATCCGCCACCTGCCACAGGGCGCTGGATATTCGGTGGCAGCGTCTCGACCAGATCGACGTCGCAGTCCAAACCGTTCAAACCGGGGCGGCCCGTCGTGGGGATTTGGAAATCGCCGGTGATGGCCCCGGCTCGCGGGCCGAGAATGGCCAGATCGCAGGCGTCTGACAGACGCTGTTCCAGGCCCTCATCGACCGTTGCCAATCCCGGTGCAAGGATCATCGCGTAGCCGTCGGGAACAGCGTTCGCCGGGACGAAATCCACCGACACCCCGGCCCGCCGCAACGCGCGATAGGCCGAGAACACCAGTCGGAAATAATCAAACCCGGCACCCTGAGGTTGCGTCACCCAAGCCCAGTCCGAGGCATAGTCGAACAGGATCGCCACGCGGGCCTGTTCCTGCTGAACCTCGCCCAAGGTGGCCAGATCATCGACTGTCTGGCGCGCCTCGGCCAAGGCCGGGGCAGGGCGATTGCCTGGCGTCAGTAATCCGGCATGCATCTGTTCCTGCGCAAAGGGTGCTTGTCGCCAGCGGAAGTAACTGACCACTTCGGCCCCATGCGCCACGGCCTCAAGCGACCACAGACGGACCATGCCGGGAAGGGGGGCTGGGTTGTACGGGGCCCAGTTCACCGGGCCGGGTTGCTGTTCCATCACCCACCAGCGACCCCGTCCGACAGCGCGATACAGGTCATGATGGAAGGCCTGCATATCCGGGTCGCCCTGTTGCAGGTATTTGGTTTTGTGCTCCGCACCGTCCTCCAGCCGATCCGACAGGAACCCAAGCGGATAGCTGTCCCAGGTGGCGATATCCAGATCGGCCCCCACATCGAAATGGTCGAACTCCAGCACGCGGCCCATATAGTTGTGCAGCAGGGGCGCATCTGTCAGATCCCGCAGCACCTCCACCTGCGCCTTGTTGAACGCCACCACCTGATCCGAGCTAAATCGGCGGAAGGCCAGAACATGGGCCGGATTGGGTTCCGTCACGGTCAGGTTGGGCAGGTCGATTTGGTCGAAACTGCTGTATTCCATCGACCAGAACACATTCCCCCACGCTTCGTTCAGCGCCTGGACCGAGCCATAGCGATCCGCCAACCAGCGCCGAAACGCGTTCAGGGCGGGGGGGCTGTAGCTGAGCGTGGTGTCATGACAGCCATATTCATTGTCGATCTGCCAGGCCGCAACATGCGGATTTCGGCCATAGCGCTCACCCATGATCCGGGTGATCCGCGCGCAGTCCTCAATGTATCCACGATGGCTGAAACAGTAATGCCGCCGCGAGCCGAACTTGCGAACCTGACCCTGAGCATCGACGGCCAACATATCCGGGTGTTTGTCCAGCATCCAGCGCGGGGGCGTGGCTGTTGGCGTACCAAGAACAACCTTCAGGCCCGCCGCGCCCAGCGTATCGATAGCGCGATCCAGCCAGTCGAATTGCAGGTCGCCCGGCGATGGCTCCATCCGGCTCCAGGCGAATTCACCGATCCGCACCCAGCGCAAGCCCGCCTCAATCATGCGCGCAACGTCTTCGGCCCAAACAGCCTCGGGCCAGTGTTCGGGGTAATAACAAACGCCAAGTTCTGGCTTCATAAGAGGACTCTGTGTTCTGCCTGACCCTGACCGGCATTCAGCGCGGTAAAGGTCATTCCGTTGGAAGGTTGGGTTTGGATCGCCTCGGCGCTCAGCCCTTCGCGGGCTGTGGTGCAAAAAAGCGTTGTCAGTTCATCGCCGCCAAAGGCCGGGCATGAGGTATGGGCCGCATCGAAACGCACCGAATGCAGGTATTTGCCCGAGCGGTCATAGGCGGCAACCCGGTGGTCGCCCCATTGCGCGATCCAGATATTGCCCGCCGCATCGACCACAGCGCCATCCGGGTTCAGCCTGTCGGTCCACAGGTTCAGAAACACCGACGCCTCGCCTTCGGGCCATCCGGTTTCGGCGTTCAAAGGCCAGCGCATGACCTGCCGCGTCTTGGTGTCGGCATAGAAGGCGCATGACCGATCCGGCGCGAAACAGATCGCGTTCGAGATGGTCACATCGGGAACAAGGCGGCGCAACTCGCCCTGCCAAAAGCGGTAAATCGAACCGGCACCCGGCTCGGCCCGCTTGCCCATGGTGCCGATCCAGAACCCACCCCACGGGTCCGCGCGCCCGTCATTCGACCGGGTGATCGGGTTGTCGGCCTCCAGCGCCACCACCAGATCCTTGCGCCCCGTGGTCAGGGAAAACCGCCACAGCCCGGTTTCGGACGCGATCAGCAACGTATCGTGATCCACCCAACCCGCGGCTGAGACATGTTCGGAAAAGTCCCAACTTTTCTGTTCGCCTGCTTCCTGGGTCATCAGACGCTTGTTCAGGATATCAAACCAGAAAAGCTGTTGCCGCTCGGGATGCCACAACGGGCCTTCGCCCAATTCGCAGGGGCGGTTGTCGAATATGGCGCTCATCCCACAGCCTCGTCATAGGCTGCAACAATCCGGATGGCCCGTTCCGAGATTTCGGCGATGTCCATACCCGGCTTGAACAGGGCCGACCCAATGCCGAACCCGTCTGCGCCTGCGGCGAGCCACTGATCGAAATTCTCGGGCCCTGCACCGCCGACGGCAAAAACCAGTGTCCCTTGCGGTAGAACCGGGCGCAGCGCGGCCAGACCGGATGGTCCGGCGGTGACACCCGGAAACAGCTTCAACCCCGTAGCCCCGGCCTTTAAGGCGGCAAAAGCTTCGGTCGGCGTGTATACACCCGGCCAGCTTTGCAGGTTCAGCGCAATCGTGCGCGCAATCACCTCGGCGTCGAAATTCGGTGACACAATCAGTTTCCCACCGGCCTGTGCGACATCCTCTACCTGTTGAACGGTCAACACCGTCCCCGCACCTATTAACGCCTGCTCTCCGAAGGCAGAGGCCAATCGGACGATGCTGTCCAGCGGGTCGGGTGAGTTCAGCGGCACCTCGATCCGGTCGATGCCCGCCTCGATAATGACACGGCCGACGGTTTCAGCCTCCGATGGCTTCAATCCGCGAAGAATGGCGATGATCGGACGGCTCATGCGGTTTCCTTCGTCAGCGTGCGGGCCAGTGCCAGACCGGCCAGAGTGGAGAGCGTGGCATCCGCCGTCTCGACGAATGCGCCCTGTTGCTGCAGGGCTTGCGCATAGATCTTCGAGACCTCGTCCGCACCGATTATGGCCAGTTGCTGGCCCAGCCAATAAGGCCGGGTCGCCGCAAGCTCGGCCCCGATCAACAGGCCGGACAGACGCGCCCGGGCAATGGCCCTGTCCTGCCCCTGCAACAGGTCCGCTGCGCGCAGACCAAACAAACGTCCAGCCAGATTTTCCGGTTTTGACAAAGTGTCTGCCACAGCCTCGGCAAAGGCCGGATCGTCCCAACCTTCGCCGACCGAATGTTTCAGAACCGATTGCCCGCACAGCAGGTCAAACATCTCACCCGTCATGAAGGTGCGGAAGCTGATCACTTCGCCCGCGCTGATCTGAACCCATTTGGTATGGGTGCCGGGCAGACACAACACGCCGTCCCAGTTCTGATGCCCGGCCAGAAATCCGGCGATCTGGGTTTCTTCGCCCCGCATCACATCTGGCGGCGCCGCTTGTTTCAGACCCGGCACGATAAAGGCCCGAATACGCGGATCGGTGCCGGGAACACGAACCGGCGCATTTGGTACGGGGGCCGAGGGCACAGCGGCATAAGGCGCTTCGGCCCAGCCTTGCCGCGCGCCAACCATGCCACAGGCGACGACATCGACGGGCGCATCGCCCAGCCAATCTTGCACCAGCGCCAGCAGCGCAGATTGAAACGCGCCCGGCGCAACTCGGGCCATGCCCAGATCACACTGCGCCTGATCCAGCACCGTGTCGCCCTGCATGGCCCAGGCCCGTAAGTGAGAGGTTCCCCAATCGACAGCAATCCATTCGGTCTTCATCGCGTCACCCCGATACCACTACGCCGCCGTCAACGGCCATGCACTGCCCGGTCATGGCGCGGCTGGCCTGAGACGCCAGAAACAGGGTCGGTGCGATCATGTCCTCGGGCGTCAGGTGTTCTTTCAGGCATTGGCGATCCATATGGGCGGCCAGATCTTCGGGCGTGGCCCACATATCCAGTTGTTTCTGCGTCAGTACCCAGCCCGGGGCCAAGGCGTTGACGCGGATGTTCTGCGGCCCCAATTCGCGCGCCAAGGACCGCGTCATGCCGGTGATCCCGGCATTCGAGGTCGTGTAGATCGGATAGCCCGCATTGCCCATCATGTAACTGATCGAGCTGAAATTGACGATGGCACCGCCCTTATCCTGCATTTGCCGCGCGGCTTCCTGACAGGCGAAGTAATAGGCCTTGAGGTTGACCTCGATCATCCAGTCCCAAAACTCGGTTGTGGTTTCTTCCAGCGAGTGGCGTTTGTCATTGGCCGCGTTATTGATCAGCACATTCAGGGGTCCATGCGCCTCGGCGGCTTTTTGCATGGTGGCGCGCAGCAATTCGGTGTCGGTCATGTCGCCCTGCATGAACAGCGGGGCGCGACCGTGTTTATCACGCATTTCTTCGACAAAAGCGCTGGCGTCCGAGCGGCCGATGAAGGCAACGTTTGCCCCTTGCGCCAGGAACCCATCCGTTAGGGCTGCACCGACGCCCGAGCCGCCGCCGGTGATATAGACAGACGCCCCGTTCAGGTCATGGAATGTGGCGGGTTGGGTCATCAATGGCTCTCTCTGGTCACAAGGCGGGTATCTTTGCCGACAAGAAAATCAAGGTCTGCGCCCTGATCGGCTTGCAGCACGTGGTCGATATAGAGTTTTGCATAGCCGCGGGTGTAGTGCGGGTCGTCCGGTTGCCATGCCGCGCGGCGGGCGTCCAGTTCCTTTTCATCGACCAGAAGTTCCAACTCGCCCTTACTGGCCGAAACGCGGATGCGGTCGCCGGTTTTGACCAACGCCAGAGTACCGCCCGCCTGCGCCTCGGGGCTGACATGCAGAATGACAGTGCCATAGGCGGTCCCCGACATGCGCGCGTCGGAAATGCGGATCATGTCGCGCACGCCTTCTTTCACCAGCTTGGCAGGGATCGGCATATTGCCGACTTCGGGCATGCCCGGATAACCCTTGGGGCCGCAGCCTTTGAGCACCAGAATGGTCTCAGGAGTCACCGGCAGGTCATCGCGGTCGATATTGGCTTTGAGGTCTTCGATATTCTCAAAAACGTAAGCCTCAGCTTCGGTTTCCAGCAAAGCGTCTGTGGCCGCCGAAGGTTTCACGATGGCCCCATTCGGTGCCAGATTGCCCCGCAGCACGCGTAGGCCAGCAGCGGGTTTCACCGGGTCGTTGGAAGGGCGGATCACGTCTGAGTTGAAGCATTCAGCACCTTCGTAATGGGCCGAGATGTCCTTGTTCAAAACCGTTTTTGCCGGGCGCAGGAAGGGCTTGAGTTCGTTCAGAACCACCGGCACGCCGCCTGCATAACAGAAATCCTCCATCAGGTACTTGCCCGAAGGCATGCAATTGACCAGCAGGGGGATTTCGGAACCGATCTCAAAGTCTTTCAACGTCAGATCGACGCCGACACGACCCGCCAACGCGAGCAGGTGAACCACCGCGTTGGTGGAACCTCCAACGGCTGCGTTGGCGAGGATGGCGTTTTCAAACGCCTCTTTGCTCAGAATGTCGGAGGGTTTGAGGTCTTCATCCACCATCTCGACAATCCGCTTGCCGGTCAGATGCGCCAGCGCCATGCGGCGGGCGTCAACTGCGGGCAGGGCGGCATTGGTGGGCAGGGACATGCCCATCGCCTCGACCAGCGACGCCATAGTCGAAGCCGTGCCCATGGTCATGCAAACCCCGGCGCTGCGCGACATGCCGGATTCGGCGTTCATGAAGTCCTGCAGCGTCATCTCTCCGGCGCGCACGGCCTCGGAGAATTTCCACACATCGGTGCCCGAGCCGATATCCTGACCGCGATATTTGCCGTTCAGCATCGGGCCGGAACTGACGACGATTGACGGCAAATCGACCGATGCCGCGCCCATCAACTGGCCCGGCGTGGTCTTGTCACACCCGCCCAGCAGGACAACGCCGTCGATGCCATAGGCGCGGATCGATTCCTCGACATCCATCGCCAGCAGGTTGCGGAACAGCATGGCGGTGGGTTTCATTTGCGTCTCGCCCAGCGACATGACCGGGAACTCGACCGGAAAACCTCCGGCCTCCCACACGCCGCGTTTGACGCCCTCGGCCAGATCGCGCAGGCCCGAGTTGCAGGGGGTCAGTTCGGACCAGGTGTTGCAGATGCCGATGATCGGTCGCCCGTCGAAGGCGTGATCGGGGAAGCCCTGGTTCTTCATCCAGGACCTGTGGATGAACCCGTCCTTGTCGAGCTTTCCGTACCAATGCGCTGAGCGGCGTTTCTTTGTCATTCTTGTCAGCCTTCTACTCTTGGGGTCAGGCGGCCTTGGCGGGTTTGCACCAGTCCGGCAGCCAGTCGGTATGCGCAATCAGCAGATCGTCAACTAAGTTTCGGATCTGGCGCAGGTCCAACTCGGCAGCGGTGTGGGGGTCCATCATGGCAGCATGATAGATATATTCCGGGTTCTGATCGGCCAGAGCGCGCACCGTTAGTTCCTGCACATTGATCTGCGTCCGCATCAGCGCGATCAGTTGCGGCGGGATATCGGTCACGACCGAAGGCTGCACCCCGTTGCTGTCCACCAGACAGGGGGTCTCGACCGCAGCGCCAAGGGGCAGTTGCGGGATTTGACCGGTGTTGGGCAGGTTGCCATAGGCCACATAGGGCGTATCGGTGACGATAGCGTTCATCAGATCGGCGGCGAATTCATGGCTGCGGGTGACAGTGATATCACGGCCATCGGTCAGCGTCTTGGCCTGCTCTTTCCAGTTGGCGACCTGTTCGATGCAGCGGGTGGGGTATTCGTCCAGCGGGATCGAGAATTGCTCGATCAGGTCCGCGCGCCCGTCCTTGATGAACCACGGAACGTATTCTGCCAGATGTTCCGAGCTTTCGGTGCAGAAATAGCCAAGATGGTCCATAACCTCATAACGCACCTTGTTGGGACAACGCGGCATCAGCAATGGCGGTTTGGGCAGGCGACCGCTGGCATAGCCTTGCCGCAGTGCGGGGTAAAGGTCGCGGCCTTGATGTTCCAGTTTCAGGAAGAAAGCGACGTGGTTGACGCCCGCAACCTTGTAGCGGAATTCGTCCTTGGGCAGGTCCAGATCATGGGCCAGTTCCTCGGCCGTGTTCTGGACCGAGTGGCACAGGCCCACCTGTTTCAGCGCCGGGAAATGTTCCGCCAGCGCCCATGTGTTGATCGCCATCGGGTTGACGTATTGCAGCAGCGTCGCGTTGGGGCAAAGCTGCATCATATCGCGCGCCACGTCCCACAGAACCGGAACCGTGCGGAGCCCGCGCATGATGCCACCGACTCCCAGCGTGTCGGCAATGGTCTGGCGCAGGCCGTATTGTTTGGGAATCTCGAAATCGGTGACCGTGCAGGGCTCATATCCGCCGATCTGGAAGGCGGTGATGACAAAGTCGGCCCCGTCCAGCGCGGCGCGGCGGTCAATATGCGTTGAAACGGTTGCGCCCGTACCGACCGAGCGGATCATGGCGCGGGCCACCGTTTCGCTTTCGGCCAAACGTTCGGGATTGATATCCATCAGCGCAAAGTGGCTGTCGGCCAGCGCAGGGGTCAGCAGCGCGTCGCCCACGATGTTCTGCATGAAGATCGTCGAGCCCGCTCCGACAAAGGCGATTTTGGTCATTTTGCAAACCTTTGGTTTGACGTTATTTTACGGCACCGAGGGTCAGGCCCGCGATGAAGTGTTTCTGCATCAGGAAGAACATGGCCACCGGCGGCAGGGCCGCGACGATGGAACCGGCACTCATCAATTGATAGGCGGCGCGGAATTGCGCGTTGAAACTGGTGATGCCTGCGGTGACAGGCTGGCTTTCTGCGCCCTGGGTCAGGACCACGGCCCAAAAATAGTCGTTCCAGATAAAGGTGAAGATCAACACGCTGAGCGCCGCGATCGCAGGCTTCATCAGCGGCAGAACCACGTACCAGAAGATACGCCATTCGCTGATACCCTCGACCCGCGCAGCCTCGATCAGTTCAAAAGGCAGGGCGCGGATGAAATTGCGCATGAACAGGGTACAGAATCCGGTTTGAAACGCGATGTGGAACAAGACCAGCCCGGTTTTGGTGTTGTAGAGACCTAATTCCAGCGTCAGGTCGCGTACGGGAACCATCAGAATCTGGAACGGCACGAAATTGCCCGCGACAAACATGAAGAAGATCCAGAGGTTCGATTTGAACTTGTAAATCCCCAGCGCGAACCCGGTCATGCAGCTAAGCGCGACACATCCGATCACCGTTGGGATGGTGATCAGGAAAGAGTTCATCAGATAGCGCGGCATGTCCGAGTTGAAGAAGACCTGGCCGTAGTTGAACGCGCCTTCAAAGCTCGACGGCATGCCCCAGTAGTTCGCATTGGTAAAATCCGCAGCGGGCTTGACCGAGAACAAGGCGACCGCCAGCAGCGGCCCCAGCCACAACAGAAGGGCGACTGGCAACATGGCCTGATAGGTGATCTGCGCTGCGCGGGGTTGTTTTTCGATGGGTTTGGGAAACATCTCAGTGCCCCCTTTCTTCGCGATACATCGACCACAGGAAGTAGGCGATGAAGCAGAGCATGATCAGGAACAGGATCACCGCGATGGCAGCGCCGTATCCCATGCGGAAGCCGTATTCGGACAGGGCGACCTCGAACATATAATAGGCCAACACGCGGGACGACCCGAACGGCCCCCCTTGGGTCATGATCGAAATCAAGTCGAACGACCGCAGCGCTCCGATGATGGTGACAACGAAGGCGATAAAGGTGGCCGGGCGCAGTTGCGGCAGGATGATGTGCCACAGCATACGCCCGCCTTTTGCACCGTCCAGCCGTCCGGCCTCGATCTGTTCGGGGTCCACGGCGTTCAGGCCGGTCAGGTAGAGGATCATGCAGTACGCGGTCTGCGGCCAAAGGCCCGCGAAGATGATGCCGTAGGTGACGAACCTCTCATCGCCCAGCACGTTGAGCGGGCCCATGCCAAAGAAGCCAAGGAACTCGTTCAGCAGGCCAAAGGTCGGATCATAGAACCATGTGAAAACGAGGCCGACGACGACCTGAGAAATCACAAACGGAAAGAAGAACAGCGATTTATACAGGCGGATGCCCCAGACCGTCTGGTTCAGGAACAGCGCAATGAACAGGCCCGCCGGGATGGCCAGCAAGTAAAGGAGCAGCCAGATCAGGTTGTTTTTCAGCGAGATATAGAACGCATCCCGATCAACCCATTCCCAGTAAAGGTCCTCGTAGTTGCGGAAGCCCACATATTCCGCAGCCCCCAGCCCGTCCCATTCATAAAGCGACAGGTTGAAGGACTGGAAAACCGGGATGATCACATAGACCATAAAGAACAGCAGACCCGGGGCCAGAAACAGCCACGGCGCGATACGCTGTTGGTTGCGGTGGAACCAGCTTTCCTGTTCTGGGGCGTCTGCGGCAATGGTCATGGCGGCATTCCGGCTGAGGGGTGGCGGGCTGATGCCCGCCTTACATTTGCAGTTTGGCGTAGGCCGGGCTTCAGCCCGGCCCTGTCCGTTTAGTTGTCGTAGATGCGCTGACGTGCGCGCTCCAGCTTGGCCAGGATACGATCAGCATTGTCCGGCTTGACCATGAATTCCTGGAAGCCTTCCATCGACACCTTGGCCATTTCGGCAGGCGCGTCACGATCCCAGAACTGGGCAACGCCGCCCGGGCTGTTCGACGACAGCATAGTAAAGCCCTGCTGCAGGAACTTGTCATCATCCACAGCAGACTGTGCGTTCACCGGCAGCTGCCCGAGGTTTGCACCGTTGTTGATCTCGGTCTGTTCATCCGCCGAAACCACAAAGCGCAGGAATTCACGCGCGGCTTCCTTGTTCGAGGCATTGGCAGGGATGTGGAACGTGTCGGTTGGCGCATCTTCGGCCAGTTCGACATCGGGGTTGATGGCGACGAACTGGTAGAAGTCCAGTTGATCGTCCGTCAGGCCTGCCTCGCGCAGCGGAGCCACGGCGAAGTTACCCATCAGATAGGCCGTGGCCTCGCCATTGACCATGAAGGGCAGGGCCTCTTGCCAGCTATAGGTCTGGTGGTTGTCGATGAACGCACCCATGTCGATCAGCTGCTTCCAGTTGGCGAAGGTCTGCTTGACCCGGTCGTCCTCCCAGCTGATCTCGCCATTGGCGAGCTGGTTGTGGAAGTCGAAGCCGTTGGTGCGCATGTTCAGGTAGTCGAACCAGCCACCGGCGGTCCACAGGAACTTGGTGCCGATGGTATAGCAGGCACGACCGGAATCGACGATCTTCTGACAGTTGGCCAGTTCTTCTTCCCAGGTGGTCGGCTCGGTCAGGCCCAGTTCATCAAAGATGTCTTTGCGATAGTAAACGCCCCACTGGTAGTAGGTATAGGGCACGCCCCACTGCTTGCCGTCGATGGTCATCGCGCCCTTGGTCGAGGCCAGATTTTCGGCAATCTCAGGCTCGGCCCACAGGTCCGAGACATCTTCAAACAGACCCGCCTCGACATAAGGTTTCATCCGGTTGGCCGCGTACCAGGTGGCCACATCAGGCGTATCCGCCGTCAGGAAGTTGCGGATCTGGGTCTTGTAGGCTTCGCGGTCGATCACGGTGGTCTCGATCTCCAGCCCCGGGTGCTGCTCTCCGAACCGCTCGATCATCGCTTCCATCGTCGCGCGCGGCGCCGGGTTCGATGTATCGAGGAAGATTCGCAGTTCACCGGTCAACTCGGCCGCAACAGGCGCGGCAAGTGCCACACTGGCCGCCAAAGCAGCCGCAGTGCGCTTGAACATGGAATGCATGGTTTCCTCCCTTAAGCTTCCATTTTGTAGTTCCAAATATTGAAACCTAGTTTTATATATTGAAAACTACACATCGACTCGGCTAGTCTTGTCAAGACCCTGATGAGGATGGCGGCGGTCAAACGGAGGAGAACAGGCACCCGTGGCTGGTGACGGAACAATAGGCAAAGCATGTGATGTGCTGGATCAGGTGGCGTCGTTCGGGCGCCCCGTGCGGTTTGCGGAATTGCTGGACCGCAGCACCTTTCCCAAGGCGACACTGTATCGGTTTCTGCAAACCCTGACCAATCAAGGCATGCTGTCGTATGAGCCCGAGCGTCAGACATATACCCCCGGTTTGCGGCTGGTGCG
Organism: Ruegeria sp. N4; assembly: GCF_056531425.1. NCBI lineage: Bacteria > Pseudomonadati > Pseudomonadota > Alphaproteobacteria > Rhodobacterales > Roseobacteraceae > Ruegeria > Ruegeria sp. N4. The sequence continues at coordinate 201,249 of NZ_JBQFLT010000003.1, forward strand.
GTTGGCACATACCGCCTGGACCCAAAGCTCTCTGGCCCCGATTGCGCGGCCGTTTTTGGATGCGCTCAGCCAGGAAACGGGCGAGACGGTGCATCTGGCGCAGCTTGATTCCAGTCAGGTCCTGTATGTCGACAAGCGCAACGCCGCGCAGCCGGTCGAGATGTATTCGCAGGCCGGCAAGGTTGGACCGGCCTATTGCACGGGCGTCGGCAAGGCGATGATGGCCTTTCTGGACAACGAAGCGCTGAACAAAGCGGTGTCGCAGCAAAGCTATCACCGTTTCACGGACAAAACGCTTGCGTCCGAGCAGGCGCTGCGGGCTGATCTAGACCTGATCCGCCAGCGCGGTTTCGCCGTGGATGACGAAGAACACGAGCCCGGCATTATCTGTATCGCTTGCCCGATTTTGACCTCGGGCGGGCGGATGCTGGGCGCGATTTCCGTGACCGGTTCAACAGATCGAATGAATTTTGAGCAATTGGAAGCCTGGGTTCCCCGGGTTCGGCGCGTGGCCGAACAGATCGGGGCCGAGGCGCAGGCGTGGCGGTTCCCCGAAACCCGCCGGGATGCCTATAGCGATAGGATGCAAGGGACATGACAGGTGTAACTCTGAACCAGGCGATCAAGCGGTATGGCCAGACTCAGGTCATTCACGGCATTGATCTGCAGATCGAAGATGGCGAATTCTGCGTGTTCGTCGGCCCCTCGGGCTGCGGCAAGTCCACGCTGTTGCGGATGATCGCTGGGCTTGAGGAAACATCCGAAGGCCAAATCCATATCGGCGCGCGCGAGGTGACCCATATGGACCCAGCCAAGCGCGGCGTGGCAATGGTGTTTCAGACCTACGCGCTCTATCCGCATATGACTGTGGCCGAGAATATGGGCTTTGGGCTGCGCATGAACGGCGTGGCCAAGGGTGAGATCGACAAGAAGGTTCAGGAAGCCTCGAACATCCTGAAGCTGGATCAATACCTGAAACGCAAACCCAAGGCCCTGTCCGGCGGGCAGCGTCAGCGCGTTGCCATCGGTCGTGCGATCGTGCGCGGCCCCGAGGTGTTTCTGTTTGACGAACCGCTGTCGAACCTCGACGCCGAATTGCGGGTCGAAATGCGGGTCGAAATCGCCCGTCTGCATCAGGAAATCGGCGCGACGATGATCTACGTAACCCACGATCAGGTCGAGGCGATGACAATGGCCGACAAGATCGTCGTTCTGCGCGATGGCCGGATCGAGCAGGTGGGTGCCCCCATGGACCTGTACCGCGATCCTGATAACCGCTTTGTTGCCGGTTTCATCGGCTCGCCCGCAATGAATTTCCTGGACTGCGACTATGCCGACGGCCATGTCACGCACCCCGCACTTAGCCAGCCCTTGCCGGTTTCCGCCTCGGTTCCTGCTGGTCTGTCCAAGGTCACCTTGGGCATGCGCCCCGAACACATCCAGATCGACCGCTCTGCCGAAACCTGCACGGTTGATCTGACCGAAGCACTGGGTGGGGTGTCGTACTCCTATCTGCTGACACCCAATGGCGACAAACTGATCGTCGAGGAACGCGACGACCAGCGCAGCACAACGGGCGAGCGCATCGGCATCTCGGTCCAGCCCGAACGTGCGATGGTGTTTGATCCTGAGACAGGTCAGCGGTTTCGCCCGTAGTTCGTTGCGCGACCCGGCGCCTAGCCTATCCAAACGTGATTTCGATTCCGACGTCGGCAAGGTTGAATACCCCGGTTCCAACTTTACCGGACAGCTTCCATTCTTTCGGCGTCATCAAGCGGCTGAGCAACTGCCACAGGCGCCCACAGATCGACTTGAGCCAGTTTATCACAACTTTGAGCTTGTCTTTTATCCTCTGGCCGATCTGGGCAAAGCCGGGATTTTGCTGAACTTGGCGTGCTGTCATCAGACTGATTTTCATATCGACCTGATTGGCAAGGTCCAAGAGCCGCGTCAGAAGGGCTTGAAGCGCAAGAATCTCGTTATTGACCTGAGTGCCGTCGCCTTCACGCAACTGGACCCTCAAATTCGCGAGCCTTGCAAGAATAAGTTCTATCAACTGGTTGATGCGATCTCTGATCGCGTTCAAATCGTCGGCTTCGTCAAACTCATTCAAGGCATTTCCTGCGGTTTCAGGGCTTTCGGGTTCCAATTCTCGGTGCAGTTCAGTTGCGGAACGGCGAAAACTCTCTTCAATTTCCACGACTTCCTGTTCCAACTCTTCCATCTTAAATCTCCCGTTCAATGCGTTTTCCAATCTTGGAAGGATACCACGTCATTGCCAGAAAATCACACGGGTATCCGCCGGCTCAATCTTGGGCTGATTCATTGAGCTGCGCCGGTTTTTGCGAGATCCTGCCACCCGTGGCAAAACGCGCGCCCATGGGTGATTGATTCCAATCCAAACCTCATTTATGGGAGGCCCTGTCAAAACAGAGTCACCCAGGGGCGATAGTATTGGTCTGCCCCTACCGCGCCACGCTGATGTGGCCCCAACTCTTGGATCGCACGCCCCGAAAGGCTTAAAAAAGGTAAAAGAATATGGCAGATAAATCGAACTTCGACATATTGTATACCATTGTAGACGAAGCGCCTGAACTGGCCAGCGCGTCGTTTCTGCCCATCATTCGCAAGTTCGCCTCGGCGGCGGGTGTCAGTGTTGGCACCAAGGATATTTCGCTGGCGGGCCGTATTCTGGCAACCTTCCCGGAAAACCTGACAGACGCGCAGCGCATCACCGATGATCTGGCCGCTCTGGGTGAGTTGGTGAAGACACCGGATGCCAATGTGATCAAACTGCCGAACATCTCGGCCTCGGTGCCCCAGCTTGTGGCGGCCATCGAGGAACTGCAATCGCAGGGCTATGACATTCCGAACTACCCCGAAGAACCCTCGACCGATGAGGAAAAGGCGATCCGCGCGCGCTATGACGCGATCAAAGGCTCGGCCGTGAACCCGGTTCTGCGCGAAGGCAACAGCGACCGCCGCGCGGCGCGGGCGGTGAAGAACTATGCCCAGAAGAACCCGCATTCGATGGGTGAGTGGTCATCGGACAGCAAAACCAAAGTGTCGTCGATGCCGGGTAACGATTTCTACGCAAACGAGAAATCGGCGACCATTACTGCGGCACAAGCCGGTGATGCCAAGATCGAGTTCGTGGGAAAAGACGACAGCGTGACCGTTCTGAAAGACGGCTGGCCGCTGGCTGAGGGCACCGTGGCCGACGCGACGTTCATGTCGGTCAAGGCGCTGTCCGCGTTCTTGGCGGACGCGATCGAGGACACCAAGACAGACGGCACCATGTTCTCGCTGCACATGAAGGCCACGATGATGAAGGTCAGTGACCCGATCATCTTTGGTTATGCGGTCAAGGCGTGGCTGGCCCCGGTGTTCGAAAAATTCGGTGCCGAGCTGGACGCGTTGGGCGTGAACCCGAACTCAGGCCTTGGTGATCTGCTGGAGCGTGTTCAGGGCAACGCCGACATCATGGCGGCCATTGACGCGATCAAGGGCGACCGCCCGTCCATGTATATGGTCGACAGCGACAAAGGCATCACCAACCTGCACGTTCCGTCGGACGTGATCATCGACGCCTCGATGCCCGCCGTGATCCGCGCGGGCGGCAAGGGCTGGGACGAGACCGGTGCCAAGGGCGACACCAACTGCGTGATCCCCGACCGCTGCTATGCGTCGGTTTACGATGAATCCATCAAGTTCTTCAAAACCAACGGCGCGCTAAACCCGGCCACTGCCGGTGCGGTCGCAAACGTCGGCCTGATGGCACAAAAGGCCGAAGAATATGGCTCGCACCCGACCACATTCCAGGCCCCTGCTGATGGCACCATCCGCATCGTTCTGGCCAATGGCGAGACGCTGCATTCGCATGATGTGGAACAAGGCGACATCTGGCGGTCCTGCACCGTCAAGAAGGCCCCCATCGAGAACTGGATCCAACTGGCGATGGATCGTCAGCGCCTGACCGGGTCCGAGGCGATCTTTTGGCTCGACGCAAACCGCGCCCATGACGCCGAGCTGATCAAATACGTGACGCCCGTGCTTGAGGCCGCAGGCGTTGCCGACAAGTTTCAGATCATGGCCCCACGCGAGGCGACCCGCCAGTCGTTGGAAACCATCACGGCAGGCAATGACTCGATTGCCATCACCGGCAACGTGCTGCGCGACTACCTGACCGACCTGTTCCCGATCCTGGAACTGGGCACCTCGGCCAAGATGCTGTCCATCGTCAAGCTGATGAATGGCGGCGGTCTGTTTGAGACCGGCGCGGGCGGCTCGGCCCCGAAACACGTGCAGCAGTTGGTTGAGGAAAACCACCTGCGCTGGGACTCGATGGGTGAATTCTGCGCGCTGGGTGAATCCCTGAACTTCCTGGCCGACAGCAAGGGCAACGCCAAGGCGGGTGTTCTGGGTGCCGCAGCCGAGGCCGCGACGCAGGGCATTCTGGACAACAACCGCTCGCCCAGCCGCAAGGTCGGCCAGCCCGACAACCGCGACAGCCACTATTGGTTTGCTCGCTACTGGGCCGAAGCACTGGCCGCGCAGTCGGACGATGCGGAACTGGCGGCAGAGTTCGCACCCATCGCGGCAGACCTGGCAGCGAAGGAGGAGCAAATCCTTAGCGAATTGGCCAACGCGCAAGGCGCAGCGGCTGACTTGGGCGGTTACTATCACACCGACCCGACAAAAACCGCTGCCGTGATGCGCCCCAGCGCAACACTCAACGCGATCATCGGCTAAACCAAAACCGACCGGATAACCGTGCTTCGGCCCGGTCACTGATCGAGCAAAACCAAAGAGGGTGGGCCTTTATCGGCCTGCCCTTTGTTTTTCGTTTCCAAATTAATTAAGATTTAAGGAAAAAGCACAACTCAAGGTTCAGTTTGGCAACACTCACGCAGCCGTTGAACAAGCTTGAACGACTTGTCTTGCATTTCAGGAATGCGTGCAGATTATCAGAGACTTAACGCCCATGCGCCTCGGTCGCTGGGCCAAGGGCAGAGTTTCTACATGAACGGGAGCGATCATTTGGACAGCGTTGGGCGTGGCGAACGGTTAGGCCGGATTCTGTGCTTGATCCCGGCATTGTACTTTTTTGCCACGTCGGCTTACGCGCTGGTCAACTTCGCCGAATACGCCGCCGGCACCGCACGGTTGCTGCGCTATGTTCTGGTTCCGGCTGCATTGGGCCTGTTTTTGGTGCTTGCCGCAGTGTTCACACGACGCGACACACGGCTGATGGTCGGGATTTGCATGTCCACCTTGTTGGCGACGCTATTTCTGTTCGAAGGCTATATCAGCGTCAAATCTCTACAAGGCGAATTGGGGTCGGTCGGCATTGTGAAGGACGATGTTGATCTGGCACCGTATCTGCAAAACCTACCGCCCGCTGCGACGTTGAAAAGCGTCAACAACGCGGTGGAACTCAAACAGTTGAGCAAGGCGGTTTTGGCACCGCAGCCCAAGAACCAGATGTTTCTGTGTTCGCTGGATGGCCAGCCGGTCACGTATGAGCCCGACAGGTTAGGGTTCCGAAATCCCGACTCTGTCTATGATGGCGACATTGAGGTGTTGGTGCTGGGGGACTCGTTTGTTGAGGGGTTCTGTTTGCAAGATGGTGAACACCTTGCGGACCAGCTGCGCGCCTATTCTCCCAACTTGTTGAATCTGGGGCACCGCAGCGCCGGGCCCTTGTTCGAACTAGCGGTTTTGGGGCGCTATGGCCCGGCCTTTGAGCCGGATTTGACGATAATGGTGTTCTTTGCAGGCAATGACTGGCGAAACCTGAACCGCGAACTGACAATGCCGTGGCTTGCACAAGCTCTGGAAGACGGGGTGGATTTCGGGCCTGTCGCCAAATCGGATCAACAGCTTGCAACGCTGACAGATCAGATTGATCACCAGTGGGGCAGCATGGACTTGTCCCTGAGCCACTATTTCCAATCCAGACGTGTTGTTCGAAATTTCCTTGCCTTGCAAAAAACTGCCAAGCTGTTGGGGCTTCACTACCCGCAGGCGGTCGCGCCACAACCCGAGTACAAGGATGTTCTCAGCCGCGCTGAGGAGATAGTGGCGCAATGGGGGGGCGAGCTTGTTATCGTCTTCGTGCCCCCGGTCGATCGTTTTAGTGGTTTGATATCGCAGGACTTCCTGCACGACCCGCTCAGAGACTTGGTTCAAAGCGCCGCCGACGAGGTTGGGCTGGCGGTGATCGACCTGACAGATCAGTTTGAAGCGCATCCCAGGCCAAAGGATTTGTACGCGTCAGACGCGCATTTCAGCCCGGCCGGGGCGTCGCTGGCGGCCGGGGCCATCGCAGCAGGATTGCAGCAAAGGGGGTTTATGAACTGAGTCATTGGTGACGGTGCCGCTTATGGAAGCGCACATAACGTTTTAAGTATTTGTAATTAATTGTCAATTTCTAGTCGATGTAAGTTCAGATAGGTGAAGCTGACGATCAAAGTAGATTCGAAATGATTGAAGCTATTTCTTCAACAATAATCTGGAAACCGCACTTTCCGTCACAAACAAGTGGCAATCCAAGACTTCGCAGGCTCATTCTTTAGAATTGTGAACTACATCATTGTTCCGTTGTTTGATTTGTAGCAGGTATTTTTAATGAAAGTTGTTCATGTGATTACGGGCACCAATGTTGGGGGTGCCCAAATTATGTTGCAAAGATATTTAGCGGCGTTGGGATCTGACGCCCGCGATCATTCGGTGGTCTCGTTGATGGGTGACGGTGTTATTGCAGAGCCGATCCGCTCTTTGGGGGTCAATGTCACTTCGCTGAATTTGCGGGAAGGGCAGGTGACGCCGGGCTCGCTGGTGAACCTGCGCCGTGCGGTCAGGGAACACGCTCCGGACGTCGTGCATGGATGGATGTATCACGGATGCATGGCGGCCTGGGCCGCAATTGCCGGGCGCATCACTTCGAAACCCGGGCTTGTCTGGGCGGTGCACCATTCCTTGCAGGACATTCAGAACGAGAAATGCTCAAACCGCATTCTGATACGCGCGCTGGCCAAACTGTCAGGCTTCGCCGGGCAGATTACCTATTGTTCGGACGTATCGCGCAAACAGCACGAGGCTATTGGGTTCTCGGGCGCGAATTCGGCGCTTATCCCCAATGCGATCGACACCAATATGTTTCGCCCGGACGATGCGGCGCGCAAGCGGCTTGAGGATCTGTGCGGCGTGAATGACGGCAGGTTTTTTGTCGGCAATTTTGCCCGCAGCCATCCGATGAAGGATCATGTTTCGATGGTCAGGGCAACGGCAAAGCTGCTTGAATCCGGCTACGATGTGCATGCGGTGATCTTTGGGCAGGGCACCACGACAAGCCCTGCGGTGGCCGAGGCCAACGCTTTGGGCATCAGCGATAGGGTCAGCGCCTTCGAAGGCCGACCCGATGTGGAAAAACTGGTGCCGGGTCTCGATATTTTTCTGCTGTCCTCAGCCTGGGGCGAAGCCTTCCCACTGGCGGTGGCCGAGGCAATGGCATGCCAGGTTCCCTGCGTCGTAACGGATGTGGGTGACAGCGGCTTTCTTGTCGGCAACTCCGGGCTTGTCGTTCCACCGGCTGATCCGGACGCTCAGGCCGGGGCCGTGGCGCAACTTCTGGATGCGGGACCGGACAAGCGCGCGGAGTTGGGCCAACTGGCCCGTGAAAGAATTAAGTCGGAATTTTCTGCCGAGAGGTATATACAGTTGCACGAGGATGCCTATCTTAAGGCGATGTATGTTAAGGCGTCGAGCAATAGTGGTTTGTCGAAGTCTGCCTAGGTTTGTGTGAACTCAGGCTGGCGGGCTCGGTTTTTCGGCAAATGCACGTTCGAGCCCCGGAAGTTTTAAGAGTGAGTGTACCGCTATTGCGGTAAAAGGGTTTGAATATGACGGTTCAAGAGAGAATTGAACATACAGTTGTGTCGCAAAGTGAAGGTCGCGTCGGATTAGATGGCGTTTCGCACATTGTGCGAAGACATATGCCAATGATGCTGGCCATTGTTGCGGTGGTCGTCGGGATTACATTCCTGGCGGTTCGCCTGCTCGAGCCACGCTACCGCACAGTTTCAACCGTTGTCATGACGATGCTCGAGACCCGGGTCAGCGCGACCGAGGTTGAACTGGAAACCTTTGAACTGACCCGCGCGGTTATCGAAACCGAGATGGATATTCTGCGGTCCCGCGAGTTTGCGGCGGATGTGGCCGAAGCAATGTCATTGTTCAATGATCCGACCTTTGTGCCATATGCAGACCCTGGAACGCCCGGCTCAACAGCAGATCGCAGAGAAAAGGTCATCGACAAAACGCTGGGGTCCTACAAGGTGGTTCGCCGGGGCGAAAGCCTGGCCATCGAGATTATCGCAACATCCAACGACCCGCTTCTGGCCGCCAAATTCTCGAACACCGTTGCCGAGACCTACATCCTAAGGTCAAAGCTGAAGCGGACCGAGTTGATTTCGGACTCCATCACCTTCCTGCGGACGCGGGTCAGTGAATTGGGCGAAGAACTCTCGCAATCCGAACTGCAACTGGCGGCGTTCATTCGGCAAAACAAACTGGATGATTTGACCCTGCCTGACAGGTTGCGTGCCGAGAACGACCGTCTGTCTTCGATCTATGATGCCGTCAAGGACGACGAGGCGCTGAAAGACGAATCCGACCGTGTGGCGAAGGAACTGGCCGAGATTCAGGTGGCGCTGCATGAACGCACACGCTCAGAGCTGGCCTTGATGCGGATGGAGCGGTCGATTGAACTGCTGCGCCTCAGGTATCAGAACTCAATCGAAAAGCTGAATGAGCTTGAGACACAGTTGGAGTTTGCCGGTCAAGGCGCGCGTCAGGTCTCATTCGCGCGCATTCCTGTTGAGCCGTATTGGCCAAACCCGCGTGTTGCGGTTGCGGTCAGCGGTGTTGCCGGTCTGGCCTTGGCCTTTATCGCAGCGCTGTTGCTGGAAGGCCTGAACTACCGTCTTTGGAGCGAACGCCAGACCGCCCGAATTTCCGGCCTTGCGAATTTTGGGTTCCTGCCAAGCATCAAGGAACGCACATTTTTCAGTCGCGAGAATACGTCGTCCTGGTTCCTTGAGGGCGACGCGACGCCGTCCTTCTTTCAGGCGCTGCGCGGGTTCCTGACGCTTTGGTTCAATCTGGTCACGGATGGCAAGATCGTCATGATCACATCCGGCCTTCCCGGCGAAGGTAAATCCACGGTCGCCGTTTCCATCGCTGCGGCCGCTGCAAAAGAGCAGATGAAAGTTCTGGTCCTTGATCTGGACAACCACAAAAGAGGCGCGACCAAGCTTGTTGGATCGGATGCAAAACCGGCCAGTGCCGCGGATGTTTTGGCAGACAAAGTCGTGCCTCAGCCGGTTGTCGTCAACGGCGAGACTGCGTTCCACCTTCTGTCGCTGCACATGCTGGACGATCAGTCGCCGGCCAATGCAAAAAGCACGCTCAAACGCCTGAACACCAAGCTGCGCAAGCATTTCGATCTGGTGATCGTGGACACTCCGCCAACTCTGATCGTGCATGATGCGTGCCGGCTGGGCGACCTTGTCGACAAAACCCTGATCGTTGTGCGTTGGGGCAATACCAGCGAGGCCGTCCTGCGTGACACCGTGGACAAGCTGGAGCGTAACGGAATTGACGTCACGGGAACAATTATCAACGACGTGAACACCCGCAAGCACAGGAGATATGGTTATGGCGGTGGCGCCGACTATTATTCCTACAATAAGTCAGGCTACTACTAAGCTGATTGCGCGCGCGTCGACCGTCATTGCCCTGAGCGTTGCTTTGTTTTTGGCGCAAGATGTCGCGGCAGAGTCTGCCTTTCCGGGTGCCGTAGGCTATGGCGCTGGTGCTGTCGGGTGGAAGGGCGGCAGTGTTCTGACTGTGACCAACCTGAACGACAGTGGTCCGGGGTCGCTTCGGGATTGTGCCGAAGGCAACGGCCCCCCGCGCGTATGTGTCTTTGCGGTTAGCGGGACTATCGACCTGACGAACGCGATTTGGGTTGGACCAAACACCTATATCGCCGGACAGACTGCGCCCGGGGATGGCATACAGCTGCGGATTGTCGAAGGGAAAGTCGGCACGCTGATATTGAAGAACGTGAACGATGTCGTGGTGCGCTTTCTGAAAGCGCGTCCCGGGGTCACGGATGAACAGTCATCGGTTGTGGATGCGGTAACGGTAGAAAACGGTCAGCGCGTCTATCTTGGCAACCTGTCCCTGGCGTTCGCCTCGGACGAGACGGTCAACATTCACGTATCGAACGCGACCGCGCAGGACATAACACTGGCGGACAGTATTGTTGCGCTTAGCCTGGATCGTTCGAACCATCCCAAAGGGCGCCATTCAAAAGGGGCGCTGATCTGCTCGGACGAAGGCCCCACGAATGCGTGCGGCCGGATCTCGTTGATCCGAAATCTGTTTGCGCATCACCGTGACCGGCAGCCGGACATCAAGGCAACTGATATTGGCCCGGTCGAGGTCATCAACAACGTTTTCTACAATCCTATCAGCCAGTTTGGCGAGTTCTACGACCTGCTGGGCGACGCTGCTGTCGCCTATATCGGGAATGTCGCCCTGACCGGCCCCGATACCATCCGCAAAACGCCCGAAGCCGTTCAGGTGTTCGAGTGGGAGGATGACTATGCCGTTGCCCTTTGGGCCGAGGGCAACATTGCAGGCACGCCCGACGGCTGCCGCGCGCGCCGGTTCGAGGTTTTGGACGTGGTCGCCATGCAGCAACAGGTTCCTCCCGGAAGCTGGCCTTTGACGACAGATCCCCTCCCGGCCGCCGAAGCGCTTGAAACGGTGCTGAGCCGTTCAGGGGACCGGATCGAAGGGCACCGCGAACCGGATAAGCTGGATGCGGCTATCATCGGGGATGTTCAAAACTGCACCGGTCAGATCATCGACAAGGTCGAGCAAGTTGGCGGCTGGCCCGATATTGCGTCTGCCAATCCGGTCGCCGACAGCGATCTGGACGGTTTGCCCGATGCTTGGGAAGAAACCCGCGATGGGCTGGATCCCAACCGCATTGATGATCCGTGGGCTTTGGATCCGCAAACGGGGTTGAGCCATGTTGAAACATGGCTTGCCATCATGGCCGGAGACCTGTCTTGACTGCGCGCCTGTCATCCGGGCTTCGCGATGAGCCGTTGAAAAAGCGCCTTCTGCGCAATCTCAAGTGGATTTTCTCGGCACAGGTTGCGGTTGCTCTGCTTGGAATGGTCTATCTTGCCTTTGGCGCGCGCGCATTGGGTGCGGCGGGGCTGGGGCTGATTGCTGTTCTGGAGGCCTACAGCCGAATTATGGCCAGATTGCTGCATCTGGAGCCGTGGCAGGCCGTCATTCGACATGCCAGTACGGCGCTGGAAAACGATGAGGTGGATCGCTTCGGACGGCTGATCGGCCTGTCCGTGCTCGTGGACTTGGCTGGCGGAGTGCTAGCGGCCACCGTGGCGTTTCTTCTCGCGCCCATTTTGGCACCATTGCTTGGACTGGAAGACACCTATTTCTGGCTGTTGCCGGTCGGGGCCGCAGCCTGTGTCCTGTCGCTGAGGGCGACAGGCATTTCACTGCTTCGCATCTATGATCGCTTTGACATTCTGGCCAAACTGGACAGTGCAACAGCCGCGTTTCGGGCGTTTCTGGCGATCATGGCCTGGGCTTTCGACCTTGGTCTGGTTGGGTTCGCAGCGATTTTCGTTCTCATAAGTCTGCTGGACGGCACATTGGCCTATCTGGTGGGGCTGACCCAGATGCGAAAACGCGGGCATCGGTTGCAGTTTGGCGGTATCCGGGAAACGCTGGCCGAGAATCCGGGGTTCCTGCGGTTCATGTGGAACAGCAACCTCTCGGTCATTTTACGCCAAACTTCGCAACGGTTGGACGTGATTATTCTTGCCGCGATGGTTCCGGCAACTGCGGTTGGCTACTACCATATCGCGCGGCGCTGCGGAGATGCAGCACTGCGACTGGGTCGCCCGCTCAGCCAAACGATCTACCCGGAATTCACGCGGCTTTCGGCACGCGGACAAGTCGCGAAGCTGGGGAAAATCCTGCGCAACATAAGCGCGGGGTTTGCGGTGGTGCTGGTGCTGGTGCTGACACCGGTCATCTGGCAACTGGATAAGATCATACTGGCGTTCTTCGGGCCGGAATTCGGCCCTGCGGTTCCTGTTGTTGCAATTCAGGCCGTGGCCGTTGGGTTCTATCTGTTTGGCTGCATCGTCAACCCCGCGCTGCTGAGCCTGGAACAGGACCGCGCGATGGTCAGGATCGGCGCCCTAATTACCGGGCTGTTTTTTGTCGTGATCTACCCGATGGTCACAACTTTCGGAGTAGCCGGGGCTGCGGCGTCGCACTTGATTTGTAACGCCATTTGGTTGGTTTTGTGTAGTATCGTGTTGAAACGGGCTGTCAGTGCAGCCGTCAACAAGGGGGTGCCTCGTGAAAGCTGACGCTTTGCACCAACCCGTCAAACCGGCTCAACACGGCAGTTTTCAGGTGCCGGATGTCTTCGGTTTCAGACGCGCCGGGTTGACCGGGCTGGAAGGGTTCTTTCTGTTCCTTGTGGTTGCTTTGGCACCCATCAATTACCTGCGCTTGCAAGCGGTCTATTTCACAGCCTCTGACGCCTGCGCGGTGATCGCCGTTATTGTTCTGGTGTCTCAGCAACGTCTGCCTCTCAACTACTTTGGCCGCGCCAGTGGCATGTGGTATCTGTCCTTTTTCCTTTTCGCCGGGGGGCTGACCATAAGCTCGTTGGTAAACGGCAATCCTGTCGAACTGGTGACTGTGGTATCGCAGTATTTCTTTTCGCTGATGCTGCTACCCTTGTTGCTGGGGGCACGAAGCTACCCGCAGGTGATCGCATTGCTGCGGGTGCTGATCGTGTCCATCACCTTTGTGATGGTATTCGGCGCCTATATCGTTCACTTCGTCGAAGACGCGGGGCCGCGCCTGCTGTCTTACAACGGCAGGATGCGATCACTGATCGAGCGTGAAAACGAATGTGCCACTCTGGCCGCAATCGCGATCATCCTTACATTGGGCTTGTACTATCTGAAAGAAATCAAGGCCATCTGGTTGGTCATATGTCTGCCGGCGCTCTATTACGGGGTCATCCTGACCGGATCGAACAGTGGCCTGTTGATCAGTACGCTTGGCACCATCATCATCGTTTTCCTGTGCGGAACGCGGCGCAGCATTGTGATTACCCTGGTCGGGTTCTTGATCGCCCTGTTCTCGATGCTTGAATTTGGCCAGTATTTCCTGCCCGAAGTGTTTCAGGACCGGGTCCTTGGCGCATTGGTTGATGGCGACATCAGCGAAGCCGGCACATTCGATGGCCGGTATTTCCTGATCCAAGAGGCATTGCATGTCGCGCAGGATACTCTGTTCCTGGGGCTGGGTGCCGAACAATACCGGACCGTCAGCGACCATGGCGCACCGGTTCACAGCATGTATCTTCTTGCGCTGACCGAGGGTGGGTTGATCTCGCTCCTCGGGCTTGTCGGTTTTATCCTGACGGGCATCTATCTTGCATGGCTGGCATTTGCATCCAACGGGTCCCGCAAGGTGCCCGCGATCACGCTGACCATCCTGATGGTCTACAGCGTCATGCTGAACATGTTTCCGGCCTTTTATCCCCGGTTCTGGAATGTTCCTCTGATCCTTGCACTATCGCTAAGCGCATCGTGCATGGCCGAGTTCAGAACCGGTTTGGCCAATCACCAAAACAATACTGCAACACCGCGTACCGGGAGGATCACGCATTGAAATTCATAAGACTTATTTTGTGCTGCGCCCTGATGTCGATTGGCTACGTCCCGGCAGTTGCGCATGCTGAAAGCTATGAGCTTCTTGAACATGACCGCCTGTTGCTGCGCGCGATGCGCTGGGATCCTGTCGTGTCGTCATTTGTTCAATGGGACGGGGTCTCGGGCGAATACAAAATCGGCCCGGACGGAACCCTGATGGTGCCGCTGGCGGGACAGATTCAAGCCAGTGGGAACACGCTGGAGTCCTTGTCCAAACTGATCGAAACGCGTTTGCGGCGGCAGGTGGGACTTGCTGAACCGCCACATGTCGCGATTGAGGTGATCGACCATCTGCCCGTCTATGTTCTGGGCGACGTTACGGCGCCCGGCGCCTATCCGTTCCGGCCCGGTTTGACGGCACAGCAGGCTTTGGCCCTGGCTGGTGGCCCCTTGCGACCGCCATTGCAGCTGGGGTCCGGGAATGATTTTCAGACTCTCAGCCTGGGCGGCGAGATCCGTTTGCTGACCACGCAAATCGCAGCTTTGGAAAACGAGCGCGAGCGTCTTACGACCGATCTCGATGCCCTGTCTTCCGAGGATCAGGATGGAACCGCCGAGATCGGCGGGCTGGAAGGTCAAATCCTTGCAGCCACCCAGACGGCCCGCAGCGGGCAGGGGGTCAGCCTTCGCGAACTGCAGGAGGTTCAGGAGCAGCAGATCAAAAGCCTGGAAGAACAGCTGAAGCTGCGCGAAGAACAGATCGAGTTTACGCGGAAAGATCTGGAAAGCGTGAATGAACTGAAGGAACGTGGGCTGGCGGTCAACGCGCGGGTCACGGCGCTGAATATCTCGCTCAGCAACCTGATATCCGAGCGACTCAATCTGGAGATTGCGTTGCTGAATGCCAAGCAACAGCTCAACCGCGCGCAACGGGACGAATTGGCTCTGGTAGATACGGCCAGATCGCAGGCCCTAACCCGTCTCAATCAGGTTGAACAAGAATTGCTCACGTTGCGCACGCGGCTTGCGACGGCACAGACCCTACATAATGAGGTGGTCGCGGCGGGTCTTGCAACTGATGCCGAGCCGGTGGGTGAAACCGTTATTGAATACAGTGTCACCAGAGAATCCAAGCTGTTGTCCGACGCGTTTGATGCTGTTGGCGCATTGCTTCCCGGCGACACATTGGTCGTTAGCCGGACCGTTATTTTATCACCAAACACTGAATAGTCAGGAATATTGTTATGCCAAATCCCATCCGGGTGTTTTTCCCCTATGTCGGCGGGGATCAGATCGGGGGCAGTCATATCTCATCGCTGAGCCTTGTGGCGGCCCTTGATCGCGCGCGGTTTGAACCCATCATTGCCTTGCATCGCGAAGCCGGTGATCTGGGGGAATATATCTCGTCCCTCGGGCTGGATTATCAGTTGATCACAGAGCCTGGCATTATTGCACCGTCTTACAGCCGCTCGGACAGTGACGCCTCGCTGCCGAAATATCTGACCCGCTCGGTGCCCCGCTTTGTTCGAATTCTGAAACAGCTTAACATCGACATCGTCACCACAAATGACGGGCGCATGCATGCCAACTGGGCGCTTCCGGCGCGTTTGGCGGGGACCCGGTTTGTTTGGTATCACCGACAGGGCCCTGATGCCTCGGGCATCAACAAGATTGCGCCGATCTTTGCCAACAAGATCCTCTCGGTTTCCGAATTTGCCCGTCCCATTAAACCGATCCGGCCAATAGATGACCGGTTCGAAGTTGTGCGCAGCCCGTTCGATTTTTCCAGCGATCCGCCCGAACATTCGACCTGTCACGCAGCCTTGTGCACGGAATTGGGCCTGCCCGAGAATGCGGTCTTGCTGGGGTATTTTGGCCTGCTCAACACAAGAAAACGGCCAGATCACTTCGTCAGCGCAGTGGCAGAGATTTCTGCCGCCATTCCGGACCGCCCCGTGCACGGGGTGGTGTTTGGTCAGGAAGAGACAGCCGATATAGGTTTGGCAGACACATGCCGGGATTTGGCGCGCACTTTGGGCATTACCGAACAAATCCACCTGATGGGTCACAGGTCGCCCATTGCTGAGGCCATGGCAGGTGTCGACGCGCTGTTGGTCACGGCACTGGACGAACCCTTTGGCCGGACATTGATCGAAGCCATGCATCTGGGAACACCTGTTGTGGCGACCAACCATGGCGGCAATCCCGAGGCAATCGAAAACGGTCGCAGCGGGTTTTTGGTGGATCCCTATGACCCGTCCGCATTTGTTGACCCCGTACGACAGCTTCTGGAGTCGCCGGACCTGAAAAAGTCAGTGACGGCAGCGGCACGAGATAACGTGCACCAAAGCATGAGCCGCGATGTGCATGTCGCTCGGGTCAGTTCAATTTATGAAAGCATTGTTAAGCGAAGGGGCCTGATTAATGCCGCTTGAAAGACAAATGGATTTTCTGATCATCGGTGCCGCAAAATGCGCGACGACCTGGTTGCAGATGTCGCTGATGGAGACGGAGGAAATTTTCATGCCGGATCCGGAACTGCATTATTTCTCTCGTGAATACGAACGCGGGCCGGATTGGTATGGCAGTTATTTTGAGGCCACGGGCGGCGCTCAGCTGGTTGGTGAGAAATCGAACTCTTATATGACGGCACCCAAGGCGGCCGAGCGGATCAAACGCGATTGTCCGGGTGTGCGGCTGATCGTTCAGATGCGCGATCCTGTGCAACGTGCCTATTCGGACTATTGCATGCTGTTTCGTCGGGGTGAGGTGAATGACGACATCTACGCTCATCTGGACCCGGACCGCGCCGCCGATCAACGGTTTTTGAATGACGGGCTATATGCCTTCCACCTGCGGCGCTTTTACGAACTGTTTCCGGCAGATCACGTTTTGCTGCTGGCTTACGAAGACGTCCGGACCGCTGCGCAAGAGCAGCTGGCAAAGGTCAGCGGCCATATCGGATTTGCGGGTACGCTGAACCCTCCGCTACAAACGCGCGTGAAGGATAAGGAAATTCCCTTGGTTCCGCGCGGGTTGCGCCGGGTGCTTGGCCCGGTAAGGCCGTTGCTGGATCCTGTCCGAAATACCTGGCCGGTGCAGGCCGTGCGCAATGCCGTGGCGCGAAAGGTGGAATACCCCCCATTGCCGGCCGATCTGTCCCGGAAAATGGCAGAGTTTTTTGCCAAGGACGCTGATGAACTGAATGGATATATGCCGGGAATATCGCGGCAATGGACCAGCCTGCAGGAGTTTGTGAAAACCGACGAGCCAGCGGTTCGCTCCGGTTCCCCTGACCCTTCGGTTGCTTAACAGGCTCTACGCCTCGTTTGCCGCCATTTGGATCGACAGTCCTGATGGCGGCAAGCTTTCGTGTTCGCTCATCAGTCCCATTTTCCGCAGCAATATCGTGTTGACCCGCGCGACATCGAACTCATTTTCCGCCCGATGACGCGCCTCACGACCCATAGTCGCAATCAGGCCCTGGTCTTCGACAAAGCGCTGCATCGCGTCAGCAAGTTTCTGAGAGTTCCGCATCGGAACAATAAAGCCCGTTTGCCCGTCAGACACCGCATCTTCACAACCCGGCGCATCGGTAGTTATGACCGCACGCCCGGTTGACATCGCCTCGAGGATCGAACGCGGAATACCTTCGCGATACGCCGTCGGCAGCACAAAGACCGAGCAATCCCGCAGATAGGGGCGTACGTCATCCGTTTCCCCCAGATATTCAATATCTCCGTCCTTTTGCCATTGGGACAATTGCTCGGCACTGACCGAATTGGGGTTGTCGTCCAGCGGGCCCAAAAGCTGGCACCGCGCATCCGGGTATTTCTGCCGCAGCATCCGGGCGGCCTCGACATATTCGAACACGCCTTTGTACCGCAGCAGGCGCGCAACCATTAGAAAGACGGGCGGGCCGCTGGGTGGTTCAGAATGCTGGTAATGTTCCAGATTGACGCCCGAGCCGGGAATCTGAAGCATGGGCACGTCAGCCGCGATCAGGCGTCGGGATCGAAACTCTGCCGCGTCGACAGAGTTGTAGACAAAAACCTCATCCACGTCTTTCAGTGAAATGCGGTACAGGGCGACGGACAGTTTGCGCAACAGATTTCGGAAGAACGATTGATCGTCTTCCGAGAACACATATCCAAGCCCGGTACACATCGCATAGTTTTGCGGCACACCGGTCAGCCGCGCGGCAAGCCCGCTAAAGATCATCGGTTTCATGGTGTACGAGACCACCATGTCCGGCCGTTCGTCCCGGCAGATCCGGATCAGGGACCGAAGCGACGACAGATCCTGAAACGGGTTCAACCCGGCTCGCGACAAAGGAAATTGTCGGAACTCAATTCCCAAATCGGCCAAGGTAGCTTCGGTCTTGGGGTGCCGTTCCGGGCCGCAGGCAATAACATCTGCGCGTTGGGACAGTTCCTTGAGAATGTCATAGCGGAAGTTGGTCAGCGACGTCGTCAGGCTGCCGACGAACACGATTTTGGGTTTTCTTGTATGTGAATGCGGGCCCGCTGACGGATCACAACCCGAACCGGGCGAGAGGTTAGAAAAGTCACTCATCAACAAATGTTCACACTAAGATCTGACGTTAATTTAATGCTGGTTTAGGCTGTCTTTCATGTCAAGCGAACCAAGTATAGGGCCGAGTTCACAGTTAGGCGAACATCGCGAAAAAAGGCAGCGCACGAACAGATCGCAGCCCGCATCAAGCTTTTGGATCGCGTCGATTTCTTGTTCAAAAACAGAGCGATGGGAATATGACCCGAGCAGGCGAAAATCAGCTGAACTTGGATCAGTATCGATTTGACGGTTCACGCGATTGTTAAGTCTTCGGAGACAGCGCCGCGCCTTCTTCGGATTGTTGAAACGGTGCCGCCCGATTTGCGAACATTGTCCTGCTATTCCCACTTGGATGATTTAAGACTTGGCGTTTATGCTGCACGCAGGCAATTCTATTAGCCGTTGTGTAACGTATAGCGTTTGAAGTTGGGAAAGCCTTCGGTCGTCCCGGGTCTTTCAGTTTCATAGGAAGAGTAATGAGTCAGATTTGGCCAGTTTTTGATGAAGAACAGATCTCTGCGGTTGAACGGGTTCTGCGGTCCGGGCGCGTCAATGCGTGGACGGGACCGGATGTAAACGCCTTCGAGCAAGAGTATCGCGCCTACACCGGTTCATCCCATGCGATTGCCATGGCAAATGGCACCGTGACGTTGGACGCAGCCTTGCAGGTGCTTGACGTGCAGCCGGGCGACGAAGTCATTGTGACGCCCCGCAGCTTTATCGCCTCGGTCAGCACCGTGCTGATGGCCGGGGCCACACCGGTTTTTGCGGATGTGGACCGCGACACTCAGAACCTCTCACCCGAGACGATTGCAGCGGTGCTGACGGAAAAGACACGCGGCATCATATTGGTCCACCTTGCGGGTTGGCCCGCGGATATGCCCGCAATCATGGAGCTTGCGAAAGCTCACAACCTGTGGGTGATCGAGGATTGCGCGCAGGCGCATGGCGCGATGATCGAGGACCGTCACGTCGGAACATTCGGCACGTTTGGGTCTTTTTCCTTCTGTCAGGACAAGATCATTTCGACCGGGGGTGAAGGCGGTTTGCTGGTCACGGATGACGATGATCTGTGGTCCCGCGCCTGGAGCCATAAGGACCACGGCAAAAGCTATGATCAGGTCCATCGCAAGGACCATCCTCCCGGCTTCCGTTGGCTGCACAGTGCCGAACCGGGGACAAATTTGCGGATGACCGGAATGTCGGCGGCCATAGGCCGGGTGCAGCTGAAAAGGTTGGACGGCTGGCGCCAGCACAGGACGGAAAACGCAGCGATTCTGGCAAACGCTTTGGCGGCCTGTCCGGCGTTTCGTGTGC
Source organism: Ruegeria sp. N4 (assembly GCF_056531425.1). Lineage (NCBI taxonomy): Bacteria > Pseudomonadati > Pseudomonadota > Alphaproteobacteria > Rhodobacterales > Roseobacteraceae > Ruegeria > Ruegeria sp. N4. The sequence goes on from NZ_JBQFLT010000003.1 coordinate 220,934, forward strand.
CGATGCCCCCGGAGGATCTGACGCATGCCTACTATCGGTTTTATGCGTTTGTCGAACCTCAGGCCCTGAGCGCCGGCTGGAGCCGCGACAGAATAATCGCGGAAGTGTCAGAGGCCGGGTTCCCCATATTCAGCGGAAGCTGTTCAGAGATTTACCGGGAAGGCGTTTTCGAAAGATACAACTTGACGCCTGACAAACCGCTACCGGTGGCGCAGGAACTGGGACAGACCAGTCTGGCGTTTCTGGTGGACCCGACCTGGTCGCCGGATCGAACCCACCAATTGGCGGAAACCGTGGTGAAGATCGGCAATGCGGCGTTACGGCAAAGCGTGAACGCTTAGGTCACGGACCGAACCAGAACAAACCCCTCGGCGGCGTGGCGATGTACGGTCGCGCCGCGCAAGGTCGCCAATGCTCTCAAACTGGCCACGGAACGCTCATGCGGTGGCTGTTTGACCTGACTGGCAAAGCACTGGAATGCATCAAGCTTGCGCTCCAGCGTGTCTGAAATGTCCACAAAAACGTTGGGAACAAAGGCCGGTGTCAGGTAGGGCGCGTTCCAGTTGGTTTCGGACAGCGTCTCATATGCTGCAATGGTCGCCGGATACGCGGATTGATACGGGCGACTTGCAACCAGGGTCGACAGGAACGTCAGTTGGTGATCCAGATGAATGTCACCCGGATGTGGCGCCAAAACAAGTGAAGGGTCGAGATTGCGAATGAGCTCTCCCAGCCCCGCATTCAATGCACCATGCGGATGTTCGGCCAGTTCTGCTGCAGGGAAGTCCATCCAGTGGGTCTCGGTCACGCCCAGCACATTATGGGCGGCGCGCGCCTCGGCCCTCACGCCAGCGATTTGTTCTTCGCTAAAACGGGGGGGTTGGCCCTTGGTTACGATGGCAACATGAACGGCGCGGCCTTCATCAGCTAGCCGGGCAATGGTGCCGCCCGCGCCCAGCACCTCGTCATCGGGGTGGGGGGCAACGACCAGAACGGGCCCTTGGTCTGCGGTTGAAAATCCGGGGAAACTCATACTTTAAATCCAAGTTTTGAATGAAGGGCAGGGGGTGTCTCGGCACCCGACCAGCCGGTTATGTCCAGACACTGACCATCGCCGCAATAGACGGTGAACACATGCCCATCGACAGCCTGAACCTGCCCGGGCAGGCCGATATAATACCCTTTAAGGGGTGAAAAGCGGGCCTCGGTAATGACCAGTTCAGTATCGTCCGAGCCATGCGTGAACGCCCCCGGGTAGGGGGGACCAACGGCCCGAATCAAACGATGGATCTCTGCGGCGGGTTGGGTCCAGTCGATCCGGCCATCTTCCGGACGACGACGGGCGCAGATACTGATCCCTGTTTCGGGCTGAGGGGCTGCCGGAACATCCCCTTCCTCTATTTGAGCCAACAGCTTTGGCAGCAACTCTGTCAGGGCTTGCAGGGCGCGGTCATAGAGCTCGCGCGCGGTGACCGTGTCCGGGTCCACGGCATACCGGGCCTGGGCTGCAATCGGGCCATCATCAGCCCCTTCACCCAACCAGAACAGCGAGGCACCAACATCGCGTTCCCCCAGCAAGACGGTCCAAGGAATGACACCCCGTCCCCGCAAACGCGGCAGCGCGGAGGGGTGAAAGCCCACGCACCCAATCTTGGCCAGAGCGCGAAATTCCGGCCCACAGAGCTGCGACCATCCGATCACCAGAATCAAATCGGGGTTCACCGCGCGGATCGCATTCAGGGTTCCGGCAGAATCGCTTTTGGCGGTGTAGTGAACCGGAATGTCATAGCGCTCGGCCACCGGGGTCAGGTCCGCGAAATCGGAATGCCGATGCGCCAGTTCGCGCGGCAGTGTCACCACCATTTCCGGAACAAAGCCGGTTGCGCAAATTGCTGACAAGGCGACGTGGGATCCTTCGACCGCACCAACAAAAACAGTTTTCATGCGGTCGTCTCCTTCAATTCAAAGGACGTACTGGCGTTGACCCAGGATTCGGCGGCCTGAATTCGATCAGGGCGGCGATGTTCGCCCCGGATCGCCACACGGATTGTTTCGGCCATGATCTGAAGGTCCAAACCAAAAGATCGGTGGGCGACATACCACAAATCAAGCTGCAGTTTTTCCTGATTGGACAGTGTTGTATTGCCGCTTACCTGCGCCCATCCGGTCAGCCCCGGTCTTTGGGTGCACCGCATCTGCCCGGCTTCGCCAAAGGCTTGGATCGTTTCCGGCAGCAACGGGCGCGGGCCCACAAGGGCCATATCGCCGCGCAGGATCATCAGCAGCTGCGGCGCCTCATCCAGCCGCAAGCGCCGCAACATGGCCGTCGCACGGGTTTGCCGCTCGCTGTCGGGCAGCAGATTACCTGCCGAGTCGCGGTCGTCTGTCATTGTCCTGAGTTTGTAGATGCTAAAAACCCCGCCCGACTTACCGGCGCGTGTTTGCTTGAAAAACAAGGGAAAGCCCAGATTCATCATAACGATCAGGCAGGCAATGACGAAGAACGGTGCAGCCAGTAAAGCAGCCAGAATGCAAACGAAGACTTCGAAAACTCTATTCACGACCAAGCTCACTGTTTCACTACGGCGGAACGCCTAAATAACTAGCACACGGATCAATTTAATTTAAACGTCGACCTTCACAGCGGTTTCGTCCAACAAAGTGACTCGAACTGCGTGTTACCTTGTCCGCAAAGTGGAAGGCCTTGCAAGGTTCTCGTGAATTCAAGGCGTGGAAATTTTCAGTCCGGCCAGCGCAGCGTGAAAGACACTGAGTTCGCCCGAGGACATTACCTCTTTCGCAAGAGACAATTAAGTTGTTGACACGATTTAATAAAATAACGGCCGCCGCAGGGAGAGATGCCCGTAAACCTTTGGCTGCCGAGTCGCCCAGTGGCCTAAAAAAGTGACACATGGCACCCCTGTTTCCGGAAAGGAAACGGACCCGGCCAAGCATCAAAACTGTTCTCGGCTTCTTTGAGCAAATCATATTCAAAAACGCTCTTTGAATGACCAAAAATCAGACATAAAAGTGTTCTTTACCAGTGTTTTACGTCAAATTTTCAAGGTCCGACCCACTTCCGGGTCCTTGTGTGAAAAAATTACTTTTTGTTCCGCCTTGCCCTGTGGTAACGTCAGAGCATAGTTAGAACCAGAGATGGTTGTTTGTAAGCCGATTGTCGGCAGCTGCGAGTGAGATGGTTAATCAAGCCTGGGCGAGGATTTTAGGGCGCACAGGTGGAGGGGGTAAGACAGTACGATTCATAAAATCGACCAGCTGGCGTTTAGTCGGTTGTTTTTTTTGAGTTCTATGTCTGCGGTGCGAAAATTGCACCAATACCAATATCCGTCAAACCAGCAGTAAGAGGTGTGTAGCAGCGCGGGAGCGTTCGTATGAGTGACTTCGATTATGTTTCTTCCGGGGCTGGGTCTCAGGGAAATAAATTTAAAGAAAGTGGGGGATTGCTGTCGGGGTTCCAGTCTTGGCAGTCTCAAATCTTCAACGAGCTAAGAGCAAATCACCGGCTTGTCATCGGTGACCTTGTCGCGTCCGCATTTGCGGTGATTGTCGCGCTGAACCTGGCCGGTGGCGGGTCCATCGCTGAAAATCTGGTTCCGGCAACCGGACCGTTGGCGATTCTGTCATGTATTATTGGCTTGGTGGTTTTCCCCTTGGCCGGTGTCTACCGTCGTCATGCGCGCTCGACCTCGCTTCGGGATATTGTGCTGATCATGCGTGGCGCGGGGCTGGCAGCGTGCTGTCTTGCGGCGATCGGGTCGATCCTGACCGTCACAGCAAGCGTTCCGTTTGCGGTTTACGTCATTCAGTTTGGTGTCATGATCCTGTGCTTCAGCGCATTGCGGGTTGTCGCGCGCAGCCGTGAGTTGACACGGCAAAACGCCAGCCTGATGGCCCATTGCCAGGCGCAGACGAAAGTGCCGGTTCTTCTGGTCGGAACGGGCGCTGCTTGCGACTTGTTTGTTCGGTCCCTGCGCAACACTGACTCCAAATTCCAGCCGGTTGGCATTATCGATGACGCCCGCAACACACAGGGCCTGTATTTCCACGATGTGCAGATCATTGGCACCTTGCTGGACTCTGAGAAAGTCATCGAGAAACTCGAATCCTGGAACAATCTGCCCCGTCGCCTGTTTCTGACCGAGCCCGTGACGCATTTCGAAAGCGACGGCATTCGTCGGATCACACGTTGGTGCGAAGCCAACGGGATTTCCGTTTCGCGCGTTCCCGGGTTGGAAGATCACGACACCGGAAAGGGTCAGGATGTTGACCCCGAAGAAATCCTGGATCGTCCGCAAAAAGAAGTCGAACGGTCGATGCTGCGCGAGATGTTCAAGGGCCGTCGCGTTCTGGTGACGGGAGCGGGCGGATCGATTGGCAGCGAACTCAGCCGTCAGATCGCTTCGTTTGATCCGGCCGAGCTGGTCATGATCGATAACTGCGAATTCAACGCCTACTCTATCGACATGGATCTGTCGCAGAACTTCGCCGACGTTCCGCGCCGGATGTATGTCGCCAGCATTCGCGACAAAACCCGTGTGAACGCAATCTTCGAAAGGCACCGCCCGGAACTGGTGTTCAACGCCGCCGCGCTGAAACATGTGCCCATGGTCGAGTTGAACCCCTGCGAAGGCGTTCTGACGAACGTGATCGGCACGCGCAACGTGGCCGACGCAGCCCGCAATGTTGGCGCAATTGCCATGGTTCAGGTCTCGACCGACAAGGCGGTCAACACGACCAATGTCATGGGCGCGACGAAACGGGTGGCTGAATTCTATGTTCAGGCGCAGGACAGAATTACCAATGAGACGGAAGAACAATCCCGGTTCTTCTCGGTCCGGTTTGGCAACGTTCTGGGGTCGTCCGGCTCGCTCATCCCGCTGTTCCAGCGGCAAATCTCGAACGGTGGACCGCTGACGGTCACGGACAAGCGCATGGAGAGATACTTCATGACCATCCGCGAAGCTGTGCAGTTGACTCTGGTCGCGGCTGCCAGTGGCCTGAAACAAGACACAAGCCATGGCGAGATCTTTGTTCTGGATATGGGTCGCCCGGTGAAAATCGTTGATCTGGCCGAGCGGATGATCCGTTTGGCAGGCCTGAAGCCGTATGAGGACATCGACATCAAGTTCATCGGTGCCCGTCCGGGTGAAAAACTGTTCGAAGAACTGTTTGACGCTTCCGAACAGCGCCATGACAGCGGTATTCCCGGTGTCGGTTCCGCACGCCCGGAAGGTGTTCCGGCTGCAAGACTGCGGGCCATGATCCGCAAGCTGGAAGCGGCGGCAATCGAATGTGACGAGCTGACCGCCAAGCGGCTTCTGAAAGAGCTTGTGCCGGGCTATGGTGTGAACGGGCTGCGCCCGATTGACGTCTCGGACCTGAAAAACAAGCCGGCCCGTGTGCCTGTTGCACCTGCTGTCGCTGGTCTGAAAGGGAAGGCTCCTCTGCCTCAAACTGGGGAATTTGCTACTACGGGCAGCTGATTGGCTGCCCGGTTTTTTGTTCTCGTCATAGTTTTGACGAATATTGGTTAAATGGTTTGAATACGTTGTTTAGTGATCGTAGCAAAACTGCAGGATCCTATCTGAGTCCAGTGGAGTCACCGCCGGAAATGCGATCCAGGCTCATACGGTTCTTGGGAAGCGGTGTGGTAAACACAGCGTTCGGGTACCTTGTGTTCGCCGCGCTGGTTGTTCTGAACGTCCCGGCCCAGCTTGCGCTATTGCTGCAGTTCACCCTGTGTGTCTTGTGGAATTTCCGCATTCACAAACGCTATGTCTTTGGCGTGCAGGGATATGGACGTCTTCCCTATTATGCCTCTTCTTATGTTCTGATATACTTTGTGAACGCAGTGTTGCTGCACTGGCTGATGCAAGCGGGACTTGACGCCTATCTGGCTCAGGCAATCGCGTTGGGTCCGATTGTGGTGATGTCCTACCTCTTGATCTCATGGGCGCTGCAGGTCCGAGCTTTCGGAGAAGACCCGTCATGAGCGATCTTCAATACGAGACCTCAGGTGCAAGGGTTGCCCCTTCACGGCTGAACATTTGGCGTCTGCTGCTGAACCTGGTGACAATCTCGGGCTTGGTGTTTCTGCTGGTCTCAGTGTTTGGTCGTTTGATGAGCTACGGGCTGCGCAGGGACGAGTTGATGTTTGTCCCCCCAAGCAGCCTGATGCAGGATCAAAGCCTGTATTCCGATTTTTTCTACAACCATGTGCCGTACTCAGCCTGGTACTTTCTTGGGTTCAACACGCTGTTCGAAGGGTTTGGCCTTTTGGGTTCGGCTCGGTTCGGGGTGTTTGCCGCGTGGCTGTTGCTGTTGATCGGCACAGGATGGCTGACCTACCGTTTGACCAGATCAGGATTTCTGGCGACGTTTTCACTGGTTGCTCTGCTCACAAGTGAATCGTTCTTGACCGAGGCCGGGATGGCCGCAACCAACAACCTTCTGCCATTGCCCTTTGCGGTTTTGGGTATTGGGCTTTTTGTCTGCGAGACGCTGGAAACCGAACTCAGACCCTGGCGCTTGGTGTTGGCTGGTGTCCTGTTGTCGATTGCGGCAGGCATGAAGGTCAGTGCGGTGATGCTCATTCCGCCGATCGCAATCGCCGCGTTCTTCCTGCCCGCAGGTTTCACGTTCAGCGAACGTCTGAAACGCGTTGTTCTGCCGTTGTTGGTTGGCGGATTGCTGGGGGCTGTGCCGTTGTTTTGGTACCTGCTGTCCGATCCTCAACTGTTCATCGCGCATGTCCTGAAGTTTCACACAGGCCCCCATATCGCGTATTGGGAGGCCAACGCCGCGTCCGAGCCGGAACTGGCGCTTGGGTTGGCAAGCAAGCTTCAACTTGCCTATTCCGCCTGGCTGTCGGGGTCATCCCTTGTCCTGACAATGGCGCTGCTAACCTTGGTATTGATGGTGGCAAGCCTGAGGGTGTCCTCGGGGGCGCTGGCAAATTCCGGGATTGGACAGGCCATTGTTGTTCTGGCCATCATGTGCCTTACGGCGGTGTTTGCATTTGTGCCGACGCCGGGCTTTCCGCAATATTATGTCCAGCCGATCGTGTGCATTCCGATCCTGTTGGCGCTGATTTACCGGCTTTTGCCCGCCGCCAGCCGTCAGCAAGTCGTTCCAATGATCGGGGCGGGCATCCTTGTGATGCTGGTGCTGGGATTGCCGCGTCTTGGGTTGGGGATGCTCGCGGCCACAAACCCAAGCAAATTTACACCCCAGAAATTCGTCGAAGGCGGAGCCGCCCTGCAACAAGCCATCGCGCAAAGCGGTCAACCCGAAGGGCCTGTGGCAACATTGGTGCCGCTATACCCGCTGGAAGCGGATCTGCCTGTCTATCCTGAATTCGCGACCGGTCCATTTGCGTATCGCATCGCGCAATTTACGCCAACCGAGTTGGCGCAGCACTACCAGATTGTTGGTGACGACCAGATTGAAGATTTGTTTAACGAAACCCCGCCTGCCGCTTTCGTTTTAGGATACGATTCAACGCTGGAAGCATCATTGTTGCAGTACGCGTTGACGAATGGGTACCAAAAGGCCGAAATCGCGGGTCTTGATAATCGCTACGGCCAAGGTGTGGTATACTTGAAGCCGAAGGAGGCGGGTCAATGAGCGTGAAAGGCTCGATTCGTTTCCCACGAAGTGACGATGTAACCGACGCGTCGGGCATCCTTCTGGGTGGTTCTCGATTTTTTAAGTTGATTTTAACAAGGAAGGAAAAACGATGAAAACGGTGCTTCTGGCTGGTGGACTGGGCTCACGTCTGGCCGAAGAGACGGTTTCGATCCCGAAACCCATGGTCGAGGTAGGCGGTCGTCCTATCATCGCGCGGGTCATGGATATTTACAGTCATTTCGGCCACAAGGATTTTGTGGTTGCAGCGGGCTACAAAGCGTTGCTGCTGAAACAGTTTTTCGCAAATTACCATCTTATCGCAAACAACATCTCGGTCGCTCTGGATACCGGAGAGCTCAAGCTTGTACCCTCGGCCCCCGGCGGCTGGAACGTGTCGGTCGTCGACACGGGTGCGCACACGATGACAAGCGGCCGAATTCGCCGGCTGAAAGAATGGCTGGACCCGAATGAGCCGTTCATGTGCACCTATTCCGACGGGCTGGGCAATATCGACATCAATGCGCTGATCGATTTCCACAAAAGCCACGGGAAACTGGCGACTGTGACGGCCGTTCAACCTCCGGCGCGTTTTGGCAACATCGAAATCAAAGGCGACCGGGTCGAGGCGTTCACCGAAAAGGTGCGCAAGCGCGATACCTGGATCAATGGCGGCTACTTTGTTTTCGAACCCGGCGTTCTGGACTACATGGTCGACGACAATGAACCGCTGGAAATGACGCCGCTGACCCAGATGGCCCGCGACGGAGAGTTGATGGCCTTCCGCCATGACGGGTTCTGGCATCCGATGGACACCATTCGCGACCGGAACACGCTGAACGCCTTGTGCGACGATGAACTGCCGCCCTGGATGAATTTCAGCGACGAGGGCGACGAAAGCTATCCTGCACTGGCGATTTGAGATCGGAACATGACGGACCAAGTCGATCCTCAGTTTGACGCCGCTTTTGCCGGGCGGCGGGTTCTTGTAACCGGGCATTCCGGTTTCAAGGGCGGGTGGATTTGCGCCTGGCTCAGAAAGCTGGGGGCAGACGTCGTCGGACTGTCCCTGCCGCCTGAGCCGGGGCCGGGGTTCTTTGACCTGTGCAAGGTCGACGGTTTCACCGACAGTCGGTTTGCCGATATCCGCGATGCGGCAGCGGTTGACAAAGCGCTTGCGGATGTAGATGCCGATCTGGTTATTCACATGGCCGCGCAACCTTTGGTTCGCCGGTCTTACCGAAGCCCGGCGGAAACATTTGCCACCAACGTCTCGGGCACGGCGCATGTTCTGGATGCCGCGCTGCGGATGAAATCCTTGCAGGCGGTTGTCGTTGTCACCAGTGACAAATGCTATGACAACAAGGAATGGGTTTGGGGGTATCGCGAAAACGATCCCATGGGCGGCAAAGACCCCTATAGCGCCTCCAAGGGCTGTACCGAGCTGTTGGCGCAGTCCTACGCGCATTCCTTCTTTGCCGACCCAGACGGCCCGCGTCTGGCCACCGTGCGGGCGGGCAATGTGTTTGGCGGCGGGGATTGGAGCGAGGATCGTTTGATCCCCGACATCATCCGCGCCACGGCAGAGAACACGCCGGTTCATATTCGCAACCCCAACAGCATCAGACCCTGGCAACATGTGCTTGAGCCGTTGTCAGGCTATCTGGCCCTGGCGGCACGGCTGCTGGGGTCCGGTCAGGATTTTGCGGGCGCGTGGAACTTCGGGCCGGATGTATCCGGCACAGTGAATGTCCGTAGCCTGTCGCAGATAATGACTGAGACCTGGGGGGACGGCGCGCCCAAGTTTACCTTTGGCACCCCGCCGGATGATTTGCACGAAGCCGGGCTGCTTCGGCTGGATAGCACCAAGGCCCAGTCACAGTTGGGCTGGCGGCCACAACTGGACCTGTCCGAAGCCATTCGAATGACGGTTGAATGGTACAAGGCTCAGCTTTCGGGCGAGGATATGGTGCATCTGACAGATGCGCAGATCGATCACTACAGCAATTTGATGTCGTCGCAGCGGTACGCGCAACCGCCGCTTGCGGCCCAGTAGCAGTTTTCTAAGGAGACGACTTTAATGAGAGTGAATTACGGGCAAACAGTACATGGCCAGGAAGAGATCGATGCCGTGGTCGAGGTGCTGAAAACATCCACGCAAATGGGCCCCAAAGTGCGCGAGATGCAGCAGCAGGTCTCGGCCCTGTTTGCCAAGCGCCATGGTGTGATGGTCAATTCCGGATCATCGGCCAACTACCTCGCCGTGGAAATCCTTGACCTGCCGAAAGGCAGTGAGGTCATTACGCCTGCGCTGACATTTGCGACAACAGTGGCCCCGTTGGTCCGCCAGGGCCTGATCCCCGCATTTGTCGATGCGGCCCCCGGGACTTACAATATCGATGTGGATGCCATCGAACGGATGATCACACCGAAAACCTCGGCAATGATGATCCCATCTTTGATCGGCAACCTGCCCGATTGGCGCCGTATCCGCGAACTGGCCGATGCCCATGGTCTGAAAGTGATCGAAGACAGTGCCGATACGTTGGGCGCGACAATTGATGGAACCAGCACGGGTGTCTATTCCGACGTCTCAACCACCAGCTTCTATGGCAGCCATGTCATCAACGGTGCGGGCAATGGCGGCATGCTGTGCGTCAATGATGACGATCTGGGCCGCAAAGCGCTGTTGCTGCGCTCATGGGGGCGTTCGTCGTCCTTGTTTGTGGAATCCGAGGCCATCGAGAACCGCTTCAACGTGATGCTGGACGGTATCGAGTATGATGCGAAATTCCTGTTTGAAGACCTCGGCTACAATCTGGAACCGTCCGAGATCAGCGCCGCCTTTGGCTTGGTTCAACTGGGCAAACTGGACAACAATATTCAGGTTCGCGAAAAGGCATTTGCCGCGCATCGGGCGTTCTTTGCCCAGTATGAAGACTGGTTCATCCTGCCCGAACAACTGCCGGGTTCGCGGACCGGTTGGTTGGCCTTCCCATTGACCCTGCGCGAAGGCGCGCCGTTCACGCGCCGCGAATTGCAGATTTATCTTGAGAAGTCGGACATCCAGACCCGCCCCGTCTTTACCGGCAACATCCTGCGACAACCGGCCATGAAGAATGTCACGTGCCAAACCAGCCCCGACGGCTATCCCGCCGCCGATGCGGTGATGCGTGGCGGTATCCTTCTGGCGTGCCACCACGGTCTGGACGACGCGCAGATTGCCTATATGCATGAAACCTTTAACAAATTCGCCGAAACGCATGGCGCAAGGAAGGTCCCTGCATGACCGACGTCAGAGAGACCCAGGTTTCTCCGGAGATCGCCGCGCCTGCTGAGGGTTCAGCAAAGGCGCAGGCGGCACCGAAAGGGCATGCCGCGTCGTTCAATATGACGGTGCATGCCTTTCGGGGCGTAACCTCGCTGATGGTGTTCATTGCCCATCTGGCCGGGGGGACCGCACTGAACGCGTATGCAGATGATCCTTCTGTTTTCGCGGGTCTCGAACACTATTGGAACTTCGGAACCAATGTAGTGTTTTTCTTCTTTATCATCAGCGGCTTCGTTATCCTTCCCAGCTCGATCAAATATTCGCCGGGCGGGTTCGCTGCGCGACGTCTGATTCGGATCTATCCGCTGTTCTTTGCCATGACGATGTTGTTCATCGTGTTGAACGCGGTCACCAACACGGCGCCGGAACTGAAGGACCCGTGGAAGATCTTTCTGGCCTTAACGTTCTTGACCAATTTCACCAATACCGGGCAACTGACCCCCAACGCCTGGAGCATTGTCTATGAGATGTGGTTCTACCTTCTGACTGGGCTGGTCATGGCATTTGCCATCCATCGCCCATCGAAGATCGGTCTGGCGCTGTCTGTACTGGCTGCGGTGGCCTTCACACTTTATTTCCCGGCGACGCTGTTCTTCCTTGGTGGCGTGATGATCCGGCTGCTTGCAGATCGGGGCATGCTTCCAACCGGCAAGCTGGTTCCGGTTGGCGAGATACTGGCCTTTGGTGGCGCGGTCTATTTCCTGCAACTTGGCAAGGTTCTCTATATCCCGTCAGATTTCGTCGATCCGAATGTGACACTGACCATCGTGTTCTCGGTCTTGTATTTCATGCTGGCCATATCACCGGGCAGCATCAGTGGCCGCGTTTTCTCCAGCAAATGGATCTTCTATCTGGGCACGATCAGCTACAGCATGTTCCTGACACATCCCTATGTGTACCTGCCAATGCGCATGGTCTTCGAAAAGATGGGGTGGTTCGGTTCGAACTTTCCGCTGTCGGTTTCGATTTTCATCCTGGTGACAATTCCGCTGGGCGTACTGGTCGCGCATCTGGCGCACATAACGGTCGAAACCTGGCTGTATCAGAAGGTGTTCAAGCAAAAGGTGTTTTGATCCGAAATCATCGGGTCGCATTCGCCGAAAAGGAGGAAAGGAAAAAGACACAAGCACAGATTGGCAATACGCCCCGAAGGCAACGCTGTGTTTGAACCATCTGCTAAGCAATTCTGTGGCGCAGAACTTCCTGAGATACCATTTGCCGGACACATAACCGCAAACGGTACGCAACCTAAAACAGATAGCTGTCGCGCTTTTTGCGCATATTGAATTGAAATGAAGGTAGTGTGATGAATATGCAGAGTGTACGTCCAACATCCCGCACAACGTGCCGGGCCTGTAAATCAGAAAATCTGATGCTGGTATTGCCGATGGGCAATCACCCTCCGGCCAATATGTTCGCCAAAACGCAGGACTTGTCGGAACCGCAACCCGCATTTCCGCTGAACACGCAGGCCTGTCTGGACTGTGGCTTGATACAGGTCGCCGATCAGGTTCCGGCTGATTTCTTCACCGATTACCTCTACGTGCCGTCTGGCGCGGCCACGATGCATACCCATTTCGCAGGGCTCGCCCAAGTGGCGGTTGATCGTGCGCAAGGCGGTATGATCGTGGATATCGGCTGTAACGACGGGCTTATGCTGTCCCACGCAAACGGGCTGGGTGGCAAATGTCTGGGGATCGATCCGGCGGCGAACCTTGCCAAAATCGCGAATGAGCGTGGCGTGCGGGTCCATGTTGATTTCTTTAACCCGGAAACCGCCAAGACTGTGCGCGAACAGGAAGGCCCTGCAAGCGTCATCACGACAACAAATACCTTTAACCATATCGACGACCTGCACGGTTTCACCGCCGGTGTCCTTGATCTTTTGACCGACGATGGTGTGTTCATCATCGAGGTGCCTTGGGGCAAGGCCATTCTGGAAACCAATGAATTCGACAACGTGTATCACGAGCACGTCTCGGAACTGAGCTTGTTGTCCATCGTCAAGCTTGGGGAAGCGGTGGGTCTGGACGTTGTCGACGTGACCAAACTGCCGGTCCACGGCGGTTCGATGCGGGTGTTCATGCAGCGCGCGACTTTGAACAAAACGCCTGCGCCCATCGTGGCCGAAATGCTGGCCGACGAAGCGGCGGCAGGTATGACCGACCGCGCCAGTTACGAAGAGTTCGCCGACCGCGTGCACGAGCTGCGCGACAGCCTGCTGAAAATTCTGGCCGACCTGAAAGCCGACGGCAAGACAGTCGCAGGCTACGGCGCACCGGCCAAAGGCAACACACTGTTGAACTATTTCGACATCGGGGTTGAGACGCTTGATTTCCTGGTCGACCGCAACCCGCTGAAGCAGGGGCTGTATTCGCCCGGCAAGCTGATCCCGGTTCTGCCGCCCGAAGCGGTTTTTGAGCGCAAGCCCGATTACCTGCTGGTGCTGGCCTGGAACTTCTTTGACGAGATCCGCGAACAAATGGCCGAGTTCGAAGCTCAGGGCGGAAAATTCATCGTCCCGCTGCCAATGCCGGTTATCCTTCCCTGAGGATCCGGCGATGGCACGTGTCCTCATAACAGGCGCATCAGGGTTCATCGGATCGCACCTCACTCGGGCCTGTCTGGACCGGGGGGACGAGGTTGCGATCCTGACACGGCCGGGATCATCGCTCGGCCGTCTCGGGACTGCTGTGTCAGACGTTGCGACGTATCGCTGCGCCTATTCTGACGAGCACGCGCTGCGCGACTGCTTTCAGGATTTTGCTCCGGACACGGTGTTTCACACAGCGGCACGAACACGGTTTTCGAACGCGCCAGACCTTTCGGACTTGGATCACAGCATCGACGAAAACCTCAAGAGTTTGACCCGTCTGATCAAGGCGGCCGCGACCTGCGCGTCGCCGCCTCGGGCCTTTGTCCGAACCGGTACCATCGCAGAATACGGTGATGTGCCCTTGCCTTTTGCAGAAACAGAGCGGGAACATCCTATAAACGCGTACGGAACATCTCTACTAGCGGGCACGAAATACCTTGAGATGGCGGCGTCCAGATTGCCCTTTGTCGCCGTGACCGCACGTCTGGCGTTGACCTATGGGCCGGGACAATCAGAAGATTTTCTGATCCCTCAGGTTATTGAAAACCTGCTCAGCAACAGACCCGTTCACCTTCGGCGGCCCCATGACAGGCGGGATCTAATCCATGTGGATGACGTCGTTCAGGGCCTGACAGAAATTGCAGACGCCCCTGAAAAGGCGGGCCCGGTCATCAACCTGTGCACGGGCCATGCGCCCGAAATGTCCGAGGTGGTTCAGCATCTAAGATCTTTGGCCGGAGCCGGTGAAAGCATGCTAAAATGCGATGCACCGGTTGATGAGCCAAATGTCCTGTTGCCCGACGCAAGCCAGATGAAGGCGCGATATGGTTGGCAACCCGCGATTTCACTGTTGGACGGCCTGACACGCACTTTTCAATGGGCAAAGCAGTTTAAAGCATCATCAGCGACGGCGGGAGCGCGCGCATGACACTGGTATCCATTCTAATTCCGGCCTTGAATGAGGAAGACAACGTCAAAACGGCCTATGACCGGGTTGTCAACGTCTTCGACAATCTGCCCGATTACGAGCCCGAGATCATCTTCACCGACAACCATTCGACGGACCGCACCTTTGACATTCTGTCCGAGATCGCAGCCGAGGATCACCGGGTCCGTGTCATCCGCTTTGCCCGAAACATGGGGTATCAATCGTCGGTTCTGACTGCGTATCGGTCTGCCAACGGCGCATGTTCGATTCAGCTGGATTGCGACATGCAGGACCCGCCCGAATTGATCCCGATGATGTTGGACTTGTGGCGGCAGGGCAATCACGTCGTCTATGGCATTCGCCGCAGCCTGCCCGACGGTCCGATTGTGGCCGCAGCCCGGCGGGGTTTCTATGCGTTGATCGACATGATCAGCAATGACGATCTGCCCAGAAACGCGGGTGAGTTCCGCCTGACGGATCGCCGCATTCTGGACGAGCTGCGCCTTGTAGACGACCGCTCGCCCTATGTGCGCGGATTGATCAGCGGCATGGGATTTCAGCAGGTCGGGTTCGAATATGATCGCGATGCCCGGACCGCAGGCGAGTCAAAATTTCCGTTCAAGGCAATGCTGTCGCTGGCCATTGACGGGTTGATCAACCATTCGCTGCTGCCGTTGCGACTGGCCTCGATGATCAGCCTGACCGTGGGCCTGATGACCTTTTTGCTGATGATGGGCTACATCATCGGAAAACTGTTCTTTGGGCAGGATTGGCCCGGCGGTTTTGCGACGACAACGATCCTGTTGCTGCTGTCGATGACCCTGAACGCCATGTTCCTTGGTATCCTGGGCGAATATATCGGCCGGATCTTCCTTCAATCCAAGGACCTGAACCGTCCGTTGATCGAGAAAGAGGTGAACGCGCCCCATCCGTTGCACACCATCCCGGACACCCAATCGCAACACGCAGATTTGCCAGATAGCGGAATAAGTGGCCGTCTGCACAACGCGGCTGAGTAATCCATCATGAAGTTGTTAATGGTTCAAGGCGGTTTTGGTGCAGGTGGGGCGGAAAAAAACATCGCGATGATCGCCGAGCATCGGTTGAGCCTTGGGGATGAGGTGCATATCGTCGGGATGGCAACCCCCGACAACAGTTCGTATTTCGACTACCCCGAGGCGACGAACCTGCATGTCATTCACCCCGGCCACGGATTCTCAAAGCTGGTGCAATTTCGGCGGTTGCTTCATATCCGGCAGACTGTGCGGCAGGTGCAACCTGATCTGATTATGTCGTTCCTGACCAAGATCAACGTGCTGACCCTGTTGGCAAACACGGGTCTGAACGTCCCCGTTTTGGTGTCAGAGCGTAACAATCCGCAAGCGCAGCACGCCCATCCGATCTGGTTGAAAGGGTTCAATACGCTGGCCCGCTCGGCCACGGCCATCGTGATGCAAACCGAACGCGCCCGTCAGGATTTACCTGACGCTTTGGCGAACCACACACATGTCATTCCCAATCCTTGCGCGCCTTTTTCGGATGTCACGTTGGGGGAGGGGGCCGCAAACATGGTCGCCGTGGGCCGGTTGGAATGGCAAAAGGGGTTTGACCTGTTGCTGGATGCCATGCCCGAAATCATCAGCCGGGTGCCTGACGCCAAATTGACGATTTTTGGCGATGGCCCAAAACGCGATGAGCTTGAGCGTCAGGTTCAACGGCTGGGTCTGACCGACCGTGTTCAATTGCCCGGATCAAGCGCGCGACCCGGCGCGTGGATGCAGGACGCAGATGTGCTGGTGTTCCCGTCGCGGTTCGAAGGGTTTCCCAATGTGGTTGCCGAGGCAACCGTTTCCGGCTTGCCGGTTGTGGCCTTCGATTGCGCCTACGGCCCGCGAGAGATTGTCCGGGACGGAGAGAACGGTATCCTCGTTGCTCCGGAGGACACTCCGGCGTTGGCGAACGCAGTGGCAGGGCTGCTGACGGACAAAGACAGCCTTGCGAAAATGCGGCAATCTGCGGTGGAAAACCGGTACTGGCTGAAACCCTCTCGGGTGCTGAGTGACTGGGATCAGGTCATCGATCAAATTGTTCCAAGCCACTCGATATTTCAGGAAAACTCGATCACGTCCGGCAACTGATCGAAGTCAATGATCCTTACCTGCGCGGCATGCGCCTGATCCGGTGGGTTGGGATCATGCACCGCGCCGTCTCGCAAAACCTGCACCGTTTGCCATCCCATCGCGTTCGGCGTCACAAAGTCTTTGGCCGGATTATCCGCGACATAGACCATTTTTGACCCGCCGGGGGCCAGGCTTTCCATTTCTTCAAATGCGCGGGGATGCGGTTTGCCAAACCCCTCGGGCCATGCGCCGGTGGGGCGAATATGTGCGATGTGCTTTTCCAACCCCAGCGCGGCGATCTTGTTGCGCTGCATCCGTTCCGGCCCATCGGTAATCAACCCCATCGGATGGCTTGCGGCATTCAGAAACCGATCCGCGTCCGGGCTGAGCTGAATTTTTGGAACGTGAAGCCGGTATTCCTGCACCAGCCGACCAATGAAGTCCTGAGTGTCTGGTAGCCCAAGCAACGCACAGGCGGTATTGAAGATTTTCCGCCTGTCTCCGTTTTCAAAAGTGTTCTGGCAGGCGGGTGCAAATCCTGAAACGCCGTAATGTTCTGCGACCCAACGTTCGAGATGCGCAAACCCGCTGAACGCAAAATCGCGTTCAAGATACAGGGTATCGTCCAGATCAAAAACCAGCATCAATCGATATACACGGCGCTGTCATATCGCATCATGCGGACCCCGTCGCGCCAATCGTTATGGGGGGACGATGGCAATCCGCCCACCTCTTCCAGCAGCCATTGCGCAAACGGCGCGCCTGCATGGTCTGCCAGCGGGTATCCACCCCCAAAACGCGCGTTTATTTCGATGACGCATGGCCCCAGTTTCGGGTCGTCAATGATCTGAAAGCACGCCACCCCTCGCAGGTCGGGCAGCGCGTGCACAATACCCTCGGCAATTTTGTGCAGGTCAGCGCGGCGTTCCGTGCGGCCCTTTTCGACCTCGCCCGCCCTGATCTGGATCCGTTTGTGCGGTATCACTGTTTGCAAGCGGCCTTCCTGATCGACAAACATGTTAATCGTGTATTCCGGTCCGCTCAGATTATCCTGAAAGATCATGGGTTCGGGGAAAACGGCGGGCACTTCGTCTATTGAATTGAAAACCTGAAGCCCGCGGCTGGCGCTGCCACCGCTTGGTTTCGCGAAAGCTGGCCAGGACACACCGTCTGGATTTTCAAGAATTCCCGCGTGATCCAATGTGCGCGGAACGGGCACTCCGGCCGCTGCCAGAACGGCAGAGGTTTGATGCTTGTCCCGAACAACCTCGATCACATTCGGGGGCGAGACATGGACATGCGCGCCTGCGGCGGCGAATTCGTCCAGCGCCACGGACAGGGGCAACAGTTCGGGATCAATCGTGGGGACCACCAGATCCACACCATGATCGCGCACGATCTGTAAAACAGCAGGGATGTAACCGAGATCGTCGGTTCTTGGCACTGCAAATGCCTGATCAGCCAAAGTGCAGGCGGCGCTTTCATCCGGGTTCAAATCACATGCAAGAATTTCGAGATCACACTCAAGGCGTTCGGCGGCCGCACGAAAGCAGTTCAGCAATCCAACGCGACGACCAGCGGAACAAAGAAGAAGTTTCAAGGCGCGACGAGCCATGTTTACCTATAAAATATCAAACAACTACGCAGACCTACAGTTACATGGTTAAGGTAATTCTGTGAACGCTCATCGCGCCGTTGAGGCGAAATATTTTGCGCCCGTGCGGTTGTGATCAACCGTCGAAACATCCCGCCACCCTACCGGCATGTACCGAACCGGCCAATAGGTTCGGATGACCGCGAAACATAGTGCAGATCGGCCAAAGAACCGACTTAAATGCGCACATAAACAAGCACTTGACTAGAATTTTACCGTTTCTACGGGATTCCCCTAATTCTCGTGCAGGGTTTATCTGTGTAAATTGAGGCCAACAAAGTTTTACAACCGGTGAGGCCGCAAGGCTAAATCACTCACTCGTTGAATGGCCAGCATTTGGGGTGCTGGCCATTTGCTTTTCCAGCACCAAAAACACGCATTTCTGGCTTTTGTATACTTGCCTGCGCAGGAAGGCACGCAAGGTCGCTGGGGTTGGCTGTGACCATCCACTTGCACGATCCGAATGGCCTGGAACTCGGCGGGCACGACCGGGATTCCAAAACAAAAAAAGGGCCGGTCTCAGGACCGGCCCAGTGAGTTCAGCTGAACCGAGGGATCAGTTCGAAGCTGCGTTCAGTTTTTCGTTCTGCTCGCGCAGCGAGTCCGAAATGATTGCGTACCATTCGCCGGACTCGCGCATTTCGTTCAGACCCTTGTTCATCATCGCGATGTATTCGCGCGCGAACGGGTTGGTGCGGTGCGCCAGGAAGCTCATCGACGACAGGGTCGAAACATATGGGTTTTCGATGATGTCAGCCGAGGTCAGGCCCATGTCGTTCATGGTGGATGCAAACAGATCAACTTCGAACGCCGCCACATCCGCGGTGCCGGTCAGAACCGCATCCAGACATTCACGCGCAGAGCTGGGCTGAACGACGGTTGTGTTCTCACGGTTCAAGCCAACTTCTTCCAGAACAACCATGCTCCAACCCGCCATCCGGCAAATGGTGGACCCTTCAAGATCGCTGAAATCCGTTGCGCTTGCATACTGGCTTTCAGGCAGAGTGAAGAAGCCGCCGACGACGTCGTAGACCGGAACCGACGCAACAAACTGGGTGCAGCGCGCCGTTGTTTCAGCCGACCATTCGTATGTGCGGTTTGTGCAATCCGGAACGGTCCAGGCGATCGAGATATCAAATGCCCCAAGCGGCAACAGGGTCTCCAAGTGCGAGCTCCAGTCGTCTACGAAGCTGACCGAATAATCGCGGCTGTTGCCAGCCCGCTGCAGGCTGGTGGTTGCCAGACGGGTCATGATGCCGCCGCCGCTCAGCGCCTCGGTTGTGAACGGCTCCCAGCCGTTACCAGCAACCATTTTGATCGGCGGGGCGTAGACGTTAGAACGCTTGACGCTGGCCGCACGCTGTTCTTCCGCTGCGATGATTTCCTGCGCCGATTGGCCGTTTGGCAGGCTGCCATCTTCACAGGGCAGAGCAAGAACCAGGCCGGGCTCAAGCGCGTTGGGGTTGTTGATGATGTTGCGGTTCGCGTTGAAGATCGGCTGATAGTTCGAGGTGCCATAGGCGGCAATCGCGATGGTCGCCATCGTGTCGCCGTCTGCAACGGTGTAGTTGGTGCAGGCCTCTTGCGCAGCGGCGGCACCCGCGCTGAGCGCGGTAACGGCGCCGGCCGACATTACAACTTTCTTCAGATTAAATTCAAACATGTCCACTTCCTCCAGACTATTCGTTTGTCAGGCCATTTGGGGCCTTAGCCATTTTCCATTTGATGCCGCAGTGCAGACGACACGATGTCGCGCCATTCGCCGGATTGCTGCATGATTGTCAGACCCTGATTCAGCGTCTCAAGGATCGCTTCCCCATCAGGATTATCTTTGTGGGTCATGACGTTAAGCGACTTGATCGCCGCAAGGTTGGGGTTTTCGATGATGCGATGCTCGTAGCCCAGCCGCGAGATTGCCTCGACCGCCAGATGGGCTTCGATTGCGACGATATCCGCGCGCCCTTCGATGACCGCGTGAAAACAGTCATCCGGCGAAACGGGACGCATCAGGCTGATGACCGGCTCGTACAGACTGACGGCATCCATATGCGACAGCGACCAGCCTTCGGGGCGGCAGATGGTCGTGCCCGCGAAATCGGAATAGGTCAGCGTTTGTTCGTAGCCCGATCCTTCAAGGGCAAAGAACGTATCCACAACTTCGTAGAACGGGTTCGAGAAATTGTAGGTTTCACAGCGTTCACGGTCGCTTTCAGACAGGGCTGCCGCCTCTTCGCAATTGGGGCGCGACCATGGGAAGGTTCCGTCAAAGGCCAGCGTTGGCATCAGCAGGTCCAGATGCGAGGACCAGTCGTTGACGAACTGAATTTTATACGCCTGCTCGGGCGCGGCGCGCAGCATCGCAGTTTCGACCAGACGAGTGTAAAGCCCACGGTTCGGCAATTCCTCGTCGGTGAACGGCGCGTAGTTGCCGCCTGTGATCAGCAGAATCTGCCTGTCGCGGATCTCGGGGCGGTCGTCCGACCGGGCCTCTCGGATCAACGCGGCACCTTCGGCGCGGGCCGCTTCAATCTCTTCCACCGCCGACGCTTTGGCCGCCGAAACGGCGTCTTCGCTGGCTTTCTTGGCTTCGGCCTCGGCCGCTGCAACGCGGGCTTCGGCATCGGCAATCGCCTTCGCGGCACGCTCTTCTGCGGCTTTCACCAATTCCGATGCCATTTCGGCGGCCAGACGTTCCGCCTCGGTTTCTGGCGGCGCAACCGCACGGCCGACTTCTTCGAGGCAGGGCAGGTTCAGAACGTCACCGACACGGATGATGTTGGGGTTGGACCCGATGACATCGCGGTTTGCATCGTAAATGATGCGAAAATCCTCGGTCGAATAGACCTGGATCGTCAGCTCTCGCAGGCTGTCGCCGCGCTGAATCTCGTAGGTCGAACATGCCTCTTGCGCCGAGGCCGCGCCGGTGGCGGCGGCAAGGGCAAGGCTTGATATGATTAGGTGCTTTCTCATGGGTCCTGTTGCTTTGCCTGTTAGGGTCGTGTCGGTTTCGCGATTGCGATTGTCAGGTTGTCCTGATCTGGATTGGCCTTGGCCAGAACGGCCCGCAGCAACGCGTCCGCAATTTCCTGTGCCAAAGCGGTTTTGTGTTCGCGCAGAACAGCTTCGATTTCGCTGTCCGAGAGGGTCTGCAACCCGTCGCTGCCAAGGATCACAACATCACCCGAGCTCAGCGTCAGCGGCGTTTCAGGGCAGTCAACCTTGGGGATCGCACCACCCATGACAACCGAGGTCAGCTGATTGCGATCCGGATGGGACTGCGCCTGCGCTTCGGTCAGCTTCCCTTCGGCCACTTGTGCATCGATCACGGGGGCCATCGAATGGTCTTCGTTGACCTGTGTCAGAACACCTTCCCGAAACAGATAAAGCGGGCTGTCACCGATTGAAATCCAGTACATCCGCTGGTCGAGGAAAAGCGCGCCCAGCAACGTTGACCCCATATTGAAGCCGCCGCCTTTTTCTTCGTTGTGGTTCGCAATCGCCGTGTTGGCCAGCATCGCAGCCAAGGGCAATGCATCAACCGCTGCGGGCTCGACCAGGGTTTCACCGCTCAGCTCCGCATCCAGCGACTCGCGCCAGGATGCGATTACCAGCTCCGAGGCGACCTCGCCCGCTTCGTGACCGCCCATGCCGTCAGCAATCACGATGTAACCCGCGTCGACCGCATCGAACATCCGCGCAGCCACGGCATCTTCCTGCGTGTCTCGCTGACCCTGGTTCAGGATCAGCGCAATATCATATGCCGGAGTCGCCAGCATCTATTACGAATCCCGCCAGTCAAAGCCGTCGTCGCAGAAGGCTGCAAACCGGATCGAGGTTTCGCTGATGCGGATCAGGTCGCCGCTGGACAGCGCCACAGTGCTCAGCACCGGCTTGCCGTTCAGGCGTACAAGGTTGGCCTTGCCGCCATGGCCCAGATAGCATTTGCGATCTTCCGGATCATAGGCAATCACCGCGTGGTTCGAGCGGGAAATCCCCGTATCGCCAAAGTCCAGCTGGATCGCCTGATCGTCGTTGCGGCCAATCTGCATCAGGCCTTCTGTCAGGGTGATGCTGGCCCCACGTCCGGGCCCCGAGGTGACAACCAGCCACCCGACAGGGAAGATCTCTTGCGGGGCCTCGGTTTTAGCCACCGGCTCAGCGGTTTCCATCAGGTCCTGAACATGCGTGTCGGCACGCTCGAACCCAAGGAACGTGGTCTTGACGCGCGAACGGCGGTCCTGTGCCGGGGCGGGCTGTGGCGCTGCCTCAACTTCCTGCGCGACTTCAGGCGTGGCTTCAGCCACCGGGGCAGGGGTTTCAACGACCGCTGCCACTGGTTCTTCCGCGACCGGTTCCTCAACGGGGGTCTGCACCGGTTCCTCAGCAATCGCTTCCGGCTCAGAGGGTGCTTCTTCGATTGGCTCAACCGCGTCTTCGGTGGTCAGACGCAGGGTCACGATCTGCTCGTCCGCGACCGGGGCGGGCGTTTCTTCCTCTGCACCCATATCAGCCGTTTCGGCCTCGTCTTCCACGAAGATCGACTGCTCAACCGGTTCCTCAACCTCTGCAGCATCTTCCTCAGCAAAGTCCGGCATCTTTTCTTCCGGCATCAATTCATCCGTTTCCTCATAGGATTCGGATGACATATTCCCGCCAGCCAGCGCCGCGCGCAGGGCGTTGAAATCTGCGATGGGCTGTTCCTGCTTTTCCTCGATGGGATCTTCGCTGGCCACCGCTGACGTGGTTTCCGTGGTTTCGTCTTCTTTGGCTTTGCCGGCGCCTTCGAGAAGCCGGCTAAGAGGGCTTTTGTATTTGAACATGGCGTCGACACCTTCAATCTCTTGGCACGCAACATGTGTGCCGGGGCCTGCAACATACCTCTGCGCAAGACAGCACAGCGGCGTTCATCATATTGAAAAACCTGGAAAACTCTTACCTTCTGCGGCGGGCCGGTCCCCGTCAGGATGGCCTGAAACGCGGCCATCCTCAGCAAATACACACTGGCAGATCACATTCGAACCGGTCAGATCACTCCTGCGATAGCGGCATCACAGCGGCCGTTTCACTTCCGTTCCGTGTCACAGTGAAACGGGCCTGGGATTTTTCTTCGGCAACAAGCGCGGCCAGCAACTCGTCCAGGCTCTCCGAACCATTGAGTGCGACACCACCCTGCGCCTCGCTCAGCAGAACATCGCCTTTCTGCAGGTCGCCCGCAGTCTCGGCTGGAACGTCTGACACAACGGTCTGCCAACTCTCGTCACCCGTGCTGCGGATTGTGAACATATAGCCGTTCTCCAATCCGACCGAGCGGATGGCGGGCAGGGCCAACAAACCGTTCTGCGCCCGTGTTTCACCCAAGGGGCGATACCGGGCCGCAACACGGATATAGCCGTCCGGGTCAACATTGAGGTTGTCGAGAACATGCGTTGCAAAGGACGCATCACCCCGAACCGGGCTGCCATTGAGCGTAAAGATCGTCGAACCGCGCTGAACCCAATCACCGATGACCGACATGTCCTGATTCTGATCAACGCTGGTTATCGAAAACGTATGCCCGGTCGACGCGCGACGGCGCGAGATCGAGAAAGGAATATCCACATCCCAATGCGAGAACGCGATCTGGTTCTCGGCCAGATCCACCGGACCAGCCGGTTCCGCAACAGCGGTCTCGGCGGGGGCCGGATCATCGACCGCCGCGTCCGGTTCTGCGGCGGCTGCTTCTGTGGCAGCCGCTTCCGCAGCGTCGGAACTTGCCTGCTCGACAGGCGGCTCTGAAATTTCTTCTGGTGTGGGTGCGGCCACCGTTTCGGAGGCGGCTTCGGGTGTGTCTACAACCGTTTCCTCGGCGGGTTCAGACTCAACCACTGCTGGCTGTGTATCTGTGGCAACCGCAGACGCAGTTTGCGTGTCATCCGCTTTGTCGCCACCCGACAAGACAAAGAAGCCACCAGCGGCAACTGCCAATGCAACCACAGCCACACCGGCCAACAGCTTGCCACTGCCGCCAGACCCGCTCTGAACCACGGTGTCCACCGCGACCGGAGTGTCTTCTTTTGCGGCGAACTTGGCCCGTTCATCGTCTTTTTTGTCTTCGTTCCCCAGCGCAATATCGGCATTCCCAGCCAGCAGCGCCGTCACGACCGCTTCGGCATTTTCGGTCTCGGCCTTGATCCGGGCTTTTTCCGCCTCTTTATCCGTGCGATCCATCCCGACGATGACCGAAACCGGGCGGTAGGCAAATGTATCGAACATCACACCGGGGCCACGGAACATCCGCAACCAGTCCAGCGCGCTTTGCAGGCGGTCGGTGGCGTGAACCTCCATCGCCTTGTCGATTGCCTCAAGGAACCCTTCGGGGTAGCCGTCAAACCGACCGGCCAGCGGCGCGTAGGGATCATCCTGCCCATTGTTGAAGGCGTTCAGGCGGGATTGGCCATCAATTGGGCGCTCTCCGCTGATCGCGTGATACAAGGTCGCGGCCAGAACATAGAGGTCACTGCTGGGGCCTTGTTCGGCCCCGCGCACGTAGAACTCGTGCGGAGAGTATCCGTCCTTAATCACCCGCAAGGTCAGCAGCGCCGCGGACTTGTTGGCCGCCTGTTCCCGTGCGGCGCCAAAGTCGATCAGAACCGGGTCGCCATTTTCGTCAATCAAAATGTTGTCCGGCGAAATGTCCCGGTGCAGCATGCCGCTTTGGTGAATGAACGACACCGCCGACAGCATCTTTTCGGTCACCTGAACGATAAAGTCCGGGCCGCTTTCGTTTTCGGGGTTCTCGACGTAATCCAGCAGGTCACACCCCCGGATCAGGTCCATCGCGATATAGGCGGTGTCGTTGTCTTCGAACACCTGATGCACATCGACGATATTGGGATGCACAAGCCGCGCGTGGTTGCGGGCTTCCTGAATGAACAGGTCGATGATGGCGCGCAGGTCGTCTTTGTATGCCGGATCGTTCGGCGCCACCAGATCACCGTTACGGCGGCACAGGGCACCGGGAAAACACTCTTTGATCACCACGTCACGCTCCAGGCTGTCGCGCGCCAGATAGGTGATTCCAAATCCACCATTGCTGAGATATTTCAGGATTTCATACTGCCCGCGCAAAAGCTTTGCGCCGGGTTGAAGTCCTTCGATCTGAGGTTCGTCGTGCGATGCACCGACCGCCTGGTTGTGGCTCATTTCATTCCGCCCGTTCTACTCGTTTTGCGGTACAATAACCGGGCAAATCGCCCACGAACTCACAACCAAAAACAACCGCAGGACACTTGAGAACGGTTAGACGTTTCAAATTTGACTTTATTGGGGCCGCCTGATGGCTTCACTATGGATCGTTTTTGCGTGATATCTATATTTAGATGCCGCACTATCCCCCAACACAATATGTTGCCTCTATGGCTAAGAAACATGAAAACTGACGCCCCGATTTGAGACGCTTGGTCTACGATTTCGAAACAATTAAGAATCGGTTTTCGCTGTTTTCGAATCGCCGCAATGCAGCTCAATCTATGCGAGAACGGCTCAGGTGCCGGTTTTTGGCTGCGCCGCAGCAACCGTGCTACCAGCCCAGGCGAGGTTATCGCCCAGCTGCACCAGAATGCTGATCGCATCCTTCAACGGCGCATCACCGCTTTCGAATTGCAGCAACAGCAGCAGGTCCGTGGCCTTTTCGAATTCGGCCGGAATCCAGTCAGCCTCGGGGTCGATTTCACCGCCTTGCTCCAGCCGTTCGGCGAAATCTTCGACGATTTCCTGACAGCTTTGCAGAAAGGCCGCAGGTTCAATCGATGAGGACTCGCGCAGGTCTTCATAAATGCTGGCAATTGCCGCCAGCCAATCTTCAAGAATCGGATTGTTCAAGGGCGGCAGGGCAGAGCCCAGCGTCGCTTGCATCGATGGCGCGTCTGACTGTTCAGGCTCGGCATCAGGGCCTTGCAGGGCTTCGAGATAAGGCAGGAAGTCCCGTTTCAGATCGTCGCGCGCAGCGTTCAGGTCGTGTTTGCGTCGGTCCGAGGCAGCCTCGAGAACCTGTTCGGCCAGATTCTGACCACCACAGGTTTCCCACAGGTCAAAGTCCGGCTCGGGCTCCTGCGCCATGGCGCGGACCGCGACCGGGGTGCCAATCGGAACAACCGCGCGGAACAGGCCGTCCTTGTCCTTGTTCAACCGCGCCAAAACCCGGTCCAGCGCGTCGCGCACGGGCGGCAGGTCGGCATGGGTCACGGCAAGCAGGCTGTTGTCGCGCAGCTCGGCGGGAACCTGTGCCCACAAATGGCGCTCGGTCTCGCGCCAGGCGTTGGTTCCGTTGGTGCACCAGATCGCGCAGTCCACGAATTTCAGCAATTCGAGCGTTTGCTTGTACGTATCGTCCAACGCGCCCGATCCGGGCAGATCAAACAGTGAGATTTCCTTTAGGGCAGGGGTGTTCAGCCCAACCGAGATGAAATCAGGCTCATCCGCTGCCGCCTTTTCCAGCGCGATGCCGGAGTAGGTTTTGGGCTGCCTGTCCCACCATCCAACGGTTGTCTCGGGCACGTCCGCATAGGCAACGATCACCAGCGGCAACTTCAGGTGCTGCGGACCCGTGGGCAGAATATCCGCCCCGGCCAGCATATTGGCGAGGCTGGATTTACCGGCCCCGAACTCTCCCGCGAAACCGATATTGACCGCATTCGACAGACGTTCTGCATGGGCCAGGGCGCGCGCGCGCATATCTTCCAGCGCGGCATCGGGCTCCATGTTTTCTGTCGCGGTCAGAAAGCGCCCAAGCTGGCGCACTTCCTGTTCGGTTCCGGGAAAGTCGATCATTCCGCAGCCTCTGCCTGTCTTTCTTCCGCATGGCCGGGTCCAAAGATGGTCTCCAGCTCATCCCTGATGCGCCGCGCCCGGTCAAAGGCTGTTTGCGCCTCGGCAACGGCATTGGTTTCGCCTGCGCCGCTTCTGTGTTCAAGATGCCCGGCCAACAGGGCCAGGTAGTGATCCAGAACGGTGTTCAGCCGTTCCAGCAAATCATCCCGCGTGGTGTCGATCAGATCGTCGCCGATCAGTTCGAACTCTTGCACAATCATCCGCTCGGCCCGTGACACCACGCTGTTGCGCGAGATCAGGCGCGACAGCCAGTTTACACGCAACTCAACCGTGATGCCACGGGTCAGCGCGGTTGTGTCCGGGCGGAACCAACGCACGGCACTGGTGTTCATGCGATTGTCGACCGGTTCCTGCCAACCGGGCAGGGCGCGCAGCGCCGCATTGCACCGCATGTCGATGGCGTAAAGCTCGCTGAGCATCCGTTGACGCACCACTTGCGAGGCCCCCTGAACCAGTTCCCGCATCCGGTCGCGCAGAGGGGTAAAGTTCAGCTCGGTATCGCCTTTGGCCAGCAAGGGTGACTTCCCCTCGGGACCACGCACAACGACCGAGACCGCCTCGGCCACGGTGTCATCCATCACGCCGCGCAAGTTCGACAGGATGTCGTCCATGTCGCGGGTAATGTCCT
Organism: Ruegeria sp. N4; assembly: GCF_056531425.1. Lineage (NCBI taxonomy): Bacteria > Pseudomonadati > Pseudomonadota > Alphaproteobacteria > Rhodobacterales > Roseobacteraceae > Ruegeria > Ruegeria sp. N4. Next base: position 248,706 of record NZ_JBQFLT010000003.1, read on the forward strand.
GTGTTTTTTCTGCGATGAGACGGCGCAGTTCGCCAAGAGTCTTGTCGTTTTCATCCGCACTGGCCGTCGCATCGCCGGTTTCGTCCTCAAGCGCGCGCAGATGCGCCTGCGAGCGTTCGAACTCGCCCTGCGCAAAGCTGTTCAGGTGCTGCCACGCCATGCGCAATTGCTCATCCCGCGGCCCGTCAATCAATGCCTGCGTCACGTGACGGCGCAGGTCCGGCAGGCCCGATGCGATCATGGCCGCAAAGCGCAAGACAGCCTCGCGACTGATCGGGCCGGGGCCTTGCTTGATCTCTTCCACCCCGTCCAGATACTGCCGCATCTGTTCGGGGTGCGCGCGCAGCCAGGCCAGAACGGCATCGTGGTTGACGCCGGTTTCATCGCCTGTCAGCGCGTAGTGCGCCCATTGTGCGCTGCCCATCAGCACATCGATATTCGAGTTTCCAAGCGCCTGTTCCAACCCGTCCAGAACGTCGGCGCGGACCTTGGTGGCATCGTCGGCACCCCCACCCAGTTCATCCACGCGGTTGATAAAGACCACGATCTGCCCAAGCTCCAAGGCCTGCATCAGGCGGAACAGTTTCAGATCGGCACGCGACAGGGCCTGATGAGCCGACAGAACCACCACAAAGAAATCGGATTCCTTGAGGTACTGGCGCGAGATTTCTTCGCGGATCAACAGCGGGTCGTTGACCCCCGGCGTGTCCGTCACCGTGAGTGGGAAAGGAAAGTGACCGATATCAAAATAAACCTCGGCCTTGCGGGTGATGTCGCTGTAAAGACCCCGGTCGCTGCCGGGATCCAGCGGGCCATCCTCGGTCGGGTCATCTCCGGCGCAGACATAGCGCGCCAGATCGTCCGAGGTCAGCTCTTCCAGATCGTGATGCTGGCCCAAAAGCTGTTCGTAGCTGTCACCCAGACGCCGCTGCGCGCGGGTTTTCATCGCCTCGACCTGCTCTTCGATCATCTCGCGCTTATAGCTGTCCTCGTCATCGGGGAACATGTTGCGCAGCTCTTCACCCTCGGCGATCAGCGATTGCCACTGGTGATTGTCGAAGAAATGAAACTCGGCCCCTTCGGTCCGGCCCGAGGGGTGGCCAAAGTGCATATCCGTGATCACCGTGGTCCACGGGTTCACATCCGAGGGCAGATATTCGGCCTGCCCGGTGAACCCGTTGATCAAACGGGATTTGCCCGCCTTGATCTGCCCGACAAAGGCAATCGACGGTTTCAGATTGGACAGATCGCCGACAATGCGCGAGATGAACTGACGGGTCTCGTCATGGCTCGTCTCATTCATGTCCTCGGCTATGCGGATTAACTCGCGACGATTGGATTCACTCATACTCGTTACCCTGATAAAACTACACGACTTGAATTATTAGAAAATTTGAATGTTTTGGAGGCGATCATCCGTCCGCCTCCTGCAACGCAGTCCAAAGATTGACAACCGCCCCAAGTTTTCGGGCTTCATGCACGGCGATTGCGATCTGCTGACCGTCATTCACAACGGCCAAACCAGCACCCTTGCCGCCGGACGGGCGCATGACGATCAGTTGGGGATGATCCAGCGCGGGCTGAGTGTCCTTGTCCCATCCAGCCAAATCGGCCGCAAACTGCGCCAGCAGCGCCTGATCCGGAGACAACGGCCCGCCTGGGGCGCACTCTTCGGCCATGTGAGAGATATCGCCGTCCTGCGCCGAGGCCAGAACGGACCCAAGCGCAAAGCGTTCTGCGCCTGCAAAAAACGTCTGGGCGAGTGTGCCGGTTGATTGCTGCTCGGGCAGTTCGGCAACAGGTTCTGAGTCATCGGGTACCACCGAAACAATCGGTTCCGCCGGAAGATCGATCTTGGCACAGGCGTTTTCGATTTCCCGCAGGGTGACGCCGACATCGTCAGCCTCCAGCGCCCTGTCCGGTTGCAGAGACAGCAACTCCAGCGGAGCAGGGGCAGATGCAATATCCGTCACCAGCCGCGCCATGTTTTCAATCAATTCGTCACGCGCCGCTGTATCGAAGTGGGGCACGGGGCCCGAGACAACGCGGAATACATCGGTCACGCGCGAGCTGTTCACCTCGATCGCCAGACAATCGCCATTGACGGCCGTGAACTCCAGACGGCGTGGCAGAATCGTGCCACGGATCACCCGCAAGACCTCGGCCCGGCGCGCAGCAGCCGTGTCCCCCGCGATCACCACCGCCGGGGACAATCGGGCAACAGACGACCGCCCGATATCTTCGAGCATGTCGAGTATGTCCGTGTCCATCATGCCGTGACCCCCTCTGGTCCCGTTCACACTGCGGCCGCAACCGGCCCCAGGCTTAGATGCGATTTCGTCAACGCCAGCCCGACATTCGCGCTGTTGCGACAGATGTAGCAGACCACATGATCGGGATATTCCCGGGTCCGCAGAAAGATGTTCAACCGGTCTTTCGAGAACACCGCGATTTCCCCAAATCCCGGATTGTCCTCGTCTTCTGTTCCAGCCTGACGCAAAAGCGCCTCAAAACCCGCCACCCCGCGCCCCTGAAACAGGTTCGCCACGGCGATTGCCAGTGAATCCAGATCAACCGCGCCGTCTGGATCGGCCGTGCTGGTGCCCAGCAGCATCCCCGTTTCCATGTCGATATACCCGGCTGCAATGCAGTCGGGTATCGTTTCAATCGCGGTGTTCAAGGCAGCCTGAATTGACATTTAACTAACTGTTTTACCTCACTAATAGGCGGTTAGCCCAATCCGTTTTCGATTACAAGACATGCCATTCCGCCCCGCTGTTATCGCTGGTTTTAGGGATCGAGCGCAGCGTTTCCCTGGCTTGCTTAGCATTATGCTCGACCGCGATCTGATCGAACTCGGACAGGAAGGACTGAAAGACCTTGATCAAGGCTTCTGCGTCCGTGGGTAGATCCTCGTTTTTGGTCACTTCCTCCCACATGGCTGCGGCGCTTAAGGGCGCGCCAACCGCCACTTCGGTCAGATCATTCAGATCGACCACATGGGCTTCGGGACCATTGACCAAATCGGCTGATGCCTTGATCTCGACCAGACCGCTGGTTTCGGGCTCGGGCTCGTATTCCTCTGCGCCCTCGTCCTGTTGTTCGGCCATCAGTGCCGTGATCGAGGATACCGAGACCTCGATGCTGCGCTCTTCAGGTTGCGCCTGATCTTGCGCAGGGTCTGCAATCGCTTCGGGTGTTTCGTTCAACGTATTCGTCAGTGATGACAGCAGATCCTCGGACTCATCCGATGCGTCGTCTGCCAGGATGTTTTCAACTTCATCATCCAGTTCCGCGTCATCCAGAAGATCATAGTCTTCCAAATCGGCCTCGGGATCGGGAACAGCTTCGATGTCCAGCGGATCATTGGCCGTGTCCCGGAAATAGGCGCGCAGCTCGTCCTCATTGCTTTCGTCAATCTCGGGCGTCGACTCGGGCACCATTTCGGCGCGCAAACGCTCGGCCTCGGCTGCGTCGATACGTGTGCGATCCGCATCTTCGGGGCGACGTTCCACCCGCGCGGGACGAACCGGGAAGCTGGTCACGACCGAGGCATCTTCGCCCGCATCCGTCAACGGGTTCACAAGTTTGAGCGGGGCCGAAGCATCGGGCGCTGCCGTTTCGGTGGTCTTCGACGGGCGCAGCGGCTGCACCTTGGGCGCGTCGGACAGGCTTTTGTCGATCTGATAGCGCGCCAGTTGATCGGCGCGGTTGTCCATGATTTGCTCGGTGATCTCCAGAAAGCTGTCGATCATCTTGCCGCCGCCGCTGCGCGACCACATCTCGGCATCCCCCGTCTTGTCGCGCGCTTCAATCGCATCACGTGCGGAAAACAGAATCGAGCGGTTGAACAGATGCCCGGCCTCGCGGTTCACGCGGCGCAGAACCTTTTGACGGTCTTTGGCGCTTAGCGCATCTGCCCGTGTCACCAGCAGCAGCGAATTGTGCTGCAACCGTTCGGGCAAGGACACCCAGGTCGCCCGTTCGGTCTCGCGCCAGGCCTGCGTGGCATGGGTACACCACAAAACCCCATTGGCCTGACCAACGGCACGTTGCCATACATCGGTCGAGATCTTGGGGTCCGAGATACCGGGCGTATCGATCAGATCGACCGCCTCCAGAATGTCAGCCTCAAGGAAGATGCGAATGAACTGCGCATCGTTGACGCCGACGGTTTCCAGCTGATCCAGTTCGATTTGTTCGGTGCTGCCATCATGCCGTTTGACATAGGCCGGACGATTGCCCCAGCTAAACCAGACCGGAGGCAACTGCGTTGCCGTCACCTGCGTCGGCAGGGTGTGCGTGCGCAGCAAAAAGTTCATCAGGGTCGATTTCCCGGCGCTGAATTCGCCCATTAAGGCGAAAACCGGCTTCCGGCGCGACCAATGCTCGATACGCTCCCATGCCTTGGGGGAAACGAAACGGTTATGTGTGTCTTTTGCCATTTTTCTACTTATGCCGCTTCGTTGCTAAGGTCTTTCAGGATGTCGCCCAGAATCTCGTCCCGCGATTTCTGCAATTGCAGATTCGCCATCAGAGCCGGAGTCTGCCCGCCTTTTTCAGCCGAGGCCGAGATATTCAGCAGAGTCTCTTTCTGCTCGCGCATGAAATCAGCCAGCCCGGCGCGGACGTTTTCCAGAACCGCTGCGATCTGGTTTTCCTCGATATCCTTCGTGATCGAGTTCGCCTCGGAGGCGATCAAACGGGTATAGTCGGCGGCATAGGCCTCGAACCCTTTTCGGCGTTGCCACCACCTGCGCCACCAGGTGCTTTGCAAGTCCAGCGCGATGGTGCGACCGATGCCCAATGGGGGTGGCACGCGGGGTACGATGGGCGCTTCGATACTGAACTCACCCAGATGGTTGCCCAGCAGCTTGTGATACAGCGCCTCGACATCCGCTGTGGCCGCGGAATAGAGCGCCCCGGCCTCTTTCTTCATGGACCGGGCAAAGCTGAAATAGGCCGCCTTTTGCAGCGTTCGCAGACCCGCCGGATCGTATTGCCAGGTGCCCTGTTCGCCATTCTCCTCAAGATGCGCGATCAACGAGTCGGTGGCGCGTTTGACAAAATTGGCCTCAGCCGCGTTCAGACGTTCCAGAACCTTGTCGCGCAGCGAGGCGGTCAGGTCGGCGACTTTCTTTTCATATTCCGAGGCCACAGTGGCAATGGCGTCCTCGGGCGAGGCCCCATCCAAATCGCGAACAACGCCTTCGCCACCCGACAGGGTCTTGGCAACGGCCGTTGCGCGGATCTGGCTGGCGATGTTGCGCGCGCGGTGGCGTACCCGGTCCAGCAAACGCGCACCTGCGCCTTCGGCGATGCGTTCATTCATCGCCAGCAGCAGGTCCGGCAAGCCAGACAGCGCCCAGATCTTGTCCAGCGAGGGGGCCTGATCGCCAAACCCGGCAGCCAGATAGAACGTGTTCAGTGTCTGGCGGGATTCTTCGGTCAGAATGTCCGGGTTGCCGGTCAAAGCAGCTTCGGCCCACAGGGCGCTGCCGAACACAACGCTGGTATTGGCGTCAATATTGTTCTGTTTCAGGGTGTCCTGAATGCGATCCCGAATTTCAGGAACCTGATTAACCGGGTCCGCCAGCTCATCGATCCGGTTCACAAACAGAATGATCTGGCGGTTTTCGAACTGCGCGATGATCCGCATCAGCGCCATGTCCATGGTGGTCAGCGCCTGGCTGGCGGCCAGAACCACAACACAGACCTCGGACCCGCGCAGGCTGCGCAGGGTGATCTGTTCGCGCACCATGAAGGTATCGTTCACACCGGGCGTGTCGCACAGCTTCAGCGAGATCGGATATTGCGGGATATCCATGAACAGCTCGGCCGATTTTGTCACATCGGCAAAACGACCCGTTTTCGGGTCGATATCCGGATCGTCCTCGTCGCCCAGACAGACATAGCGTTGGATCAGTTCTTCGTCGAAATAGTCGTATTGGTGGCTTTGACCCAGAATCAGGTCGAAATGCTTGCCCAGACGATCTTCGGACTTGGCCTTCATCTCGGCGATCTGACGGCGGATATCGTCCATCTCGTCATCGGCACCGGCCCGGTTCGCCAGCTCACCCAGACGGCCGCCACTGACCATCAAATTGTCCCATTCTTCCTGCTCGAAGAACGTGAACTTGGATTTCGTATCACCGGGGGAGCGCGTGTTGATATTCAGCGTCGTCACCACCGAGGTCCACGGGTTCACGTCCGACGGCAACAGCGCAGGGCGGCCTGCCAGAATATTCACAATCGAGGACTTACCTGCCTTGACCTGCCCAACCATGGTGATGCTGGCGGTGAAATTCTCCATCCGCGTCTTGAGCGTCGCCAGCCGGGCCGAAGACCGCGCATCGGCCACCTCTGTCAATTGGTCGATCTGTGCCGTCAGAGACGACATTGCCGAGGTCATCGGCGCAAGGGCTTCGTTTCCGACAGACAAAAGGTGGTCATTGCGCGCCATGGGTCAGCCTCCGGTTCCGGTGGCAGCAATCTGCGGCTCATGCGACATGCGGCCCGCAGGAAGGCTGGTCAGGGTGTCGATACGGGCGATCAGGTCCAGCGCGTTCCCCAGAATCTCGGCCTCGGCGCGAGGGGAAATTGTTTCATAAGCCACGGAATCGGCCAGAACTTCGATGGAGCTAAAGCGGTCGCCATTTTCAAGGCAGGCCACGCGCCGGCCCGTCGGGAACCCGTCGGACTTGGCAGCGGGCAGGGGCATACGCGCGTTGGCCAGCAGGTAATGCTCGCCCGAATGGGTGCGCAGGGAAATGCCAAAGCCTGTATCGGGATGATCGCGGTTCAGGGTCTTGAGTTCACCCAAAAAACTTTCACGAGCAAAAAAGATCGCATCTTGCTCGGCGGCAGCGGAGTTGTTCAGATTGGTCACGGCAAAGAACCTTGTACTGGAGTTGAGCGGAAAACTCGTACGGTGCCAAGGCGGCGAAAAAGACTCATTAACTCCTGCGCTCAACAAGCCCGGCCAAGGCGGTGTTAATTTGACGCGAATAAGATTTTTTGGTGCTTGAAATGTGGCGCAAATGTGATGCGGCGTGCGCAGGAATGCTTCAACCTTTGAGTGTATTACGGGGTTCCGAAGATTTTTTCGGCCGAGTAGAACGCTGCTTTCAAACCTGACGCAAGGTGAGGTGGAAAAGATGCGATTGGAGTTTCAATCATCTTAAAATATTGTTTTATTTATATTATTTCCGGCCACGTCGAATTTTCTTCGCCCAAAGCCCTGGCAGACAACACCGCTCTGGGCTGGAGGCTGTCCGCGACTTAGGGTGAAAAGACGTTCCGTTTTGCACCCTCAGTGTTGACTGACACAACGTAAACGCGTTTTCCCAAGGCGAACACTGACGAACCATTGTGTCGCCGATCAGAACAATTGTGGCACCCGGAATCCGTCGGCTCATCGACATCAAGATACGTTCCAAATCGTGGAATTTCTGCCAGAGAAACTTACTCAGCCGTCGCTGGGATCGAACGCCAAGCAGTGTCTTTCGCGGCCAAAACCCCTGCCAATCAGAGGGGTTTGGTCCGATCATGACAAACTTGCCTTCGGATCAAATTTACCCCTCGCACTCGGCCACAAGCTTTGTTATGCAGCGCCTCAGTCCGGCACGCAGGTGCCCGGTTGCGGGTGTGGCGAAATTGGTAGACGCACCAGATTTAGGTTCTGGCGCCGCAAGGCGTGGGGGTTCAAGTCCCTCCACCCGCACCATCAAAAATCGAAACAACAATCCGATACGGCCGTCCTGAATTGCCTTCGTGCATGAAATCGCCGGGTGATCACCGGATCTGCAACACGCCGCAGCCCTAGCGCAGGGCAATCTCGGACAACCCAAGCTTGCCCAGCAGAATTTTAACAATACCAACCACGTCGTATTTGTCTTCGACGCGGGCCCGTGACGCCGCGCCCATCTCGGGGACAAGGCTTTCATCTTCGACAAACCGAAGCATCGCCTGCGCCAGATCATCCGGGGAACGTACCGGAGTGACAAATCCCGTGACGCCTTCGACAACCGGATCGGGGCATCCCGGCGCGTCAGAGGTTACGATGGCTCGCCCGGTGGCCATGGCTTCCAGCACCGTCCGGGACAATCCTTCGCGGTAGGAGGGCAGCACAAACACCGAGCAAGCAGCCAGATACGGGCTCACATCGTTTGTTTCACCAAGGTATTCCACGATGCCTTCCGACCGCCACATCTCAAGATCCTGCGGCTGAACCGAGGCGGGGTTCGCATCAAGGGGACCCAGCAATTGACACCGGATTTCCGGATGGATGGCGCGCAGCTGTCTGGCAGCCTCGACATAGTCGAAAACGCCCTTGTCGCGAAGCAACCTTGCGACCATCAGAAATACAGGAGGTCCTTTCGGCGGAGGTGAGCTGGGAAAGTTTGAAAGGTTGACGCCGGATCCGTGAACAATGGTCACTTTGGTCTCAGGCCCAACCAAGCGTTTGGATCTGAACTCGGCCGCATCATCCTGGTTGTAAACAAGAACCTCTGGCACGCGTTTCAGCGCATGTCGGTACAGACGCACGGCACCGGCTTTCAGAACCCGCTTGTGCAGCTTGTGTTCCAGATCCACAAACACATAGCCCAACCCCGTACACATCGGCAGAAACTGTTTCACGCCCGCCATGCGCGCGGCCAAACCACCGTAGATGATCGGCTTCATTGTATAGGCAAACACAGTGTCCGGAGAATACGAGCGCATCGCCCGCACCAATCCAAGCAGTGTCTGCACATCCTTTGCGGGGCTTGTGCCCGTTCGATCCATCGGAACGCGCAGAAACTCGACCCCAATCTCGGACAGGCGGGCCTGCGTTTCGGGGTCATCATCAGGCGCGCAGGCCAGAACGTCCGCACGCTTGGCCATTTCCTTCAACAGATCAAAGCGGAAATTCACCAGTGAAGATGTCAGGCTGGCAATCACCATCACTTTGGGCAGTCTTCCGCTGCGGCACTGGCTCTGACCGTTGGACGGATCCATCAGATCCGAAACCGCAACCCCGGACTGCTGGGATATCGCAGATGATTGACTTATTTTCCGTGTCAAATCCGGCATTCCTGTCGCCCCATCAACCCGCAACCGGTTCTGTTCTCAGGGCAAGACTGGCCGCGTCCGCCATCGTCAAAGATGGCCAGTCATACTCGGATTTCAGTACTTCATATTCGCTCAGAATGCGACTGAGCATTAAGATGTTGTCTTCGGTGTTCACGCCAAAATTGTGGGGGTGAAACCAAAGATGGAACAATTGCCCACCCTTGGCCGCGCTGCGCATTTCGCGCCGGATTGCGCTGGTTTGCAGCCGCGCAGCACTGGGAAATCTGTTTGAATAGGGTCTTAAAAACCGGCTGGCCGGAACGTTGCACAAACCAGCCTCGCGCTTTGCATCGACCGACGTTGTGTGCGGTCTGGGGACATAGCTGTTGGCCAACCTTGATGCGCGGCGCATCAAACCTTCGTCGCGTCGCGCGCTTGGTGTATCAAAGCCAAACGGGCCCGGACCGCGGAACACATCGATGCCTCGGTCACGACAGACGTCCAGCGCCTTGTCACAAACCTGATTTCTGGGAAACACGATGCTTCTGGGGCGGCTCTGCACCCGGGCCGAGGCTGCAATCGACGCATCTAGATCGGCCTTGAAGGCATCCTGATCCAGCGGTTCTTCCAGACAGAAGTAATGCGAAAATGTGTGCGTGCCAATTTCCTGACCCGGGCAATCAGCGACCTGCCGGACCAGCGACAGGCCAAAATGATAGGGGTCCTTTTTTTCGTTTTCGCCCAGCTGTTCGAGAAAGGAATATGTCGTGTTTCTCTTGTCGCGAAATTTCGGCTTGCGCTCGGGCAGGGCGGCCAAAAGCTCATCCCGGTCGTCAAAAAACAGGAACCCGACGGTTGCCCAGGTGGCCTTGATCCCGAAGCTGGAAAACAAGTCCAACAGTTGCGGGACAACGTTTCGAACGCCAAGGACGTTGGCGCCGTAGCTTTCCACTGTTTGCGAAGGATAGACGCCCCACATCAACTCAAAGTCGAGTGAAAGAACAAATCCCCCGTTGGATTGTGACCCCGATAACACCAGCTTTTTACCCGTTTAACTTTTACTAAAATACAAAATCGTTCTGATAACCGTCGGTTGATAGACGCGACACAAGAACGCCTAACACGATTAATTGCTAACACGGCCCGGAAAAACTTGCTATACATTCCGAAAATGAATTTTAACCATTGCAATAGTTAAGAATGTCCAATTCACACAGCGACAGCACAAGCATCCCCGATACGATTATCATTGGCGCGGGCCCGTCGGGCCTGAGCGCGGCGTTGGAACTTCAGGCAGCCGGGCAATCATCGATCATTCTCGAACAAGGGACCGAGGTTGGCGGCCTGATGCGGTCCCCCCGCTGGGGGGACTTCATTCTCGATTTGGGGCGTAAAGAGCTATACGCCCGGTTTCCCGAGATTGATGATCTTTGGAGCCAAATGCTTGGCGATGACTACAGGGATTACCCCCACCGCGTTGGCAGCTTGTACCAGGGCAGGATCGTTGAGATGTCTGGCGGGTATCGGGGCGCAACGCGCGGCATGCCTGTAACATGGCTGGCGACGGGCGGGGCTGCGATGCTGAAGGGTTGGGTCAAGGGAATGGTCAAACAACCCCAGACATATCAGGACTTTTGGTATTCCCGCGTTGGCAGCAAATTCGCAAAATTGCTGGCCCAAGGGTATTGGGAAAAGTTCCGCGGTGCCCGATGGGCTGACATGCCGCCACCCGAGGCGGATCCAACCGGGAACGGCACCAAATCCGGGCGTTTGGCCTCTGTCAAACAGGCTTTTACGATGGCGCGACGTGGGGGCGTTTCAAAACAGCTTGCCTGGCGACACCCGTATTTCGGCACCGGTCAACTTTTTGAAAAGCTTGCGGCCACCTATGACGATAAAGGCGGCCAGATACAGTTCGGAGCCACGGTCACCGATCTGAAACCGATCAATGGCGAGCAGGTGCTTGTCCGTTGGATCCAGGATGAGGTCGAGCACGAAGCGACGGTTCGCAACGTTGTGTCCAGCATGACAATCGAAAACCTGTGGGGCATGCTGAAAAAGCATGCCGACAGTGAAGTCCAGACCCCACAGCCCAAGCCCGAGGCGGATCGGTCAGTGCTACTGGTCTACCTGTTCCTGAAGGCACCTCACAGTTTTCCGCACGCGTGGCTCGAAGTGAACGATCCCAATCTGGATTGCGGGCGCATAACCAATTTTGGGGCCTTTGGTGGCGGGATGGTTCCCGAAGGGCAGGGCGTTTACTGCGTTGAGTATTTCTGTGCCGCGAACGCGCCCATCCTGCAGCTCAGCGAGGAAGATCAGGTCAAAAAAGCGATCTCGGAACTCGAAGGCGCAGGCCTTGTGAAATCCAGCGACATGCTGGGCTCAAAAGTGATTCATTTCCCGCGTACCAATGCGGCTGCCAGTTGGCGTGAACAACAGACGAACTACCGAACCGCCGTGTTTCAGGAAGTTAAGAAGTTTTCTTCAATCTACCATGTGAACCGTCCCGGAGCCGATTGGGCCAGCCTTACCGGCATACAAGCCGCCCGCGCGATTTCCTCGCAAGATCGCAACGGGTTTGATCTGATCGCTGACCCGACCATTCGGCAAACGGATAACATACCGACCGAGGCCACATCTTCACGTGTTTAGGGTGTTCTGGCTGCAATCTGTCTGAATTTGTTACAGCAACGGCTTTGTTTTTGTCAGTCCAAGATAAATTAACATAATCCTAGTTATAAGTCTTTCAGACCAACTCAAGATTACCCAACAGAATTGACGTCATGTCCGCCTCGATCACCCCATCAATGGCGACCACATCCACACCTGTTTCATAGTCGACATTGGACGCGGTAATGCCGGAAAGATCCGCGTCGGCATCCAGGAAAACCCATTTCGCGTCATGTGCTGACGGTTGCCCAACAGCCACTTGCAGAATCGCCAGCGCATCCAGCGCGTTGATCGTACCGTCCTGTGTAATATCAGCAGCGATCAGGTTTTCCGGCGCGGCGGGCCCGAATGTCGGTTCAAGCCCGACCGCAATCCGCAACACCTGAAGCGCGTCCAGCGCTGTGATTTCGGCGCTGGCGGTCGAATACCCTTTGGTGATGTCCAACTCGCCAGCGTAGGTCCCTGCTGGCAGGCCCAAGTCGAACCTGCCATCCTCATCCGCTGTGGTGCTGATTGTGCTGTTGCCGTCGGGTGTGAAATGCAGTTCTGCATCTCCAAGCCCCGGATTGGGCCCCCCGGAATTAATTGTAACACTGCCCTGAATACCGTCGGAACTTGGCGGATCGGTCACACCAAAATCGCTGAAATCGACGGGGATGTGGTCCGGCCCGCCAAAACCGGCACCAAAGATTTCATTGCTTGTCAAAGGACCGCCCGACGCTGATGTGAGTTGCACAACCTCGTCGCGATAGGTGATCTCGGCCCCGTCGGCGGTTGAGGTGACGGTCAGCTGCGCGGGGGATCGCAGCAACAGAAAATCAAACAGGTCCAGCCGATCCACACCCGCCTGAAAATCCGTGATCGTTGTCGGGCCGCTGCCCGATTGCATGACAAAGATGTCGGCCCCTGCCCCGCCCGCCATGGTGGTCGCCCCTGCCCCGGCGATCAGAATGTCATCACCCGCACCGCCCGACAGAGTCGTGTTCAGTATGCCACCGCTCAGCATATCATCCAGCGCGGTGCCAGTAACGGTTCCAAAACCCTCGCTCACCTCGCCCAGATCACCGACGGACACCGTAAAAAGGTTCACGCCCGCGTCGATCTGGCTGGTGACAAGAATCTGTAACTCATCCCCAACATGCGCAACGCTCAGGCTTTCGACGTTCTGCAACCCGCTGTCCAGAGTGTCGGCGAAACTGTCCAGATGCACCAATTGCCCGTTCGGCGTCATGGTGAACAATGTGATGCCGTCATCACCGCCGCCAGCAACCACAAACACCCGCCCGTCCACCTCGATCACCGACAGATCCTGTACCGAGGCGAACCGGGTATCCAGCGAATCCAGCACATGGTCGGTGGGAATCAGACTGCCATCGCTGTGCAGCTTCATGACGCTTAGTGAGTTGCTGCCCGACCCGGCAACAATCACCCAGGATTCGCCAAAAGCTTCGACAACCTCTACCGCCGTTGGCGTCGCGATGCCCAACGTTGCCGTGGTCGCACTGTTGTCGACAGCGCTCAGCGTACCGGTCCCTGCGACCGTGTATGTTGTGATGCTGTTGCTGGCGGCGTCGGTGGCGGTCACGATCTGCTCTGCCCCAACCTGAATCGCCTGCATCGAATCGGCAACCCCTGTGATGAGACCGGCAAGGCTCAGAGTGCCGTCGCCATTGATGACATAGGTCCCGATCTGGCCGGTATCCTCATGCGCCATCGCCAAAAGGTCGGTCGCGCCGACGGATAATTGCACCAAAGCCGACAGATCCCCTCCGCCGCTCAGGCTTCCTGTTTCCTGCAGATCACCGATGGTGCCATCCGGGTTCAGATCATAACCCACAAGCCCCGTGGCGGTATCTATATCCAACGCCAATTGGTCGGTTCCAGCCAAGGAAACAGGCGTTCCCGAGCGCCCCACCTGAAACGTGATTGTGCCGCTGTAATACTCGGTGTCGACCAGCTGAGGGATGGACCCATCCACCAGGTGCCAAACCGCGATCCCCCCTGCCGGGCCCGTCACGGTGTAGAGATACGTGTCCCCGTTAAACGTTTTTAAAGCCGTATCGCCGATACCTGAATCGAGCGCCGTGCTCCCCGTTGCGACCAAAGTTTCGAATTGCAGCATCATTGCCATCACCCCACCGCCACCCTTGGCGTTGCGAACAGGATCAACTGATGCCCGGACCGAAACCAAAGCAGGAATGTGGTGAAAACGAGGAGTTCGGCTTCAGTTTAGTTCAATTTTTTCGGGTTCGATCGCCGCAGAAACCAAGGGGAAAGACAGATGAGCAAAAGCCTAAACGGGGCGCACTGTCCCCCTTCCGAAACCGCGGAAAACACATGTGAGGGTAAGATGACCAAAGCACCTGAGTCCCAATCTCATCCGGGCGCAGATCGCAAACAGCACATTCGTCAGTGGATCGACGGCAAGATGAAACGCTGGGCCGGGCGCGGTCTGGCGGGCGGTCTGGGTTCCACGCTGATGGCGCTGCCCGCCCTGTCTCAGGCCACGATTGAAGAGCTGTACGCCTTTCAGTTTGCCGAAACCATCCCCGGCGTGCAGTCGGCCAAGCTGTTGAAAAACGGCGACGTCCTGCTGAAAATGGCGGATGGCCGCAGCTTGATTGTCACCGCTGAAAACGTTCAGATTCTGGACAGCGGCGCGATCATGATTGCCGAGGCAACGGTTGCCGAAATCGCTCAGTTCAGCATTGCCGAGGCTGGCGGCGCTGCCGCAGGCGGCATCAGTGGCGCAGGGGCGGCCTTGGGTGGTCTTGGCCTTGCCGGAGCCGCCGCAGCAGCGGGCGGCGGAGGCGGCGGCGGCGGCGACGACACCGAACCTGCGCCAACCGCCCCAACTCCTGCGCCGCCGCCTGCACCCAGCTACCCAAGTCTGAATCTTGCCGATTTGCAGGGTACGGCGCTCAATAGTGCCAGCACCGACGTCACCGCGCCCGATGGGACCAGCACGGTCGAGGTGACAATCGGATCACTGGTGACAACAGCGACACCCAACGCCGATGGCAGTTGGAGCATTTCCCTGACCCCATCTGAGGTCAGCGGCCTGCCGCAGGGGGTCTCAGAGATCACAATCCGCAACCTGGATGGCACGGGTGAGGAATTGTCGACTGAGACCGTCACATTCGACATCGATACCGTGCCGCCCACCGTGTCGGTGACCGGCTTCTCGGACGGCGCTGTTCTGAACAACGCCGAGCAGGCAACGGACTTGACCATCACTGGTACAACCGATGCAGAAAACGGACAAACCGTCACGGTTTCCCTGAATGGGCAAACCTACACCGGCACGGTCTCTGGCGGCACGTGGAGCGTCACCGTTCCTGCGGTGGACCTCGCGTCGCTTCCAGACGGTGCGACGATTTCGGTCACAGCAGATGTCTCGGATCAGGCCGGGAACCCCGCGCCTCAGGCCAGCAGCAGCTTTGATACTGATTTCAGCGCGCCAACCTTGACACTGGATCCGGTCGCCGGGGGATCGATTGATCTGGTCGACACAACTGGTGATCTAACCCTGACGGGCGCCACCACAGCCGAAGATGGCCAGACCGTTACCGTCACGCTGGACGGACAGACCTACACCGGCACAGCGACCGGCGGCGGCTGGAGCGTGACGGTCCCTAACGCTGACCTGTCCAGCCTGACCACAGGCGTTCCCGCCGACATCAGCGTGACGGTTGACGATACAGCGGGCAACCCTTCTGTCCCCGTCACGGTATCGGTACCGGTCGATCTGACAGGTCCATCAATCAATATCTCACCTCTTGCCGTTGGGTCCGTTCTGAACGCAGTTGAGGTCGGGTCGGATCTGACGATTTCCGGCACAACCGGGAATGTCGGCGACGGTCAGACGGTTACGGTCACATTGGACGGGCAAACCTATACCGGCACAGTCTCTGGCGACACCTGGAGCGTCACTGTCCCAACCGCAGATCTGACGGCACTGGCGGACGGGGGCGACTTCACCATCACGGCTGATGTTTCGGACGCAGACGGACTGGCCGCCCCGCAAGCGGATGTAAACCTGTCGAAGGATGTCACCGCGCCGACACTGAGCATCGACAGTTTCTCGGACGGGGCAGTCATGAGCGCTGCGGAACAAGCCACAGACCTGACCATCTTAGGGTCCACATCAGCTGAGGATGGGCAAGTCGTTTCGGTCACTCTGAACGATGTGACATATACCGGAACCGCCTCTGGCGGAGGGTGGAGCGTCACAGTTCCCGCAGCCGATCTGGCAATCCTGTCGGACGCTGCGACAATTTCCGTCATAGCTGACGTGTCCGATGTTGCGGGCAATCCGGCGGTTCAGGCCAGCAGCAGTTTCGACACGGATTTTACTGCGCCCACGATTGCAATATCCACCCTCTCTGACGGGGCCGTTGTGAACGCCGCCGAACAGGGAACCGATCTGAGCGTATCGGGAACATCCGACGCACCTAATGGAACCGTCATAACCGTAGAGATCGCCCGCCCCGACGGCACCGTGGACGTAAGCGGCACCGCAACCGTGTCCGGGGGGAGCTGGACCTTCACTGCCCCGGCCTCCGATCTGAGTGGGCTGCAAGACGCTGTGACCTATGACGTCACTGCGTCGGTCGAGGACGCGGCTGGAAACGGCAACCAAGCAACCACAACCTTTGCCACCGATTTCTCGGCACCGTCCATCACGATGGATGCCCTGCCGGTTGGCGCAACGCTGGACGTGATCGAGCGCGACAGTGACCTAACCATCTCGGGCACCACAACGGCTGAGAACGGCCAGACCGTTTCGGTCACGCTGGGCACCGAGACATACACTGCAACCGTGACCGGGGGCACCTGGACCACAACCGTCCCGGCCTCGGACCTGGCAGCCCTGTCGGATGCGGGGACTTTCCCAATTGCGGCAACGGTGTCGGACGATGCCGGGAATGCCTCAGCCCCGGCCACAACCTCCATCACCACGGATTTCCGACCGCTTTTGAACCTGAATTCACTTGGCACCAACGGCTCTGTTTCGCTGGCCGACGCGCAAACATCCGGCCTTGTTGTCAGCGGCACGTCTGTTGGGCTAAGCGCGGGTCAATCGGTTGACGTCTTGCTCGGAAACAGCTCTGTCGGAACCGCAACGGTCGCTGCCGACGGGACCTGGTCTCTGACGGTTCCGGCCGCCGAGTTTTCGGGCACCGAGGCCGGTGATGACCTGAGTTTCACCGCTCAGGCAACTGTCTCCGGCGGGCCTGATCCTGTGCCCGCAACCGGCGAGACAACGGCGCATGTTCCCGCGGCGTATGTCATCTCGGAAATCGGGCAGTCCGGATCAGTAGTGACCTTTGCGATTTACGCCGACAGTGATCGCGATATCTCAAGCGGTCTGGCGATGACTGCAGATCTTGAGTTTGACTCGTCCGTTGTCACATACGACACCGGATCGGATACCGAGAATGGTGAGTTCGACCTGTTCCTGGCCAGCCCGGGAACCGGCGACGTCATTCGATTTGGCGGCGCGGCAACCACGTTCACGGACCTGTCGCAACCGCTGGTCACCTTCACGATGACGGTGCAAGACCCGACCCAACCCATTGAACTGACGATCACCACCCCGGATGGAGGACCGACGTTTTTTCAACTGGGAACAAACGGTGCCGATACCCTGACCGCCGCAGGCATCGACACAATTGTGCGCGGAGGCGACGGCGATGACATGATCGACCTCAGCGATGCGGGTCGCGATGTCGTCGTGTTCGAGGCTGATCCGGCAGAAAACGGGGTTGATACGATCACCGGGTTCTCGCTTGGCTCAGAGGCCGATGTCTCGGACGCTTTGATGTTCAATGGTTTGGATGTGCTGACGTTGCGCGGCAACGGCACAAATTTCGAAACCCTTGCGACAGGCGATGCTTTGGGCGCGGATACCGGGTTTGTCGGCCTGACAACAGTTCTGACAGATCTCACTGCTGGTTCCATCGAAGCCGCAGTTGAGAGCTTTTCGGGCGCGCTGGCGGGGGATGAGCTCTATGTGCTGGCAACCGACGGTACCGACAGCGCCTTGGTCAAAGTGGACTATTCGGCACCGGATACAGCCTCGGTTGAAACTGTTGCGATCTTTGACGGGCTGGACGATCTGAGCGGGCTGACTGCTGACAACATCCTGCACACAGACCCCACAGGGGCGACCGCATAGGTCGTCCCCGCAGGGCACAAATCTCGGCAAAAGGCTGGAAACCAAACAGAACGAGGGGGCAGTTATGGTGCAGAACGGCTTAACTCCGGTCACGCGTCTCAACTTCGGGCATCAGTATTGGCGGCGATTCACATCCTTTGAATTTGCCCGGCATCTTCCTGAATGCCCGGTGGTTGAGCCGGAAATCCTTCAGGCCGCGGCCGCTTTTCCAATCGCGTTTCGCGTCGTCTCGGGTGAAGTCGAAACAGTTGCCTTACTGTCTTTGCACGCCGAGGGGTCAACGCCATTTGTGTCGGACGAAGGAACCTGGTTGGCGCAATATTTGCCGTCAGCACTCCGCTGCCCGCCGTTTCAAGTAGACCTGACAGACGCGCAGTCCGAACCCCAACCGGCGGGTTGCCTGATGGTCGACGAAACCCTTGGGCTTGTCACTGACGACCCGCGCGACGAGTGTTTTTTTGAAACGGACGGCAAGCTGACACCCGAGTTGGCAAAGGTGCAGCGTTTTCTTTGCCAACGCGCCGCCGCCAAGCAGAACACACTGACTTTGTGCCGGGTCATTCAGGGTATGCATCTATTTAGACCCTTGGATCAGCTTACCAGTGTCGAGTGCCCGGATGGTTTGCTGGGCGTCAGCTTGCAGGCCGTGCACTCTCTGCCCCAAAGCCACAAATCGCTTCTGACCAATAGTGGTGCCTTGCGGCTGATCCATGCTCATCAGGTGTCGCTGTCTCACGTTGCCTGGCTGACGCAAGCACAGCGTCAGATGGTAGATCGCGCGAGTGGGCGCGCCTCATCCGAGATTTCCGGATTTTTGGACGCTGTTGTCGGTGCGCAAGCCAAAGAACACGCTTTTGGCCTTAATCAACCGGAAGGTGTCCAAGCACATGTTTAAATTTATTGTTCAAATCGCTGGCTGCATTCTCATCGCACTCCACGTGTCCGGCTGCACGCAGCCCCCCGATTTGTCGGGCGTTGAACTTTCGTTCTCCGGGGGCACCGCTGGTGCCGGGGCGACCAAACCCTCTGCCCCGCTGACGCAAAGCGCCTTCGGCCAAAGGATTCGAAACGCCGTCGAAACAAGCCCGACGCTGGCGCAAAGCGAAACGCGAATGGAAGTTGCAGCCGCCAATCAGGATGCGGCAAGGGGGGCGTTTCTGCCTCAGGTCTCATTGGGCGTGAACGCGCGGTCCGAGCGGATCGACTCGGACATTGCGGATGTATCGCCTTATCTGCGCGTATCGCAACTGGTGTATGACGGTGGCGCAGCAAGGGGTGAACTAACCGCCGCCAAGGCTCGGGTTTACGAAAGCCATGGCGATCAGTTGCAGACGGCAGCAGCTACCGCGCTTGCCGCCATCGAAGCCTATGTGGTGGTGCTGGACCGGCGCGAAATTCGCGACGTCAATTCGCAGAATGTCACCGCGCACGAAGATCTTGTCCGCCAGATTTCTGAACGCGCGGCCAGTGGTGCCGGGTCTAACGCGGATGTGTTGACGGCCCGTTCGCGCATGGCAGATGCCCGCACCCGCCTAGCCGATGCGATCGCCCAAGTTGACCGGGCCGAAGCCCGGTTCCGCGAGGTGTTTGGGACCCCGGCCGGGCCCTTGCCGCAGCCCATTCCGGCACCCGATCTGAACCGGACCGATGCGCAGATCGTGATGAACAGCCCGCAGGTCCGCCGGGCAGACGCAAGCCTGTTGGCTGCCAAGGCAGAATGGACCGCCGCGCAGGCGCGTCGGCAGCCTGACATTCGGGTCGCTGCTTTTGCCAATCAGGACACGGATCGCGACGCAAATTTCGGTGTGGATCTGTCCTTCAACTATGAACTCGACAGCACCGGCCAAAGGCGCGCCGCCATCAAAGCCGCGCAAGCTCGGGTCAAAGACGCAGAATTCGCGCGCGAAGCGCTGATCCGGGAAATCACGCGCGAGCTCGGGTTCATCCGCTCGGACCAGAAAGCTGGGGCCGAACGATTGCGCGCGGCCAGAATCGCGGTCGAGGCAAATGCCGAAAGCGTTCAGGCAACGCGGGCGCAATTCACCATAGGCCGTCGCAGCCTGATCGAAATCCTGGATGCGCAAAGGGATTACGTGAACGCTCAGGAACGTCTGATCCTGGCCGAACAGAGCTTTTTCCTGACCAACTATGCCGCGCTTAGCCTGACAGGCGACATACTCGACCTGCTGGGGCTGTCCTTCAACACTTGGGGCACACCATGATGGATCACAGCGACAGGCCATCGACCCAAGAGCAGGTATCGGCAATTGAAGCCTGCATGCTGAACATCGCCGAAACGTTAGAGCGGCCCATCACTCTGGCCGCACTTCATTCGGCGCAATCCGGACAGAATGGCGATTTGAGCGTGCGAGACATTCTCAGCGTTGCCCAACGGGCCGGGCTGCAAGCGGGATACGGTGCCCAGAACCTCAAAGCCTTTGACGACACCCTTGTCCCCGCGATGCTGTTACTGGATGGGGGCAAGGCCGTCACCTACCACGGGCGCGCGCCCGGTGGGGCCTTGCTTATCTTCGATCCCGAAATCGGTACAGGCCTGTGCGAAGTGGCCGAACAGGCTCTTGCAAAAGCCTATACCGGATACGCGATCCTGTTCCGGCGCGATCACAAGGCGGAGTTGAGCACAAACACCCCCGGCCGTGCCGGCCACTGGTTCTGGTCCGCTCTGGCGGCCAACCGGTGGTCTTATATTCAGGTAGCCCTTGCCGCAGCGCTGGCCAATCTGCTGGGCCTTTCGACTTCTATATTTATCATGGTGGTCTATGACCGCGTTCTTCCCAACGAAGCAACCGAGTCCCTGATCGCATTAACCATCGGCGTGGGCTTGGCCTTGCTGTTTGACTTCATTCTCAAGCTGCTGCGGGCGGGTTTCATTGATCGGGCAGGCCAGAATGCCGACCTGTTCATGGGGCGGCGCGTTTTTGATCACCTTCTCAACATCCAGATGAAATCGCGCACCGGTTCGACCGGTGCAATGACAAGCACGGTGCGCGAATTTGAAACGTTGCGCGAGTTTTTCACCTCGGCCACGTTGGTCGCTGTGGTGGACCTGCCATTCATCGGCCTGTTCGTCTTTGTCATTTATCTGGTGGGTGGCGATCTGGCGCTGATCCCTGCGCTTGCCGTCCCTGTTGTGTTGCTGACCGGGCTGGCCGTGCAACCGATCCTGTCACGCATGGCCGAAAAAAGCCTTAAGGATGGACAATCAAAGCAATCCGTATTGGTCGAGGCCGTAACGGGTTTGGAAACCATCAAAACCACGGCCGCCGGACGGCAGATGCGCAATCGATGGGAACAGGCGATTGAACGGCAATCGGCGCATGGTGCAAAAAGCCGGGCGGTCACTCAGTTCGCTTTGAACCTGACGGGGTTCACGCAGCAGGCGGCTCAGGTTCTGATCGTGTTTTATGGTGTTTTCCTGATCACCGAAGGTCAGGCCAGCATGGGCGCCTTGGTTGCATCCGTCATGCTGACGGGCCGCGCGTTGGCCCCTTTGGGCCAACTGGCCCAGACGCTGACACGGGTGAATCAAGCGCGCAGCGCCTATCGCAACCTGAACGCATTGATGCAGGCCGACAGCGAGCGGCCCGAAGGCCGCAGCTGGATTTCCCGAACCAGCGTCAAGGGTGCCATTTCCTTCAGCAATGTTCACTTTGCCTATCCCGATCAGAGTGAAGACATCCTGAACGGCGTATCTTTCACCGTGAACCAAGGTGAAAAGGTCGCCATTCTGGGGCAAATCGGCTCGGGCAAAAGCACGATCGCGCGGCTGATTTTGGGGCTCTACACGCCCCGAGTGGGCTCGGTCATGCTGGACGGTCTGGATATCCGCCAGATTGATCCCGGTGACCTGCGCCGCAATGTCGGTTCGGTTTTGCAGGATGTGTGGTTGTTCTCAGGCTCCATTCGGGACAATATTGTCAGCGGATCGATCCGGCCCAGCGACGCGGACCTGATCGAGGCTGGGCGTGTTGCCGGGGTAGAGGATTTCGTCGCGCGCCACCCCGGAGGATATGATCAACAACTGGCAGAACGGGGCGAGGGTTTGTCGGGCGGGCAAAAACAGGCCATAGCTCTGGCGCGCGCGCTGATCGGCAAACCGCCCGTATTGCTGCTGGACGAACCAACCAGCGCGATGGATGTAAAGACCGAGGCGCAGGTAATCCAGCGTATGAAAGAGGTAACCAAGGACACGACTATGATCATTGTCACCCACCGGACCAGTTTGCTGGAACTGGTCGACAGGGTGATTGTGATTGAGGGTGGCAAGATCGGCGCGGACGGACCCAAAAGCCTGCTGGCTCAGCACGCGCGTCGGGTGGGGAGGCATCTGAATGTCGCAGCATCCTGATCTGGCCCAACTCGCGCGTGAAATGCGCGGGCGCTCGCCGTTGCGCGGATCATTGTTGCTGATCGTGATCCTGGCCTGCCTGCTTGCGGCGGGGACATGGGCCTATCTGACAGAGCTCGACGACGTCACGCGGGTGGACGGGCGCATTGTGCCGTCAGGCGATCTGCAAATGATCGAAGCGACCGAGCCCGGGGTGCTGCAGGCGCTTCACGTGCGCGAAGGTGAGGTTGTCGAAACAGGCACTTTGCTGATGGAACTCGACACCACGCAGATCGAAAGCCAGCTGAGTCAGGAACAGCAGCGTGCCTATGGTCTCATGGCGCGCGTGCAACGTTTGCAGGCCGAAATCGAAGGAACAGATCTTCGTTTTGACGCAAAGCTGATCACTGGTGCACCAAATGTCGTGAAGTCGGAAACCGCCTTGTATCAGGGTCGCCAAGCTGAACTAAGCGCCGAAGTCGCGATCCTCGAACGTCAAAGGCAACAAAAACATCAGGAATACGAAGAAGGGCTGGTCGATCAGGTGACCGCGGACGCAACGCTGAAAGTGTTGGCCGAAGAGCGGGCAATCATGGCCCCTTTGGTCGAACAACGGATGGAACCTGCCACCACCCTGCTGACCTTGCGCCGCAGCGAGGCGGAATGGCAGGGTCGCAAGGTTCGGGCCGAGGCGGCGACAAGCCGGTTGAAAACCGGGCTGGACGAAATCGACGACCGTATCAAAGCCACGCGCAGCCGGTTTCGAACCGCGGCCCTGACTGATCTGGCGCTGGCCACAGCCGAACTTGCGGCGCTGGAGCCTGCCCTTCCCGCCCTGCGCGACCGGGCATCGCGGGCGCAGGTACGCTCACCCGTTCGGGGGATCGTAAACCGTATTCATCGCACCACGATTGGCGGTCTGGCCCGAAGCGGCGAGGATCTGATCGAAATCGTGCCGCTGGATGACTCGTTACTGGTCGAAGCCTATGTTCGACCCGAGGACATTGCCTTTCTGCACGCAGGCCAGCCGGTGAAAGTGAAGATCACTGCCTATGATTTTGCGCGTTATGGCGGCCTGGATGGGGAAATTCTTCGCATAGGCGCGGATACAATCACCCGGTCCGAGCGCAATGACGAAGAGGTATTTGTTGTTGAGATCAGAACCAGCAGCACCATGCTGGACGCGCAGGGTATTGCGGTCGAGATCATCCCCGGCATGATCGCCGAAGTGGACATCCTGTCCGGCAAGAAATCCGTTCTGGACTACATTCTGCAGCCTGTTGTGAAGATCAAAGATCAGGCGCTGCGAGAGTAACTTGGGTTTCGTTAAAGACGATGGTCGATTGCGCCATTCCCCTCCGGGGAAATGGAAGTTATTTCCAGGTTACATCACCCACAAAAATATATCCCGCGCCGTAGATAGTTTTGATCAATCGCGGGTTCTTGGGGTCCTCTCCCAGCTTGGTCCTCAGCCGAGAGATACGAACATCCATGGCGCGGTCGAAACTGTCACCGGCACCGCCACCCAGCGATTCCTGCATCTGGGCGCGGCTGATCAAACGTTTGGGGCTTTCCAGAAACAGGCGCAGAACCTCGCCCTCGGCATGGCTGAACGGTGTCTCGACGCCTGAGCCATCCTCAAGAACATAACGATCGAAATACGCCGTCCATCCGTTGAACGTCGCGACGTCGGAATTCGGCGCCTGCCCGCGCGGAGACCGCAGCCGGGCGCGGATGCGCGCCACAACTTCGGTCGGGTCGAATGGCTTGGTAATGTAGTCATCCGCCCCAAGTTCCAGCCCCGTGACCCGGTCCTGTACCTGAGCCCGGCCCGAAATGATGATGACCGCCGCCCCTTGTTCAAGCGCCAGCCTGTGGACCAGTGCCAACCCGTCCGTATCCGGCAGGGACAAATCCACCAAACAGACATCCGGTGTGACGCGTTTCAACGCAGCCTCGAACTCGCGTGCGCGGGAAAAGCTTTGGGTGCGGAATCCGGCCTCTTCCAGCGCATCGGTCAGGATGCGACGGATCTCGGGTTCGTCATCCAGAATGGTCACCAACGGCTGGGTCATCAAGCGGCCTCGGTTCGGATAAGCGCGGACAATTGCGCCTGCGAGAAGGGTTTACTCAGCACGGGCGCTTTGGCAAGGGCCTGCCGATGCAGCGGGTCGGAATAAGGCAAAGAAGTCATGAGGATACAGGGCAATTCCGTTGGAAGCTGCGCCAGCATGTCCAGGCCCGTAGCGGGCCCTTCAAGCCGAATGTCGGACAGCACCATGACAATCCCTTCGACATTTGCAGTCAACGCAAGCGCCTCATCGGCCGAGGTCGCCTCGATCACCGAATGGCCAAGATCGATCAGCATATCCCGGAACTGTCCGCGCAGGTCATCGCTGTCTTCGACCAAAAGCACCAGACCATCCTGTTCAGGGGGGGCAGGCCGGTAGGGCAGCCGCAGCACGACCGATGCGCCAGAGGGCGTATTGCGCAGGTTCAGATCACCGCCTGCCAGCTTAACCGTGTCGTAAACCATCGGCAGACCAAGGCCCGAGCCATCGCTGCCTTTGGTGGTGAAGAACGGGTTCAGCGCTTTGTCCAGCGCTTCTGACGAAAAGCCGGGACCTGTGTCTGACACCGTGATCTCGACCCAGATATTGCCGACCGTGTGGGCGCTGATCGTGACCTGACCAGACGTGCCGCAAGCATCCCGCGCGTTCAGCACAAGGTTCAGCAACGCGTCCTGCAACATACCCGGATCCAGCATAAGGGCCTGATCCGGCAAGGTATTGACAACCGACAGGCCAACACCGCGCGGCAAAGACGGGGTGGCGACAATCCGCAAATCCTCGAGCAGACGGCGCATATCGGTGGCTTTGGGCTGCGGCGTGCGATTGCCCGTCATATCGGCGATCCGGTTCAGCAACTGACCACCCCGCCGCGCCGTTTTCTGGGTTGCGGCGACCAGAGCGCGGGCGTCCTCGGGCAGGTCCATCTTGGTCAGCTGGGACTGCATCCCAAGGATGATCGTCAGCAGGTTGGAAAAGTCATGCGCCAGCCCGTTGGTCATCTGCGCGGCCATCTCGCGGCGGCGGGTCTGTTGCAGGGCAACGCGGGCCTGCGTTTCTTCGGTTATATCCACCGACATGACGTAAACACCCCCTGCCCCGTCCGGCGTGAATGAGACTCGGATACGGCGGGAATCCTGATCTTCGGTGAATTCAAAAACAGACGTATTGCCGTCATACGCCCTTTGCAGATGGCTTTCGACGCGGGCAAAGGCGCTGGTCCCCAATGCCTGCGAGATATGCAGACCCAGAATATCCGATGGCCGCCCGGGCATGACCGAACTGAGACGCCGGTTCGAGTAATCGTATCGTCCTTCGGTGTTCAGATGAGCAATATGGGCCGGCATCATTTCGGTGGTCATCCGCGTGCGGGCTTCGATTTCGGTCAGCTCGCGCTTGGCCTCTTCCAGCGCTGTGATCGTGGCCGCCAACTGGCGGTTGGTGGCTGACAATTCCTCGGCGTGGGTCAACAATTGGCCGGACAGTTCCTCGGATCGGGCGCGCAGCAGGTTTTCAGCGCGTTTTGCTCCGGTAATATCCGTGTAAACGGCCACCCAACCACCTTGCGGCAATGGCGCACCTTCAATCGAGATCACCTGACCATTTGGACGCACGCGCTCCATATAGTGCGGTTCGAAGGCCAGAGCCTGATTGACCCGCACCTTGACCATTTCCTCGACGCTGTCCTCGTCGCCGTATTCCCCTCGACTGGCCAAACAATAGATGGTGTCGCGGAACAATGCGCCCGGTTGCACCAGTTCGTCGGGAAGGTCGAACATCTCTTGAAACCGGCGGTTGCTGAGAACCAGCCGCAACTGGCTGTCATAGATCGACAGGGCCTGACCAATCAGGTTCAGCCCGGCGGTTGTCATCGCCTTGATGCGTTGTTCCGAAATGTCCAAAATCACCCTCCCCCGCAGGTTATCCGTAGCACCAGACAGCCCGCAGGTGTAGGGGGCTGATTACCCGTGCAGGGGTTTGTTGTTGGCGGCCCTGTAGGCTTCGACATATCCACGCGCGACGGCCCGGACGGCGCGGCCAATCTGCGAATAGGCCTCGTCCGGAAGGTTGGCAAAGGACACGCGCGCCGACCAGCCCGGGGCGTCAAACCCGCTACCGTTCAGCAGGACGATGCCGTGATCCTCGGCCAGTTTGAACGCAATATCCAGCGGGTGGACGTTCTGCTTGATCCAGTCCACGACCTCTTCGCCGACATATTTCCGCAGCCAGAATTCGAAGTCGATGATCCCGTAATAGGCGTCATAGTTCTCGCCTGCATCGACATCGATGCACAAAGCCTCGGTCAGCATTTTGAAGCGGCGATGGACCAGTTCCATGCAGGCGGCCTGATAGTCTTTCTTGGTATCCACCAGCTCGACCAGCGAAAACAAGGTCATCATCACCTGCTGCGGCAGGGACAGCCCCGCCGTGTGGTTCAGCGCCACATCCCGGCTGTCTGCGACCAGACGGTCGATGAACCGAATGTCGCGCGGCGTCAGGCTGAGCGTGCCATAGCGTTTGTCCAACGTCTCTTTGATCTCATCAGGATGGTCAGACAGTTTCAAGTCAAAGATATTGTCCTGCGCGACCGCGATCACGCCCAGTCGCCAACCAGTACAGCCGAAATATTTCGAGTAGGAATAGACCCCGATCGTATTGCGCGGCACGAATCCCATGACCGAGGTGAAATCGTGCACGAAGGTGCCGTAAACATCATCGGTCAGCATGATCAGATCGGGTCGGTCATTTTCGACCAGATCCGCCAGTTTTTGCAGCGAGGCCTTGTTCAATGCAACCGATGACGGATTGCCCGGATTGACCAGAAAGAAGGCTTTGACCTTCGGGTCCTTCAGCTTTTCCACCGCTGCATCGGTCAGTTGAAAACCGTCCTCTTCATCGGTTTCGACATGCACGGATTCGAGGCTGTAATCCTCAAGCTCGGGCATCTCCAGATATGGCGTGAAGATCGGTGTGCACAGGGCGATGGTGTCACCGGAGTTGAGCAACCGGTTTGCCTTGAGCGTTTTGAAAATGTAGCACATGGCCGCCGTGCCGCCTTCGACCGCAAACAGATCGAATTTCGCATCCGGTTGATGGCCGGAACACATGGCCCACATCAGGTATTCATGCGCGATGATCGCGTTGTGTTTCAGGATGCGATCCGGCACCGGGTAATTGTCGCCGATGATGGAATCCGTCAGCTCATGCACAAACGCATCCGCGTCAAAGTCGAAGGCGAAGATCGCGTGTTTGACCACCTCCAGCAGCGTATCGACGCCCGGCGTTTCGGCGTGCGCTTCGGCCCATTTCAACAGACGCTCATGGCATCCGTTCTGCGCGGGCATCCCGCCCAAACCCGCTGGGTGGTTCATGACGCGTTTGGCTTCGGTCACAGCGAACTGACCCAGTGCAAAAAACGCCTCGCGCGGGCGGGTGGCGATCCAGTTGGGGTTGCCACGGCCTGCGTTCAGAAAGGCCGAGTTCGACTTGTGCGCCTCGTCCGAGGCCAGTTTGATCAGCTCATCCTTGATCTGAAAGGGGCTGAGCGCTTCGTAGTCATGCAGTTTCAGTCTGTCCATGAATCCAACCTTTCCAAATCAGCTGAGGATCAAAACGACGACCATACCAAAGATGGTCAGCAGCGTGTTTCCGATGGCATAGGGCATCCCGTATCCCAGCGCGGGAATTCGGCTTTGGGCCGCTTCCTGTATCATCCCCAGCGCCGCCGTGGTGGTACGCGCCCCGGCGCAGGCCCCGAACAGGATGGCCGGGTGAAACTTGAAGACGTAATGCCCGACATAGACCGAGAAGATCATCGGCAAAGACGTCGCTACGATCCCCCACAGCAGCAAGGCAATACCCGCCTGTTGCAGCCCGGCGATAAAGCCCGGCCCGGCGGTGATTCCGATCACGGCAATAAAGACATTCAGGCCTAAAGTGTTCATCAGCCACAATGACGGGCCGGGAATGCGACCAAATGTGGGATGCACAGTCCGCAACCAACCCAGCAAGAGACCTGACAGCAATGCGCCGCCCGTGGTCGACAGGCTGATCGGAAACCCGCCCATGGTGATGGCCAGCGTCCCGACCAACCCACCGAGGAAAATGCCCCAGCCGACAAAGGCCAGATCAGTTGTATCTACGGGCCGGTCGGCATAGCCGATTTCGCCAATCACAGCCTCGACATGACGTTTGCTGCCCAATACCGTCAGAATGTCACCGCGATGCAGCACGGTGCCCGGCAACAGAGGCAATTCAACCATGTTGCGCATCAGCTTCGAGACATAGACGCCGCGCGCCATGGACAGCTTGCCCAACTCCTCCAGCGTTTTTCCGTGCACCTCTTTGTTGGTGATCAGAACATCCAGCTTTTCGGACGGGATGCTCAGCAGTTCCGGCGCGTCAGCCTCTTTCAGCTTGGCTTCGAGCAATCCCACAAGGTCAGCCCGTCGGCCCGAGAACATGACCGTGTCGCCCGCCTGCAGGATCGTATCATCCTCGACCTCGACAATCTGGGCGCCACGTTTGATCCGCTCGGCATAGATGCGGACGCCGGGCATAAGGTCTTTGACGGGTTGGCCCAGAAGATCGCTGCCCTCGGGGATCACGAAGGCGCGGGATTCGATGGCGCGATAGCCCGAAACGATCCCCTCGCCCGTGTCCACTGCTGCCCCACCGCCCAGCTTGGCCTCGTATTCCTTGCAGGCGGCGACCAGATCGACGCCGATCAGACGCGGCCCGATCTTGGCCAGAATGATGGCCGAGCCGATGGTGCCGTAGATATAGGTGACCGCATAGGCAATCGGGATCTGGTTGGCATAGGTTTGCGCCTGCTCGGACGACAGCCCCAACTGGTTGATCTGATCCGTCGCCACCCCAATCGCAGCCGAGATTGTCTGCGATCCAGCATAAAGCCCGGCGGCAAAACCAAGCTCCAACCCGGCAATCTTGGCGGCAAAAACCGGGACGATCAGGCACAGGGCCAGTACGCTGAGCGCAAACAGAACCTCGCGCGCGCCATCGGCCTTGAGCCCTCGGATAAACTGCGGCCCGACGCCGTATCCGACGGCAAAGATAAACATGATGAAGAAAGTGGATTTGACGGCAGAGTCGACCTCGATATGCACCTGCCCGATCACGACAGCAGCCAGCAGAGTTGCGGTTACGGTGCCCAGACTGAACCCGAACAGCTTCCATGGACCAACCAGAAACCCGATGCCGATGGACAGAAACACCGCCAGTTCGGGGTAGCTGCGCAACACATTCACAAACCAGTCGATCATCGCCCATCTCCTGTAACCACGTCACCCCAGAGGCCGGGATACCGTTCATATGAGAAGCCGCAGGCCTTCACACAGGACAATCAACCAATCAAACCGTCACGCTGCCTGGCGGAAAAGAAATCAAATGCATCAAGTCAAGGCGACGATATCGTAAGATATGAATTTGTCTAGGATTTTTCCGAACTCCGAGGCTTAGTACCTATTACGGGACCTTGCGCCCTCATGCGTGATGGAATGCAGCGAAAGGGTGTGATCCATGTTCCGCATCCGATGCCGCAGCATCTGCCGACACAACCGGGCAAGATCATCTGCATAGGCCGTGTCACCGGCGACGTTCTCGAACTCACCCTTGCCGTGATGGTCGAACAGGATCGGCGGCAGGTCGGCTGCAAACTCAATCAACGTGAAGCGATCATCGCGCAGGATGCCCAGACATGAATCGCTGTTGCCCGTCCCCAAGCGCTGTTGCCAAAGGGTCGGGTTCTCTGGCTCGGAAAAATCAAGCTCGCTGAAGGAATAGTTTCGCCAATCGTCGGGCACATTGCCCTGCAATAAGGGTATCAGGGACCGACCGTCCATCTCATTCGGGGCGGATTGCCCGACCCATTGCAGAATGGTCGGCGTGATGTCGATGGATTCAGTGGGAACCGTCACCTCAGCCCCCGCCCGCGCCTGATTTCCGGGCGTCCGGATCATCAGCGGTGTGTGATAGGCCGCGTCGTAGACCGTCATTTTGCCCCAGCTGTGCCGGTCGCCCAGCATCTCGCCATGATCCGCAGTTAGTACGATCAGAGTGTCGTCATATTGTCCGCTATCTTTGAGGTACTGGACCACGCGGCCAATGTGGTGATCCACCTCGGTCGCCAACCCAAAATAGATCGAGCGCAGGGTCCGGATGTTCTCATCCGTTGGTTCGACCGCGTCAAAGCCGTGAACAAACTCTTTCTCGGTGTAGACGTCCAGCTTGGGGCCAAAGAACGGGTGCAGGGATTTTTCGGCCTCGGGCGTGGCCAGCCGGTCAGGCAAAGGCACGCTGTCCGGGTCATACATGGTGTTGTACGGCGCTGGGGCCACCAGCGGAGGATGCGGGCGGATATAGGTCAGATGGGCAAACCAGTTCTGATCGTGATGCGACGCGATACCTTCAAGAAACGCGTCGGTCAGAAAGGCCGTGTCACTGTCCTCGGCCCGATACATCGCCGGGTCGTTTAGTTTGGGCGGCCCACCCGACGGCGAAACCGGCTTGTAGACGTCCATATAACTGTCGAACGCATAGCCCTTTTTCATCAGATGCGCGCGCCAGGGATAGGATTCCTCCAACCGCATCTCGACAACTTCAAGGAAGCCTTCCATCGACTGTTCATAGGTCCGCAGGATCGGATCATTCGGGTCGTAGGCACGCGGGTCTGCCGGGGTGTCGGTATAGCCGAACAGCATCGGCAGATAGCCAGCCTTGCGCATTTCGGTCGCGATATTGGGAATATCGTGGCGCAGCGGCGTACCGTTACGGACCGAGCGGTGGTTCATCGCGTATTGCCCGGTCAACAGCGATGCGCGTGACGGGCCACAGGGGTTGGTCACCGAATAGTGCCGTTTGAACGTCACCGCCTCGGCCATGAAGGATCGCAGATTTGGCAGGTTTACGTGATCCGCCAACGCTCCGAACAGGCAATCTGCCCGAAGCTGGTCGATGATGATGAACATAACTTTCCCAGCCTGACCCATGTCGCGCACCTCGATTCCGCACCCGAGTTTCTGGTGCGGACTGTGTCGCGGAACGACTGACCTCGCAAGAACTTAGTCGAGCTCGTACTTGGTCTCGTAATTTTCCCTCAGCGCCGAGTCCTGATCTTCTTTGCGCAACAGGCAGTTGCCGATCGACAGAACCTCGATATCCGTACCCATGAAGCAGCGGAACGCATCGGTCGGAGTGCAGACAATCGGCTCGCCCCGCACGTTGAACGAGGTGTTCACGACCAAAGAGCATCCGGTCAGGTCTTTGAACTTGGAAATCAGCGCGTGATAGGCCGGGTTCGTGTCCTGATGCACGGTCTGAATGCGGGCAGAGTAATCCACATGGGTCACCGCCGGGATCTCGGATCGTTTGACGTTCAGCTTGTCGATGCCAAACAGATCGTTTTCCTCATCCGTCATCTGGCGGCGGATTTTTTCCTGAACATCGGCCACGATCAGCATATAGGGGCTGTCGCCGTCCAGCTCGAACCAATCCGCGACGTCCTCGCGCAGGACAGACGGCGCGAAGGGGCGGAAGCTTTCGCGGTATTTGACCTTCAGGTTCAGGGTTTTCTGCATCGACTCGGATCGTGGATCCCCCAGGATCGAGCGTGCGCCCAAGGCGCGTGGCCCGAACTCCATCCGACCCTGAAACCATCCGACCGCTTTTCCGTCCGCCAGCGCCTGCGCAGTCTGGTCGACCAGTTCACCGTTTTCGTAGGTAGTGAATTTGGCCCCCGCGCGGGTCAGTTCCTTGGCAATCTCATCATCTTCGAAACGTGGGCCCAGATAGGCCCCCTGCATCTGATCGCCCGAGGTGACCTGTCGTGGGTTCCCCAATTCCTGATGCCACGCAGCACAGGCGGCCCCTAGTGCCCCGCCTGCGTCCCCGGCGGCAGGCTGAACCCAGACGTTGTCAAACGCGCCGTCCCGCAAAATCTTGCCGTTTGCCACGCAGTTCAGAGCCACACCGCCCGCCATGCACAGATTTCGGATGCCGTGTTCGCGCGCCAGATCTCGGGTGATACGCAGCATGATCTCTTCGGTCACGGCCTGAACGGATGCAGCGATATCCATATGAAACTGCGTCAATTGATCGGTTTCGGGCTTGCGCACCGGCTGGCCAAACAAATCCTCAAGCGCCTTGCTGGTCATGGTCAGACCGGCGGTATAATTAAAGTACGTCTGGTTGAGCCGGAACGAGCCGTCCTCTTTCAGATCAACCAGATGTTCGAGGATCAGATCCTTGTATTTCGGCATACCGTACGGGGCCAAACCCATGACCTTGTATTCGCCGGAATTGACCTTGAACCCGGTGTAATAGGTGAAGGCGGAATAAAGCAGACCCAGCGAATGCGGGAAATGCAGTTCCTTGACCATCGTCAGCTCATTGCCGCGCCCGATGCCAACCGTTGTCGTGGCCCATTCACCGACACCATCCACCGTCAGCACAATCGCCTCTTCAAAGGGTGAAGGGTAAAACGCGCTGGCGGCGTGGCTGACATGATGTTCCGAGAACAGGATCTTATCGACGGTAAAATCGGGATCGATTTTGCGAAGCTGCTTGTTCAGCAAATCCTTCAGAAAAAGCTTTTCGCGCAACCAGACCGGCATGGCCATTCGGAACGAATTGAACCCGCGCGGCGCGACTGCGATGTAAGTTTCGATCAAACGTTCGAATTTCAGAAACGGTTTGTCGTAGAACACAACATTGTCCACGTCCGCCAATGTGATGCCTGATTCGGCCAGCACGTATTGGATCGCCTTTTCCGGAAATCCGGGGTCGTGTTTTTTGCGGGTAAACCGCTCTTCCTGTGCGGCGGCCACGATCTGGCCGTCGCGCAACAATGCTGCGGCGCTGTCGTGATACAGCGCGGAAATGCCCAAAATGTACGTCATAAGATCAGAACAGCGTGTAGACGAACGGCGCAATGGCCGAACCTTGGCTAAGGACGATCAGCCCTCCGAATACACCCAACATGACAAAGATGGGCAGCAGCCAAAACTTCTTTCTGACCCTCAAAAACGACCAGAGCTCGGAAACGAATGTCACGTCTGGTACTCCCTTCTTTAAAACTGTTGTTTCATGCTGCCAGGCTGGTCCTTACGGACGACCCAATAGCTATCTGCACTGCTGTCTAGCCTTTCGGACAAAAGGTCTTTGCCCAACAAACGCGCCACAAGGCCAAACGGCACAAAGGTGGTGATGAAGACCAGAAACATCACGACAGGCGCGACAATGGCCCCCAACAGCATACCAAACTTGAACCAAAGCCGGTTCGGTTTGGCCAAAACCTGCGGGGCAAGAAAGGTCAGCGCAAGGATGATCCCTGCAATAGCAAGCAGTATCCAACGCGGAGACCCGCCGCCAAATACAGGCCACAGGGCAATGATCAGAAAAACCGCTGTGAAGACAAATCCGAACCCGCGCTCGGACCCGATTTCGACATCAACATTCGCGTGATGGTCAGACATGACACACAACCAAACAACTAAAACTCAACCACATGTAATAAGGTAGCATTACCTTCGGTTGAAACAAGTGAATTGGGTCACAATGCGACCGGGAATCTGCCCTCTGACGCCAAGCAGTGTCACACCCAGGCCATTCTGATCCCCCAAATCCCCGCGAAAGCGCACAAAGCCGTTGCAGCCCGTGGGCGTTTTCCGTCACATGTCCTCATGACGCCGCCCAAGATCACCTCTGAGCGCGAAAGCACCGGCACACATGTGCGCATTTCGGGCGCGCTGTTGACGCAGTCCTTGGAAACGGTCGAACGCGACTTCGCCGCGGTTCAGCCAGTTGGCGGCGACGTGACCGTGGACCTGTCGGAAATCGAGGCGTTGGATACCGGCGGGGCGTGGTTGGTGGCGGACCTGTCGCTGCGGTTCACGGCCAATGGTGCGCAGCTTCAGTTTCTGGGGTTGAAACCGGCACATGCCGCTTTGATCGATACCGTATCGCACAACATCCCCGACAAGCCGGGGCGGCTGGCCAAACCCAGGACCTTCGCCGATTGGGTCGAGAGCGTTGGTCGCAGCACCTTCGGGGCATGGAAGGATACGCTGTCGATCCTCGGGTTTCTGGGTCTGACCCTGCACCGGCTGGCCCGCACGATTGCAATGCCATGGCGGTTGCGGCGGGCGGCCCTGTTCACGCATATGGAAGAAACCGGGTTCAAGGCCCTGCCCATCGTGGCGCTGATGGGGTTTCTGATCGGCGTTGTTCTGGCCTTTCAGGGCGCCACGCAGCTGAAACAGTTCGGGGCCGAAATTTTTGTGGTCGAACTGATCTCGATCTCGGTTCTGCGCGAGTTGGGGATTTTGCTGACCGCGATCATCGTCGCGGGCCGGTCAGGCTCGGCCTTTACCGCCTCAATCGGGTCGATGAAGGTGCAGGAAGAAATTGACGCCATGCGCACGCTGGGTCTGGACCCGATCGAGGTTCTGGTGGTGCCACGTGTTCTGGCCCTGCTGATCATGTTGCCGATTCTCGGCTTTGTCGCCGACATGGCCGGGCTGTTCGGCGGCGCGTTGATGAGTTGGATCGATCTGGGCATCAGCCCCGGCATGTTCATCACGCGCCTGAACGAAAGCACCGATGTCTGGCAACTGGCCGTTGGCTTGATCAAGGCCCCGTTCTTTGCGCTGGTCATCGGGGTCATCGCCTGCTGGCAGGCCATGCAGGTCAAAGGGTCGGCGCAAAGCGTTGGGCAACGCACCACCGCCTCGGTCGTGCAGTCGATTTTCATGGTGATCGCCATCGACGCGTTGTTTTCGATCTTCTTCTCAGAGCTGGGGATCTGACATGGACGGCACCGTGCAGCATCAGACAACCCCGGTGGATGCACAACGCGAGGCGGTGATCCGTGTGCGTGGGCTGCGCAATCAGTTCGGGCCGCAAGTGGTGCATGACGACCTGAACCTTGACGTATGGCGGGGTGAGGTTCTGGGCATCGTCGGCGGCTCGGGCACCGGTAAATCGGTACTATTGCGCACGATTGTTGGGCTCAACACACCGGCGGCGGGCAGTATCGAGGTTCTGGGCGTCGATGTGCTGAACGGCCCCGAAGAAGATCGCCGCCGCATTGAACGCCACTGGGGTGTCGCCTTTCAGGATGGCGCGCTGTTTTCTTCGCTGACTGTGCTGCAAAACGTCATGGCCCCGCTGCGCGAACACACTGGCATCAGCGAACGGTTGATGGAGTCGCTGGGCGCATTGAAAATCAGCCTGGTCGGACTGCCACAGCTGAGTTGCGGCAAGTTCCCGTCGGAACTGTCGGGCGGTATGCGCAAACGGGCGGCACTGGCGCGGGCGCTGTCACTGGACCCCGAAATCGTGTTTCTGGACGAACCCACCGCCGGGTTGGACCCCATCGGTGCGGCTGCTTATGATGCCCTGATCCGCGAGTTGCAGCAGGCGCTGGGACTGACCGTCTTTATGGTCACGCACGATCTGGACAGCCTCTATGCGATCTGCGACCGGGTCGCCGTGCTTGCAGAAAAGCGCGTGCTGGTCGAAGGTCCGATTGAAGAGATGATCAAGGTCGATCATCCTTGGGTACAGGAATACTTCACAGGCCCCCGCGCCCGCGCGGCGCAGGACAAAGGGCAGGACAGGTAGAGGCGATGGAAACCCGGGCGAATTACATTCTGATCGGCGCGTTCACCCTTGCGGGCATTCTGGGGGCCTTCGGCTTCTTCCTGTGGCTCGCCAAATTCGAAGTGACCCGCCAATACGCCTATTACGATGTGCTGTTCGACAATGTCTCGGGCCTGTCGGCGGCGGGCGGCGTCAGCTATAACGGCCTGCCGGTCGGGCAGGTTATATCCTTGAATCTGGATGAGGACGATCCGTCGAAGGTTCGTGTGCGCATCGAGGTGGACGCCGATATTCCGGTCACCGAAGAAACCATTGCGCAGTTGCAATCGCTGGGGGTGACCGGGGTCGGCTATGTCGAGCTAACCGGCGGCTCCACCTCGGCAGCGCGTTTGCCGCAGGACAGCGTGATCAAAAGCAAACGCAGCACCATCCAGTCCCTGTTTGAAGGCGCGCCCAAAGTGCTGGACGAGGCCGTGACCCTGCTACAGGAACTGAACTCGGTCGTGGATGAGAAGAACCGGAAGGCCGTATCCGACATTCTGGAAAACCTCGCCTCGGCCACCGGTCGGCTGGACAAGACGCTTTCGGATTTCGAATCCGTCTCGGCCAATATCGGCAATGCGGCGCAGGATATCGGGGTGTTCACCAAAAAGCTGGACCCGTTGATCAGTTCCGCTGAATCCACCCTTGAAACCGGAACGGACACATTGAAATCGATCAAAACCGCTTCCGACACCGCAAAAGAGGCGCTGGATGAGGCCAAGGTGACCCTGACGACGACCAACCGCGTGATCGAACAGGATATCCGCCCGTTCATCGAACGCGGCTCGGATCTGGCCGAGAACCTCACCCGGTTGTCGCAGGAGGCTGGCGCATCCCTCAGCGTGATCACCGAGACTGTTCTGAACGCCAACACGACTCTTGGATCGATCACCTCGACCATGGACTCGGCCAAGGGGGCGCTGGCCTCGGCAGAGCGGGCCTTTGACTCGGCCAATCAGGTGATCGAGACCGACGTCGCCCCGGTGGCGCAGGATATTCGCCGGGCCGCCAATCAGGTGACCGAAACCGTCGCAGGCATTACCGACAAGATCGACAAGATCTCTGACGACGTGCTCAGCGCGTCGAATTCCGCGAAAGAGCTGCTGGGCACTATCGACGGGGTGGTGCAGGACAATCGCCGTCAGGTGTCTGATTTCCTGCGGGTTGGATTACCGCAGTTCATTCGGTTTATTGAAGAATCCCAGCGTCTGGTCATCAGCCTTGATCGCCTGGTCGACAAGGTCGAACGCGACCCGGCACGCTTTTTGCTGGGCACCCAAGCATCGGAGTTCCGTCAATGATAAGGCCCCTTATTCTATCCCTGGTGGCTGTGATACTGGGCGGCTGCGCCGGTTTGGGCACGTTGCAGCAGGCCTCAAAACCGAACGACCTGTATCTTTTGACGCCGAAAAGCACGTTCGCATCCTCGCTGCCGCGTATCCAGAAGCAGATCGTGGTTGAAGAACCCACCGCAACAGCGGCTGTGAACACCGATCAGATCGCGGTGCAACCAACCCCTTTGCAGGTTCAATACCTGCCCCGCGCGCGATGGGTGGATCGGGCTCCGCTGATCGTGCAGGCGCTGCTGGTCGAAAGCTATGAGAATTCAGGCAAGGTTGCGGCTGTTGGTCGTTCAACCGTGGGTCTTCGCGCCGATTATGTCATCGCGCCGGATCTACGCGAATTTCAGGGCATCGTGGTGTCCGAGACCGAAAACGGCAAAACCGTCCGCATCGAAGTCCGTATGAACATCAAGATCATCGATGAATATGAAGACAAGATCATCGCCTCAAGCTCGTTTCAGGAAAACGTAGTGG
Organism: Ruegeria sp. N4; assembly: GCF_056531425.1. Taxonomy (NCBI): domain Bacteria; kingdom Pseudomonadati; phylum Pseudomonadota; class Alphaproteobacteria; order Rhodobacterales; family Roseobacteraceae; genus Ruegeria; species Ruegeria sp. N4. The sequence continues at coordinate 286,509 of NZ_JBQFLT010000003.1, forward strand.
CCACCAGCGATCAGACGCCCGATCTGGTCAATGCCTTCGACGTCGCGTTGGGACGAACGATGCGGGACGCGGTGGAATGGAGCGTGCGCCGGATCAATACGCACGCTGCCAATAACCCCCGTTCGACCGTTAACTGACGCCGTCAGAACTGCGCGGCTGACGCGCGCTGCCAATCCGTTGCATATTCGGGCGGAATCGTGTCGGACAGAAACGCGCCTTCATCGACCAGCGTGTATAGTTCGGCGTAGGAATACTCTCGTTCGTCCGCTGTACGGCGGCGGATGTCAGCGAGCGTCAGTTCGGACACTGTCTGTTTCCCCATCGCGCCCAGCAACTCGCGGAAGCTTTCCAAAGTGGCATCATGATAGCGATGCACCCGCTGGCGTTTTTGCGGAACATTCACTGCGCGGCCCCGGATCGGGTCCTGTGTGGCCACGCCCGAGGGGCAGCGATTGGTGTTGCAATGCAGCGCCTGAATGCAGCCCACCGCAAACATCATCGCGCGCGCGGCATTACACATATCCGCGCCAAGGGCGAATTTTTCGACCATGTCATAGCCGGTGGCCACTTTGCCCGAGCATATGATCCGGATCTTGTCGCGCAGCCCGGCACCGCGCAGGCAGTTGTTCACGAAGATCAACGCCTCGTTCAGCGGCATCCCCAGACGGTTGGTGAATTCAACCGGCGCTGCCCCGGTTCCGCCTTCCGAGCCGTCAATTGTGATGAAATCTGGCAGAATTCCGGTTTCCAGCATGGCCTTGCAGATCGCCATGAACTCGGACGGGTTGCCGATGCACAGTTTGAAGCCGATCGGCTTGCCGCCTGACATCTCGCGCAGATGCTGTACGAATTCGATCAACCCGGTGGGGCCGTCGAAAGCGGAATGAACGGGGGGTGAGATCACATCCTGATGTTCGGGCACGCCCCGGATCTCGGCGATTTCCTTGTCGACCTTCGCGGCCGGAAGCACCCCGCCATGCGAAGGCTTTGCCCCTTGCGAGAGCTTGATTTCAATCGCTTTGACGACGTCTTTCTTGGCTTTCTCCGCGAACTTGTCCTTGTCAAACCCACCTTCGGGCGTGCGACAGCCGAAATAGCCGGTGCCGATCTGCCAGATGACATCGCCACCTTCGGCCAGATGATGCGGCGACAGCCCACCTTCGCCCGTGTTATGCGCAAACCCGCCATCCTTCGCCCCGCCGTTCAGGGCCCGGATCGCATTGGCGCTGAGCGCGCCAAAGCTCATGGCCGACACATTCAGGCGCGACGCGTCATAGGGTTTGTCGCATTGCGGCCCGCCCAGCATCACCCTTTCTTCGCTTTCATGCACATCCTTGGGCGCAAGTGAGTGGTTGGCCCGATGGTAGCCCACAGTCAGGATGTCATATTGGGTACCAAACGCCTGCGTATCGACCTGACCCTTGGCGCGGGAATAGACAAGGCTGCGAATGATCCGGTTGTAGGGCCGCCCGCTTTCGTTGGTTTCCACGAAATATTGCCGGATCTCGGGGCTGACAAATTCCAGCATGTACCGAAAATGCCCCAGCACCGGATAGTTGTTCAGCACGTTATGCTTGGTGGTCAGCATGTCATACATCCCGATCACGGCGTACGGGATCAAAATGACCAGCAGCCAGTGCGCCGGGGACCAGAAAAAGCCCAGGATCGCCACCAAGGGCAGACAGACGAAACTCAGAAAATAATAGAGCCTGCGTACAACCATTCCTGATCTCCTTGGGTGGGTTGTTGGTGGGGACGGTCTGAAACGCATCTGAATTAGACCGAAGGCGTTGACGCCAAAGTGAAACATCTTGGCTTTTGATTGCAAGCCCTTAGGTGTCGCGGAAACAAACCGGTCGGGAATGTGAAGCCACGTTACAGGTTTGATTGATCCCGCGGTTCGCGCACAGTATGCCGGTCAAGCGACAGCAATAGGCGGGACGGGTGGCGGGACCAAACGGCAAGACTGCGAAACATGGGCGTGTCCTGATGTTCCTATCCGTATTCGTGGGCGGGGCGCTTGGGTCGCTTCTGCGCGAACTGTTTGCGCTGGAAATTCCCGGCGTGCCCATCCTGACCGCAACCTTTGGCATCAACATCTTCGCGTGTTTTGTGCTGGGCTGGCTGTATGCCATCCGGCACCGGGTCCACGCGCATGTTCTGCATCTGGGGGCCGTCGGGTTCTGTGGCGGGCTGTCGACGTTTTCCTCATTCGTGGCAGAACTTGACCGGCTGGCCCAAACCGCGCTTTGGACGGCCCCCGCTGCTGCGGCGCTTGAGATCGCGTTTGGTCTGGCTGCGGCCCTTGTGGGTGAGGCATTGGGGCGGTGGTTTCATGCAAAAGGTGGGCGGCAATGATTGACCTGTACCTGCATGCGATGTTCGGCTTGGGCGGCGGGCTTGGTGCGGTTCTGCGCCATTGGCTGGCATTGCGGGTCACCCATGCCCTGCCCCTGTCCACGCTGATCGTGAACGTACTGGGCAGTCTGCTGCTGGGCCTGTGGATCGGCTATCTGGGCGGTCCGGTCGAGATGGGGGAAGAGCAGAAACGCTTGGTTTTCGGCTTTTGCGGCGGATTCACCACGTTTTCTAGCTTTGCCTATCAAACGCTGGAATTGCGCCGCGAGCGCACGCTTGCACTGGCAGCAGGTAATATCATGGTCAGCCTTATTCTGTGCTGGGGGGCCTTGTGGCTGGGGTTGGTGCTAACCCGCTAATGGGCATGTACCTGAGCCGTTGTGCCCGGCTTCGGGGCCCGGCAGAAAAACAACAACGGCAAGGTCGCCAGCGCCAGCAGCCCCAGATTGTTGAACACGGTCAGGTACGAGATCATCTCGGCCTGTCGCGCGATCTCTTGCCCCAGAATGGCCGCGCCTTGGGCACTGTCCGGTGTCAGCCCCAAGGGCGCCAGATAAGCCTGTGCCGCCGGGTTATAGGGCGTGACGTTCTGGCTCAGCACCGCGGTATTGGTCTGCAATCCCCGCACGACCCAAGTCCCGACCAGTGAAATACCAACCGATGAGCCCAACTGACGGGTGACGTTGAACAGGCCCGAGGCCTCGTCCTGCCGCGCTTTGCTGATGCTCTCGAAGGCCAGAATGGACATCGGGACAAAGACAAGCCCCATACCCAGACCGCTGATGATGCCGGGAATGGCCAGTTCCCAGAATCCTGCATTCAAGTTCAGCATCCCCATCATGAAATTGCTGATTGCGGTCAGCGTCATTCCGACCCCGGCCAGCACACGGGGGTCAAACCGTTTCACCAGCAGGGCACCGGTTGCGACCATGGACACTCCGGCCGCAAGACCACGCGGGATGAACAGGTGGCCGGATTCGATGACCGGATAGTCCAGCAGCGTCTGAACAAAGGTCGGTAAAATGGCGATGCCGCCATAGAGCGACACCGCAAACCCCACGATCACCAGATTACACAGGGCAAAGTTGCGGTCCGCGAAAAGGCGCAGATCAACAACCGGAGTTTTTGCTGTCAGGCAATGTACGATCAACCCCAGCGCGCCCAGAACCGACGCAACAAGCGCAACCTGAATAATGCGCGAGGACAGCCAGTCCTTGGTCTCACCCTGATCCAGGATGAATTGCAGGCACCCGATGCCAAGGGCCAGAAGCGCAAGGCCCTGCCAATCGATCTTCACCTCTTCGGTCTCGTCCTTCGGCAGCTCTCCGGCCAGCAACAGCAGCGCCATGGCCGCAATCGGCAGGTTCACGAAAAAGACCATCCGCCACGAGAAATACTCGGTCAGGATCGCGCCCACCGTAGGGCCCAGAACCGGGGCCACGACTACACCGAGGCCAAATACGGCCATCGCCTCGCCCCGTTTTTCGCGCGGGAAGGCGTCGAACAGAATGGATTGCGAAAGGGGGATCAGGAAGGCCCCGAACATGCCTTGCGCCAGTCGGAAGAACACGATGGTCTCAAGGCTCCAGGACAGGCCGCACATGATCGACATGCAGGCAAAGCCGGTCACGGCGGTCAGGATCAAGCGGCGTCGCCCGACCCGGCGCGCGACAAAGCCGGTCAACGGCATTACCACTACCGCCGAGACGATATAACTGGTCAGGATCCACGTGGCCTGATCGGTTGTGGCTCCGAATGCGGCCTGAATATGCGGCAGGGCCACGTTGACGATTGTGCTGTCCAGAACTTCCAGAATGGCACTGCAGACCACAGCAACCACGATCACCGGATTGACGTGGCTGCTTGTCATGCCGGTCATTGCGTTGCTGCTGTCGTGTCCACGACCACCTTGCTGCTGCCACCAACACGCAGGGGCGCATCGGTCGGATCAAGCTCGATCCGAACGGGGAAGCGGCGGGTGACCTTGACCCAGTTGCCGCTGGAATTCTCGGAGGGCAGCAGCGAGAATGTATCCCCCGACCCGCGCCCGATCGAGGCGACTTTGCCCGTCAAAGTCACACCCGGCAGCATGTCGATCTGAACCGTCACCGGCTGACCGGGACGAATGCGCGGCAGCGCGGTTTCCTTGAAATTCGCATCGACCCACCAGTCTGCGGATTCGACGATGGAAAACTGCGGCGCATTGGCGGACACCGATGATCCGGGCCGCAGGGTCAGGTTGGCAATCCAGCCATCGGCGGAAGCAAAGACTTTGGTCCAGGCCAGATTGGCCTTGTCGATCTCCAACTGCGCCCGCGCCGACAGGATATCGTCCTGCTTCGCCGCCAGCCCGCTTTGCAACGCCAAAAGGCTGGACTGGCTGCTGGTCAATTGTGCCGAAGCCTGCGCGAAATCCGAGGTTGTCTGATCCAGCGAAGACTGCGCCACATCCCCTGTCGAGAACAGAACCTTGGCGCGTTCCAGCGCCTTTTGCGCTGTGTCATAAGCGGATTGCGCGCTTGCGACCGATGCCTCGGCGGCCGCAATCTGAGTTGCGTATGATTTGGCCTGCTGCTCGGCGCTGTCCAGATTGGCCTTGGACTGATCCACCGACGCCTTGAACTGCGTGTCATCTATGGTGAACAGCAGATCGCCGCTTTTGACCGCTTGGTTTTCGTCAACATGTACCTCTGCCACCTGCCCGGTTACCTGCGGCGCGATGTAGATGATATTCGCGCCGACATAGGCGTCTTGCGTGGACGGATACCTCTCTTCATGTCGCCAGAACAGGAACAGCCCCGCACCAATCGCGGCAAGCATGACAAGAATTGCGACCAGCTTCAGCGACTTCATAACTCAGACCTTTTTACATCGGGTGCACATGCATACGGATCGCCAGATTGCCCAGAATCCAGACCGTGCCCAGGACGATGATCAGCAGAACAAGGGTTGAGAACAGGATCAGATCCAGATCCTCTCGGCTGCTGCGGCGGCGGTCGATATGCAGGAAATAGACAAGCTGAAAGATCAGTTGGGCCAGCCCCAGCAGACCAATGGTCAGATACACTCCGGTCGTTTCGATCCCCCAGCGATAGGCGACGCCGAACATGGCAAATGTCAGCAGCAGTGACCCGCCATAGCCAATCACATAACGCCGCCGCTCGCGCCAGTGCATTTCAGAGCGTTTATCCATAGGTCAGCCCTCCGAAATAGACGATTGTGATGATGCCGATCCAGATCAGGTCGAGGAAGTGCCAGAACAGCGCCAGCCGCACCACGCGCGAGATCACCAGATCGGTCATGCCCATCACGCGCAACTGGATGCCCAGCACCACCAGCCACACGCATCCCGCTGCCACATGCAGTCCGTGCAACGGGACCAGACCGTAGAAGGCCGACAAGAACCCGCTGCGCTGCGGGATGCCGCCCTTTTCGGCCATGGCGATAAAGTCCCGGATCTCCAGAACGAGGAAGCTGATGCCCAACAGCAGCGTCACGCCGAACCACAGAATAATCCTTGGCCGGGGCAGGTTGTATTTCAGGGCCAGCATTGCCAAACCAACGGTCAGGCTGCTGGTCAACAGGATCATGGTCTGGGCGAAGATGCTGGTCAGATCGAACAGTTCGTGCGGTCCCGGCCCGCCTGCCTGCGCGTCGATCATGGTGATGTAAATGGCGAACATCAGGCCGAAATAGACCAGATCGCTCATCAAAAAGACCCAGAAGCCGAAGGTTACGACCTCGGACGCCTTGTGGGCGCTGGCGTGGCGGTCGCCGAGGTTGATCCCCGGATAGCTATGAGTTGGCGCGCGCTTCATGTGACCGCCTCCATATCAGGACGCGCGAGGCCGCGATTTTCCGGCGCGGTCTCGTGGTCACGATCCACGGCGGCTTCGCTTTGGACCAGCGCAAGCCAGGCTTCGTGCTCTTTGCGGACCTCTTCTGCGGGGATCGTGACCTCGGTGCTGGTGTCGAAAGTCCAGAGGATGAAGGCGAGGATCATCGCAACGGTCATCAGCGCAGCCAGCCACCAGATCCACCAGACCAAGGCGAACATCCAGATGCCACTGGTCAAGCAGAGGATAAAGCCGATGCCTGTGTTGCGCGGCATTTCGATATCTTCATAGGCCTCAGGCTTGGGATAAGCTGCTCCGCGTTCCTTGGCGATGGCAAAGTTATCCCGGTCCGTCACCTGCGGAATGATGGCAAAGTTATAGGGCGGCGGCGGCGCCGGGATCGACCATTCCAGAGTGCGCCCATCCCAAGGGTCCCCTACAGGCACGCGGGTCTTATCCCGGTCGCGGATGCTGATCCAAAGCTGGACCAGAACTGAAAACAGAGCCGCCGTTATGACCAGCGCTCCGACAACGGCGACGATCATATAGGGGTGAAAGCTGGGGTCTTCCCAACTGTAGGATCGGCGCGGCATGCCCATCAGGCCGACAAAGTACAGCGGCAGGAAGGTCAGCATGAACCCAACGGTCCAAAGCGCAACCGTCACCCTGCCCCAACCTTCATGCAGGCGAAACCCAAAGGCCTTGGGGAACCAGTAATTATAGGCAGCCAGCAAACCGAACAGCACGCCCGGCAGCAGCACATTGTGGAAATGAGCCACCAGAAACAAGGTGTTATGCACCTGGTAGTCGACAGTCGGGTTTGCCAGGATCACACCGCTGAGCCCGCCGATCACAAAAAGCATCAGGAAGGCCAGACCATACAGCATCGGCACCGAGAACCGGATCCGCCCACGCCACAGGGTTGCCATCCAGTCATAAACCTTCACTCCGGTCGGGATCGCGATCAGCATGGTTGCAATGCCAAACACCGCATTGATCAGCGCGCTTTGGCCCATGGTAAAAAAGTGATGCAGCCAGACGGTGAAGGACAGCACAGCAATCGACATAGTGGCGATGACCAGCGAGGTGTAGCCATAAAGTCGTTTGGCCGAGAAGGTCGCGAAGATCTCGGAATAGATGCCATAGGCGGGCAGGACCAGCAGATAGACCTCGGGGTGGCCGAACAGCCAGAACAGGTTGGCGTAGTTCATCATGTTGCCGCCAAGGTCATTGGTGAAAAAGTGGAAATCCAGATAACGGTCAGCGGCCAGCAACAGCGCCGCAACACCCAGGGGCGGCATGGCAAAGACGATCAGGATCGAGCTACAGATGATCGTCCAGCAATACATCGGCAGCCGCATAAAGGTCATGCCCGGTGCACGCAGCTTGTAGATCGTGACGGCAAAGTTGATCCCGGTCAGCGTGGTTCCTATCCCAGAGACGACAATGGCCCAGATCCAGTAATCCGGCCCAACGCCGGGATTAAACGCGGCCCCTGTATAGGGCGGATAGGCCGTCCAACCTCCGGTCGAGAAATGGCCCACAACCAGCGACACCATCAGCATCATCCCTGCTGAAACGGTCAGGCCGAGGCTGATCTGATTCATCACCGGGAAGGCCACATCCCGCGCGCCGATCATCAGCGGGACGACATAGTTGGCGATACCAAACACAAACGGCACGGCCACGAAGAAGATCATGATCGTGCCATGGGTGCTGAACAGTTCGGCAAAATGCTCGGCCTCAAGGAAACCCTCGCCCGGCCCTGCGGCCTGTTGCGCGCGCATGACAACGCCTTCCAGCACGCCCCTTGCCAGCATCACGATAGCAAAGACGATATACATGATGCCGATTTTCTTGTGGTCAGCGCTGGTCAGCCAATCGCGCCAGAGTGGACCCCACAGGCGGAACCATGACAGCAGGGCAACCACCGCAACCGCGCCAACGATAACCACCGCTGCGGCGGCATTGGCGACGATCTCATTTGCGTTCGGGTTCTGGATCAGGCCCGTGATGGGCAATGCGTCCCAACTAAGGCGACCGAAAAAGCCGGACTCTGATGTCATTGCCCGACCTCCTGCCCGTAAGCGGTTGTTCCCGGTTGTTGATCCAATGGCAAAGCCTGTCCCGAGTGATAGCGATGCAGGATCGTCTGAAACAGATCGCCATCGTCCAGTCGGAAATACAGCGCGTTTTCAGGCATTTGCGGAGTACCAAGTGCCGCCTGAACCTCATCCCGGTCGGTGCGCATGGCGAGGGTCTGATAGGTCGCCTGATCCAACACGATGCCATTTTGCCGGACGCTTTCGACCCATGCCTCGAATTCGTCAGGCTGCATGGCAAGCGTTTCGAATTTCTGCTTGGTGAAGCCGCGACCGTTATACTGGGTGTTCTCGCCCTGCATCGTCTCGGGCCGGTCTGCCACCAAATGTAGCTGAGTTGTCATGCCGGGCATCGCATAGATCTGCCCCGCAAGCGCCGGGATCATGAAGGATTGCATCACCGTATCCGTGGTCAGCGTCATGGCGATCTGCTGTTTGACAGGAATGCCCAGTTCGCCCACGCTGGCGATGCCCAGTTCGGGGTAGATGAACAGCCATTTCCAATCCAGACCCACAACCTGAACCTGAACGGCGGGCTCGTCCCCGAAAGGCGCTGCATAAGGGTCCAGCCGATGGGTCGCCTTCCACAGATAGAAGGACAGGATCGCCACGATCACCACCGGGATACCCCACATCAGCATCTCAAGCCGGGCGGAAAAGTCCCAATTTGGCTTATAAGCCGCAGTGCCACCCTTTCGGCGGCGATAGCGCAACGCAATCAGAGGGACCAGCACCAGAACAGGAACAACCGCCACAAGGATCAGCACCGTCGCCCGCAACAGGTGTGTTTTTTGAACGGCCGCGATAGGGCCCTGAGGGTCCATGAAACTGTCGCTGGCACCCGCCATCTGGGCCGAGGCAACCAGCATGGCCACCGCAATCAGCGCCAAAACCGACCCGAGGGGCATTCTGATGGTACTCATACCTGCCTGTCCTCTGTGGCCCCGGATTGGCGTCAACTATCGGCAAGTGCAGGACAATTCTCAAGGTTTTTTCGAGAACGTGGAGGATTCGTCTATTGGAAGAGCAGGAATGGATTTATTTGCCCACTTCCTGCATCCTTGACGGCAAGAACTTTGGGTTTAACCAGACAGGCACAGGGCAGCAAACATCCGATGCGTGCATTTCTTTCCATCCTTCTGTTGGTCTTTGCGGCCAGCAGCGCCAATGCGCAGGATCGCGCATCGGTTGAGCGGCAATTTCAATCCTGGCTGAACAAAACGATCTGGCCGCAGGCCCGTGCCAAGGGTGTCTCTCGTGACACTATGAACCGCGCGTTTTCAGGGGTTACTCTGAACTGGGACTTGCCCGATCTTGTCCCGCCCGGAAGCAAGCCGAAGACGCCAAAGAAGCAGAAGCAGGCCGAGTTCGGCTCGCCCGGGCGGTATTTCAACGCGGGCTCGGTTCAGGGGGCAACGTCTGTCGGGCGGCAAATGGCAAAACGTCATGCCGCGACCCTTGCAAGGGTTGAGGCGCAGACCGGCGTGCCCGCGCGCATCCTTCTGGCCATCTGGGGCCGGGAAAGCGGATATGGACAGGTCCCGATCCGACATGACGCCTTTCAGGTCCTTGCCACCAAAGGGTTCATGAGCACACGGGCGGACTATTTCACCGGTGAATTGATCGCAGCATTGCAGATTGCCGAAGCCGGGCATGTCCGGGACATGAAAAGCTCGTGGGCCGGGGCGTTGGGGCAGCCGCAATTCATGCCATCCAGCTTTCTGACCTATGCCGCCGACGGAAATGGCGACGGGCGGGCGGATATCTGGGGTTCTGCCGATGACACGCTGGCCTCGATTGCGAATTATCTGGCCCGGCATGGCTGGGTCACTGGTCGAGACTGGGGGTTCGAGGTGACGGTGCCCAACACAGTGTCCTGCGCGCTGGAAGGGCCGGATCAGGGGCGGCCCATTCGCGATTGGGCGGCAATGGGCATCACGCGCGTCTCGGGCAAGCCCTTCCCGGCCCATGAACTGGTGGGTGAGGGCTATCTGATGATGCCCGCCGGGCGCAACGGACCTGCCTTTGTGGTAACGCCGAATTTCTACGTGCTGAAAGAGTACAACAAAAGCGACCTCTATGCCCTGTTTGTCGGCCATGTCGGAGACCGGATCCAGTTTGGCGTCGGCGATTTCTCTGGCCGCTGGGGGAAGGTTGGCGGCCTCTACCGCTCGGACATTGCGGCGATGCAACGCGCGCTCGAAGCGCAAGGCCATGACGTCGGCGGGGCGGACGGGCTACCGGGGTTCAAAACCCGCCGATCAATTGGACGCTGGCAAGAGGCGACCGGCCAAAGCGCGACTTGTTTTCCGGAACAGCACATGAAGGTCAGCCTGAAAAACTGATCGGGGCATATGCAATGCACAATGGATAAACTCCGGATGACAAATCCTTCACGTTAACGATTGGATTTTGACTCTGACCCTTCCAAATGGCACGATTTATCCTATTCACGCCCATAAGGACGGGCATCATTGATTGATCTGGTTTCGCAGCCTATGAGGAAATGCCGGACGCGCTGCGACCTTCCGGCCGAATTACGAATTGAGAGGCACTATGACACGTAAGGTCACCAAAGCGATTTTTCCCGTAGCCGGGCTGGGCACCCGATTTCTGCCGGCAACGAAATCGGTTCCAAAGGAAATTATGACCCTGGTTGACCGTCCGCTGGTGCAATATGCCATCGACGAAGCACGCGCCGCCGGGATTAAGGAGTTCATCTTTGTAACCTCGCGCGGGAAATCCGCGCTTGAGGATTATTTCGACCACAATCTGGTGCTGGAACAGGCGTTAGAGGCCAAAGGCAAACACGATCTGTTGGAAACGCTGAACGCCACCAACATGGAAAGCGGCGCGATTGCCTATATACGTCAGCACAAGGCGTTGGGGCTGGGCCACGCGGTCTGGTGCGCGCGGCGTCTGATCGGGGATGAGCCCTTTGCCGTGATGCTGCCCGACGACGTCATCGCCGCCGACAAACCGTGTTTGCAGCAGATGATCGAAGCCTATGAGGAAACAGGCGGCAACATGGTCGCCGCGATGGAAGTTCCGCATGAACAAACAAGCTCGTATGGGGTTCTGGATGTGGGCGACAATGTGGGCACCGTTGTGCGCACGCGGGGTATGGTTGAAAAACCCAAGCCGGATGAGGCGCCTTCGAACCTGGCCGTGATCGGGCGCTATGTGCTTGGCCCGTCGGTCCTCTATAACCTGAATTCAATGAAATCCGGGAGCGGTGGCGAGATTCAACTGACCGATGCGATCGCGGAAGACATCCGCAATGGCGTGCCGGTCTTTGGCTACAAGTTCGACGGGCAGCGTTTCGATTGCGGCTCGAAAGCCGGGTTTTTGCAGGCCACAGTGGCGTTTGCGCTGGCCCGCGACGATCTGCGCGGCGATCTGAGCCAGTATCTGAATGACATCGTTGCCACGGGGAAAGCGGCCCAATAATCACAGGCCCTTTCCCTTGACTGCAATTAAGGCGATACCGTCGGGTACTTGCAGTTCAAAGGCGTGCGCATCATGAATACTGTCTATCCCGTCATTCTGTGCGGTGGGTCAGGCACCCGACTGTGGCCCCTGTCGCGCAAAAGCTACCCCAAGCAGTTCGTGCCGCTGGTGGGTGAGACGAGCCTGCTGCAGGATTGCGCCCAGCGGATGCGCGGGCCGGACGGCGCGCCTTATGCCAAGCCCTTGATTCTGACCAACGAAGCCTTCCGCTTTGTAGTGCCCGAGCAGTTGGGGGCCGTTGGCATCGACCCCGGCCCGATCCTGATCGAGCCCGAAGGGCGCAACACTGCGCCTGCGGTTCTGGCGGCTGCGTTGTATCTGGCCAACAGCGATCCAGAGGCGATCATGCTTGTCGCTCCGTCTGATCACGTGGTCCCAGACAAATCCGCCTTTCATGCCGCCGTGGCGCAAGGCGTGAACGCGATTTCTGACCGCGGGGATCTGGTGACATTCGGCATCACGCCGGACCGGCCTGAAACGGGCTACGGCTACTTGAAGCTGAGCCAGACGCCTGACACATCCGGCGCGGCCGTGCCGCTGGATCGGTTTGTAGAAAAGCCGGATTTGGACAATGCCAAGGCCATGCTGGCCGATGGCAGCTATCTGTGGAATTCAGGGATTTTCCTGTTCGCCGTGCGCGACATCGTTGCTGCGTTCGAAGAACACGCACCGGGATTGATCGCCCCCGTCAAACAAGCTGTCGAGCAAGCAAAAACCGATCTGGGCTTTCTGCGGCTGGATGCCGGAGAATGGGCGCAGGCTGACGACATTTCGATCGACTATGCGGTGATGGAAAAGGCCCAAAACCTCAGCGTTGTCCCATATGCCGCTGGCTGGTCCGATGTGGGAAGCTGGACCGCCGTGCACGAATTGAGCCAACCCGACGCAGATGGCGTGGCCACGACCGGAGAGGTCACGACCATCGATTGCCACAACGTCTTAATCCGCTCGGAATCCCCGGCGCAAGAGGTGGTGGCCATGGGTCTTGAAAACATCATCACCGTCGCCATGCCCGATGCGGTTCTGGTCGCCAGCATGGACCGGGCTCAGGACGTCAAACAGGCGGTCAGCGCTTTGAAGGCCAAGGGCGCCAGTCAGGCGGAATCTCTGCCCGTCGATCACCGTCCGTGGGGGTGGTTTGAAAGCCTTGTGGTCGATGACCGGTTTCAGGTCAAACGCATCCACGTCAATCCCGGCGCAGCGCTGAGCCTGCAATCCCATCACCACCGGTCCGAACACTGGATTGTCGTCAAGGGCACGGCCAAGGTCACCATCGACGATGAGGTCCGCCTGGTGTCGGAAAACCAGTCGGTCTACATTCCGTTGGGCGCGGTTCACAGGATGGAAAACCCCGGCAAGGTTCCGATGGTTTTGATCGAAGTTCAGACCGGCAGCTATCTGGGCGAGGATGACATCATCCGGTACGAAGATATCTACGCGCGCAGCTAACTGCGTCTGAAAGGTGGGTTCACAGAATCACCCACCCAGAACACCCTTGGCGAATGCCTGAACAGATCAGCGCTCAGTCAAGGTTTGTCCCCAAATTGGAAACCACCTGTTAGCGGCGGGTAAATCGGGCGTTCGGCCCGGTCAGACGGGATTCACGCGCCTCGCGGCAGGGTGGCGCGCAACAGAAACGTCGGACCGACAGCTACAGGAGGACGCGCCCCGTGTCTCAGAACTCACCCCGATTGAACCTGCCTTTCCTGCAACCGTCGCAGGCACAGAAACACGTCACCCATAACGAGGCGCTGCGCGAGCTGGATCTGGTTGTTCAGTTGACCGTCGCATCTGTCGATGCAATCACGCCACCACCCGCACCCGAACAGGGGGAAATCCACGCATTGGATGCGACACCCGGCGGGGATTGGTCGGGGCATGGCGGTGAGCTGGCCGCCTGGCTGGACAACGCCTGGCGTTTTGTCGCCCCTCAACCGGGATGGCGCGCTTGGGATCTGGCCAGCGCGCAATTGAAGATTTGGGATGGCAACGCGTGGGTTACTCCTCCGATTGCGACGCAAAATCTGGATGGCGTGGGTGTCGCCACCAGTTATGACAGCACCAACCGATTGTCTGTTCGCAGCCCGGCCACGTTGCTGAGCCATGATGGCGGCGGTCACCAGCTAAAGATCAACAAATCCGGCGCGTCCGAGACCGCATCCCTGCTGTTCCAGTCCAATTGGACGGGTCATGCAGAGATGGGGCTTTCCGGCAGCACTGGCTTTTCGATCAAAGTGTCGCCGGATGGCGGGACATGGACCGAAGCGCTGAGCTTTGATCCCGCCACCGGCCATGCAGGTGGGGCCGCAGTCCAGAGCAGCCCCGATGACACAACCTCGGGTCGCCTGATGCGCGCGGATTACGGCTATGGGCCGGGCACCCTGCTGGGCACAGTGTCAGAAGCGGCAGGCACCCCGACCGGCGCTGTGATCGAACGCGGCAGCAGCGCAACCGGGGACTATGTGCGCTTTGCCGACGGGACCCAAATCTGCACCGCCACATTGCCCGCGACCGATTGCACAAATGTCGAGGGTGCGCTGTTTGCCAGCGCCACCGCGACATGGGCCTTCCCTGCAACCTTCGCGGACACCCCCGCGATCAGCGGCGGCGGCGGCGCTTTGGCGCGGTTTATGGGCTTCGACACCCCATCCGGTTCACAAGCAGCCTACAAGGTGCTGTCCGCAACCTCGGACAGCGCAACCGTGTCACCAACTGCCATCGCTGTCGGGCGCTGGTTCTGACGTAACGCCCTTTCGTTACCCGGCGCAGACTGAACGGGTTGAGTGGATTTGCCTCAACCCGTTTTCTGACGTTCAAAGATTGAATCCGCCACACCAGACCACGCCTCAAAAACAGCAAGAAACTGTCGAATGCAGGTCAAAGCTGCTGTCAGGCATTGAAACCGAACGCAGTTTCTTTGATGGTAACCGCGCCGCAGGCGGTAATTGGTGAGAAGGATTTTTTAGAATGCGTATTGCGATGATCGGCACCGGCTATGTGGGCCTGGTGTCGGGGGTGTGTTTCTCGGATTTCGGTCATGACGTGATTTGTGTCGACAAGGCCGAAGCAAAGATTGAGATGCTGCGGGCCGGAGAGGTTCCGATTTACGAGCCCGGCCTTGATGTGCTGATGGCCAAAAACGTAGCCGCAGGACGGCTGAGTTTCACCACCGATCTGGCCGCAGCCGTGGACGGCGCGGATGCGGTCTTCATCGCGGTGGGCACGCCGACGCGCCGCGGCGATGGCCACGCAGACCTGACCTATGTGATGGCCGCCGCGGAAGAGATCGCTCAGGCCGTCACCGGCTATACCGTCATCGTCACCAAATCGACGGTGCCCGTGGGGACCAACCGCAAGGTGCATTCGGTTGTCTCTGCCGCCAATCCGGATGCGGATTTCGATGTCGCCTCGAACCCGGAATTCTTGCGCGAAGGTGCGGCGATTGACGATTTCATGCGCCCCGATCGTGTGGTGGTTGGAGTTGAAAGTGATCGCGCCGCCGAAGTGATGGCCGAGATATACCGCCCGCTTTATCTGCGCGCCTTCCCGATCCTGACCACCGATCTGGAAAGCGCCGAGATGATCAAATACGCCGCCAACGCATTTCTGGCGACCAAGATCACCTTTATCAACGAAATCGCGGGCCTGTGCGAACGGGTGGGCGGCGATGTGAAAGAGGTCGCGCGCGGCATCGGTCTGGACGGGCGTATCGGCAACAAGTTCCTGCATGCAGGGCCGGGCTATGGCGGCTCGTGCTTCCCGAAAGACACCGCCGCACTGGCGCGGATTGGACAGGAACACGCCCATCCCATGCAGATCACCGAAACCGTCATACGCGTGAATGATGAGGTGAAGAAGCGGATGATCGAGAAAATCCGCGAGGCCTGCAATGACAGTTTCAACGGCAAAACCGTTGCGATGCTGGGCGTCACCTTCAAGCCCAACACCGATGACATGCGCGATGCACCATCGCTGACCATTGTCCCGGCCCTGATCGGCGGCGGGGCCAAGGTGCGCGTGGTCGACCCGCAAGGCAAATCCGAAGGTGAGGCCCTGTTGCCCGGTGTTGACTGGTGCGAGGATCCCTACGCCGCCGCAAAAGGGGCCGACGTCGTGGTTCTGCTGACCGAATGGAACGAGTTCCGCGCGCTGAACCTGAACGATCTGGCCGAGGCGATGAACACGCCCCGGATGGTCGATCTGCGCAACATCTATTCCGAAAGCAAAGTGCTTAAATCCGGCTTTGAAACCTATGTGGGGGTCGGGCGCTGAGCGCCCGATGAACTCGCCCTCACTTCGCAGCGTATAGCGGAACCGAGTTGCTGGCCCCGTCGGTCAATGCCTTGCTCTGATCGCGGCGCACTTGTTCATAGATCGCCAGAGACTCGGATGAGAACAATTCGGTCGGCGGCTGAACCGGGATGAAATTGCTGTGGGCGTCAGACCCTCTTGCCAGCAGCGCATAGTCTTTGTCGGCCACCAATTGCCGGGCGCCGGGGCTGAGGTAACGGATCGCCAGGCCGATCCGCCGATCCTCGGACTGGTTCGGCCCAGACCCATGGATCGTCAACCCGTGATGGAGCGACATCTGACCGGGTGCAAGCTCGACATGGGTTTTGTCACTGTCTGCAACGTCTACGGCTACCTCCTGACCACGGGACAAAAGGTTGGTGTCCGAATAGGTATCCGTATGCGGCAGGATCGGATTCTTGTGGCTCGCACGCACGAAATCCATGCACCCGCTTTCAACCGTTGCCGGTGACAGCGCAATCCAGGCCGTGACCTGATCGGGCGTCTCACCCATGCCCCAATAGGTCAGGTCCTGATGCATACCAACCGTGTGTTTGGTATTCGGCTCTTTGATGAAGAACTCGGCCGACCATATCAGAATATCGGGGCCAAGAACGCCTTCGACCACATCCAGAACGCGCGGGTCCTGCGCAATCTGCGCGGCAAGCGGAACGACCAGATGTGCATTGATCCGCTTATAGGTGTTCAGCGGCAAGGGCAGATCTGCGGCCAGCCAGTCGCGCTCGATCTGCTCCAGTTCCGCCCGATACCCGGCGGCTTCGTCTTTGGAAAAGACGGAAAGAGGAAACAGAAATCCGTCCTGCCAATACTGGTCGGCCTGTTCTTGGGTCAAAGTGGTATTCATAGACATCCGGTCACCTGTTCGCTTAGCGCGTTCAGCCTATCCCGACTTTTCAGCATTCCATAACTGAACCTCTTGCCTGTCAGGCTAAGCTTGACTTAGCCTGCGCCCATGTCTCGCCGCATTCCCTCTCTCAACTGGTTGCGCGTGTTCGAAGCTGCGGCGCGAACCGAAAGCTTTGCGCGGGCCGCCGCGCAGTTGAACATGTCCGCCGCTGCCGTCAGCCAGCAGGTCAAAGCGCTGGAAACCCGGCTGGGCACGCCTTTGTTCCACCGTCACGCCCATGCGGTTACGCTGACCGAAGCAGGTCGGGCCTATCTGCCATCGGTTCAGCAATCCCTTCTGATGCTGGAAACCGCGACCTCGGGCCTGTTCGGAGAAACCCGCGAGCAGCGGCTTTATGTGCAATCCATTTTGCTGTTCGCCCATGGGATTTTGGCCAAAGGCGTGCCTGCGCTTCAGGCCGCGCAACCGCAGATCAACCTGTCGCTGGCCACCGGGAATATTGCGTCGGACTTCGCCAACCGATTCACGGATCTGCAAATCGTCTTCGGCAACCCCGCCCTGTTCGGCAATGAAGGCGATGAACTGCTGCGCGAGGTTTTGTACCCCGTCGCGCCGCCAGAGATTGCCGCCCGGATTCAAACCCCCCAGGATCTGTTTCAGTTCACTTTGATCGAGGTTTCGACCCATCGCGTAAGCTGGCCGCATTGGTTCGAAACCATGCGTTTACCCGCCGGGCAGGCCCGGTTCTTTTTTGCTGACAATTCGATCATGGCTGCCGAGCTGTCGGCCAGCGGTACCGGGATCGCGCTGGCCCGCGCGCCCGCTTCGGATCGGATCATGCAGGTTTCGGGGCTGGTGCCCTGCCTTCCCGACGCTCAGGTCGCCGGGCAAGAGGCCTATCACCTGATCTACCCGTCCCGCACCGACCTGCGACCTCCGGCGCGCGTTTTTCGCGAATGGCTGCTGGACTACAGCGCCGCCGTCCAGACGCGGTAACGTCCCTGCCCTGTGACCTCGCGGATCAGGCCGCGCCGCATGAAGCGGTCGATATTGCGCTGAACCGCCGCGCGCGAGGCTTTGGTGAGTTCCTCGGCCAGCGGGGCCGACACCATCGGCCAGGCGGTCAGAACGTCGATCAGCACCGGCGGCGTGCGCCCGGACAGGTCCTGCGTGGCTTCACGGGCACGCACCTCCCACGCGCTGACGCGATCCAGATGCAACAGGGCCGCCAGCGCCGCCTGCCCTGCCCCGGTGATCCACGCAGAAAGTTTTTCTTCCGGCTCGCCAACCCCGCGCAAGGCGCCGGGACCGGACAGCGCCAGCGGCATGAACAGCGCCCCGCCCCGCCCCATCGAGGCGGCGTGACGCGCAGCAATGATCGCGGCCTCTGTATCCTGACCAATTCCTTCGGATAGCGCGCGCCAGGCGTGAAACGCGATGGCCGCCTGCGTGACCGGGTGCAACCCTTCGGCATTGCGCATGACCTCGGCCAGATCGGCAACGGCTTCGGGCACCTCTTCGATCCCCTGCGCCATCCGGTCGAGAAATGCGGCCAGTCCGGTCTCCCAGCCGTGCGCCGAGGGCGCCGCGCCAGATGTAAGACGCCGCACGGCCCAACCTGCCCGGAACAGCGCCTGTACATCATCACTGGTCGCGCCGATCCGCAGACCCGTCCACAGGGCCAGCCGGTCGACGCTGATGCGATCCCCGGTCCACCAGCCAAGATCGGATACATCCATCAGCGCAAGACGATGGGTCCACCCCTCGGGTCCGGCCCGCAAGCGCTCGTCCAAGGCCCCAAAGGTGACAGCCAGATCTGCCAGTTCGGCGGACAGTTCTGATTGCGCTCTGCGCCAATCGCGCGGATCAAACAAAACCCGCGTATCTGCGCGAGGACCGGGGGGCAGGAAATCGTCGCGTGGTTCATCCTCTTCGGGCGGCAGGAACCACAGATCATCGTCATCCGGGGGGTCGGTGTCATAGATGCTGCGCGGTGTGGCGTCTTCGGCCTCATCCTCAGGCGCAGGTATGACATGTTTCGACTTCATGCCCGCATTCTTTGGGCATTTTGGACGGTTCACAAGGGGTTTCTTCTACAGCGTTTTGCGTTTTGTCTGAGGTACATTCATCGGAATGCGCGTTCGACCAAAGGGAGAGGAAGCGCATTCCGATTCAAGTTAAACGCAAAGCGCTTTAACCCGCAAATGTCTGGGTCAGCACGCCCAACTCACCGCTCAGGTCCGTCTGGGAATCGCTGCCCAGCAGCATATAGCCATACCCGCCCTGCGCCCATGTCGCGGTGGCCAGACCGCTTAGCACCGCCTGCTTGACGTCCTTGGCGGGGGCAGCCGGACCCTGCCGGATCACGCAGAAGGCCAGCGGCTGGCCCTGCTCATCCGCGAACACGATCTGAACCAGCGGCTTGCCCTTGAACGAGAGGATCTGTGCCCGCTTCAACTCGAGCCCCGGCAGGGACTCCAGCGTTTCTCGGTTCAAAGACCGGCCCAACGTCTCTTCGGCCTCAGCGATCTGCGCATCCAGCGTGGCAGGCGAGACATCCAGCCCAGCGATGGTTTCCGGCACATATAACGACTGGTAGATCGCCGCCTGCTGCGCCCAACCCAACTCGGCCGGGCGCGTGGCCCAGAAGGTTACTGCAAAGGCAGCAATTGCGGCGGATGCGGCCACGGCAAACAACCGCACCACACCGCCCGACCGTTCAGGGGCAAAGGGCGCAGGCAGGTCAATCTCCGGGGCAACGGCGGGCAGGCCCTCGAACACCTGCTGCACGACGGGCGCAAACGGATCAAGCGCCATCAGGCGGCCTTCCAGCGCGGCGTCCTGCTCAACCGCTGCTTCGATGGCCCGAGACTGCGCCTCGTCCAGTGTGCCTTCCAGATACGCCTGCAGCGTCTCGTTGGAAAACGTCATTTGCCACTCCGTTGCGCGGTGCCTGCCGCATCATGTTGCATTACGGTCTTCAATTTCTGCCGGGCGCTGGACAACCGGCTCATGATCGTGCCGATGGGAACGTCCAGCAAAGCAGCAGCCTCGCGGTAGCTGTACCCCTCGACGAACACAAGCATCACCGTCTCGCGCTGCGCCTCTGGCAGTTGCATCACTTGTGTAAACACTTCAGCGGCGAAAATATTCGTTTCTGAATCCGGGCCGGTTGCGACAAGCTCGGCCTCGGGCGTCACCGACAACGCCTGCGCCCGTCGCACCGCACGCGAGCGCACCTCATTCAACCAGATCGAGCGGCAGATTGTCATCAGCCAGGAATCCAGCCGATCCTGCGATGTCACCTGATGGTGGCGTTCCAGCGCGCGCAGGCATGTGGCCTGCACCAGATCATCCGCCACATCCGACGCGCCCGACAACGCCAGCGCAAAGCGCCAGACACGTTTGGAATGCGTCTGCACGGCGGTCCGCACCGCCTGTTCCGAGCTCATTTCACCAGCCATCGAATAAAATGCGACCTGTGTGTGTTTCTCCTCCACGGACCGGGCCCGCGTGCTCAGGACTGGCATAACCCGAGGAGGAATGAAATGAAACATCTCATACAGGCAGTCACGTTTGCGTCGGCAATTGTTGCAGGCCCGGCCTTTGCGGCAAGTTGGACATTGGTGCCCGAAAGCTCTCATCTTGCATATGGAAGCATCAAGAAAGACACGGTGGGCGAGGTCAACAGCTTCACCTCGCTTAGCGGTCAGGTCAGCCCGGATGGGCAGGTCGAGGTCGAGATCGACCTGTCCTCGGTCGAGACAAACATCGATATCCGCAACGAACGGATGATCGAATACGTCTTTCGCAAAGCGGGCACCGCAATCCTGACCGCCAAGATCGATATGGACAACCTGACCGCATTGGAGGTCGGCCAAACCACCACGCTGGACAGCCAAGCCGCCCTGTCGCTGGTCGGAACAGATGTCGAATTTGACGCAGAGCTTTTTGTCGCGCGCCTGACGGAGAACTCGGTGCTGGTGACAACAAGCGACATGGTATTCGTCAGCACCGAAGATGCGGGCGTGAATGCGGGCATCGACAAGCTGATGGAACTGGCCGATCTGCCGGGCATCACCCGCACCGTTCCCGTCACCGCGCGGTTTGTCTTTCATTTGGATGACGAACAGGCCAGCATTGCGCCCGTATCCTCGCCTCAGGTCGCTGCCGTCGCGCTGGACGGCGACGTCAAAGCCGGTAAAAAGGTATTTCGTAAATGCAGCGCCTGCCATCAGGTGAAAGAGGGGCGCAACGGCGTTGGCCCATCGCTGTTCGGAATCATCGGCGCCCAGGCCGCACAGGTCGACGGGTTCCGATACTCAGAGGCCTTGCAGGAGTCCGGCATCACCTGGACATCCGAGACCCTATCCACCTTTCTGCGCGACCCAAGGGGCGTGGTTCTGGGCAACAAAATGCAGTTTCCGGGCCTCAAAAAGGACGAAGATATCGTGAATCTTCTGGCGTATTTGAGGGATCAGGCGACAGGATGACGCCGGAGGCGCATACCTGCAGGGAAAACGCTTCTACATGAGCTTAGCTGACGGATAGTCGCCTGAGGCTCAGGGTCAGGCGACAGCCCGCTTATACTTACCAACGCTTGGCCACATAGCCTTTGCCGCCGTCGGCATTCATCGGAATATTTGCCTCCAGCGTTCTCTAAACTTTTTCGAACAGGCCTCTGTTTTGAGGCCCCGCGAAGAAGCTAAAATTTTATTCTTAGTTATTAGCACCTTGACGCAACCCAAAACACGCAAGTAACCCACGATCGCGCAGGATAGTGCCCTGCAGCAGTAAGCTTCTTGGCACGACACAGCAACGTCGCGCGCATTGAATTCAGTCGCGGATGCCCACTTGGTTCGCGAAACTGACTCTTTCGCCAAAGCAGCTCGGTTGATACGATGTTGCACCCACTTTCAAAAATGTTAGACAATTTTAATCGTAAGAGCGGCGAGCCTTAGGCTTAGGGCAAACGCCGAACGAACTCGCGCAAGGACTTTCAAGCCAGTGAACCGAATGAACATCAGCGTAACCAAGTCAATCCAAGGCCAAAAAGACCTGGTCGATGAAGTGATCGCCAGCTTCGCTCAGAAAGGTCGCATATTGGACATCGGTACAGGATCTGGTTTGGCGGCACGCAGCTTTTTCAGTGCAGGTTGGGATGTTCTGGCATCCGGCATGGACATGGAAGCTTATTTGGACGAAGACCAAGGGGGCTTTCCGGAGGGCATTGAACTGCTGCCCGATTTGGATATTTGCGACATGCAATCGATCGCCACGTCCAGTCTCGATTGCGTTTGGTGTGCTCATGTTCTGGAACATGTCTCTGACACCGGCCGCGCGCTAGGCGAAATCCGGCGTGTGCTGAAACCTGACGGCCACCTCTTTATAGCCGTGCCGCCATTCAAACATCAGGTCGTGGGGGGCCATGTCAACTCGGGCTGGAACCTCGGCACCTTGATGTATGTCCTTGCTGACGCGGGGTTCGATCTGTCCGAAGGACGGTTCATTCACCACGGCTACAATCTGTTCGGAATCGCTCAGCGTGGCCCCGGCCCGTTACCAAAGGGCGCATTGCACAGGGCAAATGGAGACCTTGAAACGCTGCGGGATGCAGGGCGTTTCCCGAAAGGTTTCGATGCGAAGCAACGATTCGAAGGGCAGCTGACCCAAGTCAACTGGAAGTGGAATACGATACCCGAACAGGTTCCTGTATCTCGAAAAACACTGAGAACTCCTCCGCCCATCGCGAAGATGCGGATCGCATTCTTCGTCCCGTGGATCACGAAAGGGCGCGGAGGCACTGAAAATGTCGGTCAAATGATGGCCAACGCGATGGCGCGGCGCGGCCACGCAGTCATGGTCCTCACTTTCGATGACGACAAACAACCGTCTCGCTGGGAGTTGGATCCGTCGATCAACCTCGTTCACTTGAGCGAGGCAGATACGGAACGAAACCACCAACAAATGCTTCTCGAAGTTGCCCGCTGGAACCCCAGTGTACTGGTTGGGCTGCATATGAATCGTAGTTATTTGCGGTACGTCCGTTGCGCCGGAAAGCTGGGCCTACCCTTGGTTTTGTCGGAGCACTCTGAACCGACGAACGTATTTGACCGCGGAACAAACTCGAAATGGGAGCGCGAGTTGGCGTTTACGGGGGCCACCCGGATTCATTTGGTCAACCCATCACTTCTAGACGATTTGCCCAAGTTTATCGCTGACAAGACCAAGTTCATTCCCAATACCGTGAACCAAGCGACTCAACTTGCTGAACCTGCAGGCTCAACTGGTCGCAAGGTCCTCCTGTGCGTCGCGCGATTGGTTCCCAGAAAGAACTTGTCGGTCCTCCTAAGAGCATTTGCCACCGCCGTAGCGAAACAACCGGAATGGCATCTTCAGATTGTGGGGGGGGGTCCCGAGTTAGAATCGCTTCAGAAGCTGACGTCGAGCTTGCGGATTTCCAAAAACGTGGAATTTGTTGGTCATCAGGATAACGTCGCCCGTTTTTACCAAAACGCGCACCTTTTTACATTGCCATCGGTGTCCGAGGTATTCGGATTGGTGACCCTCGAAGCCATGGCACATGGGTTGCCGGTGGTCGCAATGCGAACATCAATCGGTGCATCGTTGCTTGTAGAAAACGAAAAAACCGGACTCCTTTCGTCGGGACCATTTGGTCTCGGAAGTTATCCGGAAGACTTGGAACGCTTAATGTCAAATTCTGACCTTCGTTCCACAATGGGTCAGAACGCAATCGAACGGTATCGCCAATTTTTTGCGCCGGACATTGTTGAAGATCAATGGGAAGAACTTATCAGTGAAGCCGTTGAAAACAAACGAACACGTGCACGACCGACAGCCGAAGACTATCTTACCGCCCGTGTTGATGATCTTATTTTCGGCGATATGAGTCGCGTGGGTAAAAGCTGATTAGGTCGCAAAGCATGTCACAAAGCCATACAGATAAATACCTCCGGTTCAGAGGATTTTTGACCTCCCAGCAGAAAGACTGCAACGATGAGGTTGATATACGCTCAAAGGTCCTCGGATTACGCGAGTCCAAGCTGACCATCGGCTATGTAGAAAGCTCCCTGAAGTCGGGAAATGGTGCAAATCTACGCCTGCTCTTTCCGAACTCATTGGCGTTGGACAACCCAAACTGGAAGAAAAGCCAGAACTTCTTGATCACCGGTAACCTCTTCGAAGACGAGGAACACAGCCACCGTGCGACAATGCGGCTATTCAATGAGCAGATCCCTCTGGATGGCGCTATACTATTTGAGCTCGGATTCCTCGCTTCGACTCACAGTTGGTCGCACGCTTTTAAGTCCGGCGATCCGAAGATGGCTTGCCTGGGCTATGTGTACGACGACCTTGCTCACTACTATATGGCGGATTATCCGAACCGTCTGATCCGAAAGCTGAATAGCGACGACGAGCCGACTGAGGATGAAATTGCAAGGTCGCGGCGATTGATTGAACGCATCGTTCAACAGCGCATCAGTAAGTACAATGCTCAGCCAATGGAACCCCCGGCGCTTAGGCAGTCATTTACGCGCCGTGTCTTGGTTTGCGATCAGTCTTTTGCAGACGCTTCAACTCTCTACGGAAAGATTGACGAAGCCGGTTTCGAGCGAATGCTTCTTTCCGCAATTCAGGAAAATCCTGGCGCTGAAATCATTGTTAAATCTCATCCGGACACATCTTGGGAAAAAGAAAAGAGGGTCGGTTACTATTCACACCTTCAAAGCACAGGTCGCATCCGGATACTGCGAGAGCCAGTCAATCCGTTTACTCTGTTCGAGTTGGTCGACACTGTATATGTCGGGTCCAGTCAACTGGGACTCGAAGCGCTCTTTGCTGGAAAGAAAGTAGTTTGTTTTGGCGCTCCTTTCTATTCCGGCTGGGGATTAACTGATGATCGTCAACCGATTCCGCACCGGCATCGGAGCCGGACGCTAGAGGAAGTTTTTCACTACTTCTATATCTGGTACACCATCTATCATGTGCCGGGATACTCAGCACCCAGTCAGATCGAAGATGTACTGGACTTTATCGAAGAAAACAGGCCCTTTAGCCTGCCATGTGCCGCGTCGGATGCCGAAGAAACACCAAAAGTTTCGATTGTTATCCCTGTATATGGCGTAGAAAACTATATCGAGAAGTGCATTACTTCAGTTCAAAAGCAAACTCTGCGCGACATAGAAATAATCCCGGTAAACGACTGTTCACCGGATGCAAGCCAGGACATAATTGATCGCCTGGCAACTCACGATGCAAGAATACGTCCAATTTTATTGGACAAAAACGTTGGCCAGGGCTTTGCTCGTAACGAGGCTATCAAAGCGGCGCGTGGAGACTATGTTTGGTTTCTCGACGGTGACGACTGGCTGGAAAACCCCAGGGTCTTGAGTGAACTCTATAATCGCGCAATATCAGAGAACTTTGACATGGTGCGCGGCCGTAAGGCTTATGAGGCTATTTTTGTCGGCGATGAACTGGTTGAAAAGAAACAGGACAGAGCCGAACGTTTCTTTGAAGACGACGTCTATCGAACAACTTACGCGGACACGCCAAATATTCTGAATAACAGGCATTTCTGGGTCTGGCTGTATCGCCGGGAATTCTTGCTGCAGAACGATATCCACTTCCGGACTACGCAGTGGGAAGAGAGAGCTTTTCTTGTGAAAGCCCTTGTGAATGCAGAAAAAATCAGCCTGCGCAACATAGATTCTACAGCGTATCGAATTCGCGTTGGCTCTACGGCCCGTCGCGTTCGTACCGCGCGTGACTTCGAGCTAATGTTGCAGAACTTCAAATTCACGCTCGATACCCTGCTCGATGCCGGTGCGGGCGATGCCAGTAGCCCGCTACGCGAACATCTTCGCTACAACGTGTCACAATTGCTCGCTCAATTGGTCGATGGTGAAGCCTATCGGTTTGCCGTTTCTGAAGGGCCGGGTAAGCGTGACGCGTTCATAAAAAGCGTGAAGCAGATCCTTGAGCATTGCCAAGTCTCACCGGACGAAGTCCTCTCGGAGTTTGTACATAATAACAAATCACTTGCGAGAGCTTCGGCTTATCCATTGATTGCCGCAAGTATTTTGGCAGAACGTGCTGACATACTGGACTATGTGATCAACAGAGAGCCGATACCACAGGACAAGTTGTACGAGGTCACATTAAAGGAAACGCAGGCAGCCACACCCCAGCGCGACCTGCAGACCGCCTTGAATACCTACGCGCGTAACGAACGCGTGACGATTGCCAAGCCAGAGGCGAGCAAACCTTTCGACAAGCCCCGGATTGTTGTTCATATCGGCTCAACAAAAACCGGCAGCACCTACATTCAACACCTGTTGGAGCAGAACCGACCTGAATTGATGCGTAATGGGGTGTGGTATCCCGAAGTCGGTCTGTTCTGGCAGGAGTCGAGACCGCACAAACAGGCGGGACACGCGGGCGTTGTGCCTTATATCGTGTCAGACGATCGCTTTTTCCTGCAATATATTGAACGCGGCCTTCAACTTATGGAAGGGCGCATTCATACCATTGTCCTTTCCAGCGAAGCGTATTTCTTACAAAAGAACGCGCATAAAATTCCAGAGTACTTCTCTGGCTATGATGTTGAGATGATCGTCTATCTGCGCGATCAGGTCGAATGGGCCAACGCGCAATATTGCGAGTTTGTGGCCGGCGGAGCAATCGGCAGAGTTGAAGACCCGATTTCCAACTGGTTGGAAAGCGCCGAGGTTGCCCGTTTCCTGGACTACCGAAACGTGTTGAACGCCTGGGCCAGCACGATTGAGCGGGAGAAGATAACCATTCGTCTTTTCCAGAAGTCCGAGTTGATAGACAACGATCTTGTTACGGATTTTTCCCAATCGACAGATTTGGAACTGTTGACCAGGCTTCCCATGCCATCGAAATCTCAGACCAATTCCGTTCAACTGTCCGGGCCGCATGTTGAGTTAATCCGAAGCTACAACTCAAGACCATTTCGAACAAAAGAGGCATATCTGGACTTCATCGAAGAGGCGACGACAGGCCTTAGCAACTGGAGGAAGTCGCGCGACCTGCCAATGCCAAAACCTTGGCTGCTGACCCCTGACAACGAAGACTGGATCAGATCTGCCTGTCAGGAGACGAATGCAAACATCGCACAGCTGTGGCTTGGACGATCGACAGGCACGTTGTTTGGCGGCGACAAGGCCAAACCGGCCGAAACCGCTTTGTATCAAGACGAAATTGCGATCGTCTCCAAAGCCTATGATCGCTTCAAGCCGGTCCAAGAACTCGAAGCAGAGCCAATGCAGAATGCTGTAGGTCGATCCAAGATTCTCGTCAACTATGGTATATTTGGCTGGCGGCTTTGGTTGCTGTCTCCGGTCTTGCGCCGGGTCTGGAAAAACCGCCTTACGCCCCAGACCAAGGCAATTTACAAGCGAAACCCTGCAAGGTTCGCGCGTGAGAAGTGGACGCGGAAAAAGCGTGACAAACTCATCGTTGACCTGATCTTTCCTGATTGGAACGTTATGGGTCCATTTGGAGTTTTGCGTGCTTGGCGGCCGATTGTCCGGCCCGTACTCAAATCGAAGCGTCACCCTGAACGGCTGGAACAATTCGACGCTGACCCTGTCCTGTTTGCACGCAATCAAGACAATAAACTGCACCGGATAGTTGGGCGTTTGTTGTATCCCATGGGTGAATTGAGGGAAAAATAATGTCGCCGACAGACGCTGAAGTCATTCTGGAACTGTCCGATGGCCACCTTACCAATCCGTCTGATGGCGACAGGCACCGCTTGTTCTATTCTTCGGTCATGTTGGCATTAAGCGATCTCTCTGTTCGTGTGCGGCCCGTGCGTTTGCCCTTTGGCGCTGACAAGAGCCCGCGCCTTTACAAACCAGGTCAATTGGTCATCAGTTTCCATTCCATTGGCCGGGCGGGAAATGTTCTGCGCTTCAAAGAAAGCTACGTTCCACCTTATTACACTTTGGACAGGCTCGGATATTCCGGCTTCTCGGAATTGGCGACCCATCCGTCAAACTTCCTGGATCGTATTGAGCGGACTTCGTCAAAGGAAGCAGAGCGTTTTGTAGCGGGTCTGGCCAAATCGCAAGCTGAAGGGAACGCATCAAAGTACAAGCAGTCAAAGATCAAGTCGCACCCGCCGGGGCAATTCATCTTCATGCCGCTGCAAACAGTCGAAGATACCGTAGCCGAGCTCAACCACATCAAACCGCCTCAGGTTGCGTTTGCGTTGGCGGATTATTGTGAGAAAGTTGGCCAGACTCTGGTCATAAAACGCCACCCTTCATGCAAATCCCGTGCCGTAGAAAAAATGCTGATTGACTTGCAGCGCAAGTTCGAAAGCGTTTATCTGACGGACGGTTCGATCCATGGGCTGATTAACAAGGCGTCCTGTGTGGTTGGAGGAAACTCCGGTGTCCTATTCGAGGCTTTGCTGCAAGGGGCCAATGTGATCACCTTCGCGAAATCGGATTTCGCGTTGGCCACGACACATGTAACCGAACTTGACAGCTTGCTGAAAGCTTGTGGAAAACCTTCGCCGATTGATCCGGCTTTTCAGAAAAAATTTTTGACCTGGTACCTCACTAAATACTGTGTTCTGGCCGATGACGTGCCGGAAATCAGATTGCGTATCGCCAAGGCGCTGGCCCAGCTGGATATCCCCGCAAACCTGGTCAATGTAGAGCAGCAAAGCCTGTATGACGAATATGCGTCATCCGAGATGCAACGGCGAAAGAGGTTTTTGAAATCTTCCGAGCCCTACTCAACCTAGCGCTCAGAGTTCCACCTGGCCCTGACGCGGCTCAGTCGAAAGACAAAAATTGGTCTGGAACGCCGGCAACTGCGTGATTGAACCCGGAAATCTGCAATTGCTTCAGATTTTGGAGCGACGCCACAGGACGGCACCGCTCCAATCGTTTCAGAGCAGGAAAACGTCATCTTCCAAAATGTTCGCGATACCCAGATCGCCACCGCTATCAACTATGTCAATCGACACCGGCTCCGATGTACCGTCCAAGCCCAACCGCTCGGAAAGATCGAAGCCATTTGCCAGCAATTCTTCGCCCTCAGTGGCGTGGTCCGTATCCAAGGGAACAAAATCGAATTCCGGTTCATCTGACAAACTGTCCGAAATCGGCGCAAGGAAGGCCATCTTTTGTTGGGCAACTTTTGGCGCGGGACCAATAAAGCCGCTTCCATCCAGATCAACGCCATAGAACACCTCGACATCAACAACGTTGGTGATCGGCTGGCCGCTCACACGCACGCCTTGATCGTCAAGCGTCCATTCCGCATAGCGGCCATCTTCATGCTGCAGCAGGAGCAGGTAACCCGGACCGTTGCTTTCAACCTGAATCGCGCTCCAGCCGGGCAGGCTGTCAGGGCCGATCTGGTCCCCTCTCCATGTCACTTCCGTGCTGCCGTCGATCAGGTAAACCCCACGCGTCGACGAGGCCAGCGTTGTCGCGCCGTCATTTTCAACGGTCGTCGTGAAATGACCAATCGTGCCATCATTGTTCAGATCAGCACCATAGAACACCTCGACATCAATGACGTTGGTGATCGGCTGGCCGCTCACACGCACGCCTTGATCGTCAAGCGTCCATTCCGCATAGCGGCCATCTTCATGCTGCAGCAGGAGCA
>NZ_JBQFLT010000004.1:0-311080 GCF_056531425.1 Ruegeria sp. N4
TCTCAACCGTCTTTCCGATCCGTCAGCACCGTCTCTCCGGTGCGCCACCAGCGCCTCAGCAGCGCCGGTGAAGGGCGTTCTAAGCATAACCCTTCACAGCCGCAAGCAGAAAAATGCATTCTGGCGCATTTTTTTGCATAGCCAATGAAAATGTATATTTTTCAATTGTTTAACCACCCGCCAAACACCAAGCTCTGCACCAGCCCGGTACTTGTGGGGCCTCGCAGTCGCTGTTCCGAACCAAGGCCTACACAGTCCACCACTATATATAGGGCATCGATGGCCACCGACTACTAGGCTACGCGACTCGGTGTGGTGAATCGGCCTTGCTCAACACCGCATGAATCGATGAATCGGGATAGTTTCCCGCGCCCAACGGCGTGATGTGCGCAGGATAGATTTGGGTAGCATTGAAAAGCCACCCCGACACCGCACCCGACCTTGCGCATTTCTGCGCGATGCGCTCTGGTTCCCAGGGAATGAGCAATGACGATAATGCGGGACGGATATGACCCTCACCCCCACTTTTCCTGCTATACACAATGTCGGCTTTGACGGGGCCCTGGTGACGTTTGCAGACACTATGTCGGATACCGCAAACCGGGCCGCGCTGGCGTTTCGGGCCGCGTTTGATGCCTTGGATCTGAGCGGGGTTGTTGAGACCTCGGCGTCTCTTGGATCGGCCTATGTGCGGTATGATCCGCAGCGGCTGACCTATGGTGAAATCACTTCCAGCCTCCACCAGCTTTTGGTACAGCAGGATTGGTATGCGACGCCTTTGCCGACGGGACGCAGGTTGTGGCGGGTTCCGACTGTGTATGGCACCGATCTTGCCCCGCAACTGCATGAAGCGGCAGCCGCCGCCGGATTGAGCACCGCCGAGGCCATTCGCCGCCTCAGCCAGTCCCGCGTGCGGGTTCTGACGATTGGCTTTGCGCCGGGCCAGCCTTACCTCGGCCCCCTTGGGCCCGAGTTCGACATACCGCGCCTGCAAGAGTTGAACCCGATGGTGCCTGAGGGGGCTCTGGTCCTTGCGATTTCGCAGTTTGTTCTGTTTTCCGGCCCCACCCCGACTGGATGGCGGCATATCGGTCAAACTGCGTTCCGGTGTTTCCGGCCCGAGATGGAAGAGACCTTCACCCTGAGGCCCGGCGACGAATTGCAGTTTGATCCCATTTCGCGTGACGAATTGCAGAGCATTCGCACGAACAACGAAGACGGCCTTGGCGGCGCAACGTGTCACGAGATTGCGTCATGAGCCTGATTGTTAGACGTATCGGCCCCGCATGCACCATTCAGGACCAGGGGCGCACGGGGTATCTGGATCAGGGACTGTCCCGGTCCGGGGCTGCCGACATTCTGGCGCTGCATGAAGGCGCGGCCTTGTTGCGGCAAAGCCCGGACTTGGCCGCGTTGGAAATGGCAGGCATGGGGGGCGAGTTCGAAGCCACTCAGCCCACGCGTATCGCGCTGACCGGCGCGCCTATGCAGGCCAGTATCGATGGCGCGCCTATTGTTTGGAACGCATCCCATCATCTGGAACCCGGGCAACGCCTGACGATTGGTGCGACGTTGCAAGGCAATTATGGCTACCTTCATGTGGTTGGCGGCATCGATACCGAGGTGTTTCTTGGCTCACGCGCCACCCATCTGACGGCTAAAATCGGGCGCGCGGTCGAGGCGGGCAACACCCTTCCCGTAGGGCCGGATGCAGGCGAGGCCGGACGCAAGCTGCCCCCCAGCGACCGGTTCAACGGCGGCACATTGCGCGTTGTGGCCAGCTTTCAGACCCCACTGTTTGATGACACGACGCTGGGCCGTTTCACGCAAACCCAGTTCCGGCGGGGTGCCCGCGCCAACCGGATGGGCATGCAGATGGAGAGCGACGGTGAAGGGTTCGCCGCGAAGGGGCAGTTGAACATCCTGTCCGAGGTGATCACCCCCGGCGACATCCAGATGACCGGAACCGGCAATCCGTTCATCCTGCTGCCCGAATGCCAGACGACCGGCGGTTACCCCCGGATTGCAACCGTTCTGCCCTGCGATATGCCGCGTGCCGCACAAACCCCGGCAGGTGGCACGATCCGGTTTCAATTCGTGACGATGGATCAGGCGATGGAACTAGATGCGGCCTTTCGGGCGGATCTTGCCCGCCTGCCGGGACGCGTTGAACCGCTGGTGCGCGACCCGCATGACATTCCGGACCTGTTGTCCTACCAATTGATCGGCGGAGTGATCTCTGCCACCGACCAAGGAGACCGTTAGATGCCGCGCGTGGATCTGAATGCTGATATGGGCGAAAGCTTTGGCCCGTGGAAGATGGGCGATGACGAAAGCCTGTTGAAGATCATCACCTCAGCCAATATCGCCTGCGGGTTTCATGCGGGCGACTGGGACGTGATGGCCAAGACAATGGCCTTAGCCGCCGAGAACAATGTGGGCATTGGCGCACATCCGGGCTTTCCCGATCTTCAGGGCTTTGGCCGGCGCAATATGAAAGTGCCCCATGACAGCCTGCGCAATCTGGTGCGGTACCAGCTGGGCGCGGCGATGGGCATGGCGGCTGCTGTTGGCACCAAGGTGCGGCATCTGAAACTGCATGGAGCTTTGGCCAATATGTGCTCGGTCGATATCGACATGGCGCGGGCCTGCTATCAGGGGGCGCTGGATGTCGATCCGGAAATCATCATCATGGTGCTCGCCGTCACAAAGCAGGAAGAAGCGGTACGCGAGCTTGGCTGCAAATGGGTGGGCGAGATCTTTGCCGACCGTGCCTATAACGACGACGGCACTCTGGTCGATCGCAGCCGGCCCGGCGCGGTGATCCATGACCCCGAGGTTGCCGGGCCGCGCATCCTGAACATGGTTCGCGAGGGCGCGATCATCACTGAATCCGGCAAACGGCTTGAGACCTCAATCGATACGATTTGCCTGCATGGCGACGGGCCGACGGCTGTGCAGATTGCCCACTCGGTCCGGGAAAACCTGATTGCGGGCGGGGTCGAGGTGACAAAGTTCACCAGATAGCCATCTGGCCGTAATCCAGGCGGTCCAGGGTCTGGCTGTTGCCCGAACGGGGTTCAGCGCCTAGCATGCCTGCAAGTGCATGTTCTGAATACCGTTATTGCAGCAACACGCTTGCAGCCAGATTTCCGCAAGGAGGCGCCAATGTCTTTCGATCTGATGTCTTATGAACCCCGAGGCGACAAGAAGAACTCGGACTTCTTTCACGAATACCTGCCGATGATCTATGAACGGCGGACAAGTTCGGGGATTGCGGATCAGGTTGGCCCCATGCGGGCGATTGTCATACAGGTCGAAACCGCCGCTCTGTTCGATACCTTGGTCGAATTGTATGTGATGACGCCCTATCGCCACTCGGCCAGCTATTTGGGGCGGACACACAAGTTCTCGGTGCTGCATTCGCACTCTGACTACCCGGCGCTGATCGTGATGGCACCGCTGAGCGAAACATTTGAAGACTTCATCCCGCGTATCAACCGCATGTACCCGCTGGCCCGCAACACCCCTCAGACCCGGTATGTGGGCGAGGTTTTTGCCGCAAGCGATCTGACTGCGCTCAGCAAAACGCTGGAGGATCAGAATATCCGGTTCGAATACCCCGGCGACACCGAGAATCCCTTTTACACGCTGGACGGGTTTCGGTTTACCACCCCGTCCGATTTCACCTGCAATCGGGTCGGTTACTCGACGCTGGATTTCAATGATCCAGACAGTCTGGGCCTCGGGGATCGCGTTTTGCTCAGCGATGCCGAGAAGGCGAAACTGGATGAGGCGGCCGCGTTTGCCGAGGACAGCAAGATTGGGCCGCTGATGCTGGGGATCGACCACCTTGCCACGCGGGTTCTGGCGGGTGAGCGTGAGGATGCGATCCTCGAATTTCTGACCATGGTGCCCTATTATTTCTGGGGCGCATACAACATCTTCGACATGAACTCGTCCACCAATGTGAACCGCAACGCCAATGTGGATGACGACAAGAAATCCCCGGCCAAGGTGTTCACCGCCAACAACACGCCGTCCTTTGTGAATTCCTTCGCCAAGCTGCCGATGCCGACCGAGGATTTCGTGCGCAATTTCGGCCGTCGCCTGCACCACATGGCGGTCGAGATACAAGACGGCGATCATGGCGCGGGTGAGAAGAATGTCGATTTCGTCGTCAACACGCTGAAGGACAAGGGCGTGCCGTTCCTGGCGCATGTAGTGGGTGAGTGCAAAGATGATCCGAACCTGAAACAGATCTTCTCAAAACACTCGAAGAACACGCTGCTGATCACCGAATATATCGAACGCTGCCACCACTATGACGGGTTCTTTACCAAGGACAACGTGGCCGCACTAACGGCGGCTGCCGGGCAGGACGAGCAGTATGAACATGGGCATGTGTTCGACTGACATTCCCGGATGAAAAAAGGGCTGCGAAACCTCGCAGCCCAGACCCATCAGGAGAGAATATGCCGGGCCTTATGACGGCCCGATCATGAAACAGGTAACATTGCGCGCCTGCAACCGGCGGCAGGCCAGATCGGCCTGTTCGCGGGTCATGCCCTGGAATGTGGCCTCGAACCCTTTCGAGCTTTGATTGACCTTGCGCAGCGTGCCCTCCAGCGTGGTCATTTCCGACAGCGCTGTTTTCAGCAAGATCTTCTCGGCCTCATATCGCGTGGTGTAGCGACCGACATTGACGCCCCAAAGATGCCCGCCGGATGTGGACAGGCGGGTGACAACCTCTTGCTCGGGTTCGGGCTGTTCCGCAGGTTGTGTCGATGCCAGAACCAGGTTGTCCGGCCGCAATGCAGGGCGTGTGTCCGAGCTTTCCACCGGAGGAGCGGTGGGTGCAATATCAGCCTCGGCAATGGCCGCTGCGATGCCGCTTTGGATACGGTCACGATCCTGATCTGCCGTCTCGGCGATTGCGCTGGCAACTTGCGTGGCCGCGCTTGGACGCAGAACCGGGCGCAGGCTGGCTTTGGGCGCGCCGCTAATGCTGGCCACCTGAGTCGAGCCGCCAAGCCCCGTATTGCCCGCGTAAGAGGGCCGCGCAGGTTTGCGGATCGGCGCGCGTGACGGCGCACGACGAAAGCCCATATCCAGCAGTTCGGCCACCTTGGCATTGCGCGAGGCGCTGGATTTGCCGCCAAACACGGTTGCGATGATGCGCTCATCCTTACGCTTGGCCGAGGCGACAAGGTTGAAGCCCGCAGCACGGGTGTAGCCTGTCTTGATCCCGTCCGCGCCCCGGTATGCAGCCAGCAGGCGGCGGTTCGTATTGGGAACCGTCTTGATCCCGGCATGGGTCGATTGGCGCGAGAACAGGTTGTAATACTGCGGATAATCATACAGCAGATGCCGCCCCAGCGTGGTCATGTCTCGCGCAGTGGACAAATGCCCCGACTCGGTCAATCCGTGTGCGTTCTTGAAGGTCGTGCGGCTCATGCCCATGGCCTTGGCCGTGCGGGTCATGCGACGCGCAAAGGCGGCCTCGGACCCGCTGAGCGCGATGCCGATGGCGGTTGCTGCGTCGTTGGCCGATTTCACAGCCGCCGCGCGAATAAGGTACCGGAAGGCGATGGTCTGGCCCGAGCGCAGGCCCAGTTTCGAAGGTGGCTCTGCCGCCGCAGCCCGGGTGATACGAACCGGGGTATCCAATGTGATCTCGCCGTTCCGCACCGCCTCGAACGCGATATACAGCGTCATCATCTTGGTCAGCGATGCCGGATGAAGTCGGGTGTCCGCGTTGCGGGAATGAAGAACCTCGCCCGTGCGGGCATCGATCACCATGGCAGCGTAGGGTGCGGCCAAAGATTTAAGCGGCGCAAAAGAAAGCACCATCAACAATGCGATGAGAAATAAGCCCATTCGGGCCGGAACTGTCCGCCGAATCTGCACGATCTTTGCCTCTGTCTGCCTCGCGCCGCCGGGTTTTCCCGGTCAGCTAAAATTTATTCTGCTTGTCAGAAAGGCTAACACAGGGGCCGTGTGAAATAAACCGAAAGCTGCGGTTTTCGCAGTTTCGTTATGGTCCGCATCCGCAGCTATATCTAGGCGCGGCGCGACCTTGGCCCTACTACATCGGCGAAGTTGGCGGGAACGTGGCGTATCCCAAAGCGGATTTTTCGGAACTGAGGCCGAATGGCAACATTACCCGAGTTCCTGGATCAGATCGCTGAGATCGCCCAAATCCCGCAGCTCACGGAATCGCGGATCATCAACGGGGGCGTCGGCATGCTCGACCTCCCACACCAGTCCATGCGGCACGTAAACGCCCCAGGAACCAGCCTGAATCGGGGCCACAACATCCGACCGCATCGAGTTGCCGACCATCATGGCCGATGCCGGGCCATCGCCATGTACGGTGAAGATCGACCGGTATGTGTCGGCTGTCTTTTCCGAGACAATTTCGACCGCGTCGAACAAGTCGCCCAACCCCGACTGGGCCAGTTTACGCTCCTGATCAATCAGATCGCCCTTGGTGATCAAAACAACGCGATATTCGTTGGTGACCGCCTCAACGGCTTCGCGGGCATGGGGAAGCAACTCGATCGGATAGGCCAACATCTCTTGCCCGGCTTCGATCAACTGACGGATCACGGATGCAGGCACACGATCCTCGGTCACCTCAATCGCCGTTTCGATCATCGACAGGACAAAGCCTTTGATGCCGTAACCATAGTGACGGATATTGCGTTTCTCGGCGGCCAGAAGACGCTCCATCAGGTGATCGCGGTCGGCGTGGTCTTTCAGCAAGCTGGCGAAATGCGCCTGCGTCAGTTGAAAGAACCGCTCGTTATGCCAAAGGGTGTCATCCGCGTCGAACCCGATTGTGGTCAGTTTTTCCACCATTCAGAATACGCTCTCTTCCTCTTTTCTCTGCGCCCATCGACGTTATATAAGCGCTCAGATAAACCCAATGCCTGAATCGGACAGAAGCGCGCGATGCTGGAAAACCCCTGGATGATGTCTGACAAATCGGATGACGACGCCGACTCGTCCGTTCTGGTTCAGACGCGGCCAAAGACCAAGCGCCCTCCGCTCTATAAGGTGTTGCTGCTGAATGACGATTACACGCCGATGGAGTTTGTGGTTCACGTGCTTGAGCGTTTCTTTGGCATGACCCATGCGCAGGCGTTCGAGATCATGCTGACCGTGCACAAGAAGGGCGTCGCCGTTGTCGGCGTGTTCAGCCACGAGATTGCCGAAACCAAAGTGGGTCAGGTGATGGATTTTGCCCGACGCCATCAGCACCCGCTGCAATGTACAATGGAGCGCGAAGAGTAAGCCCCGCGCTGCTGTTCGACGCATTCGAAGATGTCCCCTCGCCTCGATCTCGCCCTGCAAAGCGGTTTGACGCTGTCGCACCCGCTGACAGTGATCGGCCCGACGCCCGAGCAGGATCTGTCCGACCTGCCGCGTGATACGCAGGTCGTGCAGCCGTTCAAACCGTTTCACGATCACTTTGCGTCGCTGGGTTTCGCCGCAGTGCCCGAAGCGGGCGCACCCTGTCAGGATGCAATTGTCTTCCTGCCCCGCGCCAAGGCTCTGGCCCGCGCGCTGATCGATCAGGCCTGCACCCGTGCCAGTGGTCTGGTTGTTGTTGACGGGGCCAAAACCAATGGCGTGGACAGTATCCTGAAAGACGTGCGCAAGCGTGTGTCTGTCGAAGGGCCGCTGTCCAAGGCGCATGGCAAGATATTCTGGTTCCAATCCGAGCCTCAGGCCTTTGCCGATTGGGCCGCGCCCAAGGAGCAGATGGTCGACGGGTACCGGACTGCGCCCGGCGTATTCTCATCGGACGGCATCGATCCAGCCTCGGCGCTTCTGTTGCAAGCCCTGCCCGAAAAACTGGGACCACGCGTTGCCGATCTGGGGGCCGGTTGGGGGTATCTCTCAGCCGAATTGCTAAAGCGCGACCGCATCACATCCTTGCATCTGGTCGAGGCGGATCACACGGCGCTCGACTGTGCCCGCGCCAATGTGACCGACGACCGGGCCGCGTTTCACTGGGCAGACGCTGTGACGTGGAAGGCCAGCGAGCCTTGCGATACCGTCATCATGAACCCGCCCTTTCACACCTCGCGCAGCGCTGATCCCGCGTTGGGTCAGGGGTTTATCACTGCTGCCGCCCGCAACCTGACCCGCAATGGCGATCTGTGGATGGTCGCCAATCGCCACCTGCCCTACGAGGCCACGCTGGCCGAGACTTTCGCGCATGTGGAAGAGGTTGCCGGTGACAATCGGTTCAAGGTCTTTCATGCCTCTCGCCCTCGACGCTGAGGCCCGTTAACCTGCCCCCCAACTCAGGAGGATTCGGATGTCCTTTTCCATAGCTGGCAAGACAGCAATCGTCACAGGCGGGGCCAATGGGATCGGGCTGGCCATT
Source organism: Ruegeria sp. N4 (assembly GCF_056531425.1). NCBI lineage: Bacteria > Pseudomonadati > Pseudomonadota > Alphaproteobacteria > Rhodobacterales > Roseobacteraceae > Ruegeria > Ruegeria sp. N4. Next base: position 8,402 of record NZ_JBQFLT010000004.1, read on the forward strand.
GGACGCCACTTTGCCGATGCCGGGGCGAATGTGATGTTCGCTGATATGGACGAAAAGCGTCTGGTCGAGGAACTGGGCGAGCAGGCAGATGACAGCAATATCCGCTATTTCGCAGGCGATTTGCGCGAGAAACTGACCATCGCCAACCTTCTGTCGGCCACGCTGGACGCGTTCGATCAGGTGGACATTCTGATCAACGGCGCGCGGCAGGTGATCCCGTCCGATCCGCTGGACCCCGATGACGACTCGGTCCGCTCGCTGCTGAACCAGAACCTGATGCCCGCGTTGCGTCTCAGCCAGTTGGTGGCCAAGCGCATGATCAAACAGGCCGGGGACGAGGACGAAAACCCGGCCGGATCGATCATCAACCTGTCCTCGATTGCCGCCCGCCGAACCCATCCCGATCTGATGGCCTATTCGGTGTCTACGGCTGCGCTGGATCAGATGACACGCTCGCTGGCCGTTGCACTGGCCCCGAACCGGATACGCGTGAATTCCATCGCGCTGGGATCAGTCATGAGTGCATCCTTGCAGTCCACGCTCAAGGAAAACCGCGACTTCCGGGATGACATTGAAAAGCATACCCCGCTGGCCCGTATCGCTGCACCCACCGAATTGACGGAAACGGCCCAGTTTCTCGCATCCGACGCTGCCGGCTTCATCACCGGGCAAATCCTGACAATCGACGGTGGCCGGACCCTGCTGGATCCTGTTGCCGCGCCAGCTCACTAAGACCTCATGTTCGATACAGAAAAAACCACTGCCTCTGCCTGGTTCCGTCAACTGCGCGATGACATTGTTGCCGCCTTTGAAGCGCTGGAAGACAGCCACGACACAGGCCCGTTCTCGGACGCCCGACCGGGTCGGTTCGAGGTCAAGGAAACCACCCGCCACTCCGAGGATGGCTCGGACGCAGGCGGCGGTCTGATGTCGGTGATGCGCGGTGGGCGTGTGTTTGAAAAGGTCGGGGTCAATGTCTCGACCGTCTTTGGCACGCTGGGCGAACGCGCGCAGCAGGCAATGGCGGCGCGCAAGGGTATCCCCGGAATGACCGAAGACCCGAGGTTCTGGGCGTCGGGCATCAGTCTGGTGGCGCATATGCAGAACCCGCATGTCCCGGCGGTGCACATGAACACGCGCATGTTCTGGACCCCGCACGCCTGGTGGTTCGGCGGTGGTTCGGACCTGAACCCCTGCATTGAGTATGATGAGGACACGGCCCATTTCCACGCGACGCAAAAGGCCCATCTGGACCCGCACGGCCCCGGCCATTACCCGCGACTGAAAGGCTGGGCCGACGAATATTTCTACATCCCCCACCGCAAACGCGCCCGCGGCGTTGGCGGTATCTTCATGGATGATTACTGCACTGGCGACTGGCAGGCCGATTTCGCCCTGACGCAGGACATCGGCGAAGCCTTTCTGCCTGCCTTCCTGCCGCTGGTTGAAAAGCGCCGGGTGCAGTCATTCTCGGACGCCGATAAAGAGACGCAACTGGTGCATCGCGGCCTCTACGCCGAATACAATCTGGTCTATGACCGAGGCACGAAATTCGGTCTGGAGACCGGGCATGACCCGGATGCCGTGCTTATGAGCCTGCCGCCTCTGGCGAAATGGATCTAAAGCTCAGAACCCGAAATCTATGAAGTTGTCATAGCAGTAGTTCTGCGCCGAGGATGCCGACATATTCTCGCCCACCCGTTTGACGGTGATCGAGTATCCGGGGTTCGTATCCGCACCAGGCGGCGGGGTCAGCGAGAACTCAACCGTCCGCACACCCGGCTCATAGGCTTTCGAGATGTAAATCCGCTGGTTGTTCGGCACGCCCAGCGAACGGATCGCAAAATCGCCAATGCCACACCAATAGTTCACAGGGGCGGACGAACCGATGGCTTTGACGCTGTAGGTTCCCTCACCGACCTGAGTGATCTCGGTCCGGTACTGGGGCTGAACGCTCAGGCCAAATCCGACAGCTTGCGCCAAATCGGGCATAACCATCCCGCCTGTGACCAAAAGAGCTGATAAAAGTCTCATAGGCAAAACACCCTGAATGAACTCCGTTCTCTGTCAATAACATAGATGCCGTGCAGCATGAGTAAAGCGGTCAGAGGACCCCCTGTCATTTGTCCTGCAAGATCCGCCCGCCAACATCCTGCGGTGCCAGCGCAACGGTTTTGATCACCGTATGGCACGCCACGCCGGGTTGCAGACCCAACGCCGAGACCGAGCGTCGCGTGACCCGCGCCAGAACAATGCCCGCTGGCGTTTTTACCGACACAATCGCCCCCGGCCCATCACCCGCGCGGATCGAATCCACCTGCCCGCTCAGCACATTCAGGGCCGACAGACCCTCGGGCGGGTTGCTGGACAGAATAACCTCTTGCGCGGGGATACGAATGCGCAGGGTTTCCCCGACCTGATGCGCGATGCGCGGCAGGAACAACCGCTCGCCCCCGGCATCCAACTCGGTCAAACCGTCAGAATGATGTTCCCGCACCCGCACTTGCAGCACGGCCCCCACGGCGCGAATGCCGGCGGGGGCGACAGACGGGTCGGACAGAACCTCGGACGCCAGGCCATGCCGGGCCACCTTGCCGTCCTGCAGCGCGACCACCGACGTCGCAAGACGTGCGACCTCGGCCGCTGAATGGGTAACATAAAGGATCGGGACCGACACTTCATCGCGCAGGCGTTCGAAATAGGGTAGGATCTCAGCCTTTCGCGCGTCATCCAACGCGGCCAGAGGCTCGTCCGCAAGGATCAGGCGCGGGCTGGCCAGCAAGGCCCGACCGATGGCAACGCGCTGTTTCTCACCGCCTGACAGCATGGCCGGACGGCGATCCAGCAGATGACCGATGCCCAGCATCTCGATAACCTTGTCGGGGTTTTCCCGCTTTGCCTTGCGCTGTGCAAACCAGCGGCCATAGGCAAGGTTCTGGCGCACGGTAAGATGCGGAAACAGGCGCCCCTCTTGAAAGATATAGCCCAGACGCCGTTTGTGCGGGGGCAGCCAGTTCTGGTGATCGGTGTCGAACAAAACCCAATCATCCACGGCGACCCGACCGGCCTGTGGCCGCAGCAACCCGGCGACGGCGTTGACCACCGTGGTTTTGCCCGACCCGGAGCGTCCGAATAGAACCGTCACCCCCGGCGGCGCGTCAAAGGTCAGATCCAGATCGAGCCCCGGCAGGCTGTGTTGCAGGCGAACAGAAAGGCTCATGTCCCGGCCACCCGGGCAGCAGCGCGCCGCCCTACATATTCCGAGAGCAGCAGCGCAGACATGGCAATCACGATCGAAATGATCACCAGTCTGGTCGCAGCGGCCTCACCGCCCGGAACCTGCAGGAAGGCGTAAACGGCCGAGGGCAAGGTCTGGGTCTGCCCCGGAATGTTGGACACAAAGGTGATTGTGGCCCCGAACTCTCCCATCGCTTTGGCGAAGGCGAGGATCGAGCCCGCGATGATCCCCGGCAGGATCATCGGCAGGGTTACGGTTGCGAACACCATCAGGCGAGACGCCCCAAGCGTTGACCCGGCCTGTTCCAGCCGTGGGTCCACAGCTTCGATCGACAGGCGTATGGCGCGGACCATCAGTGGAAAGGCCATGATCCCTGCGGCCAAAGCCGCCCCGGTCCAGCGAAACGCGACGACAATTCCGAACTCGGCCAGAAACCGGCCCATCGGGCCCTGAATGCCGAAGGTCAGCAACAGCAGGTATCCGGTGACCACAGGTGGCAGGATCAAGGGCAAATGCACCAACCCGTTCAGGACCTGACGACCCGGAAACCGCCAGCGCGCCAGCGCGTAGGCCACAAATATGCCGAAGGGCAAAGTTGCCAGCGTCGCCCAGAAGGACACGCGCAATGACAGCTTCAACGCCTCCAACTCTGCCGGACCCAACCACTCCATCTGCGTCACTCGCCCGGCAGGGCAAAGCCCTGATTTAGAAACACGACCTCAGCGTCCTTGGTCTGTAAATAATCCAGAAACCCTGCGGCGTCTTTGTTGGCAGCACCGGTCAAAGCGGCAGGGTAGATAATCGGCTGATGTGCCTCGGACGGTATCGTGCCCACAACGCCAACGCGTGTTTCAGCGATAGCATCAGACCGATATACAACCCCCAGCGGGGCCGCGCCGGTTGCAACCAAAGCCAGCGCCGCGCGGACATTGTCCGATTGCGCCACCTGCCCTTGCACCGCATCCCACAAGCCAAGAGTCTGCAACGCCTCTTTGCCGTAAATGCCCGCAGGCACCGCATCCACCAAAGCCATGGCCAGATACCCACCCGCCAGTTGACCCGAGAGATCATATCCGGGTGAAAGCTGTCCATCCGACGCCCGGTCCGCCTGTCCAATCAGAACCAACCCATTTGCCAACAGGTCCACCCGCGATTTAGGGTCGATCCATCCGCCCCCTTCCAGCGCGTCCATCCAATTCCGGTTTGCGGACATAAACACATCCACCGGCGCACCCAATTGAATCTGGCGCGCCAAGACCGACGAGGCCGCATAAGACACGGTCACATCCACGCCCGTCTGCTGTGTGTAGTCCGAAGCAATCTCATCCAGCGCGGTTTTCAGGCTGGCTGCGGCGAATACCAATATCCCCTCTGCCCCGGCCCGTATCGGAGCCAGCAGAACTGCGATCAGAACCATAAAGGCCAAAACTGTTCGGCGGGCCATTGAAAGGGCCATTGAAAGGGCCATTGAAAGGGCCATTAAAACTCCCAGCTGGAAAGTTACCATCCTGTTTGGGAATATCGGAGGCTGCATGGACCACGCAAGCGCGTTTCCTGACGCACTTTGGATAAGGTAGAAAAAACTTCGATCGGACAACGTTTTTGGCCAAAAGCCCAGGCATTGGGCGTGCGGTCCTCCCACCGTTCCCGGTGAAACAAATCTATTCAAGAAATTCCACCCGACCCTCTTGCGCCCGCCCGCAGGCTTGGCTACATGCACCGTCACGGGTGATTAGCTCAGTTGGTAGAGCGCTTCGTTTACACCGAAGATGTCGGGAGTTCGAGTCTCTCATCACCCACCATCCTTTCCCAGCACTGCACCAGTGGATTGCCTGACAGTCACCTCGTCGGATTCTGCGCGCGGGTTCCGGCCCGCAGTGATGGGTCCGATGGGTTTGTCCAACTCTGATTTCCGTTTCGAGGCGGCAGGTAATCTGTAGGCAAACAAACGGCTATCGACGCGTTGAAAGGCTGAGAGCCGGGCCAACTTGCTCAAAATGAATTGGCCGCGCCTAATCGACCAGCTTCATGCACACGCTTGCGTTTCTATCGCGAATAGAACCCGTCACGAAGCTCTTGCCTGAGGCGCAAACGCTCGGGGTATTCCTTCAGAAACTGCTCGGGCGGTTTGCCTTCCCAGACTTGCGCGTAGACCCGCATCTTGTTGCCGCCATAGATCTTTGCAAGGTCTTCGTTGGAATATCCACGCGCCCAAAGATCATCGGTAATCGCGGCCAGTATCTTGGCAAGTTCGCCGTTGCCGGTCGCCCCTTTGTTGAAGGCGTCGATCATGTACCCTCCGTCATCGTACATGCTCGCGTTTGCAGTCGCGAACTCCACGACCAGTTCGAGCGAGAACATGTCATCCGTTGCGATCCCGACATGGTCGACGCCCACAAGTTGAACGTAGTAGTCGATCATATCGGCGGCTTGTTTCGGAGAGATATCCTCGGGCCAGACACCGTCCATCATCCATTCGGTGAATGTCGGAGAAACATATCCCCCCGATTGGGCCGCGCGCAGCGCCTCGTCATCGGGAATGGCCCGATAACACCCGCGCGGCGTGGCATTGGGTTCGTTCGCATAAAGACCGGCAGGGACTGAATGCGTGTAAACATAGGGTACACCGGGGTAGGTCTCATCCATGTAATCCATGGCGTCATTAGCTGTTTTGGAACCAGTGTGGCTGAGGTCCAGCAGGATACCGAACCGCACCATTTCATCAATGACAGACTTCCCCCAAGGGGTCAGCCCGATGTCGCGCCCGTTATAGGCCGCCAATTGCCCTGATCCGGTTCGGAAGATGTCGTTGTAGGCCAGGATCATACTCTTGATCCCCATATCCTTGAGCAGGGCCATCTTCTTTAGATCGCCGTCCAGAATCGTGGCCGTTTGGCTGTTCCAGATGACCGCCGTCTTTCCTTGAATATGGGCGGCTTCAATATCGCGGGTTTCGTTCACGATCAGGTAGTTTTCCGGTTGCTGCGCCATCGCCGCGCGGAAATGGTAATGCTGTTCAAGAAAAGTCTCAAAGGACATATCCGCCGCAGCGAGCGTCATCTCATGCCCCGTGATGCCGTTTTCCCGGGCCCGTGTGAAGTAAGTGTGCAGCTGCTCATACTCGGTCCAACCGGTCCCGTAAGGGCTGGCCAACATGCCAAGCACGATTGTGTCCTGCACAAATTGCTTCGCTTCATCTGATGCGTCCCATGTCTTGCTTTCTTCGCTTGCGTGCAATGCGCCAGCAAAAGCAAAAGCGACTATGCTTGCGGTCAACAGGGTCTTCATTGCGGTACCTCCAGACAGAAATCCAAGACAGATGCTGCGTGATACCGGCATCAGAAAACGATCCGGGTTCGTAGACCTAACAGCGTGATGCTGTCCTGATCGGGGTTCTCAAGCGGGTTGGAAATGAACTGCAGCGACGGTGTGATCTGCAGCCCGGGTGAGATTGAAAAGCGATAGAATGCCTCAAGCGTGAACTGTGTGCCGTCTATGCCTCTTGCCTCGGCCCAATTCAGGCCAAGCCCGGCCAGATCGGTATTGCGACCGTAATAGCCCAAACCGGCCGAGACGGATCGGTCATAAAGCGCGGCTGTCCCTTTTGAGGCCCCGGCCCGAAAGAATGGCATCCATCTGTTGTCGACAAACCAGGCCGCGGAAAACGCGGCGCCATAGTCCTCCGGACGGCTGCCATCGTCGGCTGCATCCGCATGCCAAAGGGTCAGGTGGATATTGTCGAAGTAGATGCGATCAAAGCCAGAGGTGTAGCCAAGTTCGAGTGATTTGAAGAGTTTGCCATCGCTGAACACATCAAAATTTGGATCAGACGGGTCGGCGTTTGCGTCGGAGACGCTCGCGACGGCATAGACGTTTTTGCTGAGCTTTATCCCACCGGCAACGCCAAGACCTTGATTGGGCGTGTTAATGGTCGGGTTGGTGTTGAAGGACAGGTTCTGGAACCCACTATAAGGGCTGACCAGCCCGTAGATATCCACAAAGTCCGTCACGTCGATTTGCCCGATTTGCAATGTCCAAGAGCCATCTCTGGCCCTTTGGGTCCAGAACAGATTGGTCAACAGCAAACCGTTGTCGTTGAATGCTGTTCCCGTAATCGCGCGCGCGCCGCCATCCAAGCCAAGAAACTGCGGGACAACATCCGTGTAACGGTGCCGATCTTCGATCTTGAACGTCAGCGAACCCCGTTCCGTCGCCTGCCAACTGCCATAGATACGCGCGATTCCACTGGCCGCTTCGCCGGTTCCCGGATCAGCATTCGTTATTTGGCCCAACGCCAGGTAATCAATGTTGAACCGAAACCCGTCCTCAGCCAGCCTGTCCTTCCACTGGAACCAGCCAGCAGCGATGTTGCGCGGAAAATCCGACCGGTACTGCGGGTTGGTCAGACCATCTCCGGGCTCAAGATCAGCTTCAACGGAAGAGGGTCCCGACAATCCCTGCGCCATCGCTGAACCAGCAAAAGCAAAACAAAATAAGGCAAGCAGGCTTCTGATCATTCCGATGCGCGCGCCCCGCCCGTCTTGCGCTTACTTGCCGCGCGGATGCGATCGGCGGCACGCCGTTTCCATTCCAGCCTGTCTGACTCAGTCTCCAGCGTTTCGACTGTATCCGTCTCCAACTGGAAAGTCGCACTCATGGGCATCAAGCCATCCACGACCATCATGTTTTGAACCGAAGGGTCAATCGTCAGCGTTCCTGTAAGTCTCACCGGTTCATGAAAATAGCTGGGCGTCCAATCGCCGTTCAACCGTACGCGGATCATCTGGTTCGGCGGCGGCGGGGGCATGTGACTGCACATCCCGCGTTCCGGAACCAGATACACCACAGATCGCCCGTCAGGATCGGTCGGGGCTGGAATGGCAAAGCCCGCAAGTGTGATTGTCTGACCATCGAATTGCGGATTACCTTGTGTGCCAGCCTTTCTTCGGCGTTCTGTCACAACCTCTCGCTGATCGAGCAGCCAGTCGACATCAATTCCGTCTGCCGACAATGCGCCCTCGGTTTCAGTCAGCAGCTCTTGCCATTTCTGTCTTTCCTCAACGCTGCCGACATTCTGCTGCAGTCTGCCGCGCAGGCGCACGACGAAAAGGACATCATCGAACTGTTCGGGGGCAAGATCGCGATACGGGTCGTCAAAGATCTGTGTTGACGGATCCGGCAGGTCAGACCAGCCCAGCGAAATGCCGGATGCCGCCATGGCGGAATGACACCCCATTCCCAGCGTTGCGATGGTAAAAACTTGAAGCCATTGGCGCATGAAACTCTCCAACGTCTATCTACCGATCAATCCAGTGTGTTTTTGTAGATCACGCCGTCCTTCATGATCAGGCGGATCGATTCCGGACTGTCCGGCCTCGGGTCTGCGCCGAACCACTGGTCACCGGTGCCAACGACCGAGAAATCCTCAAGCGGGTTGCCGTCTATCAGCAGGATGTCGGCATAGGCACCTTCCTCGATCACGCCCAGTTTTCCTTCCGGATAGGGGTTCATGAAATCACCGCTAAGTGCCGCGATCTCGCCACCTACCGAAGTCAGGGTTACCATCGACGCATAGGGGCCGAAGAAATGGTTGTTCAAATGTTTCTCGTAGGCGATCTGGATGTTGCACGCTTCGACTGAGCCCACGCAATCGGTTTGGAATCCGCGCGGCGCCGGGCATTCCTTCATGCTGGGAATATAGGCTTCGAAGGTCGCCGAGGCCGATTTGGCTTTCCTCAAACTGTTAGGGTTGTTTTTCACGGACGGAACGTCAAGAAGGCCCGGATCAAATGCCGTGATGTTCGTCGTGATGTACGCTCCTTTTTCTTTCATCAAAGCAGAAATTTCGCAGTCAAAGTGAAAACCGTGTTCAATGGTTCTGACCCCTGCATTCAAGGCATTGATGATCGCTTCTTTGCGGTAGGAATGTGCCATGACATAGGTGCCGTACTCGTTGGCAACCTGAACAGCGGCCTCAATCTCTTCCTTCGAACCGGCGAGCAACTGCCATGGATCGAATGCCGAAATCACCCCACCTGATTGCATGAACTTCAGTTGCGTGGCACCCATGCGCAAGTTGTTGCGGCCATACATGTAAATTTCGTCAACACCGTTGACCTGTTGGGCCATATTCAGAGTGCCAAAGTTGGTCACCCCGCCCGGCGGAGATGTGAAAGATGCGAAGTCGGCATGGCCGCCGCGCGTCCCGAGAAATGCGCCGGAAGGATAAAAGCGGGGGCCGACGATCTGGCCTGCGTCTATTGCGCGCCGCAGCCCGCCACCAGCGCCCCCGGCATCGCGAACGGTCGTGAAGCCCTGCATCAGGTACATTTCGGCCATCCGGGTCCCGTGGATGGCGAAATCCTCCCAGGTCGAGTTGGTTTCCATCTCAGCAATCGATGGCCCCATGAGCATCAGGTGCGCGTGGTTCTCGATAAAGCCCGGTGTCAGCGTGCGCCCGCCGCCGTCGATCACGATGGCATCAGGGGCATCGATAGCATCCGTTGAAACCGACGTGATCAGATTGCCTTCGACCAGAACACTGGCATTCTCGATACGCTGTTCGTTGACACCGTCAAAGACGTGGACGTTGGTAAACAGCGTTTGAGGTTCCACTTGGTCCTGAGCCTGTGCGGACGCCGACAGTGTCAGGGCCGCCGCAAAGATCACCGTTGTGCGAAGGGGCAATTGTAAGCCGGGCATAGGGTCTCCCTTTCATATTCACCAATTCCTAACTGTAGCCCGGAAATTCTTGGCCCGGTTGCCAGTTTCGAATTAGGATGTTCGAATATGACTGTAAAAGTGGCCACTGAGCAAACCGGCAAAGGGTGACAAGCTTGCCTTTAAACTCCACGATTTCGGAACATAGCGAGGGCTTTGTCCGCCTCGCTTTGGCGGCTCCGTTTTTGCAATATCTCACTGACCGCAAAATCAATCCGCAACCCGCCCTGGATCAGGTCGGATTGAAGGCTGAGCTGCTGTCCGACCCATCTGTCTATGTCCATTCAGAACTGGTCTATGGTCTGATAAATGCCTTCGCGGACTTGGCAGGGGATCGGTATCTTGGGTTGAAAGTGGGGGAAACATTTGACCTGCAGGCGTGGCCTCCGTTCGCTCAGGCCCTGCAATCGACACATACCCTATTCGAATTTTTCGCCCGTTTCGTGGGGCTTGTCCCGCGCGAGTCCAATTCTGTAAGGCACAGCCTTGTCGTTGACGCGGACAAGGCGATCTATCGAATCCAGAGGCAACAGGAACCAACAGTCCCACCTGTTCAGGTGACCGGCTTCGGCGCCGCCATCTATGTGCGCCTCTTGCAGACCGTCGTCGGATCGTCATGGGATCCGTCCCGAGTGCGATGGGAAAGCAGATACATCAATGGCCTGCCCATTGGCTACAAGGGGATTGAGGTTGGTCTTGGAACCGATCCCGGAATGCAGATCAGCTTTCCTGTGGAATGGTTGTTTTTGCACCATGTCTCACAAGATGCCACCACCGCTGAGTTTTCACCCCGGCGGCACGAGGAAGTAACTGTGGTGGCTGCTTTGCGATCCGTCCTGCGCGACAAACTGGACGAAACCAATCTGGGGCCAGAGGTGGTGGCCGGGCTGTTGGGCATACAGCCCGAGCGGTTACTGAAAGCCCTTAGGCACCAAAGGACAACCTTGACCCGCGAGGTCAAACGGCTGCGTGTCGATGTGGCCAAAGAGCATCTTAGAGAAAACAAGAGGACAATTGCCGAGATCGGTCTCATGCTTGGTTATTCAGACAAGTCCCACTTCACGCGTTTCTTTCGCGGCCAGACCGGCATGACGCCGACCAAATTCCGCCTTGGATCGTAACGCACAGCAGCCATAGCGCCCCGGCGTCAGTCGGCGCGTGTCAGACGCTGGCTTCCCGCGACCCGTGCATCAGCTGGGTCGATGAGCCAAACCAAACAGGTGCGTCCCCTTCTGACCATGTCGGGTATTTTGTCATAACCTGTTCGAAAGATGTGCTCTCCAGAAACCGATTCAGCCAACCGATCAAATTCGGCCAGGGCTGCACGTCGAACCACGGTTTGTCGACAAAGGCGAACTGACGCACGAAAGGCAAAATGGCCAGATCGGCCAGCGTTGGACGCTCGCCAAACAGCCAGCGCTGTCCGGTGAGTTGCGCATCAAGCTTTATAAGATGCGCTGACGCTTTTCCACGTTCGGTCGCGGGGTCCAGATCCGGATACCGCGTTGCGTATTTCGTGTGATCCAAAGCCGCCTTGAACGGGCCGTCATTGGTTTCGATCAAATCCCAACCTGCCTGTGGCATGTCCAAGAGACGGGCCGGGTCATTCTGGTTCAAGGCCCAGAGCATGACCTCAAGGCTCTCATCCAGCACCCCGCCTTTCATCCGTAGCGCCGGAACCGTGGCCGAGGGAGATGTGTCCAGAAAGGCCTCGGGTTTGTCCCGCAACAGGATTTCCCGCAATTCGACCTGCACACCGGCGCTGAGGATCGCCAGGCGTGCCCGGATCGCGTAGGGGCAGCGACGAAAAGACCAAAGGATCGGCAGGTGGGCCATGATGCAAATACCCTCATCAGAGACAGGCGCAACTTAAACTTTGCGACACCATGCGCAACCACCGCAAGACATCAGTGTCAGCGACGCGCCGGGTGATCGGCGCGTCGGGGTACCCGATTTATACCGTTGCACTAACCCTCGACAGCCTGCCCGTCCGCATCGAAGAAACGCAGTTTTTCGGGCAGGAAATGCAGCCCGATCCAGGTTCCTGCGGTCAGATCCGTATCGCCGTTCAGACGAACCGTCACTTTCTCTTCAAAGCCGCAATCGACGATCAGGAACGTATCGGCACCCAGATACTCGACCACTTCGATGGTGCCATCCGTCTGACCTGCACCGGGGGCGACCACCTCGATATGTTCGGGGCGGATGCCCACGCGGGTCGCTTCGCCCGTCAGGTCGAACGTGCCGGACCCGCCATTATCCAGATGGTAGGCACCATCCCGTGTTGTGCAGGGCATGATGTTCATCTTCGGGCTGCCGATGAACTGGGCGACAAACAGATTGGCCGGGCGTTCATACAATTCGCGCGGCGTACCGACCTGAGCGATCTTGCCGTATTCCAGCACCACGATCCGGTCTGCCAGCGTCATCGCTTCGACCTGATCGTGGGTCACATAGATCATCGTGCGTTTGAGGTTCTGATGCAGTTTCGCGATCTCGTACCGCATCTCGACCCGCAACGCGGCGTCGAGGTTCGACAGCGGTTCATCGAACAGAAACGCGGTCGGATCCCGCACGATCGAGCGCCCGATGGCAACGCGCTGTCGCTGGCCACCGGACAGATCCTTGGGCCGCCGTTCCAGAAACGGTTCCAGTTTCAGAACTTCGGCCGCCCTGCCGACCTGCTCGTGAATCTCGGCCTTGGCTACGCCTGCGACCTTGAGCGAGAAGCCCATATTCTCGGCCACGGTCAGATGCGGATAAAGCGCATAGGACTGGAACACCATGGTCAGGCCCCGCTTGGAGGGCGGATGATCCGTGACGTCATTGCCGTTGATCAACAGCTCACCGCGCGAGATATCTTCAAGCCCGCCGATCATGCGCAACAGCGTGGATTTGCCGCAGCCGGACGGGCCGACAAACACGACGAACTCGCCCTCTTCGATCTGCAAGTCGATCCCTTTGATGACCTGCGCGGTTCCAAACCACTTTTCGACGCCTTTAAGTTCGATGCTACCCATTAGGACCTCCCTGCCCAGTGCAGCCAGACAGCGGCTGTCCAGGTGAATGCGTTACCACCAGCGGGGCTGCCGGTTGTTGGATCGAAGTACTCGGCAAACCCGAAGGTCGAGATCAGCTCGGCCGTTTTGCGGCGCAAGTGGTCTGCCTCGGCTGTATGGCCCATGTCTTTCAGGCCGAAGCCGATCATCATGTTCATGATTGCCCAGGTCGGCCCGCGCCAATAGCGGCGGGCGTCGAAGCCGGGCATGGTTGGATCGTAGCTTGGCACCGGATGCGGGACGGTGTTCAGCACCGTCCTGATCCGGTCCAGCATGGCATCCGAGTCGACACCCGCGAACCAGCACATATAGGACGCGTTAGACACAGTGCCCGACCATTCGCCCGAATGGGCATCGCGCGAGTCGAAGGACGCAAGATCCTCGTTCCACAGCGACAGCGCGCCGGCCTCAAGCCGCGCTATGTCATCCGCCAAACCATCGGCATTCAGATGCAACGCCTCACTGACCGCCAGCAAATCCCGCGCGGCGCGCAATGTGGTGAATGTCATGGTCGGGTCAGCCACGCGGAACGGGTTGTCCGCCAGCAATCTCTGCTGATCCCATTGGGCATCGCGTCCGATCTGCACCAGTTTGATATAGCGATCATAGTCGAACTTGGTCGGGCGATCCTCGCTGTTCACATGGGCTGTATCGCGGCGCTGGTATTCACCAACATCGGATGCGTCCATGCGCGCCATGGTCTTGTCCCAGTCGGGCGCATTGTCGCGACCGGCCTCCCAGGGATGGGTGGTGCATACGGCGTCATGCTCGTCCAGACGCCATTTCACGATCCAGCGATGCCAGGCCAGCATGGCCGGAAACAGCGCCCGGATGCGCGCCTCACCCGCGTCTGGGTCTTGTTCCCAGATTTTGCGCGCCATCGTCGCGGCAATCGGCGGCTGGATGATACCCGAGGACGGGATCGGCCCATGGCAGCCCCACACATCGGGGCCCGGGAAATAGCCGTCATCCTGTTGGTGGAACAGGATATGCGGCACCATGCCGTCATCCCACTGGCCCGAGAACAACGTCTCAAGCTCGACCCAGGCGCGGTCGATGTCGAACTCGGCAAAACCAAGTGCGGCAATCGCGCTGTCCCAGTTCCACTGATAGGGATACAGCCCTTCGGTGGGGATGGTGTAACCGCCGCGATCATTGGCAACCAGAATGTTGCGCGCCTCGCGGTCGGGGTTGGTATGTTGGTTCATTTCGGTCATCCTTTGACAGACCCCGCAGTCAGGCCCTTGGTCATGAAACGTTCAAGCCCCAGGAACAGCGCCATGATCGGGACTGTGGCAATCACCGCACCGGCCATCAGGTGCTGTCGGGGGATTTCGGAAGAGTTCAGCATCGTCACCCCTCGGGTCAGGGTGAATTTCGACGGATCGTCCAGCAGCATGAAGGCCAGCAGGAATTCATTCCAGGCGATCATGAAGACGTAAAGCGACACAGATGCCAGCGCAGGCAGGCTCAGCGGCAAGGTAATCTTCCAGATCACGGCCAGACGCGACAGGCCATCCATCAGACCGGCCTCTTCCACCTCAGTCGGAAGACCCCGGAAGTAGCCTTGCAGCATATACAGCGCGACCGGGATCGTCGTGACCGGGTAGATCATAACGATGCCAAGGATCGAGTTGCGCAGGCCGGTCAGCGAGAACGCGATGTAGATCGGCAACGCCAGAACGATCATCGGCACCATATAGATCAGCAGGATCGAGCGTGAGAACGCCTTTTGCCCTTTGAACCGGAACCGCGCCACCGCGTAAGCCCCCGGAACACTGAAAGCCAGCGTGATGAACACCGTCAGGACCGAAACGTAGAACGAGGTCCACAGATAGGTGCCGAAGTTGAAGTCCCGGAACAGCTCGGAATAGCTGCGCAACAACGCCCAGCCCTGTGACAGATCAACCGAGAAATCCAGCGGGTTCTGCAACAGCGCCTGCTGTGATTTCAGGCTGGTCATAACCATCACGTAGAAAGGGATGATGACAATGGCGGTGAAGAAGATGTAGCCAAAGCCGGTGCAGAACCGGATCACCGCGTCCTCGAATTCATGACGGGTGAGTTCGCCGAACGGCAGCTCTTTCAGGATTTCCGCCATCGACAGGTGCATCACCACCGCAAGCGAAATCACGGTAATCAGCGTGGCTTGCAGGGTGGTGTCCGATCCGATCAGAACCGGGCCAAAGCCGGTCAGGCAGGACAGGCACAACAGGGCCGACACGCCCAGACGTGCCGGGGCATGGCGTTCCGGGAACCGGACATAGGCCAGGCCCGCGACCGCGCCCCAGATCAGGCTCAGCAGAACCTGCGGGCGGAACGCCGCCCCTGTTGCGAAGGACATAGTGACCGCGATGGTGGTGGCAATCACCACCAACCAAAGCGCGCCCAGTACGGGGCCAGTGACAAAGCCGTTGCGCATCACAAACCCTCCTCACGGCTGATAAACTTGAAGAAAACAAAGCTGAAGGCGATCAGGCACATCAGGATGACCACGGCCACCGCCGCGCCCGCCCCGATGTTCGAGACGGCAAAGGCCTGCTCGTATACATTCACGGTCAGCGTGCGGGTGCCCGCATTGCCGCCGGTCAGCAGGAAGATGTCGTCGAACTTGTTGAACGTCCAGATAAAGCGCAGCAGGAACAGCACCGACAGGATGCCCAGCAGTTGCGGGATGCTCAGCAGCCAGAACTTCTGGAAGGGCGACGCCCCGTCCATATCCGCCGCCTCATACATGCTGGAATCGATGGACTGCATCCGCGCCAGAATGAACAGGAAGGACAGCGGGAAATAGCGCCATATCTCGAACACCGTGACCATGATCAGGGCCAGAGGGCGTTCGCCGAAGAAGTTGATTGGATCACTGGTCAGGCCCATCTGCATCAGCAGCGCATTGGCCGAGCCCGAGAAGGGATCGAACAGCGTCACCCAAGTAAAGGCAACGGCAATGACAGGCGCCACATAGGGGAACAGGTACAGGCCGCGGATAAAGCCCTGCCCTCGGAAGCTCTTGTTCAGCAGCAGCGCCGCGAACAGGCCCATGACCAATGCGCCAATGGTGCCAAAGACCGTGTAGAACAGAGTGACCCACAGCACGCCCCAGAATTCAGACCCATCAAATACGCGGGCGAAGTTTTCAAGGCTGAATTCGAAATTCGTCAGAACGCTCGGCCCGCTGCCGGTGGTGGCCGGTTCGGACCCTTCGACCAGATCCTCGAACACGTCCGGGTCGCCATCGACGGAGACAGGGATGCGGATGCGCTCGCGCTGACCGCCTTCCAGCGTTCCGAAATCGCAGAACAACTCTTGCCCGTTCAGGGCACAGGGCGCTGCGACCTCGCCAATTGGTGCAACGCCATCCGGCAACACATCGCTGAGGGTCACGCCTTCGATGGCGATCTCTTGGCTGGAATTGCGCAGGCGGTATTCGATTTGCAGATCGTCGCCCGATCCGCGCAGGCTTTCGCGGACAACAGGCGCGGGTGGGCGCAGGTCGGACAGCGTGAAGGGCTTGAAGCTGATCCAGATGATTGCCAGCAAAGGCAGGATCACCACAAGCGATACACTGATCACGGTCGGAGCCAGCAGCGTCCAGGCCAGACGCGCCTCGCGTTTGGCTAACGCCCCGGTTCCGGTCGGTGGGGTGGCCGAAGACATTTGGGATACCTCGAAGGGATGGGGGCAGCGGCGCGAACGCCGCTGCAGTGCCATTGGAAGGTGGCGTTACTCGACCTTGGCGAGTTCTTCGTTCATGGCTGCAACAGCAGCTGCGGCGTCAATTTCGCCGTCGATATATTGACGGACAACGCGGTTAATCGCTTGGCTGTTGACCATTTTCGAGGCCAGCGCCAGTTGGCCTTCGGCCACGCCCCAGCGCTGGGCCACGTCCAGACCGCCGACGATTTCGTCGATCATGGCCTGTTCGTACAGCTCACCCAGCGGCGCTTTGCGGTCGACACCTACGGGCAGATCCGCCCACGCCTCAGAAAACGCAGTCGGGTTGTCGGCGTTGCCGCGACGGACCGGGAATTTGCCCTCGGGCGCGATGGCCAGTGTTTGGGTATAGCCTTCGTCCATGGCGAATTTCACGAACTCCATCGCCGCATCGGTATCCGCGTCGTTGGTGATGCCAAAGTACCGCACATCGCCCCAAGCCGCACCGTCAGGGTTCGACGGGCCCGACAGTTTGGTCACAATGCCGGTCTTGCTGGCCAGATCGCGCGAGGTCGGATCGTCGTTGATGGTCGGCGGGGCGCTGTCACGCAGGCCGGCCAGTTCGTCCAGAATGAAGGGCGACCAGATGATCATCGCGGCCTTGCCGTCAAAATACAGCTCGCGCGACTGCTTCCAATACAGCTCACCCGGAGGTGACGCCTGCGAGATGGCTTTGTAGAAATCCAGAACCTCGGTGGTCTTGGCCTCATCCAGCGGCTGGAACCCGTCAGGACCAACCGGTGAGACGCCATTGGCCAGGAAGACATGCTCCAGCACCTGGCTCATGAAGTTCTCGTCAACCTTGGTGGCCGAGACAAAGCCATACATCTCGGGCGGGTTATGCAAAGCCTCCAGCGCGGCCTGAATGCCCGCAAAACTGTCCGGCGCATCCAAACCGGCCCCTTCGAACAGGTCCTTGCGATAGACCACCATCTGGGTCCATCCATCCACCGGAACAGATGCGGTTTCATCCTTGAACGCAGCCATTCCCAACGCGCCAGGAGCGAACGTATCTGCCCCCAGCTCTTCGATCACTTCGGTTGCGGCTTCGGTGTCCAGAATTCCGGCCTCGGCCCAGGGCAGCGCGTATTGCAGCGGGTGATAGACCACATCGGGCAGGTCCCCGGCGGCAAACGCGGCTGTTGCGCGCGTGCCCAGATCGCTTTCGGTGATCGGAATGACCTCGACCGTGGTGCCTGTTTCGGCTTTGAACTGATCGGCCATCTCTTGCTGCTTGGCCAAACGCTCGGGCTGTTCTTCGGTGGTCCAGAAGCGGATCGTATCCGCCTGCACGGACATCGCGGTCAGCGCCAATGCCAGGGACGAGCCTAACATCAGCTTGGCTGCTTTCGGCGTGAGTTTCATGATTGGTTTCCTCCCAATTTACTTTCTGTCGTCTCTTTGATTTTCGTTGCCAGCGCGTCCGAGCCCAGCAGCGGCGGACCGTCCGAGGCCCGTTCGATCAGCATCGCCTCACCCAGCTCGCGCAGTGTGCCCGGTGCTTCGCCCCGGATCTGACGGATAAGCAGGGTGGCCAGACGCTCACCCGCAGCGCGAGAATCGACGCTGAAGGTTGTCAGGGCCGGGTTGGCGTACTGGCACTCCGGAACACCGTCATATCCGGTCACCGAAACGTCCCGGCCAATCTGCAAGCCAAGGTCAGCAGCAACGGGATAGAAGCCCAATGCCGCAAGATCGGTGGCAAAGATGATCGCAGTTGGCGGACGGTTCAGCGCCATCAGGGCACGCGCTTCGATTGCGCCCTCTTCGCGTGTCCGCGCGCCTTCGCGGATCAGATCGGGGTCGAATGGCAGGTCGGCAATGCGCAGCCCTTCGATATATCCGTCCCGACGCAGATGGCTGTAGTTGAACTTGGGATCGCTGCCGACATAGCCGATGCGCGTATGCCCATGGCTTGCCAGCCGCAGAACCGACTTGAGCATCGCGGATTCGCCCGAAATATCGAACCACGAGATATCATCCGGCACTTTGGCCCCGCCATAGCCGGTGCGCCCATAAAGGATATGCGGCACGCCCAGATTGCGCAGGAACCGAACCCGCGCGTCGTTGACGGCGGTACGCGGCAGGATAAAGCCGTCTGCCTTGTGTTCCTCGACCAGACGGCCAAGCACCTTGAGCGTGTCCTGCTCCGAATGCGCCGTTGAAATCGTCATGGTCCAGCCGAAACCGCTGGCCGCCTCGCATGCGCCTGCCAGAAACTCTTGCAGGAACGGGTTGTGACCGTCCGGCTCATCTGTGTTGAGCACCATGGCCAGCGCCCGAACACGCCCGGTCCGAATGGCCTGCGCGTGGCTGAGCGGGCGATACCCAAGCTTGCGCGCCATGGTTTCGACCCGCTTTCGGGTGGTTTCGGAAATGTCCGGATAACCGTTCAAAGCCCGCGAAACCGTGCTTTTGGACAAGCCCAGACGGGCCGCAAGTTCATTGATCTTTACACGGCGCGAAGATTGCGGATTTTCACCCGCCGTTTCGTATTGCCGATTTGTAAGATTCGCTCCCATGTCTTCATTTTTTGTTGCCGAAACCGGTTTCGGCAACAGAAAATCTTATCAGCCGCGCTGTAGCGCCAATCAAGGGCACAACTTCACGTGGTAGGAATGCAGGATTTTCCGGAGTTATCAGCCGGCCTCAGCCGGTTGTTGGAGGCAACGCCACTTTTGACGAAACGGAACAGTTAACCCGCGTCACCCCCAACTTTGGATATCCTGGACAACTCTCTCGGCATTGTCCGGGATGATCAGGAATTAAAGGCACTCGGCCAGGGTCTTTGCCATGTTCCGGATGACCTGAGGGTACAGGTCCACGCCGGGTTCAAGGTCCGAGCCCAGCGGGTCAATGACGCCGGTATTCGCGTCGGTGCCGCCCAGAACGGTTTCAATGATCCCCGGATTGAACTGCGGCTCGGCCAGAACGCAATCGATCCCCTCTTCCGTGATCCTGCCCTGAATCTCGGTAATCCGCGCGGGGCTGGGATCGGCTGCGTCGCCAATCGAGATCGCACCCGAGGCGGGCAAATCAAACGCGTCCTCAAAGTACTGATATGCATCGTGGAAGACGATAAAACTGCCGCCGCGAACGGGGTCCAACATCTGTGCAACCTCGGTCGAAAGCGCCTCAAGCTCTTCCCGCCCGGCGGCCGCATTGGCGAAATAGGCACCGGCATTATCAGGGTCTGCCGTTGACAGTTGGGCCGCGATCTCGTTCAACCAAGTTCCGGCGTTTTCGGGCGACAGCCAGGCGTGCGGGTCATGCGCGCCATGGTGATGGCCGTCGTGATCGTCATGGTCGTCATGCCCCGCATGGTCTTCATGATCATGGTCATCATGATCCTTGGCGTCGGCATGATCATCGTGGTCGTCGCGATCGTGGTCGTCGTGACCATCCGAGTCCGCATGATCTTCGTGATCATGGTCATGGTCTTCATCTTTGGCATGATCATCGTGGTCGTGATCAGGGTCATGATCGTGGTCATCATCCTTAGCGTGATCTTCATGATCGTCGTGATCATGGTCGTCATGATCGTCATCCGCGTGGTCTTCGTGGTCATGATCATCATGGTCATCATGGTCCCCGTGATCATGCGCCTCAAACAGCGCGCTTTCACGGAAATCCAGCAGAACGGTGCCGTCGGCCTCAAGCAGCGTCGTAACAGTTGCACCTTCGGCCAGTGTTTCGACTGCGCTTTCCATCCAGGGCGTCAGATCCTCACCCAGCCAAAACACCAGATCCGCCTCTTGCAGCGCCTCAGCTTCGGATGGGCGCAGGTTGTATTCGTGCGGCGAAGCCCCAGCCGGGATAATCAGGTTCGGCTCGCCAACGCCTTGCATGACCCGCGCCACAAGCGAATGCACCGGCGCAATATCAACTGCCACATTCGGCACATCGGCAATCGCCGTGCCCCCCATCAACGCGGCTGTGATCGAAACGGGAAGGAGCTTTCTGGACATCGGGAACCCTATGTGATTTTATAACGTTACCAGCGAAATACATGATATATAATAACATGACAAGTGAGACACCGCCCGCCACGGCTGAAGAAGCCACCCTGCTTGGGTTCAACAAGCACGACCACGCCTCGTGCGTTGCAACCGGTTTGGCCAATGCCCAGGCGCATTGCCAGGCAGAAGGGCTGCGCCTGACACCTGTGCGCCAGAAGGTTCTGGAAATGTTGCTGCAAGAGCATCGGGCGCTTGGGGCCTATGCGATTCTCGACCGTTTGCGTGAAGAAGGCTTCGGGTCGCAACCGCCGGTGGCCTATCGTGCGCTGGACTTTCTGGTCGAGCATGGGTTTGCCCATAAGATCGAGCGACTGAATGCCTTTGTCGCCTGCGCGCATCCCGGGGCTTCGCATTCCCCGGCCTTCATGATCTGCCGCAAATGCGATGCCGTGGCCGAGGCGTATTCCGCCCCCGCCAAAGGCGCGCTTGGCGCCGCCGCGCGCGCCGTCGGGTTCGAGATCGAACGCACCGTCGTCGAAGCCGAAGGCATCTGCCCCGACTGCACCGAGAAAGCCTGATCATGACTTTGGTTTCTGTAAAGGATCTCAGCGTCCGCTACGGCGCAAACACCGTATTGCGCCACGTAAACATGGCCGTTGAGCCGGGCGAGATCGTGACCATCGTGGGTCCGAACGGGTCGGGCAAAACCAGCCTGCTGCGCGCCATCATTGGCGCGACCCAACCCGCTGCGGGGCATATCACGCTCAAAAAAGGGCTGCGGATCGGATATGTGCCGCAAAAGCTGCATATCGATCCGACGCTGCCGATCTCGGTCGAGCGGTTCATGCGCCTGACGGATCGGGTGTCAAAACAGGATTGCGCGGCGGCCCTGAAAACCGCCGGTGTCCCGGACCTGCTGAAACGGCAGATGTCGCAGCTGTCCGGTGGTCAGTTTCAACGGGTTATGCTGGCGCGCGCGCTGATCAACCGGCCTGAAGTTCTGCTGCTGGATGAGGCCACGCAGGGACTGGACCAACCCGGCTCTGCCGCCTTTTACCGCCAGATCGAAGACGTGCGCCGGGAAACCGGATGCGCCATCCTGATGATCAGCCACGAGCTGCATGTGGTCATGAGCGCGTCGGACCGCGTGATCTGTCTGAACGGTCATGTCTGCTGCGAAGGCTCGCCCGCCGTGGTCGCCTCGGCCCCCGAATACAGGGCGTTGTTTGGGACAGGCACGGGGGGCGCATTGGCGCTGTATCGTCATGACCATGATCACGATCATGATCATGGCTCGAACTCTCAGGAAGCTGCAGAATAATGCTTGATGATTTTATGACCCGCGCGACGCTCGCCGCAATTGGCGTGGCATTTGCAGCCGCGCCACTGGGATGCTTCGTGGTGTGGCGTCGGATGGCCTATTTCGGCGACGCGACGGCCCATGCCGCCATTCTGGGCGTCGCTCTGTCACTGGCGCTCCAAATGTCCATTTTCCCTGGGGCGCTGGCGGTAGCACTTGTAATGGCCTTAACGGTCACTCTCCTGACCGGGCGCGGCTATGCTATGGACACTTTGCTCGGCGTTATGGCCCATTCGGCACTGGCGTTCGGTCTGGTCGCCGTTTCATTTCTGTCCGGCATTCGGATCGACCTGATGGCCTATCTGTTTGGAGATCTTCTGGCCGTTTCCAAAAGCGATCTGGCCGTCATCTGGGGTGGAGCCGCTTTGGTGGTGGCCCTGATTTCTTGGCGTTGGTCCCACCTGCTGACCGCGACGCTGAACGAGGAACTGGCCTATGCCAGTGGCTACAACCCCAAGCGCGAACAATTGATCCTGACCCTGTCGCTGGCGGTAACAGTCGCGGTTGCGATCAAGGTGGTCGGCGTGCTTCTGATCGCCGCCATGCTGATCATCCCCGCTGCCGCAGCCCGCAGTCTGGCGCGATCGCCCGAGTCCATGGCCTTGATTGCCGCCCTTATCGGGACGACCTCATCGATCGTCGGCCTGAGGGCGGCTTATGTGTTCGACACGCCAGCCGGCCCCTCAATCGTATGCGTGGCGGCTGTGCTGTTCGCCTGTTTCAGCCTGCTGGGCTGGCAAGGCCGCAAGACCTGATCAAAGCTCAGGACAACCGCGCGCCGCTTTGGTCGAACATGTAAACGCTCTGCGGATCGAAGGCGAGGCGGATGTCCTGCCCTTCTTCGACCCGATGCTGCCCGAAGAGGCGGGCGGTGATCTGGTGGTCCTGGACCTTGGCAATGACGTTGGTGTCACCGCCCAGATGCTCGACATGGCTGACCCGTGCCTGAAGCGCGCCGTTGTCGTCCAGCACCAGATCCTCGGGGCGCACACCCATAGTTCTGTCATCCCCGTCCTGCATCAGTCCGGCGGGGAAGAAGTTCATCGAAGGTGAGCCCAGGAACCCGGCAACGAACTGGTTGGCCGGGTTGTTATACAGCTCCATCGGCGAGCCGATCTGTTCAACACGACCATCGCGCAGGACAACGATCTTGTCGGCCAAGGTCATCGCCTCGGTCTGGTCATGGGTGACGTAGATCATCGATCCGCCAAGCTGACGGTGCAAGTTTGCAATCTCCAACCGCGTATTCATGCGCAGCGCCGCATCAAGGTTGGACAAAGGCTCGTCAAACAGGAACAGTTTGGGCTCGCGCACAATGGCCCGGCCAATAGCCACGCGCTGACGCTGTCCACCGGACAACTCGGATGGGTAGCGGTTCAGATAGGGACCCAGATCCAGCATCTGGCTGGCCTTGGCGATACGCTCTTCGATCACCGCCTTGGACTGGCCTTCCTGCTTCAGCGCCAGCGTCATGTTCCCGCGCACGTTCAGATGCGGATAGAGCGCATAGCTTTGGAACACCATCGCGATCCCGCGTTTGGACGGTGGGGTCAGATTGACCAGCTCATCGCCGATCCGCACCTCGCCCGAGGTTGCATCCTCAAGCCCCGCAATCACGCGCAGCAGGGTGGATTTGCCGCAGCCCGAGGGGCCGACGAAGACGACGAACTCGCCCTCTTCCACGTCAAGATTGATGTCTTTCAGAACGTGAACCTCACCAAAGGACTTGTTCACATCTTTCAGGGTCAGCGCGGTCATGTGGCGTCCTCCTTCAGCGATACGGGTTGGCCGGTGCGAATGCTTTCATCCGCGGCCAGGCATATGGCCAGCGATTGCACGGCGTCGTTCATGTGGCGGGTCAGGTCGATGCCTTCCGAGATGGCGCGGAGCATGTACGCCTGCTCGGCATCGCAGAGCTCTTGATGGCCCGGCTCATCCGGCATCTCGACGGTGGTGTCACCATCCGGTCTGTGCACAAGAATGCTGCCAACCTTGGTGTGGCCGTCGATATCTGCCGATGCGCCTTTGTTGCCATCCATGATCGAGACCGATCCGTTGGGTGAGACGATGTCTTTCACGAAAAACGCCGTCTCGGACATCATCGGACCCCAGCCAGCCTCATACCACCCGACCGAGCCATCGGCGAAGACGACCTGAAACTGGCCGTAGTTATACATCTCTTCCGGTATCTCGTCGGTCAGCCGCAGGCCCATGCCATGCACGCGGACAGGGTCGGCATCCGTGATCTGGCACATGACGTCGACGTAATGCACGCCGCAATCCACAATCGGGCTGGTGGTCTGCATCAGCGCCTTATGCGTCTCCCACTCCGCGCCCGAGGATTGCTGGTTCAGGTTCAGGCGGAAGACATAGGGACCGCCCAGCCCCCGCGCCTCTTCGATCAACCGAATCCACGACGGGTGATGACGCAGGATGTAGCCGACAACCAGTTTGCGCCCGGTCCGCTTGGCCGTATCGACAACCCGCTTGGCATCTGCAACGGTCATTGCCAGAGGCTTTTCGACAAACACATGCGCCCCTGCTTCCATCGCCTTGCAGGCATAGTCCACGTGGGTGTCGGTATAGGTTGCGATAACGGCAAGGTCCGGAGTGGTGTCCGCCAGCGCCGCCTCGAAATCGTTAAACGCGGGATAACCTGCCAGATCGGGATGCGAAATCTTCCCCGTCCGGTTCACCAGACCAACGATTTCGGCCTCCGGGTGGTGGTGATGGGCCAGCGCGTGGCTCAGGCCCATATTCCCTAGACCGGCAACAAGAACACGGATCATTTGACAGCCCCCGAAGTCAGACCGCGGATCAATTGCCGCGAGAAAATTACGTACAGGATCAACACCGGTAGGATCGCCATGGACAGCGCCGACAAGACCGCGTTCCAGTCGGTGACGAACTGGCCAATGAAGACCTGCGAGCCCAGCGTCAGCGTCTTGGTTTCCTCGGCCGGGGCAAGGATCAGCGGGAACCAGAGGTCGTTCCAGATCGGGATCATGTTGAACACCGCAACCGTCGCCATGGCCGGGCGCACCAGTGGCAGAACCAACCGGAAGAAGATCGCGTATTCCGACAGCCCATCAACCCGGCCCGCGTTTTTCAGATCGTCTGAAACCTGCCGCATGAACTCACTGAGGATAAACACCGCCAACGGCAACCCCTGCGCCGTGTAGACCAGGATCAGCGCCCATAGCGTGTTGACCAGACCGGTGGCGACCATCATCTCAAGGATCGCAACGGTGCCGATGCGGATCGGGATCATGATGCCCAGCGCCAGATACAGGCCCATCAGCAGGTTGCCTTTGAAACGGTATTCACTCAGCGCGTAGGCCGCCATTGCGCCGAACAGCAGGATAAAGAACAGCGACGCGACCGTGACGATCATCGAATTCTGGAAGTAGAGGAAGAAATCCCCCTGTTTCATCACTGTCTGGTAGCCAATCAGCGAGAAACTGTCGGCATCGGGCAAGGCCAGCGGCTGACGAAAGATCGCTTTGCGGTTTTTGAAACTGTTGATCAGGATGACAAAGACGGGGAACAGCGCGATCAGCGTGTACAGGATCAACGCCCCGTGCATACCGAATGCGTTCAATGGATTCGTACGCGCTTTGCTCATAGCTGATACCTCCGCATCCGGGTCTGGATACCAAACAGATAGATACAGACGCCCACCAGAATGATCGCGAACATGGCCCCGGCGATGGCCGATCCCATATGCGGGTCGCCCAGTTGCAACTGGAAACCGAAGAAGGTGCGGTACATGAAGGTGCCCAGAATATCGGTTGAAAAGTCAGGCCCGGCCAGCGCGCCCTGCGCGGCATAGATCAGGTCAAACGCGTTGAAGTTCCCCACGAAGGTCAGGATTGAGATAATCCCGATCGAGGGCAAGATCAGCGGCAGCTTGATTTTCCAGAACGCAGACATGCCGGTGATGCCGTCAATCTCTCCGGCCTCAAGAATCTCTTCGGGTATGGTCAACAGCGCGGCATAGATCAGCATCATCGGAATACCGACAAACTGCCAGACCGAGATCAGCGCCAGCGTCGTCAGGGCGTATTCCTCTTTGCCCAGCCACGGCGCGAACAGGGATTTCAGTCCGACCGCATCCAGCATGGATGGCGCGATGCCCCAGATGGGTGACAGGATCAGCTTCCATGCAAAGCCGACGATTACAAAGGACAGAATCGTGGGGATGAAGATCGCCGACCGATAAAGCGCGGCAAACCGCAGGCGCGGATGGGCGAGCAGCGCAGCCAACGCGATGCCGATCGGGTTCTGTACCAGCATGTGAATCAGGAAGAACCAGAAATTGTTCCCCAGCGCGTTCCAGAATTGCTCGGCCCAGATGGGATCGAAGAACAGCGTTCTGAAATTGTCGAGCCCGACAAACACCCTCTCCTGATCGATGCGCGAATACAGCGCCAGACGCAGGGTGTTGAACAGGGGAAAGATCATCACGGCGGTGTAGACGATCACGGCTGGCGCAAGGAATACGACGATATGCCAGCGAATGCGGCCGGGGTTCATGGTTCGATCTCCGGGGGTAGAAGGACCCGGGCGACAGATACGCCCGGGATGTGTGCAACAGCGGTGGGCTTACTGATGCGGCGCGTACCAGCTGGCCAGACCATCCTGAAGCTGCTGGCCCAGCTCGTCCGGTGAGGCACTGCCCTTGATGGCGGCAACCGAGGCACCCCAGGTTTCATTCTCAAGGTTCGGCGTACCGCGCGACAGGATCTGATAGGTCGAACGGATCGTGCTTTCACACTCGCCACGCCACCCGACGATTTCCTTGGCAAGCGGGTCTTTCAACTCGACCGGGGTCGAGGACAGCGGGAAGAAACCCGGCAGGGCATTGCCAAAGATCTCGGCGAATTCAGGGCTGGCAACCCAGGCCAGGAAAGTGCGCGCGGCCTCGGAATTTTCGCTGGCCGCGTTCATACCGATACCGATATCGGTGTGATCCGAGATATAGCAGGTGTCGCCCGCATTCTGGACCGGCGGCTTGAACGCGCCCATTTCGAAATCGGCCTGCGCGTTGAAGCCCGAAATCTCCCACGAACCGGCGGGATAGATCGCCGCGCGTCCCAGGGTAAAGATGTTCTGACTGTCCGGATAGGTCTGCGCCTCATACCCGTCGCCCAGATAATCCGCCCAGCGCGCCAGCGTCGCGTAGGGTGCGATCCATTGCGCGTCAGTCAGCTTCTGCTCGCCCGCGATCAGGGCCAGACGGCCTTCTTCGCCCTTCCAATAGTTCGGGCCGATATTGTTATAACCCATAGTGGCCGCTTCCCACTGGTCATTCGTGCCCATGGCCATCGGGATGTAATTGCCGTCTTCCTTGAAGGCATCGAGCACCGCAAAGAACTCATCTTCGGTGGTCGGAGCCTCAAGACCCAGTTCAGCGAAGGCATCCTTGTTGTAGATAAACCCATGGATCACCGACGCCATCGGAACGCAGAAACTGGCCGATCCGTCATCCGTCTGCCATGCAGATTTCGCCACGTCCGAGAAATTCCCCATCGCGTCCAGATCAGACAGGTCGGTCAGGTGCCCCGCCTCATACAGCGCCAAAGAGGCATCGAAGGGACGGCACGTGATCAGATCACCCGCAGACCCCGCATCGAGTTTCGAGTTCAACACGGCATTGTACTCGGCAGGTGCAGAGGGCGTGAACTGGACCTTGATGCCGGGATGCTTGGCCTCAAAGGCCGGGATGATCTTGTCCTGCCACAATGTCAGGTCATCGTTGCGCCAGCTTTCAATGGTCAGCGTGACGTCCTCGGCATAGGCGCCCGTTGCCACAAGGGCAGTGGTGGCCAGCGCCAGCGATAGTGAATTGCGTTTCATCATAGTCCTCCCAGGTTATTGTCATTCAAGCCGCGACAGCGCGGCCCGCAGGTTTCCTTCGGTTTCATGAAGCAGCGCATGGGCCGCATCGGGGGCAACCCCGTTTGCCACCAGAACAGCGGGCTTGACCTGCCCCCCGATCTGATCCAGCGCGGCGGATGCCGCAGCAACATCAACGCCCGCGATCCGCGCCACCATAGACGCTGCACGCGCCCGTAGTTTTGCGTTATCGGCCCGCAGGTTGACCATCATCCCGTCATGAACATGGCCCAATTCCATCGCCATCAGCGTCGACAGCATGTTCAGCGCAATTTTCTGCGCCGTCCCCGCGCCCATTCGGGTCGAGCCGGACAGCACTTCGGGCGGCGTGCTCAGGCAAATCGCGTGATCCGCGAGCTCCAGCAAGGTCGAGCCCGCATTATTGGCGATCCCCACAACGGTGGCCCCTCGGGACCGGGCGATCCGGGCGGCTTCGACGGTAAAAGGCGTCGTGCCGCTGGCCGAAACGCCGATCAGCAGGTCGCGCGCCGTCAGGGTCTCAAGATCACGGTCCAGCCCGGCGGTATCATCCTCGGTTGCGCCCGGCATTTCGACACCGGTTGGCAAACCGCCTGCGAAATGGATTTGCAACTGCGCAGGCGGAATCGAAAAGGTTCCGCCCAACTCTTGCGCATCAGCAGCCGCCATCAACCCGGAAGACCCCGCCGCCGCATAGTGCAGGACGCCACCGCCACGAAGGGTCGCCGCCATCTGCGCCGCTGCGGCAGCAATTTCGGGAACAGCAGCCCGGACCGCCGTCGCGGCCTCGATCTGAGCATCCGCCAGCACAGCCGCAACATCGGCCAACGGGCGTGCATCCAGCCCCTTTGCCAATCCGTGCAATGCTTCTGTCTGTGTGGAATGCACCTGATTCCCCCCTCCAACTCCGGAAACAATACCTTTATAATACCTTTTGTCTACAAGAATCTTTTTGAGACCTTCTTGGCGGTAAAATACAGGCGTTTTTCGCGATTTTGGTATTTAAAAGGTATTTACTTACCCGCACAGGTATCTTAATGGATTCTCCTATGGCTGCCGAATCTCAAACCCCAATTCTCGCCATCGATGGCGGAGGCACCCGGTGCCGGATCGCGCTGGCGCAGGGGCAAACCGTGACCTCGGTCGAGACCGGTTCGGCCAATGTATCCAGCGATTTTGACGGCACCGTCCTTTCGATTGTGCAAGGTCTGGACTTGCTGGCAGCCAAATCCGGCCTGCCCCAAGACGTGATCCACAACACACCGGCCTTTGTCGGGCTGGCAGGCGTGACCGGGCCAGCCATCGCGGATCGGTTGCGACAGGCCTTGCCCTTGTCGCACCTGCGCATCGAAGACGACCGGCGCGCCGCTTTGCGCGGCGCATTGGGACGGCAGGACGGCGTTCTGGCCCATTGCGGGACAGGGTCGTTTTACGCCGCGCAGTTTGGTGCAACCGCGAAATTCGCAGGCGGTTGGGGCCCTGTTCTTGGGGATGAAGCCTCGGCACAATGGATCGGCCGAAACGCCCTGCGCCTGACGTTGGAAAGCGTGGATGGCCGCATTCCCGACGCCCCCATGGCCCAACGTTTTCTGACCCAATTCCAATCCCCTGCAGGGCTTGTTCGCTTCGCCGCAACCGCCCGCCCGCATGAGTTTGGCCAATTGGCGAAAACCGTCACCGAACTCGCGGCAAATGGCGATCACCTTGCCCAATCCACCATGCAGGTCGGCGCGGATGAGATCGAACGCAGCCTGAAACAGATCGGCTGGGCGCCCGGACTTCCCGTCTGTCTGACCGGCGGGATCGGCCCGGAATTCCGCGCCTATTTACCGACCGTGATGCAGGACGGCGTGACCCAACCGCTCAAGTCGCCTCTGGACGGTGCTCTGTCACTGGCCCGCGATTTCGCTGAAGAGGTCATCGCATGAGCGCCATCGAATTCCTGCGGTCGAAAACCTGGCTCGGCGAAACCGGCGGGCCACGCTATGTGCAGCTCAGGCGGCGTCTGGAAGAAGGCATCGCCTCGGGAATCCTACCACCGAACTCGTCCCTGCCGCCTGAACGCGAACTGGCCGAGATCACCGACCTGTCCCGCGTCACCGTGCGCAAAGCCATTCAGGAACTTGTGCGCGAAGGGCTGATCGAACAGCGGCAAGGCTCGGGCTCGTTCATCCGCGAGCCGGTGGCACGGATGGAACAGTCGCTCAAGCAACTGACCTCGTTCACCGAAGACATGACCCGGCGGGGGATGGAGACGACCTCTCGCTGGCTGGAACGCGGCGTGTTCATGGCCACGCCTGAGGAAGTGGCGGCGCTGGACCTTGCTGCAGGCGATCAGGTCTCGCGCATCTATCGTCTGCGCGAGGCGGATGGGCGCCCGCTGGCGCTGGAACGCGCCGCGCTGCCGCTGGATTTGCTGCCCAATCCGACCGAGGTGTCAACGTCCCTGTATGATCTGCTCGCCAAATCCGGCAACCGCCCGACGCGCGCGGTGCAGAAAATCTCGGCCATAAATCTCGAGACGCGCGAGGCCGAGTTGCTGGATGTTGCCGAAGGGGATGCCGGATTGAGGATCGAACGCACCTCATTCCTTGACAGTGGGCGGGTCGCGGAACTCACCCGCTCCATCTATCGCGGCGATGCCTACGATTTCGTCGCCGAATTGCGCTTGTAGACCGGAAAGGCCGATCTGAATGCCACATCAAACCACGCAGATGCGCCGCGAGATTCTGGAAATCCCCGGCGCTGTCGACAGGCTTCTGACCCAGGGCGGTGACGCTATCACGCAAGCCGCCGATACGGCGCGGCAGATCGACCCGCGCTATTTGCTGTCCGTGGCGCGGGGGTCTTCAGATCACGCCTGCACTTATCTGAAATACGCCAGCGAATTGATCCTGAAACGCCCCATGGCATCGGTCGGCCCATCCGTCAGTTCGATCTACGATGTCGCGTTGCAGGCCGAAGGTGCCCTGTGCATCTCGATCTCGCAATCCGGGCAAAGCCCCGACATTGCGCGCATGACCGAAGTGCTGGGCAAGACCGGCGGATTTACGGTTGCGATCACCAATGACTCGACGTCCCGGCTGGCCGGAATTGCCGACACCACGCTGCCGATCCATGCAGGCCCCGAGCTGAGCGTCGCGGCAACGAAAACCTTTGTCACTTCGCTGGTCGCGGGGCTGTGGCTGATTGCCGAAATCAAAAAGGACGCCGCGCTGATCGCAGCAATCAAGACCCTGCCAGAAAGGCTGGAGGCGGCGACCCAATGCGACTGGTCCGCTGCGGCAGAGGCCGTCGACGGCCGGTCGCTGTTTACGCTGGGCCGGGGGCCAAGCTGGGCGATCTCGAACGAGGCCGCGCTGAAATTCAAGGAGACCTGCCTGATCCACGCCGAAAGCTATTCCTCGGCCGAGGTTCTGCATGGCCCGGTCTCGATCGTCGAGCAGGACTTTCCCGTGATCGCCTTCGCTGCCGCAGACGCGGCTGAGGACAGTGTTGCGCAGACGGCGGACGCAATGGCCGCCAAAGGCGCGCGCGTGTTTGCCCTGTCCGACAAGGTCAACACGGCGACGCGTCTGCCTTATGTGCGAACCGATCACTGGCTGACCGACCCGATTGCAGCCATCGTATCGTTCTACGGGATGGTTGAAACTGTGGCGGTCCAGCGCGGGATCAACCCCGACACGCCGCGGCATCTGAACAAGGTAACGGAAACGGTATGACACAGGGTGTGGTGACATTCCGGAATGGGCTTGTTTTTGACGGGTCAAAGCTGTGGCAGAACTACGCGCTGCGTGTCGTCGATGGGCACGCGGCAGAGTTCGGACCGGATACGCACATCTCTGACGCGGGACGTGTCGTTGACCTTGGCGGCGATATTCTGAGCCCCGGTTATGTCGATCTGCAGGTCAATGGCGGCGATGGGCTGTTGTTCAATGACGATCCCTCGGTGGGCACGCTGCGCCGAATGGCTCGCACCCATCGTCGTTTGGGGGTCACCTCTCTGCTGCCGACACTGATTACGGATACCGCCGACAAAACTCAGGCTGCCATAGATGCAGCCATCCAAGCCGTTCGCGCGGGTATTCCCGGCATTGCGGGTTTGCATCTGGAAGGGCCGCATTTGTCGGTTGCCCGAAAAGGCGCGCATGACGCCAGCCTGATCCGACCGATGGAGCAGCACGATCTTGACGCCTTGTTGTCTGCCGCCGCCCAATTGCCGTGTCTCAAAGTCACAATCGCCCCGGAATCTGTGTCCGAACAGCAGGTCAGCACGCTGACCGAGGCCGAAGTGCTGGTTTCGCTGGGGCACACAGACGCCGGTTTCGACACCTGCATGCGGTACTTTGCGGCTGGTGCGCGCTGTGCGACGCATCTGTTCAACGCCATGAGTCAATTGGGCAATCGCGAACCGGGACTGGTTGGCGCGGTTCTGGCCAATGGTGCGGCGTCGTCCGGGTTGATCGCCGATGCCGTTCACGTTCACCCGGAGACAATCCGCGCCGCGTGGGCGGCCAAGCGCGGGCCGGGTCGGCTGTATCTGGTCAGCGACGCCATGGCTGTGGCCGGGACAAGCGAAACTGAGTTCCAACTGAACGGGCGCACGATCCTGCGTCGTGACGGGATACTCACCTTGTCGGATGGCACTTTGGCGGGCGCTGACCTGGATCTGACCACAGCTCTGGGCGTGATGGTCAACAAAGTCGGCATCCCGCCGGAGGACGCCTTGCAAGCTGCAACCTCGGTCCCTGCCGCCTTGATCGGACAGCAGTGCGAAGGCATCAAGATCGGTGAGGGCAAGTTGTCGGGTATGATCCGCATCGCCTCGGACTTCTCATCAGTCTCCACGTTCGACTGACAATGACGTGCAAGACCGGGATGACCCATCCCTCTCTGGTCCTTATCAAATCTTATCGGCGCGCGATCTGCGACCAAACAAGCTGTTGAACCCGCGCGCACCGGTGCCTATCGTGCGCCTCTGAAGGCCTTCAATCAGGACGTAGCTCATGACCGATCAAACCCCTCATCCCATGTCCCCGCAGGATTGCCTTGTGGCGATCATGGTCGCGGTCTCCGCATCGGACGAAAACATCCGCACGGCTGAGCTGGTCAAGATCCAGGGCGCGGTGAACATGCTGCCGGTCTTTGCCGGGTATGACGCGGACCGCACGCGGCATGTCTCGCAAATCGTGTTCGACCTGTTCGAGCAGGAAGATGGTCTGGACGCCTTGTTTGGCCTGATCCGGGACAACCTGCCCGAGCGTCTGAATGAAACCGCCTATGCGCTGGCCTGCGACGTGGCCGCCGCCGACGGATCACTGGCCGAAACCGAGCTGCGCCTGTTGGAAGAAATCCGGTACGAGCTGAGCATTGACCGCCTGCACGCCGCCGCCATCGAGCGTGGCGCACGCGCCCGTCACGTGGTCTGACGGTTTCAACTGCCGTAAAGCGCGCCCCAACGCTCAATCAGCGCCCGTTGCAATTTGCGCGACCGCCGATTCCAGGCGCGCGCGCCCTCGGGGCGTTCGCGAAGGGCACGAGGGATCGTCGCGCGGTGATCGACATCTGCGGTAAAGATCGCAAAGGCCAGTTCCGACCCATCCGCCGTTGTCAGGAATCCGCCCAGACCTGAAACGAAATTCAACGTCCCGGTTTTGGCATCCACTTTGATCGGGTGATCCTTTACGGGCCTGCCATTCTTGTCGGTCAGGGAAAACGGCTTAAGCAAGGGGCGAAGCGCCCCGGTCTTGCGCGCCTGAACAAAGGCAGCAACCAAAGCCTCCGGTGCCATGCGCGATGCATCACCCAGCCCGGAATGATCCACCATTGCAATCTGATCGACCCCATAGGCCTCAAACGCCCAGCGGTTCATCTCTGCCGCTGACTCCGCAAGGTCCTGCGGCATCACTCCGCGCGCCTTGGTTGCTGCCATTCCCACCATCTCGGCCGTCAGATTGGTCGAGTATTTCAGCATTCCGCGCAGGATACTGTCCAGACTATCGCTTTGATGGACAACGAGGGTTGTGCCTTGCGGCGCCTCGCGCGTGACTTCAACCCGGTCCAGAACGATCCCGTTGGCACGGGCCAGAGTTCTGAACACATCCCCCGCATAAAGCGCAGGTTTGCGCACCGGCAACCAACGGGCACCGCCGTTGCCCAAGGCTCCTTTGGCGACGGTCCAGCGGTCCTGCCGCGCACTGGGTTGATAAGTGTAAATCGGCAGGCTGCGCCCTTCGACCCGCATCGACGCCATGTCCACATCCGGGCGATACTTGGCGGTGCGGGCGTCCATTGTGACGTCATAATTGGTGCCGTCCCGCTTCCATTCAAAGTGAACCCGGTTGAAATTCAGTGAAATACCGCTGATGGCCGGGCTATAGCCCAGATGATCCGGCTGTCCGGGGTCGATGCTGAACACGAAAGGCAGCGCGCCGTCATAAACCTTGAACGCGCCGCGCACCTCGGTAATGCCCGCCTCGCGCAGATTGGCCGCCATCGAGGCCAGATTGTCGGTGTCCAGCAACGGATCACCTCCGCCGGCCAGGATCAGATCCCCCTGCAATATGCCGTTTTCAATTGGCCCATCCGCGATCAGGCTTGTTTCAAAGCGATGATCGGGTCCAAGCACGTCCAGCGCGTAAAGCGCGGTCAGCGCCTTGCCCACACTGGCGGGCGGCAATCCCATCTCGCCCTGAAACGCCTCAAGCTGCGCACCGGTGCCAACATCGGCCACCGCGAACACGACGTCGCCTTTCAGGCCGGCCGCCCGGACAAGACGTTCGGCGCCGGTCAGCTGCGGCCCGCGCGCCTGCGGCCGAAGCGAGACCAAAGGGGCCTGTGCCAATCCCGTCGCCGGGATCAGGGACGCCCCGATACCCCCCAGAAAAAACCGTCGTGAAATGCGATCAACCATGGGGTAATTAAAATCCCAGAGATTAAAATCAGACAACCATTGCATGATAATATGCAGGTGATGTGGCTATTCCGGCAACACTCCGTTGCGCCAATCGCCGCGATTGCGCAACTCGGTCGAACTGACATCGACCATCGGTACATTCACGAAACACCAGGCCGGAGCCTGTGCCCGCCCCAGCAAATGCCGCGCCTGCCCGTCGATCCGGTAGCGGGCATAGAGCCGCGCCGCAGGCGACATCCGGGCACTGATCCGATCCCCGGGACGCGCCACCACACCCACCGGCACACTGTCCATGATCTGCCGCCAGTCTTTCCAGCGATGAAACTGCGCCAGATTATCGGCCCCCATCAGCCAGACGAATTTGACCTGCGGATATAACCGGCGCAGCGCGGCCAGAGTGTCCGCCGTCGCCCGCGTTCCTGTCAGCGCCTCGATATCCGTGATCTCGACATCCGGGTGCTGAATGACCCCCCGCGCGGCCTTGACCCGCTGCGTCAGAGGGGCCGGTCCGCGCGCCTTCAACGGATTACCCGGAGACACCAGCCACCACACCCGATCCAGCCCAAACGCCTTCATCGCCTCAAGCGTCACATGCACATGGCCCTTGTGCGGCGGATCAAAGGACCCGCCGAACAGCCCGATCACCTGCCCAGGACGCGCATATGGAATGTCGTATCGCTCCATCCCACGCTGATGTTCAGAACTGGGGGGCGTTGTCAATCAACCGGTTGCACCGCATCGCCCAGCTTGACGCGCCCCGGTCGGACGACTTCCGCACACCAACCACCATGCCCCCGCACAGCGGAATAGCCCCCTTTGCCCAGCGCCTCCTCCATCCGGCTGCACGGCACACATATCACGGTGAACCGCAGGATAGCCTCACCCACCTGCACCTCGCGCCCCTTGAGTGCTGCCAGATTGATCCCCGACACCACCAGATTGCGCCGCAGAATATCGGGCGCAACCGGCCCCTGCCCGAGATACGATCCAATGGCCGCCAGATGCTCTTGCTGGATCAGCGTCACCGCCCGTTTCCCGGCACGTCCCCGGTCGCCGGTGAGGCCAGCCTCAGAGATCACCGCTTCTTTCGCTGTGACCATTGCGGCCCGCCGGTCAGGGCTCAGCCCGATCCATTCGACGCGCCCCGGCTGCGCCCAACCTGCTATCAACTCTGCCAGTTCAGACAATTCGCACCCCTTGTTCAACCAGACCTGTTTAAGTGAGTCCGACACCAATCGAAATTCACAAAAGCACCAGCTTGCCCCGCCCGCCCGCCTCGGATATCCAGCGGTTTAACCCAATTTCCCCGACCCAGAGGACGCGACATGGCCGCCTATCAATATGTCTACCACATGCAGGGTGTCTCAAAGACCTATCCCGGTGGCAAGAAGTGCTTTGAAAACATCCACCTGAGCTTTCTGCCCGGTGTGAAAATCGGTGTTGTCGGCGTCAACGGCGCGGGTAAATCGACGCTGATGAAGATCATGGCCGGTCTGGATACCGATTTCTCGGGTGAGGCATGGGCGGCTGAGGGTGCCAAGGTCGGCTATCTGCCGCAGGAACCGCAACTGGATGAAAGCCTCAGCGTCCGTGAAAACGTCATGCTGGGCGTGGCCGCGAAAAAGGCCAAGGTCGACCGTTTCAACGAAATCGCCATGGAGATCGCCGAGAACTACTCGGACGAGCTGATGGAGGAAATGACCACCCTGCAGGACGCCATCGACGCGGAAAACCTCTGGGACCTCGACAGTCAGATCGACGTCTCGATGGAGGCGCTGCGCTGCCCGCCGGACGATGCCAATATCGCCAACCTCTCGGGTGGTGAGAAACGCCGCGTGGCGCTGTGCAAGCTGCTGCTGGAAGCACCCGACATGCTGCTGCTCGACGAACCGACCAACCACCTGGACGCCGAGACCATCGCCTGGCTGCAACAGCACCTGATCGATTACAAGGGCACCATCCTGATCGTCACCCACGACCGCTATTTTCTGGATGACATCACCGGCTGGATCCTTGAACTCGACCGTGGCCGGGGTATTCCTTACGAGGGCAACTACTCCGCATGGCTGGAACAAAAGGCAAAACGGCTGGAACAGGAAGCGCGCGAGGACAAGTCCAAGCAGAAAACCCTGCAGCGCGAATTGGAATGGATGCGTCAGGGTCAGAAGGCCCGTCAGGCCAAATCCAAGGCCCGGATCAACGCCTATAACGAGCTGGCCGAACAGTCCGAACGCGAAAAGCTGACCCGCGCCCAGATCGTCATCCCCAACGGCCAGCGCCTTGGCGGCAAGGTGATCGAGGTCGAGGGCCTGTCAAAGCACATGGGCGACAAGCAATTGATCGAAGGGCTGGACTTTGCCCTGCCCCCCGGCGGCATTGTCGGCGTCATCGGCCCCAACGGTGCGGGCAAATCGACCCTGTTCAAGATGCTGACCGGTCAGGAACAGCCCGACAGCGGCACCATCACGCTGGGCGACACGGTCGAGCTGTCCTATGTCGACCAGTCCCGCGACGACCTGAAAGACAACGACACCGTGTGGGAGGCGATCACAGGCGGGGCCGAGATCATCCAGCTGGGCGACGCGCAGGTCAATTCCCGCGCCTATTGCTCGTCCTTCAACTTCAAGGGCGGTGATCAGCAGAAAAAGGTCTCGCTGCTGTCGGGTGGTGAGCGCAACCGCGTCCACATGGCTCGTCTTTTGAAAGAGGGCGGCAACGTCCTGCTGCTGGACGAACCGACCAACGATCTGGACGTCGAAACCCTGCGCGCACTGGAAGACGCGCTGGTCGATTTCGCAGGCTGCGCCGTTGTGATTTCGCACGACCGCTTCTTCCTCGACCGGATTTGTACGCATATTCTGGCATTTGAGGGCGATGCGCATGTGGAATGGTTCGAGGGCAACTTCGAGGATTACGAAGAGGATAAAAAGCGGCGGTTAGGGCCCGATGCGCTGGAGCCCAAGCGGTTGAAGCATAAGAAGTTTGCGCGTTAACGCGCGCAAACAGCCTCTAGACAAAACATGCATACAAAAACGGGCAGTTTTGAGAGGAAAAAAGTTAGGCAAGAAAAAAGCCTGAAGGTGGGATTTTGACGACTCGATACAAATCAGTCGATCGGTTGTAGTCGCGGCGCAACTTTCAACTAGCGCAATGTTAAGAAACAAATGCCAACCAAAAAAGCCTGTAAACAAACCTGAACAAAAAGTATAATGCCACAACGAGGAAAAAAAGGCCAATTACTCCCAATACCATATCCAGTGGATCCACTGTTGCTAAGGCAGCAAAAATAAACGCAACGTGCAGTACCACTGCAAGGACAAACCTCCAAAAAAGCTTAGCCGTTCGTACTCTAAACACCGCTTTATTGATATGACCTTCGGTTGCTTCATCCTCATAAAGCTGCTTGTTTTCTTTTGCGCGCGCAATTGAGGCAGATTTCCGT
The DNA here is from genome assembly GCF_056531425.1 of Ruegeria sp. N4. Classification (NCBI taxonomy): domain Bacteria; kingdom Pseudomonadati; phylum Pseudomonadota; class Alphaproteobacteria; order Rhodobacterales; family Roseobacteraceae; genus Ruegeria; species Ruegeria sp. N4. The sequence goes on from NZ_JBQFLT010000004.1 coordinate 46,687, forward strand.
TCGTCCTTACTTAAACCGCCAGATGAGGCATGTGTACGAATGTACGCTACTACTCCTGGCCCAACTACTGAAGTCACAAATGCTACAAGTATCGGACCCGTTACGGGGTGCGCAAAAAAATCTCCAAAACTCAATAGACTATCCCATCTCTGTTCTATGTCGCGTAAAGGATTTCCAAGAAAAACCTAAATCGCCGTTAATTTGATACTGCAAAAGCATTTAATAACGCTTGCCCCAAGTTGAACGAAGAGCAAGCATCGAATGGTGCTCACAACAAACAACCGTATCAAATATCGGAGAATTACACAAATTCTGGGTCTTAACAAAAAGCGTAAGCGTAAGATAAGCGCTCGCACCCAGCCCTGCACAATCTCCGATTCCCAACTGCATCAAATGACGGATGAAATCACCCATCCTACGACTCGCCGAACGCCCCCTCCATCACAACGTCACTCCATTCCGGACCAACTCGACCCTCACGAATATCACGATGGATTGACGAATACGGCCAATCGGTTGGATGCTCTACATGTCCATGTTTGACCGGATTACCCCAGCAATACGCCATGTGATTGCGGTAGTCCCGTTCGTCGCGGATACAATGTTCCCAAAACCGGCGTTGCCAAATAGGCGCTTCGCGTTTGTTCTGTCGTAGGCCGGGCTTCAGCCCGGCATATCTGCCGGATCTTACAACCGGCAACTCCGTCGGCACAGGTGGTGCCGGGCTGAAGCCCGGCCTACGCCTCGCCTCTCTTATGCGCATGGTAAACCGCGCCTTGATCGCTCCCCAACGCGTTGAATAATCCGCATCCCCCGGCGGCAGGGTCCAAACCGCGTGGATATGATCCGGCAACACAACAAACGCATCACACCAGAACGGTCTCTCACGTTGAGTAACGGCAAAGGCCGCGCGTAAATGCGCCACGTCTCGCACCAACAAATCCGACGATCTGTCGGCCAGTGAGACAGTGAAGAAGTACTTCGCTCCGGGTATTCGAACGCGGCGATAGTTGCTCATGCGGGCATCCTGCCGCACTCATGGCTACCAAATCGTTAACCAAATCCACCCTTGCCACATGCCCACCCCAATGCCATATGCAAAGGGCTTACGTTTTTCTATTTCGACCTACTGTCTCCTTCCACGGCGCTCAGTCATTCGATCCAGACTACGACGCCAGGCTGCCGCATCCACGTGGGCAGCACCAATCAGGAGACAACGGATATGCCCGCAGGCACCGTAAAATGGTTCAACACCACCAAAGGCTACGGCTTTATCGCACCCGAAGATGGCGGCAAAGACATCTTCGTTCACATCTCGGCTGTCGAGCGTTCGGGCCTGACAGGTCTGGCCGACAACCAGAAAGTCACATACGAGCTGCGCTCGGGTCGTGACGGGCGCGAAAGCGCAGACAATATCGAGCTGGCCTAAGCCGGTCACAGGGTGAGGCGCAATCCTCACCCTTTTTTCGTGCGGCGCAGCGCGCGAGCGAAACACATCACGTTTTCGTTATATTTGCCCTAGAAATGACCAGATTTGCTATCATCCTGACAGTATAGTCATGATTGCATTGGTCATTTGAAGAGGCTCACCCATGTTCACACGCCGTGTGTTTCTTGCCGGAACGGCTGCCAGCCTGCTGCCGGGTATCGCCAGCGCCAAGAAGGCGGTCGAGTATGATCCGACACCGCAATTTGTGCGGATCAAGAAGCAATTCGTCCCCGGTCAGTTGCTGGTCGTGCCCCGCTCCTTCTACCTCTATTACGTGACCGAACCGCGCAAGGCGATCCGTTACGGCTGCGGTGTGGGCAAGGCGGGACTGGAGTTCACGGGCACCGCAACCATCGACGTCAAGAAGGAATGGCCCACGTGGCGGCCCACCGATGAGATGATCGAACGTGATCCGGTGGCTTACGCCAAGTTCAAGGACAACGACTATGTGCAACCGGGCGGAGGGGACAATCCTCTGGGCGCTCGTGCACTCTATCTTTTCCAGAACGGGGTCGATACCTATTTCCGCATTCATGGGACGACGCAGCCGCAGACCATCGGGCGGGCGGCCTCGAACGGCTGCATCCGTATGCTGAACCAACATGTGGTCGATCTGTATAACCGGGTTCCGATTGGAACGGTTGTAACCGTGGTCTGACCGGCTGGTCAGGGCGCGGCCCAGTCAACATCTGTTGCTTCTTCGATATGCAACAGCCCGTCTGGCCACGGGCGCGTTAACTGTTTGGCCTGATCTTCCAAGCCGGTCAGCCATGAATCGATGCCTGCGCGATCCAGCAGCACACCCATCCGGTGGTGGATGGGTTTCACGTCGCCATTCGGCTCGCAGGTGACGGCTGCAAACTGATCGACCTGCAACCCGCCCGGGGCCTGCCATGTATCGGTAATCGCCGCGAAGAACAGTGGCGCACCGTCAGCCGACAAGATACGCCACGCTGTCTTGCGGCGTTTCTCTCCGGTCCATTCGTACCACCCATCCACCGGGATAACTGCGCGGCCAACGCCCTCAAACGCGGTCTTGTCGAAGACGGTCTCAGAACGGGCGTTGATGATGGTCTCCATCACCGGGCGCCCTCGGGCGTTGACCCGACCGACCGGAATCATGCCCCAGCGCATCGGCACCAGCCCGGTTTGCGTCAGCACCAGCATCTCTTGACCAGGCTGGATGTTGCTGCGGGGCGGTTGTTCGGGGACATCCGCCGAAACTCCAAGCAAATCGGCGATTTCGGCGATAGGTCGCGTCAGAAAGAACCGTCCCGGCATGAGCTACCCTTGTTCTGCGACCTCGTTGGCCAGTTGTAGCACTTTTGGCCCCAAAGCCTCGACAATAAGGGCGACGCCCTTGGCGTTGGGATGAATGCCATCGGCCTGCATGAACGCGCCAACAGCATTCGGATCGTCAACCGCCGCCAACCCTTCAAAGAAACTGTCAGCATAAAACGTCTGATATTGCTGCGCCAAATCGGGAAAGATGCTGTCAAAACTTTGCTTGTAGTCCGAGCCATAGTTGCCGGGGGCCTGCATACCCACCAGCAACACCTCAACTTGCCCCGCTTCTGCCGTGGTCAGGATCTTCTCGAGGTTTGCCCGAGACACATCCGGGTCGATCCCGCGCAGCAGATCATTGCCACCCAGCGCGACGATCATCCCATCCACCTCGGGCGTCAGGGTCCAGTCTACCCGCGCAGCACCACCCGCCGTAGTGTCACCCGAAACACCCGCATTGATCAGCCGGACATCCGCACCTTGCGCTCGCAACCAGCGTTCCAGTTGCGAAACAAACCCGTCCTCTTCAACCAGCCCATAGCCTTGCGTCAGCGAGTCCCCCAATGCGGCGATAATCACGGGTTCGGCTGTGGCCGCAAAACCGCAGCTTGCAAAAAGGCCTGCGATCAAAGTCTTGCGCAATGTCATAACCGCTCCATATCCCACAAGTGTTGCCTCCGTTTGGAAAGATCTATGACTCAGCCTGTTCTCTCGCTCCAAAATGCTGCTTTGTCGCTGGATGGCAATGCCGGGCGCGTGGATATTCTGCACGGCATCACGCTGTCGGTAAACCAGGGTGAGACTTTGGGGCTGGTCGGGCCATCCGGATCGGGCAAGTCGTCCCTGCTGATGCTGATGGGTGGTTTGGAACAGGCGACCGGGGGGTCGGTCACGGCATTGGGGCAGGACCTGACAGGGATGGATGAGGATCATCTGGCGCGGTTCCGGCGGGATACGATGGGGGTGGTGTTCCAGAACTTCCACTTGATCCCGACCATGACTGCGCTTGAAAACGTAGCAACGCCGCTGGAACTGGCCGGTCACAAGGATACCTTTGCCAGGGCCGAGGCCGAGTTGGATTCGGTTGGCCTGTCGCATCGGCGCGACCATTATCCGGCGCAGTTGTCGGGCGGTGAGCAGCAACGCGTGGCACTGGCCCGGGCCTCGGCCCCGCGCCCGCAGATCCTGCTGGCGGATGAACCCACGGGAAATCTGGATGAGGCGAACGGTGCCGCCATTGTCGATCTGCTGTTTGGCTTGCGCGACAGACACGGCGCAACACTGGTTCTGGTGACGCACAGCCATACGCTGGCCGACCGGTGCGACCGCGTTGTCCGCCTGCGCGACGGGCGCATTGCCGAGGATGCGCGGAAAGAGGCTGCAGAATGAGCCTGCGACTGGCCGGGCGGCTGGCGCGGCGGGAACTGCGCGGAGGTCTGCGCGGATTTCGCATCTTTCTGGCCTGTCTGGCCCTTGGCGTCGCGGCCATCGCCGCTGTGGGATCGGTCCGATACGCCATCCAGACCGGGCTGACACAGGAAGGCGCGGCACTGCTGGGCGGCGACGCCGAGTTGGAATTCACTTACCGTTTTGCCACCGCAGAAGAGCGTGCATGGATGGAAAACACAGCCGAGGCGGTCTCGGAGGTTGTCGATTTCCGGTCGCTCGCGGTTGCCCCGCTTGACGCGGGCACTGAGCGCGCGTTGACGCAGGTGAAGGCCGTTGATGCCGCCTATCCCTTGCTGGGTGAGGTTGGGCTGAACCCTGACATGCAGCTGTCTGATGCGTTGGAGGGGCACAACGATCTGCCGGGCGCGGTGATGGAACAGGTCCTGATGGACCGGCTTGGCCTTTCGGTGGGCGATGTATTTGCGCTGGGAACGCAGGATTTCGTTCTGAGGGCCGCCCTGACCGCCGAGCCTGACGGGGCCGCAGACGGGTTTGGCCTTGGCCCCAGAACGCTGGTTCGCACCGCAGATCTTAGCGCATCTGGCTTGTTGGAACCCGGCACTTTGTTTTCGACCAAGTACCGGCTGGACCTTCCGGAAACGGCCGATCTTGAGGTAACCGCAACCGAGGCCACCCAGACCTTTGAAGGCACCGGAATGCGCTGGACGGATGCCCGAAACGGAGCGCCCGGCATTGCCGAATTCGTCGGGCGGCTCAGCTCCTTTCTGGTTCTGGTGGGCCTGTCTGGCTTGGCCGTGGGCGGTATCGGCGTGTCCGCCGCGGTTCGGGCGTACCTGTCGCAGAAAACGGAAACCATCGCCACACTACGCACATTGGGGGCGGATCGGGCGACCGTGTTTCAGACCTATATGATCCAGATCGGGCTGTTGTCCGGGATCGGCATCGTCATCGGATTGGCCCTGGGTGGCTTGGCCCCTGTCCTGCTGGCCCCAATCATCGAAAGCCAATTGCCCGTTCCTGCCGTGTTTTCGATCTATCCCCAACCCCTTGCCGAGGCTGCGCTGTATGGCTTGCTGACAGCGTTTCTGTTCACCCTCTGGCCGCTGGCCCGAACCGAGGAGGTGCGCGCCGCCACCCTGTTTCGCGACGCCCTGACCTCGGCCCGGCAGATACCCCGGTTGATCTATGTGCTGGCCACCGGGCTGGGTCTGGCCATTCTGATCGCAGCAGCGGCGTGGTTCAGCGGCTCGGCGCGGTTGACGCTTTGGACCAGCGGCGGGTTGGTCGGGGCGCTGTTTCTTTTATCACTGACCGCTTTCGCAATTCGCTGGCTGGCCCGCAAGGGCGTTCCGTGGTCGCGCGGCCGCCCGCCGCTGCGATGGGCATTGGCCGCCATCTCGGACCCACGCGAAGGCGCGGGGTCTGTGGTTCTGTCCCTTGGTCTGGGCCTTTCTGTGCTTGCTGCCGTGGGCCAGATCGATGGCACATTGCGCAATGCCATCTCGGGCAATCTGCCGGACGTTGCGCCCTCGTATTTCTTTGTCGACATCCAGAAGGATCAAATGCCCGGTTTTACCGAGCGTCTGGAAACCGACCCTGCCGTCAGTCGCCTTGAAAGCGCGCCAATGCTGCGAGGGATCATCACCCGGATCAACGGCCAGCCCGCCCGCGAGGTTGCAGGCAGCCACTGGGTTCTGGAGGGCGACCGGGGCATCACTTACTCTGCCCTCCCGCCCGAGAATGCGCGCATCACGGCAGGCGATTGGTGGGCTGAGGGCTATGCAGGTGACCCCCAGATCAGCTTTGCCGCCGAAGAGGCCGAGGAAATGGGCCTGTCCCTGGGTGATACACTGACCGTAAACATTCTGGGCCGCGACATCACCGCAACCATCACATCCTTTCGCGAGGTTGATTTTTCGACCGCCGGCATCGGCTTCATCATGTCGATGAACCCGTCGGCGCTGGCCGGTGCGCCACATAGTTTCATCGCCACCGTCTATGCCGAAGAACAGGCCGAGGCCGCCATCCTGCGCGATCTGGCAGGTCAGTTCCCCAATATCACCGCCATCCGGGTGCGCGATGCGATCGACCGGGTCTCGGGCCTGCTGGCAGGGCTGGCCTCGGCGACATCCTACGGGGCCGGGGTGTCGCTGCTGACCGGGTTTCTGGTGCTGATCGGCGCAGCCGCTGCCGGTGAACCGGCCCGACGGTACGAGGTTGCAATCCTGAAAACAATCGGGGCCAACCGTCGCCGCATTCTGCTCAGCTTCACCCTGCGTGCGATGTTGCTGGGTGCCGCGGCAGGCTTCGTCGCCTTGCTGGTCGGTATCTTGGGCGGCTGGGCTGTGGCGACCTATATCTTCGACACCGGGTTTGCGGTGATCTGGCCCTCGGCACTGGGCATTGTCATCACAGGTGTCATCGTCACCCTTGGCGCGGGGCTGATCTTTGCGCTGCGCCCTTTATCCGTCCGACCCGCCCGTATATTGCGCGCCAGCGACTGAGCTTACCGCATACAGGCGACCGGCTGCAGGATTTTCAGCAGCGGATCATTATCGCAGACCAGCGCATCCAGCGTGATGTCGTCGAGCGATGCGTAAAACACCTCGGCGGCGTCCTGCAAGGCCACCCGCAAGCGGCAGGCGTCGGTCAGCGGACAGGTATTGTCGGCATCCGCAAAACACTCGGCGATCGGCAGCGATCCTTCCACATGCCGGAATACGGCACCAATGCGGATCTGATCCGCCGGGCGTGCCAGAGACATGCCACCATTCCGGCCGCGCTGCGTGCTCAGATAATCCAACTGTCCGAGTTGATTGATCACCTGTGCCAGATGGTTTTCCGAGATGTTGCACACTTCGGCGATCTCGGATTTCGTCACCAGCCGCTCCGGGTGCGCCGCGCAATACATCAGCAGGCGCACAGCAATATTCGTTCGTTTGGTAATCCGCATATGGGCCTCCCTCACTTAATGATGCAGCCTTATTGCATGTCCGGGAAAAAAGCGGTTTGACATACATCAATCGATCGAAAGGCGCGTTCGCAGATGGCAGACCCCTATTTCTTTGGCTATGGCAGCCTTGTGAACCTGGCCACCCATGATTTTCCCGATCCACGACCGGCAAAACTGAAGGGGTGGCGGCGGGCCTGGAAACACACCGACCTGCGCCCGGTCGCCTTTCTGACGGCGGTCCCGGACCCCGAGTCCGAGATCGAAGGCATGATCGCGCATGTTCCCAAGAACGACTGGGCCGCGCTGGATGAAAGGGAATGGGCCTATGACCGGATACCCGTGACACAATCGGTCTCACATCCGCTGACCCATGATGTTGAAATAGCGGTCTATGCCGTCCCGCAAGCCCGGCATAATGCGCCGACCGACCAGCATCCTTTACTGCTCAGCTACATTGACGTTGTCGTGCAAGGGTACCTGCGCATTTTCGGACCAGACGGGGTGGACCGGTTCTTTGCCACAACCGATGGCTGGGACGCACCTGTCCTGAATGACCGGGCCGAACCAAGGTATCCGCGCCACCAACAGCTCAAACCGGACGAGACTGCCTTTGTGGATGACCGCCTGCAGCGCGCGGCGGTGAAGATCATCCAACCACTACAACAAAAAGAGGCAGGCGAACTGCCTGCCTCTTTCAAGTTCTAAATTGTCAGGGGCATTCAGCCCCGCGCGCGGATCACCTGCAGCAAGGGCAGCAGTGCCGCCATTTCTGGCCCGCGCTCCATCCCCGTCAGCGCCTTGCGCAGCGGCATGAACAGGCCCTTGCCTTTGCGGCCCGTCGCCTCTTTTACCGCTTTGGTCCATACACCCCAGGTTTCACCATCAAACGGGCCTTCGGGCAGCAATGCCATGGCTTCTACGATGAACTCCCGATCTTCATCCGCGATCAGAGGCTCGGCGCCATCCCGGCACAGCTCCCACCAGCCTTTCAGATCGGACAGAGTGGTGATGTTTTCACGCGCCATGGCCCAGAACGGCTCGGCCAGTTCGGCAGGAACACCCGCATCGGCCACAGCATCAGCAACTTCCGCCAGCGGCAGCGATTGCAAGTGTTTCGCGGTCAGCGGGAACAGGTCCTGCACGTCAAACTTGGTCGGCGCAGCCCCAAAGCGGTTCACATCAAACCCATCGATCAACTCGGCCATGTCCGAGCGCAGTTCGACCGGATCAGACGACCCCAGCCGCGCCATCAGGCTCAGCAGCGCCATCGGCTGCACGCCCTGCTCGCGCAGATCGCGCAGGGCCAGCGTGCCCAGACGTTTCGACAGCGCCTCACCCTGCGGGCCGGTCAGCAGCGAATGATGCGCGAAACGCGGACAAGTTCCGCCCAGCGCCTCGATGATCTGAATTTGCGTCGCCGTGTTGGTCACATGGTCCGAACCGCGCACCACGTCCGTCACACCCATCTCGGTATCATCCACCACAGACGCAATCGTATAAAGAACCTGACCATCGCCACGGATCAGCACTGGGTCCGAAACGGACGCCGCATCGATCGAGATGTCACCCAAGATGCCATCGGTCCAATCGATCCGCTCATGATCCAGCTTGAACCGCCAGACGCCGTTGCCGCGCTCGGCCCGCAGCGCCTCTTTCTCGGCGTCCGACAGGTTCAGCGCAGCGCGGTCATAGACCGGCGGCTTACCCATGTTCAGTTGCTTCTTGCGCTTCAGATCCAGCTCGGTCGGCGTCTCGAAAGCCTCATAAAACCGGCCCATCTCACGCAGCTTGTCGGCGGCTTCGGCGTAGCGGTCCAACCGGTCCGACTGACGTTCAACCTTGTCCCAGTGCAGACCCAGCCATTCCAGATCCTGCTTGATCGCATCGACATATTCTTCTTTCGACCGCTCGGGGTCTGTGTCGTCGATGCGCAGGATGAACGTACCGCCTGCTTTGCGGGCGATCAGATAGTTCATCAGGGCGGTGCGCAGGTTGCCCACGTGGATGTATCCGGTGGGCGACGGGGCGAAACGGGTGGTTGTCATGGGTGTCTCCTGTTGGCGCGGCTCTTGTCACAAAGGCGCGATTTTGTCCAGCAGGGGTTTCGGATCGGTCGCACCATACCCAGCTTCAAGATCGCGGGGCGACAACCATGGAACACGTAATGTTCATCCAATTGCGCGCCAAACCGGGCTATACACTGGCGCACGACCCGCAACGAACTAACTTATTATCTGGCGTTCTGACAGGGAGACGAAGACATGGCCATCAACTTAACACGCAGAGCGGCCCTGGGCGCCGCCGCAGCCCTTCCATTTGCATCCGCAACAACCCCGCTTTTGGCAGCCGGGGCCGAGACCAAGGCGAACTCGACCATCGCAAGATCGTTCCAGTTGGGCGATTTCACCGTCACAACGCTGCTGGACGGCAGTCTGCCGCGCGATGGCGCGCAAGAGATCTTTGGCGGCGGTGCATCCGACGAAGACTTTTCACGCGTCTCGGCGGAAAACTTCATTTCGCCCGATGTTGCGCAGTTCTTCTTTACGCCGACGCTGGTGAATACGGGGGCCGAGCTGGTTCTGTTCGACACCGGGCTTGGTCAGGGCGGCATTCAGGCGGCCCTCGCAGATGCCGGAGTGACACCGGATCAGATCGACGTCGTTGTCATCACCCATATGCATCCCGACCACATTGGCGGTATGACCACCAATGACGCTGAGACATTCCCCAATGCGCGCTATGTCACCGCCGCGCAGGAATATGACTTCTGGTCCGCTCAGGAGGCTGGCAACCGGGTCGGTGATCTGGTCGCGGCGAAAGTCACACCTTTGGCCGAGAAAATGACGTTCATCGAAGATGGCGGCGACGTTGTCTCTGGTGTGACGGCAATGGCGACGTTCGGCCATACGCCTGGCCATATGGTTTATCATCTGGAAAGTAATGGCCAGCGGCTGATCCTGACGGCAGACCTTGCCAATCACTATGTCTGGTCCTTCGCGCACCCCGAATGGGAGGTTCGTTTTGACATGGACAAGGCTGCAGCCACTGACTCCCGCCGCAAAATCCTGGGTCTGCTGGCCGCCGACAAGGTGCCGATGATCGGCTATCACATGCCGTTCCCGGCTGCCGGGTATGTCGAGACCCGCGGCGAAGGGTTCCGCTTTGTCCCGGTCAGCTATCAGATGATGGGCTGACGCCTCAATACCCGGGGTCCGGCCGCACCCTTGAGCCATCCGTGAAACGCGACAGGCGGAAGGCGGCCGGATCCACACAGGGCGTGGACTGCATCACCAGATCGGCCATCAGACGGCCTGCGCCGGGCCCGATGCCGAACCCATGACCGGAAAACCCGGTGGCGATGAACATGCCCGGGATATCCTCGACCCCCGAGATCACCGGAATCGCATCGGGCGTCACATCGATCAATCCGGCCCAGCTTTGCACCACTTCGGCCTGCTGCAGCGCCGGAAACGCCTTTGTCGCGTTGGCCCACGATGTGCGCAGGGCCTTCGGCGATGGCTCGGGGTCCAGAACGCGGCAATGTTCGAACGGGGTCACATCGGTAGGCACCCACGACCGGTCCTGCGCCGCCTCGGCTTTCCAACGACCAGAGAGCCGAAAGCGCAAGGATTTCCATTCCTGAAAAAACGCAGGCAGGAATTGCCACGCAAGGCGAAAGCTGTCGGGCACGATGTCATAGGTGTTTTGATGGGCCGAGGCGATGGAATACCCGCCATCCGCGCGTTTTCGGATTGCAAAGTCATCGGACCATAGCGCCGTTTCAGGCCCATCCTCGACAGGTGAGCTGCGCAGAACGGTGTTCAGCACTTTCAGCTGTGGCAGATCAATGCCTGCATTGCCCGCAAACAAGCGCGACCACGCACCGCCTGCCAGCACCACCCGGTCGCAGGCCACGCGCCCGCGTTCGGTGAACACGCCGGCAACGCGTCCGCCCTGCACGTCAAGGCTACGCACGGCGCAATTGGTCATGATCGCCGCACCCCGGTCGCGGGCCCCTTCGGCAATCGCAGGTGCCGCAAGCTGAGGTTCGGCGCGCCCGTCCTGCGGCATGTGCAGCGCGCAATCAAGTGTGCCGGTATAGCCGGGCAACATTTCCGCCAGTTCAGACGCTGGCACAATCCGCGCCCCGGTTTGCAATCCGTCCAAATGGCGCAGCCAGCGTTCCAGATTGCCGGCCTGCCGCGCCCCGGATGCGCCGAACAGAATGCCCGATTGCACATATCCGGTTTGCCGTCCAAGACGATTGTCCAGGTTTTGCCAGATGCGAGTGGCTTCCTGCATCAACGGAATTTCGCGCGGGTCACGCATCCCCAAACGCACCCAACCCCAATTGCGCGAGCTTTGTTCCCCTGCGATCTGCCCCTTTTCGCACAACAGGACGGACACGCCCCGCTCGGCCAGTTCCAGCGCGGTTGAAACGCCAATGATACCGCCACCAATCACGACGGTGTCTACGGATTTTGGCAGGGAAAGATCGGATTCAAATGGGGTCGGTTTGGGACCGGGCATCTACCGCTCATACTCAATTTATCAGAGTACAAGGATGCTGAACTTGCTGGTCCTGACAACAGGTTTTCAGCACAGCCCTATCAAATGTCCGGACGTGTGGCAGCCGCGCCAAAGCATGCGCCCGGCAGGTCACTTCAGGTTCTGACTCAGAATTAGGCGGCGCCGGACAGTTCAGCCCATTTCTGACGCAGTGACGCAGACAATCCGGCCTCTTTTGCGTCGGCCTGCGCCGAAACCTCTTTTTGCGATTTCAGATCGGGAAATTCCAGCCGCTGCGATGGTTCGGCCTTGTCTTCCGCTGCTTGTTCGCCAAGCAGGTCAGCAATGGCCGCGTCCAGCTTTTCTTCATCCAGTTCCTGCGCCGGAGATTCCATCGTTCTGTACTGCCACGGCGCGTGCAGAGACTTATCGTATTCCTCGTACATGTTAACACCACACTATTAACTCAGACATCCAACCCCGGATGCGCCGCACGAGACAAAAATCACTTGTCGAAAAACTGCGAACTCAACAGCAATGCGTCACATCCGCCCCACATTGGGCAACTTCCAAGCATAAATGTGGCAGAAAAATGTCAGCCGAACAAGGTTAAGAACCCCTTTGGGGCCAGGATTTCAACCTCAATGACCCCAAAATGGAAACAATATAAGGTCATGATGCGGAACTGTTTTTAGAAACAAGGCCGCGTATCGGCCTCAGCCCCGATCCCGCCAGCGATTCACGATGGGATAGCGCCTGTCCAGCCAGAACGCACGGCTGGTCAGACGGGTGCCGGGGGCAGACTGGAACCGCTTGTATTCGCTGACATAGACCAGATGCTCGACCTTGCGGGCGTCCTGCTCTTCATACCCGGCGGCGACACAATCGGCGATGGAACCGTCCTGATCCACCAGAATGTTCAGAATACCGTCCAGCACCGGATAATCCGGCAGGCTGTCGCTGTCTTTCTGATCCTCGCGCAGCTCTGCACTTGGGGGTTTGTCGATGACCGAGGGGCGAATGACCTCACCCTCCGGGCCCATCATCCACGCACGGTGATTGGCATTGCGCCAGCGGCAGGTCTCGAACACGCGGGTCTTGTAAAGGTCCTTGATCGGGTTGTAGCCGCCATTCATGTCCCCGTAGATCGTGGCATAGCCCACCGCGACCTCGGATTTGTTGCCCGTGGTCAGCAACATCTCGCCAAATTTGTTCGAGATCGCCATCAGCAGTACACCGCGCAAGCGGGACTGGATGTTCTCTTCGGTCAGGTCCGCGTCGCGCCCTTCAAACAGCGGGGCCAGCGTATCCGTTACCGCAGCCCGGCTGTCCGAAATCGGAACAAAGTCGTAATGCACGCCCAGCGCCTTGGCGACCGCCTCGGCATCGCCCAGCGAGGCCTGGCTGGTGTATTCCGACGGCAGCATCACGCAGCGCACATTCTCTGCCCCGATAGCATCCACAGCAATGGCCGCGACCAGAGCGGAATCTACACCGCCCGACAGACCCAGTAGCGCCTTTTTGAAACCGGTTTTCCCCATGTAATCGCGTAAGGATTCCACCATGGCGCGGTAATCCTGTTCCCACGCATCGGGTTGAGGCACAATCTCGGCGGGGATGATCCGCCAGCCGTCATCGCCCCGCTCAAGATCCACATGGGTGACGGTTTCGTCAAAAACCGGCATGCGGAAGGCCAGCTCTCCGCCCGGGTTCAGGCCGAACGTGGCACCGTCGAACACCTGATCGTCCTGCCCGCCCACCATATTCAGGTAGATCAGCGGCAGGCCGGTTTCGACCACCCGCGCGACCATATGGTTCAAGCGCACATCGTATTTGTCCCGGAAATAAGGCGAGCCATTGGGGATCAGCAGAAACTCGGCCCCGGTTTCTTCCAGCGTTTCGGCGACATCCGGGTGCCAGCTATCCTCGCAGATCGGGCTGCCGATGCGCGAGTTCCCGACCGAATACGGCCCGCCCAGAGGGCCGGAATCATACAGGCGCACCTCGTCAAAAACCGTCTCGTTCGGCAGATGGTGTTTCAGCACTTTGCTGGTGATCCGCCCGCCTTTGAGGATCAGATAGGCGTTGAACAGGCTGTCATTCTCGGCCCAAGGTCCACCAATCGCCACAGCCGGGCCATCCGCGCATTGCGCGGCCAGATCCTGCACCGCTGCCATCGCGGCACGGTGAAACACAGGTTTCAGGATCAGGTCCTGCGTGTTGTACCCGGTGATGAACATCTCGGGAAACGCCACAAGATCGGCCCCGGCCTCGCGGGCTTGCTCGCACACGGCCAAGGCCTTGGCTGCGTTGCCCTCGATATCGCCCACGGTGGGGTTAAGCTGTGCCAGAGTGATGCGGAAACGGTCGGCCATGCTGCCCTCTTGCCCTCGTCAGTCCTACTGCATTTAGCAGATCGTTGCGCGAGTGAAAGACCAATGCCGCAAAAGCCGTTGCTCTGACCTGTGCGGTCCCTTATTTTTGCGCCAACCAAAGCGAAAACGATCACCGGGCAGGCAGGACGATACATGAAGCTGATCCGCAACTCTCTCACGGTCGGGATTCTGTCCCTGACGATGACGGCCGCATTTGCCCAGGACGGGACGGTGATCACCAAGGATGACGAGGTCGGCGGCGTCTATGAGGGCACGTTCGAAAACGGGCTGCGCCATGGCACCGGAACCTACCGCCTACCCAACGGGTTTGAATATACCGGCGAATGGGTCGAAGGCGTCATTCAGGGCCAGGGCACGGCGCGTTTTGCCGACGGGTCGGTCTATGTCGGGCAATTCGCCGAAGGCAAGCCCGAGGGTCAGGGCAAGATCAGCTATGCCGATGGCGGTTCCTACGAAGGCGAATGGCAAGGTGGCGGCATCAACGGCACCGGTGTTGCGGAATACGCCAGCGGCGTGCGTTACGAGGGTGAGTTTAAGGACTCGCGCCACCATGGCACGGGCAAGCGCACGGACCCCAGCGGCTATGTCTACGACGGCGATTGGGTTGATGGCCAAATGCAGGGCAAGGCCAGGATCACCTATCCGGACGGGTCGGTTTACGACGGCGACGTGCAGCAGGGCCAACGCCATGGGCGGGGTCTTTGGATCCAGTCGGACGGTCTGGAATATGACGGCCAGTGGGTCGAGAACTTGATGACCGGCACCGGGCGAATGACGCTGGCCAATGGCGATGTCTACGAAGGCGAAGTTGCGAAAGGCCGCCGTCAGGGCAAGGGCAAAGAAACCTACGCCAATGGCAGCGTCTACGAGGGCGACTATGAAGACGACCGCCGCGATGGCAAGGGCACCTTCGTTGGCACCGATGGCTACCGCTATTCCGGGGAATGGTCGCAAGGCCAGATCGAAGGCTTTGGCGAGATCACCTATCCGGACGGCTCGGCCTATATCGGTGAGCTGAGCGCAGATCTGCCGCACGGCAAGGGCCAAAGCACATATGCCGACGGAACCGTCTATGACGGCGACTGGATTGCCGGGGTATTTGAGGGGCGTGGCACGGCGACCTACCCCAATGGCACGGTCTATTCAGGCCAGTTCCGCAACGCCCTGAGCCATGGCACCGGCACGGTCACCTTTGCCAATGGGTATCGCTATGAAGGCGAATGGATCGACGGTGCGCGGCAAGGCAAAGGAAAATCAACCTTTGCCGACGGCACGGTGTACGAGGGCGATTTCATCGATGGCGCACGCCATGGAAAGGGAACGATCACGGCCCCCAGCGGCTTTACCTACACCGGCGACTGGTTTGACGGCAAAATAACCGGTGTAGGCGTGGCAACCTATGCTTCGGGCGATGTGTATGAGGGCGGCTTTTTCGAAAACAAACGTCAGGGACAGGGCACCATGCGCTATGCCAACGGGCAAGAGCAATCGGGCCTTTGGGACAACGACGCCCTGTCGTCAGAGGGTGCAGCACCCACCGAGGGCGCGCCAGACGCAGAACCGGATGCGCCAAGCGCCGGGGAACCGGAAACCGAGGCCCCCGCGGATAACTGACCTGCTACCAGGGCACCCGCTTCCCGGCCCAGTCGAAGAATCCGCCCGTGTCGTCTTGGGTCAGCGCCCCCGTTACGTGCAGCAGGTTTTCGGCAGCCTCCTCCGGCGCGACAGCGGGATGTCGGCCCAGATATTTCCGCGTGAACTCGGTTTTGACCGTTCCGGGATGCAAGGCGACGCAAATCGCCTGTTTGTGCGTCCGGGCCAACTCGATAGACGCCGTGTGAACCACCTGATTAACCGCAGCCTTGGCCGCGCGATAGCTGACCCATCCGCCCATTCGATTGTCGCCAATCGATCCGACCCGCGCTGACAAAACCGCAATCACGGATCGCCTGTCGCGCGGCAGCAACCGATGCGCCCGGCCAAGGATCAGCGCAGGGCCGACCGTATTCAGAGCATACTGATCCATCATGGCCCGCGCCGTCACAGCGCGCATGGTTTTCTCGGGCTGCGCGCCATTGATCTCCAATGCGCCTGACGCGACCAGGACCAGATCGAACGGCCCCTGCAGGTCATCCAGACGCGCCAACGCCACCTCGGGCCGGGTCAGATCGAACCCGTCGTGCGACCGGGACAGGCCGGTCACCGCCACGCGCTGTGCCACAAGCCGGTCGCAGATTGCGCCGCCGATCCCCCCGGATGCACCAATGATCAAAGCTGTCTTCATACCGCCCCACCTAGCGGCAGCACAGATGGGTTCAACACGCAAAGCAAAAGAAACCGGGGCAAATCCGCAAAGCCTGAAAATTGGTTCTTTTCATTCCCCTTCTGCTCTGTATAAGTTTCGCCCATGATCAACCGCGCAGATATCCCTTTTGCCGACACCGCCTTTGGCGGTACGTCGCTGCGTGGCCTACTGATCCTAATCCGCCTCTGAGCGTGCCATCCGGCGCGCCCGCTCAGAGGAGGACGCCCGCGCGCCATAGGCTTTAGGACAGAAGAAGAAAGAGAAATCCCATGACCAACGTGACCGACCAAGACCGCGTCTTGATCTTCGATACCACTTTGCGCGACGGCGAGCAGAGCCCCGGCGCCACCATGACCCATGAAGAAAAGCTGGAAATCGCCGAACTGCTGGACGAGATGGGCGTCGACATCATCGAGGCGGGTTTTCCCATCGCCTCGGAAGGCGATTTCAAAGCCGTCACCGAAATTTCCCAGCGCGCCAAGAACAGCCGCATTTGCGGTCTGGCCCGCGCCAATTTCAACGATATCGACCGGTGCTGGGAGGCGATCAAACACGCCGAGAAAAGCCGCATTCACACATTTATCGGCACCTCTCCGCTGCACCGCGCCATTCCGAACCTGACCCAGGACGAGATGGCCGAGAAAATCCACGACACGGTCACCCATGCCCGCAATCTGTGCGAAAACGTGCAATGGTCGCCGATGGATGCAACGCGGACCGAGTGGGATTACCTGTGCCGTGTGATCGAGATTGCGATCAAGGCGGGTGCGACCACGATCAACATCCCCGACACGGTGGGCTACACCGCACCGCTGGAATCGGCAGATTTGATCAAGCGTCTGATCGCAACCGTGCCCGGCGCGGATGAGGTCGTGTTTGCGACCCACTGCCACAACGATCTGGGTATGGCGACGGCAAACTCACTGGCGGCCGTCATCGGCGGCGCGCGTCAGATCGAATGCACCATCAACGGTCTGGGTGAGCGTGCGGGCAACACTGCGCTGGAAGAGGTCGTGATGGCCATGCGCACGCGCAACGATATCATGCCCTACCACACCGGTATCGATACCACCAAGATCATGCATATCTCACGCCGGGTCGCCACCGTGTCGGGCTTTAACGTGCAGTTCAACAAGGCCATCGTCGGCAAGAACGCATTTGCCCATGAAAGCGGCATCCATCAGGACGGGATGCTGAAGAACCGTGACAATTTCGAGATCATGCGACCCGAAGATGTTGGTCTGACGGGGACATCCCTGCCGCTGGGCAAACATTCGGGCCGCGCCGCCTTGCGCGACAAACTTGAGACACTGGGTTTTGAGGTCGGCGACAACCAGCTGCGCGATATCTTTGTCCGCTTCAAGGACCTGGCGGACCGCAAGAAAGAGGTCTTTGACGACGACCTGATCGCCCTGATGACACTGGACGAGGCGGATGACTACCTGCAACTGGTGTCGATGAAGGTCACCTGCGGCACTGGCGGACAGGCCGAGTCGACGGTCGAGCTGGAGATGGACGGCAAGGACATCATCGCGACCGAACATGGCGACGGACCCGTCGATGCCACCTTCAAGGCGATCCGTGCGATTTACCCCAACAAAGCGCATTTGCAACTGTATCAGGTGCACGCCGTGACCGAAGGCACGGACGCGCAAGCCACCGTCTCGGTGCGTCTGGAAGAAGACGGCATGATCGCCACCGGTCAATCTGCGAACACAGATACCGTCGTGGCCTCGGCCAAGGCGTATATCCACGCGCTGAACCGTCTGATCATGCGGCGTGAGAAAACAGGCCCCGGCGCCGATACGCGCGAGATCAGTTACAAGGACCTGACCTAAACAGACCAAAGGCTCCCGCACCCGCGGCGGCCCGGCTTCGCCGACCCTTCTTGGGTTTTGGGCCCGGCAGCGCGCCGCAGGCGCGCTGCCGGGCCCAACTCGGTTGACGGCATCTTTGATGCTGGCAAGCGAGGCGGGAGACCCCTTTGCCGCACCAGCTTTCAAAGGGTTTTGAACAAGTCCGTCAGTCTCTGGGCTTCGTCGCTCAGGCCAAACGGCGCGTTGACCACGAACATGCCGGATCCGATCATGCGATGATCCTTTCGCGCCGCCGGAAAGGTCACCTCGTGCCGCATCGCTTTGGGTAAGTTCTGCCGAACCAATGCATCGACCATCTGTTGTTGGCGGCTATCCCGCAAGATCGGATACCAAAGCGCGATGACCCCGACATTCCATTTGCGATGCAGCTTGGCGATGATACCCGGCAGGCGATCATACTCTGATTTCACCTCATAACTCGGATCGATCAGCAGCATCCCCCGGCGCGGCGTGGGCGGCAGCAGGGACTGCGCCAGATTATACCCGTCCTGCTTGTAGACCCTAACGCTGCCCCCCGGCACAGCCTGCGACAGCGCAGCATGTTCCTGCGGATGCAGT
This sequence comes from Ruegeria sp. N4, assembly GCF_056531425.1. Lineage (NCBI taxonomy): Bacteria > Pseudomonadati > Pseudomonadota > Alphaproteobacteria > Rhodobacterales > Roseobacteraceae > Ruegeria > Ruegeria sp. N4. Next base: position 65,468 of record NZ_JBQFLT010000004.1, read on the forward strand.
TCGGCAAAATGCAAACTGTCCTGTGGTCTGAGCAAACTTGTCGCAATCAGGGGTGATCCCGGATAACACGCCGACCCAAATCTGGACCGCGTCGCCTCGATAGCCTGCGTCAGCGGATGCGATGCCTCGAACCATTCGCCCCGCTGCACCCGCTCAATCCCCGCCGCCGCTTCACCCGTCTTGCGCGCCTCGTCTGAATCCAGCCGGTACACCCCGCGCCCGGAGTGGGTTTCCACATAGGTCAGCGGCTTGTCCTTGCCGGTCAGATAGGACAGCGTCCAGGCCAGCAATGCGTGCTTTTGCACATCCGCCAGATTCCCGGCGTGGTAAATATGTTGATATGAGAGCATGTTGCCTTCTAAAGTCCCTGCAAATGAGGCGAAAAGGTGCTGATTGTCGCGGAATCAGCCCTTTTACCGGGCGAGTTGGCACCCTATAAGTCATCCGTCCCGGAACCGTCGAGTCGCGGGCAGTAGAAAAACCGACATACAGGATCAGGGGAAACATGGGGATCTTTGGCAATCTGGGCGGCCTGTTCACAGCGGACATGGCTATCGACCTTGGGACAGCAAACACGCTGGTTTATGTCAAAGGTCGCGGTGTGATCCTGTCTGAACCTTCGGTTGTGGCCTATCACGTCAAGGACGGCGTAAAAAAGGTTCTGGCCGTCGGAGAAGACGCCAAGCTGATGCTGGGCCGGACCCCCGGTTCCATCGAGGCGATCCGCCCGATGCGCGAGGGCGTGATTGCAGATTTCGACACCGCCGAGGAGATGATCAAGCATTTCATCCGCAAGGTGCACAAACGCTCGACCTTCTCAAAACCCAAGATCATCGTCTGCGTCCCTCATGGCGCGACACCCGTTGAAAAGCGCGCGATCCGTCAGTCGGTTCTGTCCGCAGGCGCGCGCCGCGCCGGTCTGATTGCCGAACCGATTGCGGCGGCCATTGGCGCAGGGATGCCGATCACCGATCCGACCGGCAACATGGTCGTCGATATCGGCGGCGGCACCACCGAGGTTGCGGTTCTGTCGCTGGGCGACATCGTCTACGCCCGTTCGGTCCGCGTTGGTGGCGACCGGATGGACGAGGCCATCATCTCGTACCTGCGGCGCCAGCAGAACCTGCTGGTCGGTGAATCCACCGCTGAACGGATCAAGACCACCATCGGCACCGCCCGGATGCCCGATGATGGCCGTGGCCAGTCGATGCATATCCGCGGCCGCGACCTGCTGAACGGCGTGCCCAAGGAAATCGAGATCAGCCAGGCCCAGGTGGCCGAGGCCCTGTCGGAGCCCGTCCAACAGATCTGCGAGGCGGTGATGACCGCGCTGGAAACGACCCCGCCCGATCTGGCGGCGGATATTGTGGACCGCGGCGTGATGCTGACCGGCGGCGGCGCGCTGCTGGGCGATCTGGATCTGGCCCTGCGCGAACAAACCGGTCTGGCCGTGTCGATTGCCGATGAAAGCCTGAATTGTGTGGCTTTGGGCACCGGCAAGGCGCTAGAATACGAAAAACAGCTGCGCCACGCGATTGACTACGAAAGCTAAGGCGCGCACCCTTTGCACATAGGGTAAATTCGGCACGAGCAGCACGGGAAGGTAACCTGTGGCAAAAGACCGATCACAGCGCGATGACTACACGACCCCGCTGCGGCGTCTGCTTCTGGGGATCGTTGTGCTGTGCCTGTTGGGCATCTTTGTCGTCTGGCGGATCGATAGCCCTCGGGTTGAGCGTTTCCGCGCTCAGGTGGTGGACGCCGTTGTCCCCTCGATGGAATGGGCGATGGTGCCGGTGACGGCGACCGTCAATCTGGTGCGCGATTTCCAAAGCTATCAACGCCTGAGCGAACAGAACCGCGAGCTGCGGTCGGAACTTCGCCTGATGCGCGCCTGGAAAGAGGCCGCGCTGCAGTTGGAACAAGAAAACGCGCGCCTGCTGGATTTGAACAATGTGCGCCTTGACCCGCGCCTGACCTATATCACCGGGGTTGTGATGGCCGATAGCGGCTCACCCTTCCGGCAGTCCGTTCTGCTGAATGTGGGCGAGCGTGACGGGATCGTCGATGGCTGGGCCACAATGGACGGGATCGGGCTGGTCGGGCGGATTTCGGGCGTGGGGCCGGATACGGCGCGTGTCATTCTGCTGACCGATGCCTCCAGCGCCATTCCCGCGACCATCCAGCCATCGGGGCAAACGGCCCTGATCGCCGGCGACAACACCCCGGCCCCAGCCGTCGAATTCCTTGAAAACCGCGAGCTTGTGCGCCCCGGCGACCGGGTGATTACCTCGGGCGATGGGGGCGTATTCCCCGCCGGTCTGCTGATCGGCCAGATTGCCGCAGACCCGGGCGGTCGCCTGCGCGTGCGCCTGTCCGCCGACTTCGAGCGGCTGGAGTTTCTGCGGGTTCTGCGGTTCAACGCGGCGCCCTCGATCCGCGATCCCGGTGGCATTGTCGGTCCGGCACGCCCCGAAGCCGCTCTGACACCCAATGAGGCCGGCGATGGATAAACCTGCCTCACATAACTGGGCGATGCGGGGGCTTTACGTGGTGTTGGCGTTTCTGGTCCTGTTCCTGCACCTTCTGCCGCTGAACGCGCAACCGGATCGCTGGCCCTTTCCGGATGTCATGATCGCGCTGACCTTTGCATGGGTGCTGCGACGCCCGGATTACGTACCGACCTTTCTGATCGCCGCCGTGATGCTGATGGCCGACCTGCTGTTGCAACGCCCGCCCGGATTACTGGCCGCATTGGTGGTTCTGGGTGCGGCCTACCTGCGCTCGGCAGCACCTGGCATGCGGGATGCGGGTTTTGTGGGTGAATGGATGTCGGTCGGCATGGTCACAACTGCCGTATTTCTTGGAAACCGCGTTATTCTGGCCGTCCTGTCCGTTGATCAGGCTGCCTTTGCGCCCGTCCTATTTCAGCTGGTCGTGACGATTGTGGCCTATCCGGCAATTGTTCTGCTCAGCCAGTCCGTCTTTGGCGTGCGACGGATGTCGGCAGCAGATGTCAGTGTTGCGGGGGCGCGGGCATGAAGCCACGCAAGACCAAAACCCAGGGCCTTGCCTATAAACGCCTGCCGCGCCGGGCCTTGATACTGGGCGGGCTGCAAGCCGCCTTTGTCGGCGGGCTGGCGGCGCGGATGCGGTTCATGCAGGTCGATCAGGCCGATCAATACCGCCTTCTGGCCGAAGAAAACCGCATCAATATCCGCCTGATCCCACCCACTCGCGGGCGGATCTACGACCGCAACGGGCAGATCATCGGGCAGAACACGCCGTCCTACCGTATCGTCATCGTGCGCGAGGATGCAGGCGACGTCGACAAGGTGATCGCCGAGCTGTCCAGCATAATCCCTCTGAACGAGGACGAGATCGAACGCGCCAAGACCGAGATGCGCCGCTCGGCCCCGTTCCTGCCGGTGACATTGGCCGATCAGGTAACGTGGGAGGACATTTCGAAAGTTGCGGTGAACGCCCCCGCCCTGCCCGGTGTCACGCCCGAGGTCGGATCGACCCGGCAATACCCCCGATACGAGGATTTCGCCCATATCGTCGGTTATGTCGGCCCCGTCAGCGATTATGATCTCAGCCAGATTGAAGATCCCGAACCGGTGCTGCGCATCCCGCGCTTCCAGATCGGCAAGGTCGGATTGGAAGCCAAACAGGAGATCTCGCTGCGTGGTCGGGCCGGCTCCAAACGGATCGAGGTTAACGCTTCGGGCCGAGTGATGCGTGAATTGGACCGGCAGGAGGGTCAGCCCGGTGCCGACCTTCAGCTCTCGGTCGATGCGGACCTGCAGCAATATGCGCAAGCCCGACTGGCTGGTGAAAGCGCCGCCGCTGTGGTCATCGACTGCGAAACCGGCGATCTGCGCGCGATGGCCTCGGCCCCCAGCTTTGACCCCAACCTGTTCGTCCGCGGAATCTCGGTCGCGGATTACCAAATACTGACGCAGGACAAGTACCGCCCATTGGCCAACAAAACGGTGCAGGGCACCTATCCGCCAGGCTCCACCTTTAAGATGGTCACCGCTCTGGCAGCACTTGAGGCTGGTGTCATCGGTCCTGGCAATACCGTCTATTGCCCCGGCCACCTGAAGGTCGGCAGCCGCCGCTTCCACTGCTGGAAACGCGGCGGTCATGGCATGGTCGATCTGAATACATCGCTAAAACGCAGTTGTGACGTGTATTATTACGACGTGGCGATCAAGGTCGGCATCGACAAAATCTCTGAGATGTCCAACATCCTTGGCCTGGGTATCAAGCATGACATCCCCATGTCCGCCGTGCGCGCCGGACTGGCACCCAATCAGGCATGGAAACAGCGGGTCCATGGCGAGGAATGGCTGATCGGTGATACCGCCAACGCGTCCATCGGGCAGGGCTTCATGCTCGCCTCGCCCATGCAACTGGCCGTGATGACCGCACGGATCGCCACCGGACGCGCCGTGTCGCCCCGTCTGGTGCGATCGATCAACGGGGTCGAACAACCCTCGGGCGCGGGTGAACCTTTGGCGATCAAACCGGCGAATCTTCGTTATATTCGCGAGGCCATGTGGTCGGTTTCGAACGACCGGCGCGGGACGGCATATCGCAGCCGGATCATCGCGGATGACTTCCGCATGGCGGGCAAGACCGGAACCAGCCAGGTCCGCAACATCACCAAGGCCGAACGGGCCGCAGGCGTAATCCGCAACGAGGACCTGCCTTGGGAACGCCGAGATCACGCCCTGTTCGTCAGTTTTGCGCCCTACGACAATCCCAAATACGCGATTGCAGTGGTGGTGGAACATGGCGGTGGCGGATCGAAAGCAGCGGCCCCGGTTGCACGAGATATCATGCTACAGGCACTCTACAAGGGCACCCCGCCGCTTGAGGCGTACCCGGTCGCGGATCGGGACCGTATTAAAGAGCAGCAAAAGAGGCTTGAAGGCGATCGCCGCCCCAAAGCGCGTCCTGACGAAAAGGATCGCGCATGAGCTATCTTGAGTATAACGTCAAATCGACGCCATCGGGGTTCCGCAAGTTCCTGTATATGAACTGGCCCCTGACCTTGTTGCTGATCAGCACGGCCAGCGCCGGGTTCCTGATGCTCTATTCCGTGGCAGGCGGGTCCTGGACGCCCTGGGCCGAACCTCAGATGGAGCGGTTTGGTCTGGGCTTAACTGTGATGTTTATCATCGCGCTTGTACCGATCTGGTTCTGGCGAAATATGTCGGTGCTGGCTTATCTGGGTTCCATCGCTCTGCTGGTATTTGTCGAGCTTTTTGGAACCATAGGTATGGGCGCTCAGCGCTGGATAGATCTTGGTTTCATGCGGCTGCAACCGTCCGAGGTGATGAAAGTCGCATTGGTCATGGTGCTGGCGGCTTATTACGATTGGCTGCCTTCTCACAAAACTTCTCGCCCGCTCTGGGTGATCATTCCGGTGATCCTTATCCTTATCCCGACCTTCATGGTCTTACGGCAACCGGACCTTGGCACCTCGATCCTGTTGCTGGCCGCCGGTGGCGGGTTGATGTTTTTGGCAGGTGTGCATTGGGCCTATTTTGCGGCGGTAATAGCGGCCGTGGCGGGGCTGATTGCCGCTGTCTTCAATAGCCGGGGAACCGAATGGCAGTTGCTGAAAGACTATCAGTTTCGCCGCATCGACACATTTCTTGATCCTTCATCCGATCCACTTGGCGACGGATACCATATCACCCAATCAAAGATCGCGCTTGGGTCTGGTGGCTGGAACGGTCGGGGGTTCATGCAAGGCACTCAATCGCGCCTGAATTTCCTGCCTGAAAAGCACACCGATTTCATCTTCACCACGCTGGCCGAGGAATTCGGCTTTGTTGGCGGCATCACCCTGTTGATACTCTATGCCCTGATCCTGATCTTCTGCATGGTCACGGCGCTTTCGACCAAGGATCGGTTCTCGTCACTGGTGGTGCTGGGGATTGCGCTGAACTTCTTCCTGTTCTTTGCGGTCAACATGTCGATGGTGATGGGGCTGGCCCCGGTTGTGGGTGTGCCGCTGCCAATGGTCAGCTATGGCGGATCGGCCATGCTGGTCCTGATGGCAGCCTTCGGCATTGTCCAAAGCGCGCATATCCACCGCCCCCGCTGATCTGAAAGGCCCTTCATGCCCGTCAACGTTCTGTTCTCTGCGCGCCCTGCCCTGTGGCCGATCTACCAGCCGCTGTTGACCAAGGGTCTGGCCCAGGCCGGGTTGGACGTGCATCTGGCCACCGACATGCACCCGGATCAGGTGGATTATGTCGTCTACGCGCCAAATGGCGGCTTGCTGGACTTCACGCCCTATTCAAGGTTGAAGGCTGTGCTGAGCCTCTGGGCCGGGGTCGAAAGCATCGCCGACAACGCAACTCTGACTGTTCCGCTGGCCCGCATGGTTGATCACGGGTTGACGCAAGGTATGACAGAATGGGTTTTGGGCCATGTCCTGCGGTATCATCTGGGCATGGACACCCATATCACCCAGCAGGACGGTGTTTGGGCCCCGGTCGCGCCACCGCTTGCGACCGAGCGCACAGTCTGCGTGCTGGGGCTGGGAGAGTTGGGGCAAGCGGCAGCGCAGGCGCTGGCCACGCTGAACTTTCGCGTTTTGGGGTGGAGCCGCACCCAAAAGGACATCCAGGGCGTGACCTGTCTGCATGGGGCCGACGGTTTGCGTACCGCCTTGTCCCAATCCGAAATCGTCGTGCTGCTGTTGCCAGACACGCAAGCGACGGAAAACACCCTGAACGCCGAAACGCTGGCGCTGTTGCCGAAAGGGGCAAAGATCATCAATCCGGGGCGCGGCCCGCTGATCGATGACAACGCCCTGCTGGAGGCGCTGAACACCGGGCAGGTCGGACACGCGACGCTGGATGTGTTTCGCATCGAACCCCTGCCACCCGAACACCCCTATTGGACACATCCGAACGTGACCGTCACGCCGCATATCGCGTCAGAGACCCGGCCTGTCACAGCGGCGCAGGTGATCTGCGAGAACATCCGGCGCGGCGAAGCCGGTGAGCCCATTGTGCATCTGGTGGACCGCCAGTTGGGATACTGACGGCCCGATCCGATCAGGCGGCGATCAACCCGCGCCCTTTCAACAATGCCTCGACACCCGGAAGGCGACCCCGGAAGGCCAGATACAGATCCTCGGCCTCACGCGAGCCGCCGGTGGAGAGGATATTCTCTTCCAGCGCCTTGGCGCGTTCGGGGTCAAAGGCCCCTCCGGCCTCTTCGAATGCGGCGAAGGCGTCGGCATCCATGACCTCGGACCACATGTAGCTGTAGTAGCCTGCGCTATACCCGTCGCCCGCAAAGACATGAGCGAAATGCGGGGTGGCGTGGCGCATCCCGATGGCCTTTGGCATGCCGATTTCGGCCAGAACCTCGGCCTGCTTGGCCATCGGATCCGCCGGGGCCGCGCCTTCGTGAAACGCCAGATCAACCAAGGCCGAGGCCACATATTCAACCGTCTGGAACCCCTGATCGAAATTGGCTGCCTTCAGCACCTTCTCCAGCATCGCCTGAGGCATCGGCTCACCCGTCTCGGCATGGGTGGCGTATTCGGCCAGAACCTCCGGAACCTCAAGCCAGTGTTCATAAAGCTGGCTGGGCAGTTCGACGAAATCCCGCGCGACGGACGTGCCTGAAATGCTTTCATAGGTCACGTTCGACAGCATCTGATGCAGCGCATGGCCGAACTCGTGAAACAGGGTCCGGGCGTCATCGTAGGACAGCAGCGCCGGATCGCCCTTGGCGAAGTTGCACACGTTGATCACAACGGGCGCTTGTTCTTCGGGGAATTTCGCCTGCGCCCGCATGGCGCTGCACCAGGCCCCTGACCGTTTAGAGCCACGTGCGAAATAATCGCCAATGAAAACCGCCACATGCCGCCCGTTGCGCGTCACTTCCCACGCCCGGCAATCGGGGTGGTAGAGCGGCACGTCCAGCGGCGCGAACTCCAGCCCGAACAGACGGTTGGCGCAGGCAAAAGACGCCTCGATCATCCGGTCGAGTTGCAGGTACGGTTTCAGCGCCGCCTCATCCAGATCATGCTCGGCCTTGCGGAGCTTCTCGGCATAGTAGCGCCAGTCCCAGGCTTCCAAGGGGCCGTTCACGCCATCCTCTTGCATCATGCCGGTCAGAATCTCTGCATCCGCATCGGCGCGGGCTTTGGCGGGGTCCCAAACCTGCATCAACAGATCGCGCACGCGGTCGGGCGAGCGGGCCATCTCGGTTTCCAGCTTGAAATCCGCGAAACTGTCATAGCCCAGCAGCTTGGCCCGCTCTTCCCGCAGGGTCAGGATTTCGGCTGCAATCTCGCGGTTGTCGGTCTCATTCCCGTTTGCCCCCCGCGCAGCCCAGGCGCGATAGGCGGTTTCCCGCAGGTCGCGGCGGGATGAGAACTGCAGAAACGGCACGATCAGCGAGCGGGACAGGGTCACAACCGGCCCGTTCGCGCCCTTTTCCTCACCCGCTGCGCGGGCCGCAGCGATGACGAAATCGGGCAGGCCGTCCAGATCATCCTCGGCCAGAACCATGAACCAATCGCGCTCATCCGCCAGCAGGTTCTGGGTGAACGAGGTGCCCAGCGAGGCAAGGCGCGATTTGATCCCTTGCATCCTTTCATCGGCCTCGCCCTGCAGCGCGGCACCAGCGCGGACAAAGCCGCGATGGGTCAGCATCAGAACTCGGGCCTGTTCATCGCTCAGGTCCAGATCATCGCGCCGCTGCCAAAGATCGGCCACCCGGCGGAACAGATCCTTGTTTGAGGAAATGCCCGAGAAATGCGCCGACAGTTTCGGTGAAAAGTCACGCTGCAACTCTTCCCGTTTGGGGTTGCTGTCGGCCCCTGCCACCGTGAAAAACACCGACAGGACCTTATCCAATTGCTCCCCCGCGGCCTCAAGCGCTTCGATCGTGTTGGCAAAGGTGGGCGCGTCCGGGTTTCCGGCAATCGCGTCGATCTGAGCGTTATGCGCAGCCATCGCCTTATCCAGTGCCGGGGCAAAATCTTCATCTGAAATCGCAGCGAAGGGCGCGATTTCAAAGGGCGTGGTCCAGTCGGACAGGATCGGGTTGGTCATGCAGATCTCCTTTGACCCTCAAGCTATGTAGGGCGCGGGGAATGGTCCAGAGGGGGTGGTACCGGAACCGGCAGAATTCGTCGCAAATCTGCTTGCCTTGTCGCGATAGCCCGCTCAGGTTCGACACGAAAGGGAGGACGCCCATGACAAAACCCAATCGCCCCGCCGGGATCATGACGACAGCGATCCATGCCGGGGATCCGCCAGACGCCTCGACCAACGCATCGGCCCCGCCGATCCACATGAGCTCGACCTATATCACCGAGGATCTGGCCGGGTTTTCCGCCCATGATCTGACACCCGAGACGCCCTATGTGTATTCCCGCTGGGCCAACCCGACCGTGGCGGGGCTGGAGGCCAAGATCGCTGCGCTGCAAGGCACCGAGGCCTGTCTGGCGACCGCCTCGGGGATGGCGGCGGCCTCGGCGATCTTTTTCACCTTTCTGTCGGCAGGCGATCATCTGATTGTCTCCGACGTGTCTTATGCAGGCGTGGCCGAACTGGCGCGCGAGACCCTGCCGCGCATGGGCATTGAGGTCTCAGCCGTCAACATGTCTGATCCGTCGAACGTGGCTGCGGCCCTGCGCCCCAACACGCGGCTGATCCATACCGAAACGCCAGTAAATCCCATCGGGCGGCTGACCGATCTGGCCGCAATCTCGCGGCTTGCGCGTCAGGCCGGGGCGTTGCTGAGTTGTGATGCCACCTTTGCCTCGCCACTGGGCATGGACACGGTGGCGTTGGGTGTTGATCTGACGCTGCACTCGATCACGAAATATATCGGCGGGCATGGCGATGCGGTGGGCGGCGCGGTGGCCGGATCGGCGGAGCTGGTCGCGCGGATGCGGGCCGAGGCCGCGATCCATCACGGAAGCGTTCTATCACCGTTCAACGCCTGGCTGATCGCGCGCGGCGCCACCACCCTGCCCCTGCGCATGAAGGCCCATCAGGCCGGAGCCATGGCGGTAGCCGAATGGCTGGACAATGACCCGCGGGTCACCAAGGTGATCTATCCCGGTCTCGCATCGCATCCGCTGGCCGAACTGGCGCAGCAACAGATGTCGAATATGTCCGGCATGATCTCATTCCAGGTGGGCAACGCTGCTGAGGGCGAACGCATCGCGCAACAGATGATCGAGAGGCTTGAGGTGATCCACTATGCAGTCTCGCTGGGGCATCATCGTAGCCTGATCTTCTGGATGGGCACCGATGGGCTGATGGAGACGTCGTTCAAACTGGGCGGCGCGCAGTTGGAGGATTACCGCGCCTATGCGGGCGACGGGATTTTCCGATTGTCGGTCGGGCTGGAAGATGCCGAGGACCTGATCGCCGATCTGGACCGCGCTTTGGGGTGAACGGGGCTCTCCCGCCCGCGCAGCGCGCATCGCAGATGCGCCTTGGCGCGGTTGGGCCGGGCCGCGCGCTGGCGCGCGCGGCGGTTACGCCTGGGCGGCTGCCTGCGCGCAAATCGGGCAATCGGCGCGTTTGGACAGGGTGATCTTGCGGCTTTCGCCATAAAGCGCGTCATAGATCAGCATTTCGCCCCGCAAGGCGGCCCCGGCACCGGTGATCACCTTGATCGCCTCAACCGCCATCATGGATCCCACCACGCCGGGCAGCGGCCCGATCACCCCCGCTTCGGCGCAAGAAGGGGCCAGCCCGGCGGCGGGCGCTTCGGGGAAGATGCACTGATAGCACGGGCCTGTGGTGGCGGGGTCAAAGACACTCAGCTGCCCTTCCCATTGCGAGAGCGCGCCAGAGATCAAAGGTTTCCCCAAGGCAACCGCCGTTCGGTTGGCCAGATAGCGGGTGTCGAAATTGTCCGTCCCGTCCAGGATCAGATCGAAATCGGCGAACAGGTCCGCCGCGATCTCTTCGCTGAAACGGCGATTGTAGGGCAGCACCACAACGTTCGGGTTCTGCGCCTCCATCGCTTGTTGCGCCGAGAAAACCTTGGGCATTCCGATGTCGGCGTCGCGGTGGATCACCTGCCGTTGCAGATTGGCGTTTTCAACCACGTCGTCATCGATCACGCCGATGGTGCCAACCCCTGCCGCCGCCAGATACTGCAACGCGGGCGCGCCCAGACCGCCTGCGCCGATGACCAGAACCCGCGCTTTTTTGAGTTTCTTCTGCCCCGGCCCGCCCAATTCCCGCAGGACGATGTGACGGGCATAGCGATCCAGTTCGGTTTCAGAGAAACGGTCCGAGGGTTTGACAGTATCCTGATTTGTCTCGGGCGTGGCCCGGTTGCGCAGGACTTTCAGCACCCTGCCATAGAGCAGAACCAACGCGGCAAACCCGGCCAGGATCAGCCACATCGCCGCCGACCCACCCGTCGCCTCGCGCAAGGGATTGCCGTCGGGCAGGATCAGCTGCGCAATGATGACGCCCGACAAAAGAACCGCGACCGAGACCAGCCGGGCCGTGCGCGATACACCCGCGATGTAGCCGACGCCCCAAAGCCCGGCGGCCAACAGAAGAACCAGCAACATCAGCCGCGCCCGGTGGAGCCGAAGCCACCTGCCCCGCGTTCGGTATCGCTCAGGTCGTCTGCCACTAGGAACTCGGCCTGAACGACCGGGGCGACGACCAGTTGCGCAATACGTTCGCCATGCGCCACGTCAAAGGGGTCTTGCCCGGCATTCATCAGGATCACGCCCAGGGGTCCACGATAATCGCTGTCGATGGTCCCCGGCGTGTTGGGCAGGGTGATCCCGTGTTTCAGGGCCAGCCCCGAGCGCGGGCGGACCTGAACCTCGTACCCTTGGGGGATTTCGATCCGCAGGCCAGTCGGGATCAAGGCGCGCTGCCCGGGTTCAAGCGTGATCGCCTTGCCGCCGGGAAGGTTTGCGCGCACATCTGCACCGGCGGCACCGGATGTTTCATAAGACGGCAATGCCACCGAGGCATCGGACCCCGCGTCGCGGATCACACGAATTGCCACCATTCCAGTTCCTCTTTGTTCATAGTCCAAGGCGTCAATCGCCCAACGCCTCGGCAATCTTCTGGGCCAGACGGGCGGCCACCGCGTCCTTGCCCATGCGCGGCCATTCCTCTGCACCAGTGTCCGAGATCAGGACCACCGCGTTTTCCGCCCCTCCCATGATACCGGTCGACGGGCTGACATCGTTGGCGACAATCCAGTCACATTGCTTACGCAGTCGTTTCGCGGTGGCATTGTCCAGAACGTCATTTGTTTCCGCCGCAAAGCCCACGACCAGCGCTGGTCGTCCCTGCTCCAGATGCGCGACCCGTTTCAGGATGTCGGGGTTTTCAGCAAACTCCAGCGCGGGCAAGCCGTCGCGGGTTTTCTTCAGCTTCCGGTCCGAGGCGCTGGCGACGCGCCAATCGGCCACGGCGGCGGCAAAGACACCAGCATCCACCGGCAGGGCGGCGTCGACCGCGTCCGACATTTCCTGCGCCGTTTCAACGCGCACCACCTGCACGCCTTCGGGCGGGGGCACATCGGCGGGGCCGGTGACAAAAACCACATCCGCCCCAAGCGCCGCCAAGGCCCGCGCCACGGCGGTGCCCTGCGCCCCCGAGGAGCGGTTGGCGATATAGCGCACGGGGTCGATGGGTTCATGCGTGGGGCCCGACGTCACCAGAATGCGCTTGCCCTGCAATGGGCCGTCCGACAATTGGGCCTCGATCGCGGCAACAATCTCTAGCGGTTCGGACATGCGGCCGGGGCCGTATTCGCCGCAGGCCATATCCCCTTCGTTCGGGCCGACAAAGCGCACGCCATCCGCCTGCAACTGCGCAAGGTTGCGCTGGGTCGCGGGGTGATCCCACATCCGCACATTCATGGCAGGCGCGCACAGAACGGGCGTGTCGGTGGCCATCAGAAGGGTCGAGGCCAGATCATTCGCCAGACCCGAGGCCATCTTGCCCATCAGATCCGCCGTGACCGGAGCAACAACGATCAGGTCAGCCGAGCGCGAAAGCTGGATATGGCCCATCTCGGCCTCATCGGTCAGGTCGAAGAGGTCGCGATAGACCTTTTCACCTGCAAGCGCGGACACGGACAAGGGCGTCACGAACTCTTCCGCCGCGCGGGTCACAACGGGGGTTACGGCTGCGCCACGCTCTTTCAGCCGCCGGATCAGGTCCAGCGATTTATAGGCAGCTATCCCTCCGCCGATGATCAGCAAAATGCGTTTGGATGACAGCATGTTCAGCCCTTCCCGTCCCGGTCGGCCCCGACATTATGCAACGCCACCGCGTAGTTCCAGCGGTTAATTCTGGGTCTCGAACGCTTTGCAGGGGTCTTCGCGATCAACAGTCGGGCTGTCAATCACCGCGTCGAATGTGCCTTCGATTGCGCCATCCTCGGATTGGCCCAGCACAAAAACCTTCAAGCCGGGCTGCATCCGCGACAGGAAGGTCGGAATGCCTCGGTCCTTGCGGGCATGGCCGTTGCCGGTGATCACCGCAACCGGCCCGCCGGTGTCTTCGATCGCCTGCAGGGTCGAGCGTGTCAGCACGGCGTCGCGCAGGCGCTGTATTGCGACCATTTGCGGCAAGGCCTCTGCCGGAAGCGCGTCACAATGCGCAGCCAACTGGTCGGCTTCGCGCGCGGCCTGCTCGTCAGGCGGCAGTGGAACCGTCAGGCCATATCGCGCCGCATCCGCGCCCAGCGCTGTTGCCGCGCCTCGTTCCATCGCGGCCCGGGCAGCGACACGCGGCACCATGGCACCGTAGACAGGCGCGTCGGATGCCTGAAAAACAGGGTAATACATGCTGAGCGGCGGCCAGCCGGTTTCCGCCCAGCGCAGGATGCGGCCCAGTTCTTCGGGATCGGACACGGCTTTTTGCGCCAGCCTTTGCGCGCCTTCTTCGGTCACCATCTCCCACACGACCGCCGAGGGCGACAGGGCTTTGACCGCCTCGCTCTGAACCTGATGATGCCTGGGATTGTCGTGAACTTCGCCCAATATCACCACATCCGCCGACTGCATGTCGGCAATCATGTCGCGAGGGATCAACGCATCCGCCTGTCCCGGACGCGCCGAGACCATCGTAACCATCAGTGCACAAAGCAGAATCGCAAGCCGTGTCATGCGATGAAGTGTTGCACCTCTCGCGACTGGGCTTCAAGGTTCTTACGCATCTTCACAAATGCTGCGGCCTCAAGCTGGCGGACACGTTCCTTGGACAGACCAAGCTCATCCCCCAGGCTTTCCAGCGTCCGCGCGGGTTCGCGCAGCTTGCGTTCGCGTACGATGAAACGCTCGCGGTCATTCAGCGCGTTCATCGCGGTCAACAACCACTCGCGCAGTTGTTCGGTGTCATGGTTGTGCGCAACCGTTTCTGCGGCCTGTTCCCGATCATCTTCCAGCGCATCGATCCACTCGCGCCCGTCCTCATCAACCGATTGCACCGCGTTCAGCGAGAAATCCGAACCTGACAGGCGGCCCTCCATCATCTCGACATCGCGCAGGGGCACACCGATTTCGGTAGCGATCATCTGGTGCAGTTGGTGCCTGTCCAGTTCCAGACCTTCGGTTGCCGCTTCGCGTTCCAACCGTGCCTGAACCCGACGCATGTTGAAGAACAGCGATTTCTGGGATGAGGTCGAGCCGGTGCGCACCATCGACCAATTGCGCATCACATAGTCCTGAATGCTGGCCTTGATCCACCAGACGGCATAGGTGGAAAAGCGCACGCCCCGGTCAGGGTCAAACTTGTCAGCGGCTTTCATCAGGCCCAGACCGGCCTCTTGGATCAAATCGTTCATCGGCGCGCCATACCGCTTGAACTTGGCCGCCATCGAAATAGCTAAGCGCATATAGGCGGTGATCAGGCGGTGAAGGGCTTGTTCGTCACGCTCATCGCGCCAGGCATAAGCCAACTTTAACTCGGTCTCTGCGTCCAGCAATTCGGCCTTCATTGCCTGCCTGGACATCGAAAAGTCGGTCGCGTTGTCAAGTGCCATGAAACTCTCCCAATTATCGTATTCGATGGCCGGGCTTGCCTTGCCGACCTGTCGTCGATACGCAGAGCACAAGCAGGTGGATCACTAGAAAGGTAAGAATTGTGCTGCCCGATTTAACCTTTGTGCTGGGCGGGGCTGCTTCGGGCAAATCGGCTTTTGCCGAACAACTGGTTGTTTCATTGGGGAAAAGCCGCGTTTATCTGGCCACATCACAAGTGTTTGATGATGAGATGCGCCAAAAGGTCGATCAGCATATCGCCCAACGCGGCCCGGATTGGCTGACGGTCGAGGCACCTTTGGATTTGGCCCCGGTTTTGGCGGAATTGAAGGCGGATCAGGTCTGTCTGATCGACTGCGCCACCATGTGGCTGACCAATCACCTGCTGGCCGAAACCGATCTGGCCACGGCGCAGGCTGACCTGCTGGACGCGCTGGGGCATTGCGCGGCGCAGATCGTCATTGTCTCAAACGAAGTAGGTCATGGGATCGTACCCGAAAACGCTTTGGCCCGCCGCTTTCGCGAGGCGCAGGGTCGCTTGAACATCGCCCTTGCCGCTCGTGCCGATCTGGCGGTACAGGTGACGGCAGGCTTGCCGATGGTTCTGAAGGGGACATTGCCGTGACCCGGCTGCACCTTGTCCGCCATGGCCCGACCCATGCCAAAACCATGGTTGGCTGGTCCGATCTTCCGGCTGATCTGAGCGACACAGCCGCCCTGGAACGCCTGCATGACTACCTGCCGCCCGCGGCAATAGTCGTGTCCTCGGACCTGTCGCGCGCCTTAGAGACTGCAACAGCTATCCAAGGCACACGCCGCCGTTTGCCCCATCACCCGGACCTGCGCGAGATCAATTTCGGCGCGTGGGAATTGCGCGGCTTTGCCGAAATCGAGGCCGAAGACCCCGAACTGGCCTTCGCCTATTGGGACAACCCCGGCGACGTTCGCCCACCACAAGGTGAAAGCTGGAACGAGGTGCGCGCGCGGGTCGATGGCGCGATTGACACCCTGATCGCCAATCACCGGGGCCACGATCTGGTCATCGTCGCCCATTTTGGTGTGATCCTGACACAGGTTCAGCGCGCGCTGGATCTGGACGCGCAACAGACCTTTGCGCACCGCATCGACAACCTGTCCGTGACCCATCTGGCATTTGACGGTCAGGCATGGTCGGCCGGTGTAATCAATCACCTTCCGTGATCGGGCGGCGCACAAATCACTGATTTACCTGCGCGACGCGCTGCGTCATCGTCCCTTTATGACCTATGACCTTTTTATCGGCGACAGGCTGTTTTCCAGCTGGTCCATGCGCGGTTGGCTGATGCTGGAAAAGTTCGGCCTGCCCTATCGAACCCATATGATCGGCCTTTATTCCGGAACCATGGCTCAGGATATGGAGCCGCTGTCTCCGGCCCGGCTGGTTCCCGCGATGCGCTTGCCCGAGGGAACTGTCGTGGGCGAAAGCCTCGCCATGGCCGAAACGCTGGCCGAACGCCACCCGGAAGCCAGCTTATGGCCCAGAGACCCGGCGGCACGGGCCACGGCGCGTTGGTTATGCGCTGAGATGGTCGCCGGCTTCACCGCCCTGCGCGGCGAATGCGCAATGCAGTTGAAGCATGTCTGGCAGGGATTCTCTCCATCTGAGGACACGCTGACTGATCTGGCGCGTATCGAAACACTGTGGGCCCATGCGCGCCGTATCTCGGGGGCCAAGGATGGACCGCTTTTTGGCGCGTATTCTCTGGCCGATGTGTTTTACACGCCGGTGGCCGCACGGATCATAGGCTACGGCCTGCCTGTATCCGAGGCCAATCGCGACTACTGCATCGAACTGCTCAGCGATACATTAGTGCGCCAATGGCGCGCGATGGGGCTGACGGTTGAATATAAGCCATTTCCCTACGCTTTGGATTTGCCCATTGCGCCATGGCCAGTGGGCGGTGTTTCAACGGCCATGGCCGCCGAACCCGGCCCGTCAGTTAACACGATGTGCCCCTATTCCGGAAAACCGGTGACCGATTTTCTGGAACTGGACGGACAACGCTGGGGCTTTTGCAATTCGTTCTGCCGCGACAAAACCGTGGCTGACCCCGAGGCATGGCCCAAATTCACCGCCATGCGTGCTGCCGTTAACGATTCTTAAACCGCAACCATGGCAGCAACGTCCTGTTAACCAAGAACAGGATCGCCATGGTTGCCCGCGCTCATACCGTTGCTTTTCAGGGGGTCGAGGCCCGCCCGGTCGAGGTTCAATGCGCCGTATCGCCGGGCTTGCCTGCGTTCTCCATCGTCGGCCTGCCGGACAAGGCCGTGTCCGAGGCGCGCGACCGGGTCCGTAGCGCGCTTAGCGCCATGGCCATTGCCCTGCCGTCGAAGCGGATCACCATCAACCTCTCGCCCGCCGATCTGCCGAAAGAAGGCAGCCATTTCGACCTGCCCATCGCCGTCGCCCTGCTGTCGGCGCTGGAGATCATTCCGGCAGATGCCGCCGACGGCACAGTTGCCTTGGGTGAGTTGTCCTTGGATGGGTCTTTGGTGCCCGTGGTCGGCGCCTTGCCCGCCGCCATGACCGCCGCCTCCGAGGATCGCGCGCTGCTTTGCCCGCGCGCATCCAGCACCGAGGCGGCATGGGTCGATGCCACTCAGGTGATCGGAGCCGGGTCTCTGGGCGACGTCGTCCGCCATTTCTCGGGCCAGTCGCCACTAGCCGCCGCCAAACCAGGCGAGGTGAATCTGTCGCCCAGCGCCCGCGATCTGCGCGACGTGAAAGGGCAGGAACGTGCAAAACGCGCGCTTGAGATTGCCGCAGCCGGGCGGCACCACCTGATCATGATCGGAACGCCTGGCTCGGGCAAATCAATGCTGGCCGCACGCCTGCCCGGCATTCTGCCACCCCTCACGCCGATCGAGGCGCTGGAGACGTCTATGATCCAATCCCTCTGCGGGTTGCTGGACGAAGGCGGCATCAGCCGCGCGCGACCCTTCCGCGAGCCGCACCATACGGCCTCGATGGCGGCGATTGTTGGTGGCGGCAAGGGCGCAAAACCCGGCGAGATTTCATTGGCCCATAACGGTGTACTGTTCATGGACGAGTTTCCCGAGTTCCCCCGGACGGTGCTGGAAACCCTGCGCCAACCGATTGAGACAGGCGAAGTGATGGTGGCGCGCGCCAATGCGCATGTGAAGTATCCCTGCCGTTTCATGCTGGTCGCCGCGGCCAACCCCTGCAAATGCGGCTATCTGACCGATCCGTCCCGCGCCTGTTCCCGTGCGCCCGGATGCGGCGAGGATTATCTGAACCGTATTTCCGGCCCGTTGATGGACAGGTTCGATCTGCGGATCGAGGTACCGCCTGTTGCCTTCACCGACCTTGATCTGCCGCCATCCGGCGACAGCTCGGCCACCGTCGCGACACGAGTGGAACAGGCGCGTCAGGTTCAGGCCACGCGCTACGCAGATACGCCATCCGTCCGCCAGAACGCGGATGTTGAAGGTAAGTTGTTGGAAGAGGTCGCAGCCCTGGATCCCGAAGGCAAAGACCTGTTGCTGAAAGCCGCCGACCGGTTCGGCCTGTCGGCCCGCGCCTTTCACCGCATCCTGCGGGTTGCGCGAACCATCGCCGATCTGGACGGTGCGCCCGATATTCGCAGACCCCATGTGGCCGAGGCGCTGAGCTTTCGGATCAGCGCCAGGGTGATGGCCTAGATTTTGGCCTCAATCGCCTGCCAGATCTTTTCGGCGATGTTCTCGCCGTTAAACCGCTCCAGCTCCTGAATGCCAGTGGGCGAGGTCACGTTGATTTCGGTCAGGTAGTCGCCAATGACGTCAATCCCGACAAAAATCTGGCCCTTTTCTTTCAGAATTGGACCGATGGCGGCGCAAATCTCGAGATCGCGTTCGCTCAGCCCGATCTTCTCGGGCCGTCCACCCACATGCATGTTCGAACGCGTCTCGCCTTCGGCCGGGACACGATTGATCGCGCCCACCGCTTCCCCATCGACCAGGATCACGCGCTTGTCGCCGTTTTTGACATCGGCCAGGAATTTCTGAACGATCAGCGGCTCGCGCGAGAAGCCGGAGAACAGCTCATGCAGGGACGTGAGATTGCGGTCGTTGGCATCAAGCCGGAACACGCCTGCACCGCCATTGCCATAAAGGGGTTTCAGGATGACGTCCTTATGCTTGTCCTTGAACGCTTTGATAGTCCGCAGATCCCGCGCAATCGTGGTCGGTGGCATCAGATCGGGGAAATCCAGGATCAGCAGTTTTTCGGGGAAGTTGCGAACCCAAAACGAGTCATTGACCACCAGAACCTGACCTTTGAGGCGATCCAGCAGATGGGTCGACGTGATGTAATGCATGTCGAACGGCGGGTCCTGTCGCAGCCAGATGACGTCGAACTCGGCCAGATCAACCTCACGTTCCGGTCCAAGCACCGCCGGATCTCCGGGGACACGCTGCACCGTCATGTCCTGACCGCGCGCGGTGATCCGACCTTCCTGATAGGCCAATTGGTCCGGGCCGTAGAAGAACAGCTGGTGCCCGCGGGCCTGCGCCTCTTCCGCAAGGCGGAAAGAGCTGTCGGCATTGATGTCCACGGCCCCGATCGGGTCCATTTGAAAGGCGATTTTCATGGCATGTCCCTCAACTTCACGCCAGATACATGGCGCAGCAGGCCGAGGGGTTCAATGGGGCTTAGGCCTGCCCAAACGCGTTTTCGATGATTTGGACCGCGCCTGAGCGATCAACCAAGGCCGCGTCAAACCGCACATTCGTCAGCTGCCCGCCGGGTTCGTTTTCCAGAAACTGCGCAGCCGAGGCGCAAATCCGTTCCGTTTGCCGCCGTGTGATGCGGGCCGCGGCCATGTCAAAACTGGCGCTTTTCTTTACCTCGATGAAGACCAGGCCATCGCTATCGCGTGCAATCAGATCAATTTCACCCCCGGCACCGCGCCAGCGGCGATGTGCGATGGAAAAGCCACGGCGTTCGTAATCTGTAGCGACGCGCAGTTCCGCCGCCTGACCCGCGTGATAGGACACTGATCCCCGAACCGAACGCTGCGCCATGTCATCCCTTTCCCAATTTCAGGGCCTTCTGGTAGATCGGACGCCGGGGCAGATCATACATCTGCGACACCAGATCCGCGGCATCCCGAACCGAATGCGTCTGCAAGGCCTGTTTCAAAGCCTCTTCTACGTCAGACTCGTTAACACTTTGCGAATGGCTGCGATCCACCAGCAAGACAACCTCGCCCTTCACGGTCTGACCCTGATAGGCCTGCGCCAGTTCGCCCAGCGTACCGCGCTTGATTTCTTCGAATTTCTTCGTCAGTTCCCGGCACAAAGCGGCCTGACGATCTGCGCCCAGAACGTCGGACAGATCGGACAGGCTGCTGGCGACGCGTTTGGGCGATTCGTAAAACACCAGCGTTCCGGGAATATCACGCAGGGCTTCGATGCGGCTGCGCCGAGCACCGGACGCATTCGGCAGAAAGCCTGCAAAAAAGAACGCATCCGTTGGCAAACCCGCCAGCGTAAGGGCCGCCAAAGCCGCAGACGGCCCTGGCGCACAGGTCACTGTATATCCGGCCTCGGCCGCTTGCCGCCCAAGATCATAGCCCGGATCGGCGATCAGTGGCATTCCGGCTTCGGACGCGTAGGCAACCGACTGCCCCTGTGCCAGCGCGTCCATAATCTTGCCGCGCGCGCCCGCGCCGCTGTGATCGTGATAGGCGTGGATTCGGCGACCATCCAGCGGGATGCCATGGATCTCCATCAATCGGCGCAGGCTGCGGGTGTCTTCCGCCGCGATCACGTCCGCCGATGCCAGAATATCCAGTGCTCTGAGCGTAATGTCGCGCGCGGTTCCGATCGGAGTGGCAACAAAATACAGGCCCGCAGCCAATCTGATCTTTTGGAAATTCAAAGCTGGACCCTCACAGCATGACGTTTATTATCGCGGCTCGATAGAATAGCAGCGCCCGTCGCCGCCGGATCAGGGAGTTTTCTTTTAGATGTTTACCGTTTGCAAGCCCGTTAGCAAGCTGGCGAAGGCCGCTGCTGCCCTGGCCACCGTGGCGTTTCTGGCTGCCTGTGACGTCGGCGGTTTGGGCGGTGGGCCATCGATCAACACGTCGAAACCTGTCCCGGTCGCCCTGCTGGTTCCAAGCGGGTCAGGTCAGGCGGGAGACGCCGCACTGGCGCGCAGCCTTGAGAACGCCGCGCGGCTGGCGATGAACGATCTTCCGAATGTTCAGATCGACCTGCGGGTCTATGACACTGCCGGAAACGCGGGCACCGCATCCGTTGTTGCGCAGCAGGCCGTGTCGGACGGGGCCAAGATCATCATCGGACCGGTCTACGCACAAGCGGCCAACGCGGCCGGGCTGGCTGTGCTGAACAACAACGTCAATGTTCTGTCCTTTTCGAACAACACCAGCATCGCGGGCGGTAATGTCTACGTGCTTGGCCCCACATTCCAGAACACTGCAAACCGGTTGGTGAACTATGCAGGCTCGCAAGGTAAAACCGGCACCGTAATTGTGCACAGCAATGACGCGGCGGGCCAGTTGGGCCAGTCGGCCATTGCCAATGCGCTGAACTCCAGCCCGGTCAACAACGCGGGCACTGTGGGCTATGACCGCTCGCAACAAGGGGTGATAAACGCGGTTCCCACCGTCAAGGCAACTGTGGATTCGTCGGGCGCGGACTCGGTGTTCCTGACAGCAACAACGGCCGGAGCATTGCCCCTGTTCACCCAGCTTCTGCCAGAGGCAGGCGTCTCGCCGGCCACGACGCAATTCATCGGCCTGACCCGCTGGGACATCCCGCCGCAAACGCTGGAACTGCCGGGTGTTCAGGGCGGTTGGTTCGCCCTGCCGGACCCGTCCAAGGCACAAGCCTACCGCCAGCGCTATAACGCGACCTATGGCGAGGCCCCGCATCCAATCAGTGGGTTGGCCTATGACGGCATCGCGGCCATCGGCGCACTGGTCTCGCAAGGCAAATCCGACGCGCTGACCGGGGCGGCCCTGACACAGAACGCCGGTTTCCAGGGCGTCGGCGGCATCTTCCGTCTGCGTCCGAACGGCACCAACGAACGCGGTCTGGCCGTCGCCACGATCCAGAACAAACAGGTGGTTGTGATTGACCCTGCCCCACAAAGCTTCTCTGGCGCCGGTTTCTGATCGACCCGGTCTGGTTGCCGCGCCCGACACCGTGCTAATCTGCCCCGCCGAGGATATTTTCGACAGCGCCAGTGTGACTGAACAACTGGCGTCTGCATTTGAAACCTGCGCGGACAACGCCGCGATCCGTTCGGAAACCGTGCGAATCCTGCGGGATGCGCAGAAGACCGGTCGCAAGGCCATTGCGGATGCGTTTGCGGCGCGCCCCTTTGATGCGCGGCCCCTGACCCGATCCTATACCCACCTGACCGATCAACTGGTCGGCACGGCGATGCGCGTGTCCAGCGAGCGTCTGCACCCTCTGGCCAACCCGACGCAAGGCGAACGGATCGCCGTTCTGGCCGTTGGCGGATATGGGCGGGGCGAGATGGCCCCGGCCTCGGATGTCGATCTGCTGTTTCTGACGCCTTACAAGATCACCGCCTGGGCCGAGAGCGTGATTGAATCCATGCTCTACATCCTGTGGGATTTGCGGCTGAAGGTGGGACATTCCTCTCGCACCATCAAAGACTGCCTGCGGTTGGGAGCCGAAGATTTCACCATCCGCACCGCGATGCTGGAACAGCGCTATCTGGCCGGTGACACGGCCCTGGCGGAGGAGTTGGACGACAAGCTGAAATCCGACCTGTTCAAAGGGACCGAGCGCGAGTTCATCGAGGCCAAACTAAAGGAACGCGACGAACGCCACCTGAAACAGGGCCAGCGTTATATGGTCGAACCGAATGTGAAAGAAGGCAAGGGCGGGCTGCGCGACCTGCAATCGCTGTATTGGATTGCAAAATACATCTACGGC
Organism: Ruegeria sp. N4; assembly: GCF_056531425.1. Classification (NCBI taxonomy): domain Bacteria; kingdom Pseudomonadati; phylum Pseudomonadota; class Alphaproteobacteria; order Rhodobacterales; family Roseobacteraceae; genus Ruegeria; species Ruegeria sp. N4. Next base: position 88,488 of record NZ_JBQFLT010000004.1, read on the forward strand.
GTTCAGGATGTGGCCGAGCTTGTGCCGCTGGGTCTGTTCACACCCGAAGAGTTCAAGACCTTTGTCGAGGCCGAGGATTTCCTGTGGGCCGTGCGCTCTCATCTGCATCTGGTCACGGGGCGTGCGACGGAACAGCTGACCTTTGACATGCAGGTCGAGGTCGCGGCGCGAATGGGCTACGAAGACAGGGCCGGTCGGCGCGGTGTCGAGGTGTTCATGCAGCGCTATTTCCGCGAGGCGACGCGCGTGGGCGAGCTGACGCGGATCTTCCTGACCAAGCTGGAAGCCGCGCATGTGAAAGGTGCCCCATTGCTTGAACGGATCTTCCGGCGTCGCCCGAGGGTCAAGCAGGGCTACAGCGTCGTGCACGGGCGTCTGAACATCGCTGATCCGGACGCGTTTCTGGCCGACAAGGTGAACCTTCTGCGCCTGTTCGAGGAAGGGTTGCGGACCGGTATGTTAATCCATCCCGACGCAATGCTGCTGGTAACAGCCAACCTGCATCTGATCGACGAGGACATGCGCAACAACAAAGAAGCGCGGCGCATTTTCCTGGACCTGATGCTGAAACACGGCAACCCGGAACGGGCCTTGCGGCGGATGAACGAACTGGGCGTGTTATCGGCCTTCCTGCCCGAGTTCGAGCCCATCGTCGCGATGATGCAGTTCAACATGTATCACAGCTATACGGTGGACGAGCATACCATTCAGTGCATCGTGAACCTGGCCCAGATCGAGCGCGAAGAGTTGATGGAGTCCTTGCCTCTGGCCTCTTCGATCCTGAAAGGTGGCGTCAACCGCAAGGTTCTGTATGTGGCCTTGCTGCTGCACGATATCGCCAAGGGGCGGCCCGAGGATCACTCGATCCTGGGGGCGCAGATCGCGCGCAAGGTGGCCCCCCGGCTTGGGTTGAACAAGGGGGATTCCGAGACGGTCGAATGGCTGGTGCGCTATCACCTGCTGATGTCCGACATGGCGCAGAAACGCGATATTTCTGACCCGCGCACCGTGCGGGACTTTGCCAAAGCCGTGCAGACGGTCAAGCGGCTGGACCTGTTGACCGTGCTGACGGTCTGCGACATTCGCGGCGTCGGGCCAACCACCTGGAACAACTGGAAGGCCACCCTGTTGCGGGCCCTGCACGCCGAAACCAAGCGGGCGCTTGAGACCGGGATGGAGGACCTGAACCGCGCCAATCGCGGGACCGAGGCCAAAAAGGCGCTGCGGGCCCAGCTTGCGGATTGGTCCAAGGCCGACCTCAAGGTCGAAACCGGGCGGCATTACGCACCCTATTGGCAGGGTCTGAACGTGGCGACCCATGTGGAGTTTGCGGACATGCTGCGCGCGCTGGATCGCAGCGGTGATCCGGGCGAAGTCGAAATCCGTCTGCACCCGGACGAGGATCGCGACGCGACCCGGGCCTGCTTTGCCATGGGCGACCACCCCGGTATCTTTGCGCGGATTGCGGGCGCTCTGGCGCTGGTCGGGGCGAACGTGGTGGACGCACGCAGCTACACGACCAAGGACGGCTACGTCACCGACGCATTCTGGATACAAGATGCCGAGGGCCACCCATTCGAGGCCGCGCGCCTGCCGCGTCTGACGCAGATGATCCACAAGACCCTGAAGGGCGAGGTTGTCGCCCGCGAGGCGCTGAAATCCCGCGACAAGATCAAGAAACGCGAGCGCGCGTTCAACGTGCCGACCCATATCACCTTCGACAATGACGGGTCCGAGATTTACACGATCATCGAGGTTGATACCCGCGACCGGCCCGGCTTGCTCTATGATCTGACGCGGACGCTAGCGGCGGCCAATGTCTATATCGCCAACGCCGTGATCGCGACCTATGGCGAACAGGTGGTGGATACCTTCTATGTCAAGGATATGTTCGGGCTGAAATACCACTCGGAAAGCAAGCAGCGCGGGCTTGAGGCCAAGCTGCGCACCGCCATCACCGAAGGCGCCGAGCGCGCGGCCTCATGAAGCAGATCCGGCTGTTTTCGGGCTTTTTCACGGTTGGGTTCTGGACTCTGGCCAGCCGCATTCTGGGCTTTCTGCGAGAGATTCTGCTGACCGCCTATATCGGCCCGGGGCCGGTGATGGACGCCTTTGTGGCGGCCTTCCGCCTGCCCAATATGTTCCGACGGTTTTTCGCCGAAGGGGCGTTCAACGCGGCCTTTGTCCCGATGTTTTCCAAACGTCTTGAAGGCGGTGAAAACGCCGAAGGGTTCGCACAGGATGCATTCAACCTGCTTGGCGCAGCCGTGCTGGTTCTGGTCGGTCTGGCAATGGTATTCATGCCGGGCCTTGTGTGGCTGACGGCCGAAGGGTTCTATGGCGATGAGAGGTTCGATCTGGCCGTCGATTACGGCTACGTCGTCTTCCCCTACATCCTGTTCATGTCATTGGCGGCCTTGTTTTCGGGCGTGCTGAATGCGACGGGCCGCTTTGCAGCCGCCGCTGCCGCGCCCGTTTTGCTGAACATCTTTGCGTGCTCGGCCCTTATCTTTGGCGCGATATCCGGCGGTGAGGTCATTCGCTGGCTCATTACCGTGATCCCTGTCGCCGGCGTCGCTCAACTGGCTCTGGTCTGGGTCGCGACCGAGCGCGCGGGTATCCGTATCCGCGCGGGCCTGCCGCGCCTGACACCGGAAATGCGCAACATGGTTCGCATTGCGATCCCTGCCGCGTTGGCTATGGGAGTTACGCAGGTCAATCTTGTGGTGGGGCAGTTGGTGGCGTCCAAGACCGAGAAAGCCGTCAGTTGGCTCTTCGCGGCGGATCGTCTGTATCAGTTGCCTCTGGGCGTTGTCGGGATTGCCATCGGCATTGTCCTGCTGCCCGACCTGTCCCGCCGTCTGCGCGCAGACGACAAGGACGGTGCACGCAACGCATTCTCGCGCGCGGGCGAGTTCATGTTGCTGCTCACGCTGCCCTCGACCGTGGCGTTTCTGATCATCCCGATACCCTTGGTTTCGGTCCTGTTCGAGCGCGGCCAGTTCAGCGCCGAGGATACCGCCGCCACAGCGCTCGCCGTGGCAATCTACGGCGTCGGGCTTCCGGCCTTCATGCTGCAGAAACTGCTGCAACCGCTGTATTTCGCGCGCGAGGATACGAAATCCCCCTTCCGCTATGCTGTCGTTGCCATGATCATCAATGCGGCTTTGGCCTTTGGTCTTTATCCTGTGGTCGGATGGATCGCACCCGCCATTGCAGCGTCGGTTGCCGGATGGGCGATGGTTGCCTTGCTGGCCATCGGTGCGCGGCGCATGGGGGACGAGGCGCGGTTTGATGACCGGTTCAAACTGCGCGCATGGCGGATCGTTGCGGCTTCGGTCGGAATGGGCGTGGTGCTGGGTGCAGCCACTTACCTGTTCGGTTGGGCCTTCGCGCTGGCGGGCTGGCGCTATCTTGCGTTACTGGCGCTGATCGTCGTGGCGGCGGTTGCGTATTTCGCGCTTGGCCATTTGTTGGGGGCCTTCAAAATGTCCGAGTTCAAGCGCGCCCTGCGCCGGTCCTGATCAATCGCGCCGGATGCGGCCCTTGATCCGGGCCCAACCGCCCGGGGCCAGAAAGAACGACAGCCCGAACCCGGTGGCAAACCCACCCACATCGGCCACCCAATCGGACGTCCCGCCAAACAGCAACCCAAAGAGCAGTTGAATACCCATCAGTACGGCGATCAACTGGAAAGCCCGTGCCTGATTTTCGCCGACCAGAGACAGCTTGCGCCACAACAGCCATGTGAAGGCACCGATCAATCCGTAGACCGGTGGGAAGCCTCCGACCAAGGGATATGAAGGATCAAGGATCAACGCATAGGCCAGCGCGCCACCCACGCCGGACAGCACAAAGATCAACAGCATCGGAAAGCCGCCAAAGACCTCTCCGACCATCTTGCCCATGGCCAGCACGAAGACGCAGACGAACACCGCTTGGGTGAAATTGGTCGAGACAAAGGGATAGGTCACGAAACGGATGACATGCTCGAACGGCCAGCGACCGTTCAGCACCATCCAGTCGAAAATATCCGCCGAAAAGGCGTAGCTCTGCAGCGCATCCAACCGCCAGCCTACTGCACCTGGCCCTCCGACCAGCCCGCGCGCGCCTAGCGTGAAGGCCAGTTCGATCCCGATGATGAACAGAACCAGCGCCACCACGACGGGCGGCAGGGGGTTCACGGCGGGTGTGTAGTGCTCACTGCTCATTGGGCGGGCCTTTCGCGGCTGTTGACGTCCCTGACCCTCATGGGTAAGCGACGAGGGCTGATTTTTCCAGACGGGAGTTCCCTTCGATGACCCAGACCCAATTCACGCCGCGCGTGTTTTCCGGCATCCAGCCTTCGGGCGGGCTGACCCTGGGCAATTATCTGGGCGCGATGAAGCGCTTTGTGGACATGCAGGGGCCAGAGTTCGAAACCATCTATTGCATGGTCGACCTGCACGCGATTACCACATGGCAGGACCCCGCTGCGCTGTCCCACAATACCCGCGAGCTATGCGCCGGGTTCATCGCCGCTGGCATCGACCCCGAACAGTCGATTCTGTTCAACCAAAGTCAGGTGCCTGAGCACGCGCAGCTTGGCTGGATCTTCAACTGTGTCGCCCGGATGGGTTGGATGCAGCGGATGACTCAGTGGAAGGACAAGGCGGGCAAAAACCAGCAGAATGCCTCGCTGGGTCTGTTCGCCTACCCGTCGCTGATGGCGGCCGACATTCTGATCTATCACGCGACCCATGTCCCTGTGGGCGAGGATCAGAAGCAGCATCTGGAACTGACACGCGACATTGCGATCAAGTTCAACAACGATTTCGGCGTGGATTTCTTCCCCATTACCGAACCGGTGATCGAAGGCGCGGCCACGCGGGTCATGAGCCTGCGCGACGGGTCCAAGAAGATGTCCAAATCCGATCCATCGGATATGAGCCGGATCAACATGACCGACGATGCCGACACGATCGCCAAGAAAATCCGCAAGGCCAAGACGGACCCGGATGCCCTGCCGTCAGAACCCGATGGTCTGGAAGACCGCCCCGAAGCGCGCAATCTGGTGAACATCTACGCCGCTCTTGCGGATCAAAGCGCGGAACAGGTGCTGTCAGATGTGGGCGGCAAACAGTTCGGTGAGTTCAAACCGATGCTGGCGGAACTGGCGGTCGAGAAACTGTCGCCGATCTCGTCCGAGATGGCGCGGCTGATGAACGATCAGGCCGAGATCGACCGCATTCTGGCACGTGGCACTGAACGCGCGCGCGAAATCACCGCGCCGATCCTGCGCCAGACCTACGACATTGTGGGTATGGTCGGCGCAGCATCGCGCTGATTACACTGGACCTTCGCCTGACGCCCTCCTAGGTTTGCCCAAAGCTTGGGAGGGCGTCATGGCAACCGGCAAGAATATCCGCACCTATTTCGAAGGCCAATGGCACGATGGGGACGCTCCGATCATGCGTGCCGCCGACCATGGCGCGTGGCTGGGCTCGTCAGTGTTTGACGGGGCGCGGTATTTCGAGGGCATGGCCCCGGATCTTCTGGCCCATTGCGCCCGCGTGAACCGCTCGGCTGAGGCGCTGATGCTGACGCCGACGGTGACGCCAGAACAAATGGTCGATCTGGTACGCGACGGGCTGCAGGCCTACGGCCAGGACACAGGCGTCTATATTCGCCCGATGTATTGGGGCATCGATGGTGACGCCACTGCCATTGTTCCAAAGGAAAACAGCACCGGTTTCGCAATTTGCCTGGAAGAGATTCCGATGGCGCCCGAGACGGCCTCGGCCACCTTGACAACCACGCGCTTTCGCAGGCCGGTTCTGGAATCTGCCGTTGTGCATGCCAAAGCCGGATGCCTTTACCCCAACAACGCCCGCATGCTGCAGGAGGCGCGCTCCAAAGGGTTCTCGAACGCACTGGTTGCGGACGCGATGGGCAATGTGGCCGAGACCGCAACCGCCAATATCTTCATGGTCCGGGACGGAGAGGTCTTTACCCCGATCCCCAACGGCACCTTTTTGGCAGGGATCACCCGCGCGCGTCACATCAAGAACCTGCGCGCCGATGGCGTTATCGTGCACGAAACGATTCTGGGCTTTGACGATTTCCATCAGGCGGATGAGGTGTTCATGTCCGGGAACATGAACAAGGTGACGCCGGTAACCGCGCTGGACGACACGCAATTTCAGATTGGCCCTATTGCCCGCCGCGCCCGTGGTCTTTATTGGGATTGGGCTGCCAGCGATCGCTAGCTGAATATGTGGGCATTGCCCGAGTTGCCAGCGCGCAATCGGTCGGGCATCATCCCCAAAAAAGAATGAGGACACCCATGCGCAAGTTCCTGGTCGTACTGGATGACAGCCGTGAATGCCTGAATGCGATGCGCTTTGCCGCAATGCGCGCGGCCCATACCGGCGGCGGCGTCACGATCCTGTCGGTCATCCCGCCGGACGAGTTTAACCACTGGATCGGTGTGGCCGAGGTCATGCGCGAAGAAGCGCGCGAACGTATCCACGCGCATTACGAAGTGTTCGCCAAGTGGATGCGCGACAAACAAAACGTCGAGCCGGAACTGGCGATCCGCGAAGGCGATCCGGTGCCTCAGATCATCGAACATGTGCAGTCCGACCCCGAAATCGGCGTGTTGGTTCTGGGGGCGGGCACCGACAAAAAGGGGCCCGGCCCGCTGGTTACGCAATTGACGAAGAACTCGGGCAGCCTGCCGATCCCGATCACAATCGTGCCCGGCGATCTGAGCAAGGAAAAGCTGGAAGAAATCACCTGATATGGGGGCGGCGGTCGACTTCTGGTTCGAATTCGCCTCGACTTATTCCTATCTCAGCGCCATGCGCATCGAACAGGCCGCCACCGCAAAGGGCGTGACCGTGAACTGGCAACCGTTCCTGTTGGGGCCGATCTTTGCCGATCAGGGCTGGACCACGTCGCCCTTCAACCTCTACCCCGCCAAAGGCCGCTATATGTGGCGGGATATGGAGCGGTTATGCGATGCGCGCGCCTTGCCGTTTCAACGCCCGGACCCGTTCCCGCAGAACGGCCTGCACGCGGCGCGTTTGGTTCTGGCCATCGACTCGCCAGACCAAAAGGCGCGTTTTGTCCGCGCCGTCTACAGCGCCCAGTTTGGTCAGGGTCGCGACATTTCGGATCAAGGGACTCTGCTGGACTGTCTGCGCGATGCGGGTCTGCCGTCTGATCTGTTGCAGCGAACGGCGGATTCGGACGTCAAGGCCGCGCTGTTTCAGCAAACGGATCGGGCCAAGGCGGCAGGTATCTTTGGCGCGCCCAGCTTTCTGGTCGGGGATGAGCTGTTTTGGGGCGATGACCGGCTGGATCAGGCGCTGGACTACGCCGCCTCAATTTAGAATAGTTCCAAATCTTGACTTCCCCGACTGCGACGCGCATATCAATGGCACCTTAGACGGAGCTGTCCCATGTTCATTCAGACCGAATCCACTCCAAACCCGGCCACATTGAAGTTTTTGCCCGGCCAGACGGTGCTTGAGGCGGGAACAGCCGATTTTCCAACCGCCGAAGCGGGTGAGAAATCCCCTCTGGCCAAGCGCATCTTCGGCGTTGACGGCGTGACCGGCGTGTTCTTCGGGAACGACTTTGTCACCGTCACCAAATCGGATGACGTGCAGTGGGACCACATCAAACCCGCCATCCTTGGCGCGGTGATGGAGCATTACCAGTCCGGTCAACCCGTTATGGGTGCGGACGCAACAACGGCATCCGGTCATGCGGAACATACCGGTGAGGATGCGGAAGTCGTCAACCAGATCAAAGAGTTGCTGGACAGCCGCGTGCGCCCCGCAGTGGCGCAGGATGGTGGTGACATCACCTTCCACGGCTTTGACCGGGGCGTGGTTTACCTGCATATGCAGGGCGCTTGCGCCGGGTGCCCCTCGTCCACACTGACCCTGAAAATGGGTATCGAGAACCTGCTGCGCCACTACATCCCCGAAGTGACCGAGGTTCGTCCGGTTGCCGTCTGACCCGACAATACTGGCATTTGACACATCGGCCGCGCATTGCGCGGCCGCTTTGCTGCGGGGTGGACAGATCGTCGTATCCGTGGCCGAGGCCATGTCACGCGGACAGGCCGAACGGCTGATGCCCCTATTGGAAGAGGTGTTGGCGCAAGCGGGCTGTAGCTGGGCAGATCTGGACGCCATTGGCGTCGGCGTCGGGCCCGGAAACTTCACCGGCATTCGCATTTCGGTATCGGCGGCCCGGGGGCTGGCCTTGGGCCTGAACGTCCCCGCCGTGGGTGTATCTGGCTTTGACGCCTTGGCCGACATTGCCCCGGACACCCATATCCCCACCATCCCGGCACCGCGCGATCAGGTCTATGTGCAAACGGCTGACTCGCCCGCACGCCTGATATCACTGGAAGAGGCCAAGGTATTGGGGCCGCTCTACTTCTGCCCCGACCCGGCAGCGCAGGCGCAAGCCATTGCGCGGGTTGCAGCACGTCGATGGAACTCCGAAACCCTGCCGCCTGCGCCTTTATACGTCCGCCCCGCCGATGCGGCACCGTCCAGCGACACACCTCCGGTCTTGCTGGACGAATGACACCTCGGGATCTGGCCGCAACACATGCCGCCGCTTTCACCCAATCCCGTCCTTGGACGGCGTCCGAGTTCGCTGATCTGCTGACCAACCCGTTCACCCACTGCATCGGCACGCCCAAAGCCTTCGCTCTGTTTCAGGTGATTGCGGATGAGGCGGAGTTGCTGACCATCGCGACTCACCCCAGCTATCAACGGCAGGGGCTGGGCCTGCTGTGCATGAACGACTGGCACGCAAAGGCTGCGCAACTGGGCGCGACACGGGCGTTTCTGGACGTAGCTGCCGACAATCGGCCCGCAATCGCGCTGTACCATCGCTGCGGATACCGGGTGTGCGGTCAGCGCAAGGGCTACTACCGCCGAGAAAACGGCCCAAACTGCGACGCAATTGTCATGGAATGCGCCCTGCCCTGACGGTAAGTGGCAATTTTCGGACCAAACGGTCAAAAATCTATTGACCCCACCTGTTGCAAACATCCTTAATTCCCGCCATCACAACAGTTATGCTCGCTCTGAGTGGGTAATCGGGGCTATCCTTGGCCTTGGACCAACGACAAAAACAACGGGAGTAAGAAATGACCCTCATGAAATCTCTGATGGGTGCCGCTGCGGCGGTCGCACTGACAGCTGGCGCAGCCCTGGCCGAACCGGCGCTGATCTTTGACCTGGGTGGCAAGTTCGACAAGTCGTTCAACGAGGCCGCACATAACGGCGCACAGCGTTGGGCAGATCAAACCGGCAAAACCTACCGCGAGATCGAGCTTCAGTCGGAAGCCCAGCGCGAACAGGCCCTGCGCCGCTTTGCCGAGGCCGGTGCCAACCCGATCATCACCATGGGCTTTGCCATGGCCGATCCGCTGGCCGCTGTTGCCGGTGATTACCCGGACACCAAGTTTGTTGCGGTTGACGTGACCTGGCTGGAGGCTCCGAACATCCGTCAGATCGGTTTTGCGGAACATGAAGGATCGTATCTGGTCGGCATGATGGCAGCGATGGCGTCCCAGTCGGGCACCGTTGGCTTTATCGGCGGCATGGACATCCCGCTGATTCGCCACTTTGGCTGCGGTTACGCCCAAGGTGCCAAGGCCGTGAACCCGGATATTGAAGTTGTCGCCAACATGACCGGCACCACCCCCGCGGCATGGAACGACCCGGTGAAGGGTTCGGAACTGACCAAGGCGCAGATCAGTCAGGGCGCTGACGTGATTTACGCGGCCGCAGGCGGCACCGGCGTTGGTGTTCTGCAAACCGCAGCCGACGAAGGCATCCTGTCGATCGGCGTGGACAGCAACCAGAACCACCTGCATCCGGGCAAAGTGCTGACCTCGATGCTCAAGCGCGTGGATGTTGCCGTTTATGACGCCATGAAGGCGGGTGAAGACCTGCAAACCGGCGTCTTCTCGATGGGTCTGGCGGAAGAAGGCGTTGGCGTCGCCATGGACGAAAACAACGCAGAGCTGGTCACCGAAGAAATGAGCTCGGCCATCGAAAGCGCACGGCGCGACATCATCGACGGCAATGTCTCGGTTGTCAGCTACTACGAGAACGACAGCTGCCCGGCACTGCAATTCTAAAACCCATGCGGGGCGGAGGGTCTCTTTCGCCTCGCTTTTTCCTTCTGCCGCGCCGGTTGCGCGGTCCCTTCGGCAATTGAGGACACGACATGACCGTCCCCGCCATTGAGCTCAAAGGGATTTCCAAAGCCTTTGGGCCGGTTCAGGCCAACAAAGACATTTCCATCAGCGTTGCCCCCGGAACGATCCATGGGATCATCGGTGAAAACGGTGCGGGCAAATCCACGCTGATGAGCATCCTCTACGGGTTTTACAAAGCCGACAAAGGCGAGATCTGGATCAACGGCACCAGGACCGAGATTCCGGACAGTCAGGCGGCGATTGCCTCGGGCATCGGGATGGTGTTCCAGCATTTCAAGCTGGTCGAAAACTTCACCGTTCTGGAAAACATCGTTCTGGGGGCCGAGGATGGCGGCATGCTGGCGCCATCGCTGGCCAAGGCGCGTAAGGAACTGAAGGCGCTGGAAGAAGAATACGAGCTGTTCGTCGATCCCGACAAACGCATCGACGAGATCGGCGTTGGTATGCAGCAGCGGGTCGAGATCCTAAAGGCGCTGTACCGCCGGGCCGAGATTCTGATTCTCGACGAACCCACCGGCGTTCTGACCCCGTCCGAGGCGGACCAGCTGTTCCGCATCCTCGACCGGCTGCGGGCCGAGGGGAAAACGATAATCGTGATTACCCATAAACTACGCGAGATCATGGAGAACACCGACACTGTTTCGGTCATGCGGCGCGGGCAGATGACGGCCACTGTCAAGACGTCCGAGACCAGCCCTGAAGAACTGGCCGAGCTGATGGTGGGCCGCAAGGTTCTGCTGCAGGTCGATAAAGTGCCTGCAAAGCCGGGCAAACCGATTCTGGAAATCGAAAACCTGCAAGTCTTTGACAGCGCCGGTGTTGAGCGGGTCAAAGGCATCGACCTGACCGTCCGGGCCGGTGAGATCGTCGGCATTGCCGGCGTTGCGGGCAATGGTCAGTCGGAATTGCTGGAGGTTCTGGGCGGGATGCGTCCGGGTCAGGGCTCCATCAAGCTGAATGGCGTGCCGCTGCCGCTCAGCGGGGCGGGGTCGGATGGACAGGCGCGGCGCGCGCAGCACATTGCCCATGTGCCCGAAGATCGGCAGCGCGAAGGGTTGATCATGGACTTCCACGCCTGGGAAAACGTGGCCTTCGGCTATCACCGCGACCCGGCTTACAAACGTGGCATCTTCATGGATAACGCCGCCCTACGCGCCGATACCGAAGCAAAGATCGAGAAATTCGATGTCCGCCCACCGAATGGCTGGCTGACGGCCAAGAGCTTTTCGGGCGGGAACCAGCAAAAGATCGTCGTCGCGCGCGAGATTGAGCGCAATCCCGACCTGCTGCTGGTCGGCCAGCCGACCCGAGGTGTCGATATTGGCGCGATCGAGTTCATTCACAAACAGATCGTCGCCCTGCGCGATCAGGGCAAGGCCATCCTGCTGGTCTCGGTCGAGTTGGAGGAAATCTTCTCACTGTCCGACCGGATTGCGGTGATGTTTGACGGACATATCATGGGCGAACGTCTGCCCGCCGAGACGGATGAGAAAGAACTGGGCCTGCTGATGGCCGGTGTTGCGGGAGAGGCCGCGTAACATGGATAAAATGCCCAAATGGGCCGATGTCGTGCTGATCCCGGTGATCAGCCTTCTACTGGCCGCAATCCTTTCGGCGCTGGTCATTCTGGCCATCGGAGAAAACCCGGTCGAAGCCGTGAACCTGATGGTCACCGGCGCGCTGGGATCGACCTATGGCTGGGGCTATACGCTGTATTACGCCACCAACTTCATGTTCACCGGATTGGCCGTGGCCGTCGCGTTCCACGCGCGGATGTTCAATATCGGGGGCGAAGGTCAGGCAATGCTGGGCGGGCTTGGCGTTGCCATGGTCTGCCTTTATGTCCCCTGGCCGCATTGGAGCATTGCCCTGCTGGCCGCCTGTGCCGCCTCGATGCTGTTTGGCGCGGCATGGGCCGCGATCCCGGCCTATCTGCAAGCCAAGCGCGGCAGCCATATCGTGATCACCACGATCATGTTCAACTTCATCGCCGCCGCCTTCCTGAACTACATGCTGGTTAATGTGATGCGTCCACAGGGCTCGCAAGACCCGGCGACCGCGCGCTTCCCCGAGGCTGTCCACCTGCCGACATTCCAGTCGATGTTCTCAACCGCCGAGAATGTGATGTTCCGGGGGGCGCCTGCCAATATCTCGTTCTTCGTGGCGATTCTGGCCTGTGTGATTGTCTGGGCCCTGATCTGGCGCACAAGGCTGGGCTATGAAATTCGCGCCTATGGCCATTCGGAAACCGGGGCCGTTTATGCCGGTATCTCGCCCGTGCGCATCACTATCATCGCGATGCTGATCTCGGGCGCACTGGCGGGTCTGATGGCAATCAACAACGTGATGGGTGAGGCGGAACGGCTGGTTCTGAACTCGACCGAAGGCGCGGGCTTTATCGGCATCGCGGTGGCCCTGATGGGCCGGTCGCACCCGTTCGGCGTATTCCTTGCGGCGCTGCTGTTCGGCTTCCTGTATCAGGGCGGCGCAGAACTGGCGCTTTGGACCTCGATCCCGCGGGAACTGATCGTAGTCATTCAGGCGCTGGTCATCCTGTTTACCGGGGCGCTCGACAACATGGTGCGCATGCCGCTTGAGAAACTGTTCCTGGGTCTGCGGAAGGGGGCTGAGTGATGGAGTTCTTCGTTACCCTCATCCAGGTCCTCGATTCGACCATCCGTCTGGCCACGCCGCTGCTGCTGGCCTGTCTGGCGGGGCTTTATTCGGAACGCGCGGGTATCTTCGACATCGGGCTTGAAGGCAAGATGCTGATGTCGGCCTTTTTCTCGGCCGCCGTCGCTGCCGTAACCGGTTCGGTCTGGCTGGGCCTTTTGGCAGGGATCGGCGCGTCGCTGGTCCTGTCAGCGCTGCACGGGGTGGCCTCGATCACCTTCCGGGGCAATCAGCTGATCTCGGGCGTTGCCATCAACTTTCTGGCCTCGGGCCTGACCGTGCTGATCGCCCAAAGCTGGTTCCAGCAGGGCGGACGCACCCCGTCCCTGTTTGGGCAAGGCCGGTTCGAGCCAATCGAGTTTCCCTTTGCCGAAGCGCTGAGCGGTGTGCCAATTCTCGGCCCGATTTACTCCGAGCTGCTGTCGGGCCATTCGATCCTGGTTTACATCGCCTTTCTGATGGTGCCGCTGACCTGGTGGATCCTGTATCGCACCCGGTTCGGCCTGCGTCTGCGGGCGGTGGGTGAAAACCCGGCGGCGGTGGACACGGCGGGCGTCTCGGTTGTTGGTCTTCGCTTTGCCGCAGTGGCCATCTGTGGCGTGCTCTGCGGTATTGCAGGGGCGTATCTGGCAACCGCGCTACAGGCCGGGTTCGTCAAGGAGATGACCGCAGGCCGGGGCTTTATTGCGCTGGCGGCGCTGATCTTCGCGAAATGGCGCCCGTGGCATGCCATGTGGGCCTGTCTGCTGTTCGGCCTGCTGCAAGCCGTTGCGCTGCGGTTCCAGAATATCGATCTGGGCGGAGTGGTGATTCCCGTTCAGGTAATGGACGCCCTGCCCTATATCCTAACCGTTGTCATTCTGGCCGGGTTCGTAGGCAAGGCGGTACCGCCCCGCGCGGGTGGTGAGCCCTATGTAAAGGAACGCTGATAAGTCCAGTTTCGAGACAATTCTGGGTCCTGTTTGCTGCAGAGCGGCATGCACAGTTGATTTTGCATGCCGCAACCGCTCTAAAAGGGTATGTGCGTGTTTCCTTTGCCAGACAGCAGCGTGACCAGGGGTCTACAGATCACCTCGATACGCTGCCAGGCTGTCACGGAAACGTACAAATTCCGGTGTTTAACCATCCCAATTGATCGCGGCTTTGTCGCATTGAACTGGCCCCATTCGCCCGACTAGAAGACAACATGCAGATCTACCTTCCCATCGCCGAAGTCTCCGTGAATGCCTTTCTTCTGTTAGGGCTGGGCGGGATGGTCGGCATCCTGTCCGGAATGTTCGGTGTTGGGGGCGGCTTTCTGATGACGCCCCTGCTGTTCTTCATCGGCATCCCGCCTGCCGTCGCGGTTGCGACCGAAGCCAACCAGATCGTTGCCTCGTCCTTCTCGGGCGTGCTGGCGCATTTCCGACGAAAGACGGTCGATCTGAAGATGGGCACGGTGCTTTTAACGGGCGGCCTGATAGGCGCGGCCCTGGGTGTGGTGATTTTCAACTACCTCAAGGGGCTGGGTCAGGTCGATCTGCTGGTCACCTTGTGCTACGTCGTGTTTCTGGGCGTTATCGGCAGCCTGATGTTCGTCGAAAGCCTGCGCGCGCTTCGGCGCGTAAAAAAGGGCAACGCCACCCCTGCCAAGCGCAGACAGCGCGGCTGGGTGCATGCGTTGCCGTTCAAAATGCGCTTTCGGACCTCGGGCCTTTATATCTCGGTCATTCCGCCGGTTCTGGTCGGACTGTGCGTGGGCGTTCTGTCAGCGATCATGGGCGTCGGCGGCGGTTTCATCATGGTACCCGCGATGATCTACCTGCTGGGCATGCCGACCAAGGTCGTGGTTGGCACCTCGCTGTTCCAGATCATCTTTGTCACCGCCTTCACCACCATGCTGCACGCCACCACCAACTACACCGTTGACGTGGTATTGGCGGTTCTCTTGCTGGTCGGAGGTGTCATCGGCGCGCAGATCGGCACCGTAATCGGCGCGCGTATGCCGGCCGAGCAACTGCGTGTTCTGCTGGCCGCGCTGGTTCTGGTCGTCTGCGGCAAGCTGGCGCTGGACCTGCTACTGGAACCGACCGAGCTGTTCTCGCTTGGCGACAGCGGAGGGCACTGAGAATGTTGCGCCCTCTGATCGCCGCTTTGTGCCTGTTGTGCCTGCCCGCCGCCGCAGCCGAGGAACAGGTTGTTCTGGGTCTCAGCCAGGACCGTGTTGCCATCACCGCCAATTTTGACGGCTCCGAGATCCTGATCTTCGGCGCCATCAAGCGCGAGGCCCCGATCCCCGAAGGGCCCCCGCTTGAGGTCATCGTGTCCGTCGCAGGCCCGTCCGAACCGATCACGGTGCGGCGCAAGGAACGGAGGTTCGGTATCTGGGTCAACACCGACAGCGTTCTGGTCGATCTTGCCCCCAGCTTCTATGCCGTCGCCACAAGCGCGCCGTTTGACGAGATCATCACCGACACCGAAGATCTGCGCTATCGCATTTCCATCGAACGGGCGATCCGCTCGGTCGGGGCGGCGATGCATATTCGGGGCGCTCAGGAATTTGCCGATGCGGTGGTGCGGATTCGCGAAAACGAAGACCTGTATTCGATTCGGGAAAACACGGTCGCGGTGGACGAACAAACCCTGTTTCGCACCTCGATCGCGATGCCCGCTGACCTGACCGAAGGCGATTATGTGGCGCGGATTTACCTGACACGGGGGGGTGAGGTTGTCTCGCAATACGAAACCACCATCGACGTGCGCAAGGTGGGGCTGGAGCGGTTCCTGTACAACATGTCCCGCCAGCAGCCTGTTCTTTACGGCCTGATGTCGCTGGTCATCGCCATTGCTGCAGGTTGGGGCGCATCAACCGCCTTCCGTCTGCTGCGCGAGAAGTAACGCTCAGCCCCGTCCGATATAGGGCATCGTGGTGGCCATCACGGTCATGAACTGCACGTTCGCCTCGGGCGGCAGATTGGCCATGTGCAAAACAGATCGCGCCGCGTCCTGCACGTCCATTGTCGGGTCCGGCGTTTCACCGTTTGCGACGGCCGCATCGACAAGCCCCTGAACCATCTGCGTGCGGGCGTTTCCGATGTCGATCTGACCGCAAGCGATGCCAAAGTCGCGCCCATCCAGTGACAGGCTGCGGGTCAGCCCGGTGATGGCATGTTTCGTGGCCGAGTAATGCACCGAGTTGGGTCGTGGAACATAGGCCGCAATCGAGCCGTTGTTGATAATCCGCCCCCCTTGTGGCGCCTGGCTGCGCATGATCCGAAACGCCTCACGCGCGCACAGGAACATCCCGTTGAGGTTCACGTTGACGCTTTGGTACCAATCCTCCAGCGCGATTTCGTCGATTGTGCCGCCGGGGGCAAAGATGCCCGCGTTGTTGAACAGCACGTCCAGCCGATCAGCCCGGTTGGCAAAGGATCGAAAGGCACGGGCCACGGCGATGGGGTCCGTCACATCCGCAACCAATGGTACAGCCCGCGGTTGACCCTCGGCCATGGCGGCCAGCTTGTCTTCGCTGCGGGCCAACAGGCCGACCATCCAGCCCTCGGCCAGAAACAGCTCGGCCGTGGCCCGCCCGATGCCCGAGCTTGCGCCAGTGACGATGATGGTTTTCATGTCTCTTCCGCCTCCAATGTCAGGGATGCCGCCGGGACCGCGCGCAGGTCGTCCACGCGCAGCGGATGGGTGGGTTTCGACAGTCGGTTGCGCACCACCCAGATCAGCCGCTCCTGCGCCCGAGTGATGGCCACATAGGCCAGCCGTTTCCACAATGGCTGCCCAGCCTCGGTCCGGCCCATCCGGGCTGCTGCATAGATGTCTGGTGCAAAGACCTGCACCGTGTCCCATTGGGACCCTTGCGCCTTGTGGATCGTCACCGCCGCGCCGTGCAGAAACGTTGCCCCCATGCGGGCGGCATAGGGGATGAATGGCTCTTCTTCGTCCGGCTTTTCGATCTGCACAATCGACGCCGCACTGACCTGAGGGTCCTCGGCCCCCATCACATGCAAGCGCGAAAACCCCGGCTTGCGCCCCGGCCCAAGATAGACAACCTGAGCGCCCTTGATCAGCCCGCGCGCCTCAAGATCCAGCCGCTTCTTGCGGTGCTTCAGCGGCAATTCGATCCCGTCACAGATCAGAGGTTCGCCTTCCAGCAACTCAGTATCCGGCGCGCCATGGACCTGCCGAAACGCTTGGATCAGCCGGATACGCGTCGCGTTGCGCCAGACCAGAACCGGGCTGCGGGCCATCAGATCAACCTCGACCCGCTGGCCCCAGACCACACGGTCGTCGCGGCGGGCGGTGTCTTCGACCAGACGCTCGAAATCTTCGAACCCCATCGCAGGGTCTGCCAGCGCATGGGCCAGATCGAGGATCGGGTTATCCGCGTCCTGCCGGTGCACCCGGTGCAGCACCAGCTTGCGCGGCTCTGGCAGCGCCTCGAACACCATGCTGCCGGATTGGTTGACCGGGGCCAGCTGAGCGGGGTCGCCGAACATCAGCAGGGTCGGAAAGATCTCTTTCAGGTCTTCGAACTGCCGGTCATCCAGCATCGAGGCTTCGTCGACAAAACCGATATCCAGCGGCTCATCCCGGCGCTTCCAGCCAGTGATGAAATCCGATCCACGCAACCCCGCAGCCGCCAACGCGCCGGGAATTGATTTGTTGTTCTCATAAAACGCCGCTGCGCGGTCCAGCGCCTCATCTGTCAGGCCCTCGATCTCGGGCCGGTCGTCATTACCGGCCAGCCATTCGGCGATGCGCTCGTATTCTGGGTCGTAAACCGGCGTATAGAGGATGCGGTGGATGGTTGTGGCCGGAACACCGCGCAGGCGCAGGACGCTGGCGGCCTTGTTCGTGGGGGCCAGAATCGCAAGCGTGCGCTTGTCCCTGGATTTCCGGCTTTCATAGTCGCCCGACACGATCTGAACGCCGGTTTCGGCAAGGGCCTTATACAGCTCTGCCAGCAACAGGGTCTTGCCCGACCCCGCCTTGCCGATCACCGCCATCACACCGGATTTTCCGGCCCCCGGCAGTTTGAGCAGCGCATCATCTTCCAGGTCCACACCGGCTGAGCGCAGCATCTCGGCGATGCTGTCATATGCGGCGGCCTGATCGTCCGAGAAGGTCACATTGGGCAAAGACATGGCGCGACCCTACAAGGCCGCGCCAGCCACCACCAGATGCGGAATGCCGTTTTCGCCGCCGTCAGGCAGACAAGGCAAACCGGTGCCGTCTGCCGGGGCCAAAAGCAGTCTTGAACCACAGGCGCGACAGGTCGCGCGGGATGCCCGCCCGCGCCGCCACGCGATTGCAGTCATCTGCCGAATAGGGCCACAGCCCGACCGAGATCTGATCGCGCCCCTTGCCTTCTGTCCCCAGAACGATCGGGGACGAGCCGATCATGCGATAGATGCGTATCATCCGCGCATCAAACACCCCGGCGATATGGGTCAGGCCGAACGCTTCCATCATCTCGCCCCCGCTGAGCATGATGGCCCCGGCGGTATGCGGGCTGGCGGTTCGGGACAGGCAAAAGCGCGTCACCTCCCAGATCAAGGGGCTGCAGATCGGCTCGCCCTCGTTCAGATGGCCAAAGACCTCGTTCACCATCACAGGGCCTGTTGTGGGCAGCACCCGCATCGAGCCACCATGGCTGCCATCGGGTTCTTCCCAGATGACATAGAGCGGATTGAGATCGTCATATTGATCCCGCTCTTCCCCTTTTTCGTTAACGTGCACGTCCCAACCCAAACGGGTTTTGAACTGATCTGCGCGATCGCGAAACATCCCCTTGGCCAGAATTGGAAATTTGTGCAGCTCGTCAGCATACAGATAACGCAACATGACGTGTTCCCCTCGTCGTTCTTTTAAGAACGAAAGGGGTACAGAGACGTGGTTAATTAACTGTTCGAGGACCGTACGTTGCTTAAACCACTATTAACCCGCGGCTGAGTGCCGTGGCTATTGCGTGCGTTGTGTTCTGCGCGCCCAGCTTCGACCGCGCGCTTTCGATATAGACGCGCAAAGTATGCTCGGAAATCGATAGCGAATGGGCCACCTGCGCGCGGCTATATCCAAGCGCCAGCAGGGTAATCGCGTCGATCTCTCTGGGTGACAGGCCACGCGTCGACTCAGGCTGCCTGTCCTTTTCAAACTCCAGCGCTTTGCGATTGATGTAATGCGCTACCAGGATCAGCTGCTGCCCGTAGGTCGAGATGAAATCCTGCCAGGTCTGGTCGTCGCAACTGTGGTTCACGGTGAACAGCGCGAATTGCCCGTTGGGCCCCCGGATTGGAATCGAATAGCCCTGGTTGCCGATCCCATGCGCCAGTGCGTCCTGAAGAAAGGCCTTGGCCACTTTGCTCGACCAGTCCAGCGCCTTCCAGTCAACCGGGTGGAACCGCTGGAAACAGCCCAGAATGACAGGGTCGATGCGGTGGTAGTTCTTTTCCCGATACCGTTCGTCCCAGTCATCGGAATAGGTGGTACAGCCGTATTGATCACCGGCCCCGTCCACCCAGTGATAGGTCAGATGTGCGACCTTCAGACGGTCACGTAATCGAAATGCAACCGCGCTGAGCTCGTCAAGCGTGCTGGTGTTTTCCAAATCCTGCAGGATCTGACCCAAATCGAGTTCTGTTCCCATCCGCGGGCGCCCGTGCCTCATCCTTCATGGACGCAATCTCGGCCGCAGCGATCAGCCGTGTATCATCCAGCTGCTCGGCCAAGGCGGTTAACCCATTCGCAACGGCGAACGCGTTGAGGTCCGACAATACGTCCAAAATCCACTCATTTTGCGCCATCAGGGTCTCTCTGAAACAGTTAACGAAGGGTTAACACAACCATAACATGTATGATCTTTTTCAGCCTATTCACCGGTTTCTACTCCCCAAAAACAGCGAGGGGTGATTTTGCAACCTGTTGAAAGGCCGAAGGACGGGCGTAAAACGCAAAACACCCGCGAACCGAAAGGCCGATTCGCGGGTGTTTCTTATCTTTTTCGCGGGCGGATTAGGGACGCGCGTCCAACACCTCTTCCAGGGTGCGCATGCCGGTCCGCGGGGCCTGAACCAGTACCGACATGTTGCCCGGCTTATGCTCGTTGCGCAGCATTTTCATATGCGCCTCGGGCAGATCATTCCACGAGAACACTTCGGACATGCAGGGGTCCAGACGACGCTCGACCATCAGCTTGTTCGCGGCTGCGGCCTGTTTCAGATGCGCAAAGTGCGAGCCCTGCAGGCGCTTCTGGTGCATCCACATGTAGCGCACGTCGAAGGTGCAGTTGAACCCGGTGGTGCCGGCGCAGATCACAACCATGCCGCCTTTCTTGACCACAAAGGTCGAGACCGGGAAGGTGCTTTCGCCCGGATGTTCGAACACCATGTCGACATTGTTGCCTTTGCCGGTGATGTCCCAGATCGCCTTGCCGAATTTGCGGGCCTCTTTGAACCACTCAGCATATTCGGGTGTGTTCACGGTGGGCAATTGACCCCAGCAATTGAAGTCCTTGCGGTTCAGAACGCCCTTGGCGCCCAGACCCATGACAAAGTCACGCTTGCTTTCGTCCGAGATCACACCGATCGCATTTGCGCCTGCGGTGTTGATCAGCTGGATCGCATAAGACCCCAGACCACCCGAGGCACCCCAGACCAGAACGTTCTGACCGGGTTTCAGGTCGTGCGGCTCGTGACCGAACAGCATCCGGTAGGCGGTGGCCAGCGTCAGCGTGTAGCAGGCGGCCTCTTCCCAAGTCAGGTGCTTGGGGCGCGGCATCAGCTGCTGTGCCTGCACGCGGGTGAACTGGCTGAACGAGCCGTCGGGCGTCTCGTAACCCCAGATGCGCTGGCTGGGCGAGTACATCGGATCGCCGCCGTTGCATTCTTCGTCATCGCCATCGTCCTGGTTGCAGTGGATGACAACCTCGTCGCCGACTTTCCAGCGCTTGACCTTGTCACCAACGGCCCAGACGATGCCCGACGCATCGGAACCGGCAATATGATAGGGCGCCTTGTGGCCGTCAAACGGGCTGATTGGCTGACCCAGTGCAGCCCAGACGCCGTTATAGTTCACGCCCGCGGCCATCACCAGAACCAGCACTTCGTTGCTGTCCAGGGTCGGCACATCGACCACTTCCTGCTGCATGGCGGTGTTGGGCTCACCATGACGTTCTTTCCGGATTGCCCAGGCATACATCTGCTTGGGCACAAACCCCATCGGAGGGATTTCCCCCATCTCATAGAGGTCCTTTTCGGGTGCCTCGTACGACGCGATACCGCTTTCGGTGTCCAAAGCCATGCTGGCCTCCTTCTCTCAATACCTTTGCCGCGACGCAGAATCGCGCGCTTCATCGACTGGAATATTGATCGACGCGAAATATTGCAACCGTTTTTGGATCGAATTTGTAATTTTATGACCCCGCAGGTGCAGAAATTTCTTTCGCATCCGCAGAATCATCGGAATTCCTGTGGTTGGGCAGTGAGTTGGCGTAGAAATCGAGAAGATCGCCGCGCTGGCCAGACAGGCATAGCATGTCCCCATCTCGGCTCAGAATGCGGCGCTCGACAAACTGATCCAGCGCGTCTGTCACGGCTGTCGCCGTCTCGGCGGATTCGCCGCCATCCTGCTCCATCATCGCAACGATCCGAGCCTTCACGTCCTGCTCGGGCATCGGACCGTTTTCGCGCAACAACGAACACGCCGCCGGGCCGGGCACCATCGGTATCGCCGCCCCGATCCGCACCATCAACGTGCGGGCCAGATCGGTCATGATATCATCGCCCTCCCTGGCCGAGAATTCCTTGAGCGAGATCGGCTGGCCATACCGCACCGAGGCCACCCCGAACCGTTTGTACCGCCCGATCAGGCGGCGCCAGAGCTGCTTAACAATCCAGCTGGTGATGACACCGATCCGCGCACGAAAGCGCCGCTCGGTCCCCAGAGCGGCATGGGTCAAAATGGTGTCTTCCAGCACCCGGTCATAATTCAAGGCCACAGGCACGAACACAACATCCCGCCCGTCCGGCGAGGTGCCATCGATGATGTATTTCAACAATCCCAGCTTGGGCCGACCCAGCGCGCCGGTCAGGCTCAACCCGCCTTCGGGGAACATCGCCTGTGTCACGCCCGCCTCGGTCGCGTGGCGGACATAGCTGGCCAGAACCTGCCGATACAGCTCACTACCGGACTTCCGCCGTATGAAATACGCCCCCATTGCCCGGATCAACCGGCTGAGCGGCCAGACCCGCGCCCATTCCCCCACAGCATAAGACAAGGCCGACTGCTGCGCCGCCAGATAGGTGACCAGCACGTAATCCATGTTACTGCGGTGATTCATGACAAAGACAACCGTTGCCTCGGGGTCGATGTCCTTGACGGCGCTTTCGTCTTCATAGCTGAGGCGCACGTTGTAGAACGTGTTGCTCAGCAACCGGGCCAAACGAATGGCAAAGCTGAAATAAGCAAAGGCCGAGAACGAGGGCACGATTTCGCGCGCATAGCGGCGGGCCTTTTCAAAGGCCACCGCCTCGGGGATGCCTTCCTCGCGCGCGTGATTTTGTACGGCGTGCCCGACCTGCGGGTCATAGATCAGCCGCTGGATCATGTCATGCCGCCGCGCCAGCTTGAACGGCTGAATCGGGCGTTGCAGACGTTTGTTCAATCGCGACACCGCCCGTTCCAGCCTGCGGCGAAAAAACCAGCGCACCGATGGGAACAGGAAATGCGACGCGAACGTGACCATGGCAAAGACCACGATCAGCAGGAAAAGCCAGAGCGGAAGTTCCACGGTTTGCATCATGTCGGCACAGTGCCACTAATCGAAACCGCTCACAATCTGCACAATTTTGAAATGCCGCAACGCAGCGAATTGACATGTCCTGAAAATTGCGCTTTAGAACCCTCATACGTAATTTTGTTACCCAACGACATGCGAGGCCCGCCCATGACGCAGACGCAGAAAGACCGCCCCTGGCTGATCCGGACCTATGCCGGTCATTCCACCGCCAAAGCCTCGAACGCGCTGTATCGTGGGAACCTGGCCAAAGGTCAGACGGGCCTGTCGGTGGCCTTCGATCTGCCGACGCAAACCGGCTATGACAGTGACCATACTCTGGCCCGTGGCGAGGTTGGCAAAGTGGGCGTTCCGGTCTGCCATCTGGGTGACATGCGGGTTCTGTTCGACCAGATTCCGCTGGAGCAGATGAACACCTCGATGACGATCAATGCCACGGCCCCGTGGCTGTTGGCGTTGTATATCGCGGTGGCCGAAGAACAGGGCGCGGATGTCTCCAAGCTGCAGGGCACAGTGCAGAACGACCTGATCAAGGAATACCTGAGCCGTGGCACCTATGTCTGCCCGCCCAAACCGTCGCTGAAGATGATCGCGGACGTGGCCGAGTACTGCTATACCCACGTGCCGAAATGGAACCCGATGAACGTGTGTTCCTATCACCTGCAAGAGGCGGGCGCGACGCCGGAACAGGAACTGGCCTATGCGCTGGCCACCGCCATCGCGGTTCTGGACGAATTGCGCCCTCGTGTACCGGCCGAGGATTTCCCGGCGTTGTGCGGACGGATTTCGTTCTTTGTGAATGCGGGCATCCGCTTTGTCACCGAGATGTGCAAAATGCGCGCCTTTGTCGACCTTTGGGACGAAATCCTGCAAGACCGTTACGGCGTCGAGAACCCCAAGTTCCGCCGATTCCGCTATGGCGTTCAGGTGAACTCGCTGGGCTTGACCGAGCAGCAGCCGGAAAACAACGTCTATCGCATTCTGATCGAAATGCTGGCCGTGACCCTGTCGAAGAAGGCGCGCGCCCGTGCGGTGCAGTTGCCCGCGTGGAACGAAGCGCTTGGCCTGCCCCGCCCGTGGGATCAGCAATGGTCGATGCGGATGCAGCAGATCCTGGCTTATGAGACCGACCTACTGGAATATGGCGACCTGTTCGACGGCAACCCGGCGGTGGACGCCAAAGTCGAAGAACTGAAAGAAGGCGCGCGCGCAGAACTGGCCAACCTCGATTCGATGGGGGGTGCCGTTGCCTCGATCGAATACATGAAATCCCGCCTTGTCGATTCCAACGCCGAGCGCCTGAACCGGATTGAACGCAATGAAACCATTGTGGTCGGCGTGAACAAATGGATCGAGGGCGAGCCCTCGCCCCTTCAAACCGAAGATGGCGGGATCATGGTTGTTGATCCGGCTGTCGAGCAGAAACAGATTAACCGCCTGAACGACTGGCGCGCCGAGCGGGATGATGCCGCCGTTATGGCCGCACTGGCCGCGCTGCGTGAGGCTGCGCAGAACGGCACAAATGTGATGGAGCCGTCGATTGCCGCCGCAAAGGCCGGTGTCACCACCGGTGAATGGGCCGAGGAAATGCGCAAGGTTTACGGCACCTATCGCGGCCCGACAGGTGTGTCGGGCTCGGTTTCGAACAAGACCGAAGGTCTGGACGACCTGCGCGCCGCGGTGGACGCCGTCAGCGACAAGCTGGGCCGCCGCCTGAAATTCCTGGTCGGCAAGCCCGGTCTGGACGGCCATTCGAACGGTGCGGAACAGATCGCATTCCGTGCGCGGGATTGCGGTATGGACATCAGCTATGAAGGTATTCGCCTGACCCCCGAAGAGATCGTGACCGCCGCCGCAGATGACGACGCGCATGTCATCGGTCTGTCGATCCTGTCCGGCAGCCATCTGCCGCTGGTCGAGGATGTCCTTGCACGGCTGCGCAAAGCGGGTCTGGATCACATCCCTGTCGTTGTCGGCGGAATTATTCCGGATGAGGATGCGGAACAATTGAAGGCCATGGGCGTCGCAAAAGTCTACACCCCCAAGAATTTCGAACTGAATTCGATCATGGGCGATATTGTGGAATTGGTGGACCCGAAAAACCTGGCCGCTGAATAACGGACGTTTTAACCAATTATTTCCCCGTTTCTATTCCCAATTCATTGGGAGTAGAGTATCGCGTTGTTTGCAATTGCGGTGCGCCTTGGCGCACGCGGTAACACTTATCAGGACGGAGACAAGATTATGGGGATAAACCTGGAAACGATGTCGCGAAAAGAGCTGGTATCTCTGCGCGAAAACGTCGAAAAAGCCCTTGTAAACGCTGAGAAACGTGAACGTCAGGAAGCGCTGAAAGCGGCGGAAAAAGCAGCCGCTGAATTTGGCTTCTCGCTATCCGAATTGTCCGGCGACGCGCCGCGTTCCGTAAAAGGAAGCAAGGCACAGGCCAAATACCGCAACCCTGCAAATCCGGACCAGACATGGACAGGTCGTGGCCGGAAACCGCAATGGGTTCATGATGCGCTTAAATCGGGCGCGGATATTTCCGATCTGGAAATCTAATCAGGACAGGTGCCGAAATGACGATTCATATTGGCGCGGAAAAAGGTGAAGTCGCCGAAACCGTTCTTTTGCCCGGCGATCCGTATCGCGCGAAATGGGCCGCTGAGACGTTTCTGGACGATGTAAAGCAGGTCAACAACGTTCGGGGCATGTTGGGCTTCACCGGCAGCTGGAAGGGCAATCCTGTCACCATTCAGGGCAGCGGTATGGGAATGCCGTCTTTGTCGATCTACGTGAATGAACTGATCCGGGACTATGGCGCGAAAACGCTGATCCGCATCGGGTCCTGCGGTGGGATGCAGGACAGCGTGAATCTGCGCGACGTCATTCTGGCAATGACTTCGACAACGCTCAGCACCCCTTCGCGGGGCATCATGAAAGAGATGAATTTTGCCCCCTGTGCGGATTGGGATTTGCTGCAGGCCGCCGCAGTGGCGGCCAATGCAAAAGGCACGCCCACCCATATCGGCGGCATCTATTCCTCGGATGTGTTCTATGACGAACGCCCTGATCTGAACGAACAGATGGTGCGTCACGGCATTCTGGGCGTCGAGATGGAAGCGGCCGAGCTTTACATCCTCGCCGCCCGCCACAAATGCCGGGCCTTGGCCGTTTTGACCGTGTCCGATCATCTGCTGACCGGTGAGGCGCTGCCCTCATCCGACCGCGAAAGCAGTTTTGGTGATATGGTCGAGATTGCCCTGCACGCCGCCTTTCCGGACGCGGGCTAAACTGGAACGGGCAGAGGACCCCTCTGCCCGGTTTCTATCGGCCTGAAGACTGGCGCAAACATTGGGTTGGGCTGTCAGAACTTTCCGTTTTTGCGCCGCAATAGGCGCAGACCCACAGACCTTCATCGCGATGTTGCCGCCATCGGCACTCGCGCGTCAGTGAAGACGTGCGCGACCGCCAGAAGAAATAGGCAAAGACCCCGGCGGCCAGAAGTATCAAGAGAACGGGCATGGTTCTGTTTCGCCCATACCGTCGGCTACTGGCAAGCCGTCAGGCGGCGTTTGCGTATTCAAACAGCTCGGGCTCTCGCGCCTTTAGGGCCAGCGCCGGTTCCGGCGTGTAATAGGCCCAGGCCTGCTCAAGCATGTCCAGCGTTTCTTTGGCGGTCACTTTCGGGGTTTGTGGTTTTGTTGTCATCGGAGTGATCCTGATTTGATCCCATCACTCCTCCCTACTGCAAATCTAGACCGTGTCGCGCCGGGCTGCATCGCCTGATTTTGCAATAGCGGCATGCGCTTGCCGCAACCCGGCAAGCGCTGATTCAAAAACGCCTTAAACCGAGCGTTCGATCATCATTTTCTTGATCTGCGCAATCGCAGCCGCCGGGTTCAGACCCTTGGGGCAGGTCTTGGCGCAATTCATGATCGTGTGGCAGCGATACAGCTTGAAGGGGTCTTCCAGCTCGTCCAGACGCTCACCCGTGGCCTCATCCCGGCTGTCAATGATCCAGCGATAGGCGTGCAGCAGGGCGGCGGGGCCAAGGTAGCGGTCGCCGTTCCACCAGTAGCTGGGGCAGGATGTCGAGCAGCTGGCGCACATGACGCATTCATAAAGACCATCCAGTTTCTTGCGGTCTTCGATGGATTGCTTCCACTCTTTCGCCGGGCGGTTGGTCTTGGTTTCCAGCCACGGCATGATGGATGCGTGCTGAGCGTAGAAATGGGTCAGATCGGGGATCAGGTCCTTGACCACCGGCATATGCGGCAGCGGATAGATTTTCACGTCCCCCTTGATCTCATCCATACCGTAGATACAAGCCAGCGTGTTGATTCCGTCGATATTCATCGCGCAAGAGCCACAGATCCCTTCCCTGCACGAGCGGCGGAAGGTCAGGGTCGGGTCGATCTCGTTCTTAATCTTGATCAGCGCGTCCAGGATCATTGGACCGCAGTTGTCCATATCGACAAAATAGGTGTCGACGCGCGGGTTTTGCCCGTCATCCGGGTTCCAGCGGTAAATCTGGAACTTGCGCAGGTTTTTCGCACCCTCCGGTTTGGGCCAGGTCTTGCCGGTGGTGATCCGGGAATTCTTGGGCAGGGTCAGTTGAACCATGTCAATTCTCCATTCAGCCTGTCCGGGCGCGCTTGGACGCGCCGCGATTATAGTGCCCCCAATGGGCAATGTTCACGTCAAAATCCGGAGACAGCCAGTCGGCAACGGCCTTGGGGTCGTCCCGGTCGATATCAAATCGCAAAAACCTTGGGTTTCCGTCGAAATAGTCCTGCACTTCGGCATGGTGCACGTCGTACATATGCGCCCAGCCCTGTTTCACTTCGTCCGCCGACTGACCGTTGGCCTGACAGCAACGGTCCAGATACCGGCCCTGGTTGTGGCGCACGCGGGATGTGATCCAGTCGTCCCGATTGCGCGTGTTCAGCAGGAAATAGGCATCCGGGTAGCCCGCGTGCAGCTCGCGAAAGAACCGTGCTCCGTCCAGCATGAAGCGGACATTGACAAAGGCAATGTCGGTAAAAGCCCGAACAGCGCCAAACCCGTCCAGAGGTTTGCGGCCCATGGAGATATTTGTCACCATGCGATGCGCCAGGTTTTCGCCCTGCTCGTCCACCCAATGCACCGACGGGATGCCACTGTCCTGAAACAGCCGGTGCAACGAGGTCGTCGCACAGCGGTTGAGACCGACCAGAATGATCTTCGGATCGGCCTGAGCAGAGCGTAACGCCTGAACCGTCATACCAGCCCCCAGACACAGCACAGTGTCCAACGGCCATAGGTCGCAGCGTTGTCCGTGGGTATTTGGCGTTTGCACACCATTGCCTGGTCAATACGCTCCTTAGAAGGTCCGCGCCTTGGGCGCGATTTTCTTGAGGCTGATGCCGCCTTCGTCCTCGTTGGTCAGCGGATCGACGATGACCGGACGATAGCTGAGCTCGACCTTGTTGCCCTCGACCCGGCTGACAGTGTGAACGCGCCAGTTTTCGTCATCGCGTTCGCTGAAATCCTCATGCGCGTGGGCGCCGCGGGATTCCTTGCGCGCCTCGGCGCCGACGATGGTGGCCAGCGCGCTTGGCATCAGGTTGGTCAGTTCCAGCGTCTCCATCAGGTCGCTGTTCCAGACAAGGCTGCGGTCGGTGACTTTCAGGTCGTCCATCTTGGCGGCGATGGCGGTCATCTTCTCGACGCCCTCGGCCATAGTCTTGGCGGTACGGAACACGGCGGCGTCGGCCTGCATGGTCTTCTGCATCTCAAGCCGCAGATCGGCGGTTGGGATCGCACCGCTGGCGTTGCGGACCGTGTCGAAGCGGTCAAACGCCTTATCAACCGACGCCTGGTTCAGAACCGGGTTCGGAGCATCGGCATCGACAACCTTGCCCGCCTTGATCGCCGCCGCGCGGCCAAAGACCACAAGGTCGATCAGCGAGTTCGACCCCAGACGGTTCGCGCCGTGGACCGAGGCACAACCGGCCTCACCCACAGCCATCAGGCCGGGAACAACCGCCGTCGGGTCATCGGCGGTGGGGTTCAGAACCTCACCCCAATAGTTGGTCGGGATACCGCCCATGTTATAGTGCACGGTCGGCAGAACCGGGATCGGTTCTTTGGTGACATCGACACCGGCGAAGATCTTGGCACTTTCCGAAATGCCCGGCAGACGCTCGGCCAAAGCTTCCGCAGGCAGGTGGCTGAGGTTCAGGTGGATGTGATCCCCTTCGCCGCCAACACCACGGCCTTCGCGGATTTCCATGGTCATCGAACGCGAGACATAGTCGCGCGGCGCGAGGTCCTTGTACTGGGGCGCATAGCGCTCCATGAACCGCTCGCCTTCCGAGTTGGTCAGGTAACCACCTTCGCCCCGTGCGCCTTCGGTGATCAGGCAGCCCGAGCCGTAGATGCCGGTCGGGTGAAACTGCACGAACTCCATATCCTGCAGCGCGAGACCCGCGCGGGCCACCATGCCGCCACCGTCGCCGGTGCAGGTATGGGCCGAGGTGGCGCTGAAATACGCCCGACCATAGCCGCCGGTCGCCAGCACCACCATCTTGGCGTTGAAGACATGCATGGTGCCGTCGTCCAACTTCCAACAGACAACGCCCTGACATTGCCCGTCCTCGGACATGATCAGGTCGATGGCGAAATATTCGATGTAGAACTCGGCATTGTTCTTCAGCGACTGGCCATACAGCGTGTGCAGGATCGCGTGGCCGGTCCGGTCGGCGGCGGCACAGGTGCGCTGCACGGCGGGGCCTTCGCCAAACTCGGTGGTGTGACCGCCAAATGGGCGCTGGTAGATCTTGCCTTCTTCGGTGCGGCTGAACGGAACGCCGTAATGTTCCAATTCATAAACCGCCTTGGGCGCTTCACGCGCGAGGTATTCCATCGCGTCCGTGTCACCCAGCCAGTCCGAGCCCTTGACGGTGTCGTACATATGCCACTGCCAGTGGTCCGGCCCCATGTTCGACAGAGATGCCGCGATACCGCCTTGTGCTGCAACCGTGTGCGAGCGGGTCGGGAAAACCTTGGTCACACAGGCCGTGCGCAGGCCCTGTTCCGCCATACCCAGCGTTGCGCGCAGACCGGCGCCGCCTGCCCCGACAACCACGACGTCATATTCGTGGGTTTCATATTCATATGCTGCTGTCATTTTCTCTGATCCTTAGCGCGTCATCACAGGGCCAGCTTGACGAGGGCAAACAGCCCCGCAGCCATCAGCGTGTAGCCAAAGGCCCACATCGCAACGAGTGTGATCTTTTCCGCGATCCCGTGCACGTAATCCTCGATGGTTTCCTGCGCCTCATACATGAGTTGCAGCAGACCCACGACCAAAGTCAGACCGGTGACAATGGCCGGGAAGGGACGGGCGAAATAGGCCAGAACCTCTTCGTAGGTTCCGCCGATGCCATAGCCAAAAGTGAAGATGAACAGGGGCACCAGAATGGCCAGGATCATCGCCCGGATCATGGTGCGCCAATGTGTTTGCGTTCCGGATTTCCCCGCGCCCAGGCCTTGCGCGCGTTTGCGGTCGGTGAGGTATTGCATCGCCATTCTCCTTACACCAACAGCATGGTGATGATGGTCAGAACGGTCGCCCCGACAAACATGCCAATGCCCATCTTCTCGGACACATCAACGTCGAGGCAATAGCCGAAGTCCCACACCACGTGACGCAACCGCCCCAGCGTGTGGTACCACAGTGCCCAGACCCCACCCGTCAGGATGAGTTGACCGAACCAGCTGCGCAGAAAGCCGTCGATGCCAGCAAATGCGGCCTCGGACGTGGCCGCGGCAAGCAGCCACCAAACCACAAGTGCTGCGATGGCAAATACCGCAAGACCCGACAGTCGAACCATGATCGACGACAACGAGGTCATCTGCGGGCGGTAGATCATAATATGTGGCGAGAGCGGGCGATTGCCCCGATTGACATCGGCCATGGCGGCTCCTCTTACTTTGGCTACCAGTCGTTTTACCTTTTTTTCCTGTGCTGTCACGTGCTGCACCCGCAAAAACGGGTAATTTTAGTGCAAAATGGACGTTTTGCCCCATATGTGATCACACTAAATAATACTGTGATCACAAATCACATGCAGCCATCTCAATGTTAGCGTTTTCACTGATCAATCAATGTGATCACGAATCTTCCCCACCTATTCCAGGGCGGCAGATTGCTGGGTGACTTCGCGCAGCAGCTTTTTGCGAATGCGTTCGGGGTAGTCCGCAAACCTGGCTGCGGACACGACAAACGCCCCTTCTCCGACTATTACGTTTTCGTAGAAATAGGCTGTCAGATCAGGCTCACTTTCTTCAATGGCGATGGCATTCACGGTCACGCCGCGATCCTTCAGCAGCCCATGGATTTGCGTGGGTTCGACCCCTTCGTTCGAGATTCCGTCGCCCGAGATGTCGATCAGCAGCCGCTTGCATTCCGACACCGTATCAAATCTGGAAACCGTGGTCTCCAATGCCTCACCAATCGCGGTTGAAAAATTGCGCCAGACGCGTGGATCTTGCGCCACCTGATCGGCAAACCGGTCGAGCGCATCGAAACTGTCGATCCGGGTCCAGGGGATCGTTACCCTTTGGCGCGATGCCCCGGTCCACTGCACCAGCATCAACTGGGCCTGCCCACGCACCAATGCCTCGGACACAATCGGGTCGCGCAGACCAGCCGCCAACCCATCCATCTGAATGCGGAACTCGTTGCTGTCCACAGACCCCGAGACATCCACCGCCAGCGCCAGCGCCAGATCACAAGACCACGCAGGGGGCGCAAGGCAAAGGCAGGCGGCAAGTGTGCGAAGCAGGGTCATGCCGCCAACCTAGCACGGAAATTCAACGCTGTACTCACATCAGCGTCATCAGACCCGCGCGATCTCACCGGGTCACATCACATTGGGATCAGGGCCCAGTAGTCGAGGTCCAGCAACACATCCGGGTGATACTTGCCGTCTTCATTGCGCAACTCAAACGGCGCGCCGCCTTTGGTCGCGACCAGCCGCAGGCGAAGGGCACCGACGCCCGGAACATCGGTTTCGGCTTTGTCCAGAACCTCGGACCAGGCCTTGATCGTGTCACCTGCAAAACACGGGTTTGCATGCGCACCACCGTTCAGACCCACGATCATCTGCGCATTGGCCAGACCGTTGAAAGACAGGGTCCGCGCCATCGAGATCACGTGACCGCCATAGATCAGCCGCCCTTCGGGCCGGAAGGTCAGGTCGAAATGCACCTTGGCGGTGTTCTGCCACAGGCGAGTTGCCAGCATATGCTCGGCTTCTTCGACGGTGACGCCATCCACGTGGTCGATCTTTTCTCCGATCTCATAATCGCCCCAGCGATGGGGTTCACCCGACTGCATGAAATCGTAGTTCGAGAAATCCAGCCCCTCGGGTACAACCAGATCCTGTGGCTCCAGAACCTTTTTCAGCTCGGGCACAACGGTGTCCGGCGCGGGTGCATCCAAGTTCGACTTACGAACCATGACCCAACGCACATAGTCGATGACAACTTCATCCAACTGGTTCAGGCCACGGGTGCGCACCCAGACCACGCCGGTTTTTCCGTTCGAGTTCTGCTTGACCCCGATCACTTCGGAAACCGAGCGCAGCGTGTCGCCGGGATAAACCGGCTTCAACCAGCGCCCTTCCGCATAGCCCAGATTGGCGACCGCGTTCAGCGACACATCCGGCACGGTTTTGCCAAAGACCACATGAAACGCCGCCAGATCATCAAGCGGGCTTTCCGGCAATCCGCAGCTGCGCGCAAATTCGTCCGAGGAATAAAGCGCATGCCGCGCCGGATACAGCGCATGATACAACGCCCGTTCGCCATCCGTTACGGTGCGGGGCACTGCATGAGTCAGCACCTGCCCGACGGAATAATCCTCAAAGAAGCGGCCCGGATTGGTTTTTGCCATTATTGCTGTCCCAGTTTCATTTCAGGGGAATAGTCGCCTTCGACCTCTTTGGTCACGGCCTGCGCACAGCGCATGACACTGTTTGCCGTGTCATAGGCATAGGATGGGTCGCCATACAGCTCCCACCCTTTGGCCAATGCGTCCGACACTTTGTGGCAGAAGGCGGATGTGTCTTCTTCCGTCAACAGACGATAAAGCTTTGCCATTATTTCAGTTCCTTATCCGCCGAAGGGGGACGGGCCGACCAGCCCGTGGATATAACCGATGATGCCCAGCAAGACGATCGAGGCGACAAAGAACATCGCGTCCTTGCCATAGGTGCCAGGCTCGCCCGGGGTCCAATCAGGTTCGGACTTGTTGATCACGATCACTTCGACCACCGCCCAGGCCAGCAATCCACCGAACAGGACAATGGACGCCAAATCGCCATTGACCAGCAGATGCGCAAAAGCCCACAGCTTGAACCCGCCCAGCATCGGGTGGCGAACCTTGTTCAGCAGGCGACCTTTCGCGCCGGCCGGGCTCATCAGATAGATCGCGATCAGCACCAAGAGGTTGTTGACGTGGATCAGAAAGGTCGGCGGGGCCCAGACATGGATGAAATCGGTCATGCGATAACCGAAGATCATCAGCAGGATCGCCGCGACCAACGCCAAGGCCACCGCGCCCTTGCCCGCATCGCCCAACGCGGCGCGTTGGTCCGGCATGACGCGTTTGAACAGATGTGCGGCCCACCAAAGCGCCACCCCGAGGATCAGAAGTACAAAACCCATTGCTGGCTTACCCCGCTTGCAAAGCTGTAATCGCCTCCGCTTTTGCCAGAATTTCACGTGCGGTTACAACATGCAGGTTTTCGACAATCTTGCCGTCCACGACAGCAACGCCCTGCCCTTGCGCCTCGGTCTCTTCAAAGGCGGCGATCTGACGGCGGGCCAGATCGATCTCGGCATCCGATGGGGCGAAAGCCTCATTCGTGACCTCGACCTGCGCCGGGTGGATCAGAGTTTTGCCGTCAAAGCCCATATCCCGGCCCTGTGCGCATTCTTCGGCCAAACCTTCGGTGTCTTTGAACGCATTATATACGCCGTCCACAATGATCAGACCTTCGGCCTTGGCGGCCAGCAGGCACAGGCCCAAAGACGTCATCAGCGGCAGGCGATCCGGGCGGAAGCGTGTCTGAAGCTCTTTCGCCAGATCGTTGGTGCCCATGACAAAACCCGCCATCAGGGGATGGGCTGCAATCTCGGCGGCGTTCAGCATCCCGCGCGGGGTTTCCATCATCGCCCAGATCGGCAGATCCCCGGTGATTGCGGCCAAAGCGTCGACATCAGCGGCCGAGCTCACCTTGGGCAGCAGAACCACATCGGCATCCATGTCCCGCACGGCCTCGGCATCGGCGCGGCCCCATTCGGTGTCCAGCCCGTTGATTCGAACGATCTTGACCCGCGAACCATACCCGCCAGCGGCCAGGGCTGCCTTGAGCGTCTCGCGTGCATTCTCTTTCTCGTCCGCTGCAACTGCATCTTCCAGATCGAAGATGATCGCATCAACAGGCAGAGTGCGTGCCTTGTCCAGGGCCCGATCACGCGAGCCGGGAATATACAGAACCGAACGATACGGGCGTTGACGCGGATCCATCGATGCCTCCCTAAGAAATAAAGTTGCGCGGAATGGGCCATTTTTTTCGGGAAACTTCAAGGTCAAAATCGCCGCAATGCAGCATTCGACCCGCCGCGTGACGCAACGCACTTTGGTTTAACCGGATTTCCGGTCCCCCCCCCGCAAGCTGACTTGCACACCAGACAAAAGGGGTCGGAGATGAAAAAGACAGTTGCGAATATGACCATCGGGCTTGGGATCATGGTGTTGGCGGCCCAACAGGTGCAGGCGCAGAACCGCAACTGCGCCCCGCGCGCGGACGTGATCGAGCGTCTGGCCGGAACCTATGGCGAAACCCGCAAGGGGATCGGCATTGCCCGTCAAGGCGCGGTGATGGAGGTGTTTGCCTCGGACGAGACGGGAAGCTGGACGATCACCGTCACCCTGCCGGACGGCATGACCTGCCTTGTGGCCTCGGGCCAGTCTTACGAGGCGCTTGCCGAAGCCCTGCCGCCCAATGCCTAAGTCAAAGCGTCCCAGATCAGTTTTGATCCGGTCAGGGTCAGCAAAACATAGGTGATGCCAAAGAACACGCGTTCGGACAGCATAAAATGCGCCCGAACGCCGAGCCAGGCCCCTAAGACGGCAAACGGAGCCAGCAGAAGATTGGCCCAGGCCGTTTGCAGGGTGAAAAGCCCCAGATAGGCATAGGGCACGAACTTCACGATATTGATGACCCAAAAGACCAGCACGGTCGACGCCTGAAATTCGGTCTTCGTCAGGCGCTGCGACAGCAGATAAACCGCGGCAGGCGGTCCCCCGGCATGGCTGACGAAGCTGGTGAAGCCTGCCACCACACCGGCAAACACCCCGGCGGATGGCGGTAAACGGTCTGCAAAGCCGCGAATCCAACCTCGGACCTGTGCGATATGCCAAACCACAAACGCAACCGAGATGCCGCCGATCAGCAACCGCAGCACGTCGTCATTCGTCAGGTGGAAAAGGCCCATTCCCAGCAGCACACCGGGTATGCCGCCCTGTATCAACAGGCGGCAATCCGGCCAGCTCCAACGTTTCCAATAGGGGCCAAGCGTTGCCACATCGATGATCATCAGGATCGGCAACATCAGCGCCACGGCCTGCGCCGGGCTCAGGATCAGCGCCAGAATCGACGAGGACGCAAAAGCCACGCCCGAACCGAACCCGCCTTTTGAAATACCGGCAAAGATCACCGCAGGGATCGCCACGGCAAAAAACATCAGGTTCAGTTCGAACATGCGGCGGCCTGCGAATTGGCTTGTCTCACAAGCCGTTTAGCGCAATCAACACGGGCAAGGCAAACGGTATGCGGTGGCATGCCGCGCCGCAGGACCCTTGCGCAATTGCCATTTAGCGACTAGCACAACCGCGATTTCAAAACCGACCGGAGAATTCCAAATGGCCAGACCCAAGATTGCGCTGATCGGCGCGGGGAACATCGGCGGCACGCTTGCACATCTGGCAGCTGTCAAAGAACTGGGTGACGTTGTCCTGTTTGACATCGCAGACGGACTGCCGCAGGGCAAGGCACTCGACATCGCAGAATCCGGCCCTTCGGAAGGCTTTGACGCTTCGATGAAAGGCACCAGCGACTACGCCGACATCGCAGGCGCGGATGTGTGCATCGTCACCGCAGGCGTCGCCCGCAAACCGGGGATGAGCCGCGATGACCTGTTGGGCATCAACCTGAAAGTCATGAAGTCCGTTGGCGAAGGCATCGCTGCCCACGCGCCCGACGCCTTCGTGATCTGCATCACCAACCCGCTGGACGCGATGGTCTGGGCCCTGCGCGAATTCTCGGGCCTGCCCCACAACAAGGTCTGCGGCATGGCAGGCGTGCTGGACTCGGCGCGTTTCGCACACTTCCTGTCGGAAGAGTTCAACGTCTCGATGCGCGACGTCACCGCCTTTGTTCTGGGTGGCCACGGCGACACCATGGTTCCCTCGGTCCGCTATTCGACCGTTGCCGGTATCCCGCTGCCCGATCTGGTCGAGATGGGCTGGACCACGCAAGAGAAACTGGACGCCATCGTTCAGCGCACCCGCGACGGTGGTGCCGAGATTGTTGGCCTGCTGAAAACCGGCTCGGCCTATTACGCGCCTGCGACTTCGGCGATCGAAATGGCCGAAGCCTATCTGAAAGACCAAAAGCGCGTTCTGCCCTGTGCCGCCTATTGCAGCGGTGAACTGGGTGTCGATGGCCTGTATGTCGGCGTCCCGACCGTGATCGGCGCAGGCGGTGTCGAGCGCATCGTGGACATCAAGCTGAACGCGGACGAACAGGCCGGTTTCGACAACTCGGTCAACGCGGTGAAAGGCCTGATCGAGGCGTGTAAGGGCATCGACAGCTCGCTGGCGTAAGCCGCACCTCTGCACACGCATTCCAAACCGGCCTTCTTGCGAGGCCGGTTTTTTTGTGGCTTTCGATCCGGCTGATTTCCG
Organism: Ruegeria sp. N4; assembly: GCF_056531425.1. Lineage (NCBI taxonomy): Bacteria > Pseudomonadati > Pseudomonadota > Alphaproteobacteria > Rhodobacterales > Roseobacteraceae > Ruegeria > Ruegeria sp. N4. The sequence goes on from NZ_JBQFLT010000004.1 coordinate 125,214, forward strand.
GTCGCTCCTGTTATCGCAAACGTCGCAAACTCTGCTTTTTGAATGTGATTTTATCGGTCTACCGGCAGGATCGAATCAAACGCCAGCTCGTTCAGATTTTGTGATCACACCCCAAAAACCTGTGATCACAAATACTGAAAATCTTCCACAAAAACTCGTGACACGTCAAAAAACCCTTTAAACTTGCCCTCTAGACACGCCTATAACGGTTCAATCGTAGTCAAACGGGACAGTTTCGATGAATATCCACGAATATCAGGCCAAAGCGCTTCTTCGCAGCTATGGCGCTCCGGTCTCTGAAGGTCGCGCGGTTCTGCGCGCCGAAGAAGCCAAAACCGCAGCCGGTGAACTGGACGGCCCGCTTTGGGTGGTCAAGTCGCAGATCCACGCAGGCGGTCGCGGCAAGGGCTCTTTCAAAGAGGCAGACGCCGGTGAAAAAGGCGGTGTGCGCCTGACCAAATCGGTCGAGGAAGCCGCCGAAGAAGCCAAGAAGATGCTGGGTCGCACGCTGGTCACGCATCAGACCGGCCCGGCGGGCAAACAGGTCAACCGCATCTACATCGAAGCCGGTTCCGGCATCGAAACCGAAATGTATCTGGCCCTGCTGGTGGACCGCCAGACCAGCCGCATCTCGTTCGTCTGCTCGACCGAAGGTGGCATGGACATCGAAGAAGTGGCCGCTGAAACGCCCGAGAAAATCCTGTCGTTCTCGGTCGACCCCGCGACCGGCTATCAGCCCTATCACGGCCGCCGCATCGCGTTCTCGCTGGGTCTGCAAGGCGCACAGGTCAAGCAATGCGTCAAGCTGATGGGTCAGCTGTACCAGGCCTTCGTCGAGAAGGACATGGAGATGCTGGAGATCAACCCGCTGATCATCACCGATGGCGGCGACCTCAAGGTGCTGGACGCCAAGGTCAGCTTTGACGGCAACGCGGTCTACCGCCACCCCGACATCGCCGAACTGCGCGACACGACCGAGGAAGACCCCAAGGAACTGGAAGCCTCGAAATACGACCTGAACTACATCGCGCTGGATGGTGAGATCGGCTGCATGGTGAACGGTGCCGGTCTGGCCATGGCAACCATGGACATCATCAAGCTGTATGGGGCAGAGCCTGCCAACTTCCTCGACGTAGGTGGTGGTGCAACCAAAGAGAAAGTGACCGAAGCCTTCAAGATCATCACCTCGGACCCGAACGTCAAGGGCATTCTGGTCAACATCTTCGGCGGCATCATGCGCTGTGATGTGATTGCCGAGGGCGTTGTCGCCGCAGTGAAAGAGGTCGGCCTGCAGGTTCCGCTGGTTGTGCGTCTGGAAGGCACCAATGTCGAGAAAGGCAAAGAGATCATCAACACCTCTGGCCTTGACGTGATCGCGGCGGACAACCTGAAAGACGGTGCCGAGAAGATCGTGAAGGCGGTTAAGGGCTAAGTTCATGGCATCCGCTGTCGAAGGCAAAGCAATCAAAATCACGGAACGGAATGTGAAAAATAATCACATCCCCATTGCGCACGTCGCGGATTTGTTTCCGGCTGACTGCTTCGGCGGAAGCCGCAAGGCAGCGGCAGCAGCCCCGATAGATGTGATGCTAGACGGCATAAGCACTTTCGAGACCGACATAGCAGAAGACAAAAAAATCCTCCGCATCCGCGCGAATGGTGCAGTTGGAGAGTTTTACAAACGCAGCCATGCGAAAGAAGGAACAAGAATCTTCTTCGAGAAGATTGGGCCTCGCTTATTTCGCATTACGGCTTTCAACTAAAGGAACCATATCAAATGGCAGTCCTCATCGACGAAAATACCAAAGTGATCTGTCAGGGCTTTACCGGCTCGCAGGGCACATTCCACAGCGAACAGGCCATCGCCTATGGCACCAAGATGGTCGGCGGCGTGACCCCCGGCAAAGGCGGGATGGAGCATCTGGGCCTGCCCGTGTTCAACTCGGTCCACGAAGCCAAGCATGTGACCGAAGCCAATGCCTCGGTGATCTATGTTCCGCCGCCCTTCGCGGCTGATTCGATCCTCGAAGCGATTGATGCCGAGATGGAAGTGATCGTCTGCATCACCGAAGGCATCCCGGTTCTTGACATGATGAAGGTAAAACGCGCGCTGGAAGGCTCGAACTCGCGCCTGATCGGCCCGAACTGCCCCGGTGTCATCACGCCCGACGCCTGCAAAATCGGCATCATGCCCGGCCACATCCACAAGCGCGGCTCGGTCGGCGTTGTATCCCGCTCGGGCACCCTGACCTATGAGGCGGTCAAGCAGACCACCGATGTGGGTCTGGGCCAGTCCACCTGCGTCGGCATCGGCGGCGACCCGATCAAAGGGACCGAGCATATCGACGTGCTGGAATGGTTCCTGGCCGATGACGAAACCCACTCGATCATCATGATCGGTGAGATCGGTGGCTCGGCCGAGGAAGAAGCCGCGCAGTTCCTGGCGGATGAGGCCAAGAAGGGCCGCAAAAAGCCGACCGCCGGTTTCATCGCAGGCCGCACAGCCCCTCCGGGCCGTCGCATGGGCCACGCGGGCGCGATTGTCGCCGGTGGCAAAGGCGGTGCCGAGGACAAGATCGAAGCCATGCGCTCGGCCGGTATCGTCGTGGCCGAAAGCCCGGCGCAGCTGGGTGAGGCCGTGCTGGAAGCGATTGGGTAAGCGCGATGGAGCGCCAAAGTATATGCTTTGCGAAGCGGGGGAAAAAGTTCCCTCGCTTTCGGCATGTTTTGGCTATTGTTCTTGGCTGCCTGTACTCTGCATCAACAACTGGTGCAAACGCATCGCCCGACTTCTCCAAGCCAACAAAGGACGTAATCGAACTTTGTACTTGGTCGACTGAGGATTCCGTAGCTATTTCTCAAAAGTTTCTTGATAGAGGGTGGAAGCGCTTCCGAGCACCCTTCACTGACTCGATGCTGGGGCTCGTCGCAGATGGGTACTTACTGCCTGCTTTTACGTACAAGGATCACAACCCGCTCGAGTTGGATCTGGAAACTGGTGTGTCCACTAACCTTCTCGATCATGTAAACACAATTTCTGAAGGGGCCGAATTAGGACACTATGAAGTGTTGTGGACGGACCAACACCCCAGCGCATTCTTGTTGCTATCTGATCGCAAAGACGAAACTGCTTCCAGCGATAGTTTGGGTTGTAACTATTTTAGCACTTCGACCCATGACGCAACAAAAATAAGAAATGCCATCTGGGCATTCAATATCGAGGACCTAGGCGAAACTCGCGAACGTAAGTACGGTCCTTCTAGGTGCCTTTCGGCGACGACTTGGGGATACCCACCAGTCCAAACTAATCTGGAAACGCAGGGTTTGGACAGAAAACCCGTCGAATTGATAAATCGCCCACTTCCAGAACCCGACTTGGGTGCCGGACCCGCCAAAATTTGGTTTTGGAGTTTTGACGAAACAGAATTCAACGAGGCCTTCGGAAGAACGCCTAACACTGCCTTAGCTCTGAACATAACACGTTGTACGATAAGGCAAAAACAATGACCTTCTCTGACGCCATCCGCACCTGTTTCTCCAAGTTCTTCACCTTCTCGGGTCGGGCCTCCCGCCCCGAATATTGGTTCTTTTTCCTGTTCATCGTGATCTGGAGCATTCTGGCCGGGATCATCGATGCGCGGTTCTTCACTGAGGTGTTGGTCAGTGAAAGCGATGAGGTCAAAGCCGCCGCCGCGACATCCCGCCAACCAGTGCAAAGCATCGTCAGTCTGATTGTCTTCTTCCCGCATCTGGCCGTCGCGTGGCGGCGGATGCATGATAGCGGGCGCAGCGGGCTTTATGCTCTGCTGCCGATCCTGCTGATCCTCGGGGCCTTTGCGGTCCTGATATTTGGCATTGGCATTGCCAGCCAGTTCCACGGTGGCACTCTGGACATTCTGTTCACACGTGCCACTTTGCTGATCGTCATTCCGACACTTATCGTCCTGTTTGTGTCGCCCCTTCTGGTGCTCTGGTGGCTGGCCCGCCCCAGCCAACCCGGCGCCAACCAATACGGTCCCAACCCATATGAGGTAGCCCAATGACCGAACATACGCCCAACTCTGCCTTTCATGCCTCAAGCTTTATGCAGGGGCACAATGCCGAGTATCTGGAACAGCTTTATGCCCAGTACACGAAGGACCCGAACGCGATAGACGCGGCCTGGGTCGATTTCTTCCGGCAGATGGGCGACGCCACGCCCGACGTTCAGAAAGAGGCAGAAGGGCCGTCCTGGGCGCGGACCGACTGGCCGCCGATGCCGGCCGATGATCTGACCGGCGCGCTGACCGGCGAGTGGGCCGAGATCGACGCCAAAGCGGCAGGCAAAAAGATCAAGGAAAAGGCAGCTGACACGGGCGTCAAGGTCAGTGAAGATCAGGTCAAACGCGCCGTGCTGGACAGCCTACGCGCCCTGATGCTGATCCGGGCCTATCGGATCCGGGGCCATCTGGCTGCCGATCTGGATCCGCTGGGCATGCGCGCGGCCAGCACGCACCCGGAACTGGATCCAAAGACCTACGGCTTTACCGAAGCCGATATGGACCGTCAGATTTTCATCGACAACGTGCTGGGCCTGCAGATGGCCAGCATGCGCCAGATCGTCGAGATCGTGAAACGCACCTATTGCGGCACCTTCGCACTGCAATACATGCATATCTCGGACCCCGAACAGGCCGCCTGGCTGAAAGAACGGATCGAAGGCTACGGCAAGGAAATCGCCTTTACCAAGGAAGGCCGCAAGGCGATCCTGAACAAGATGGTCGAGGCCGAAGGCTTCGAAAAATTCTTACATGTCAAATACATGGGCACCAAGCGGTTCGGTCTGGACGGCGGCGAAAGTCTGATCCCGGCGATGGAGCAGATCATCAAGCGCGGCGGTGCTCTGGGCGTTCAGGACATCGTGATCGGCATGCCGCATCGCGGGCGTCTGAACATCCTCGCCAACGTGATGGGCAAGCCTTACCGCGCGATTTTCAACGAATTCCAGGGCGGCAGCTTCAAGCCCGAGGATGTGGATGGCTCGGGCGACGTGAAATATCACCTTGGCGCCTCCAGTGACCGCGAGTTTGATGGCAACAGCGTGCACCTGTCGCTGACCGCCAACCCCAGCCACCTTGAGGCGGTAAACCCGGTTGTTCTGGGCAAGGTCCGCGCCAAGCAAGATCAATTGAAAGACGAAGACCGCACCAAGGTCATGGGCATCCTGCTGCACGGCGATGCGGCCTTTGCCGGTCAGGGTGTGGTGGCTGAAGGGTTCGGCCTGTCCGGCCTGCGCGGTCACAAGACCGGCGGCACAATGCATATCGTGGTGAACAACCAGATCGGTTTCACCACCGCGCCGCATTTCTCACGCTCCAGCCCCTATCCCACGGATATTGCGCTGATGGTTGAGGCGCCGATCTTCCACGTGAACGGTGACGACCCCGAGGCCGTGGTGCATGCGGCGAAGGTGGCGACCGAGTTCCGTCAGAAGTTCCACAAGGACGTGGTCATCGACATCTTCTGCTATCGCCGGTTTGGTCATAACGAGGGCGATGAGCCCATGTTCACCAACCCGATCATGTACAAGAAGATCAAGACGCATAAGACCACGTTGTCTCTGTACACCGAGCGTTTGGTCAAGGACGGTCTGATCCCCGAGGGCGAGATCGAGGACATGAAGGCCGCCTTCCAGGCCCATCTGAATGATGAGTTCGAGGCTGGAAAAGACTATAAACCCAACAAGGCCGACTGGTTGGACGGGCGCTGGTCGCACATGGACAAAAGCAAGGAAGAATATGTGCGGGGCGAGACCGCCATTTCTCCGGACACGCTGGCTGAGGTTGGCAAGGCACTGACCCATGCGCCCGACAATGTGGCCCTGCACAAGACCGTGGGCCGCCTGCTGGATCACAAAAAGCAGATGTTCGAAACAGGCACAGGGTTTGACTGGGCCACGGGCGAAGCACTGGCCTTTGGCTCATTGCTGACCGAAGGCTACCCGGTGCGCCTGTCCGGGCAGGACGCAACGCGCGGGACGTTTAGCCAGCGCCATTCCGGCTTTGTCCATCAGGAAAGTGAAGAACGCTATTACCCGCTGAACAATATTCGCTCGGGGCAGGCGCAGTACGAAGTGATCGACTCGATGCTGTCCGAATATGCGGTTCTGGGTTTCGAATACGGCTATTCGCTGGCCGAACCCAACGCCCTGACCCTGTGGGAAGCGCAGTTCGGCGATTTCGCCAACGGGGCGCAGATCATGTTCGACCAGTTCATCAGCTCGGGCGAAAGCAAGTGGCTGCGGATGTCCGGTCTGGTCTGCCTGCTGCCGCACGGGTTCGAAGGGCAAGGGCCGGAACACTCGTCTGCCCGTCTGGAACGGTTCCTGCAAATGTGCGGACAGGACAACTGGATCGTGGCGAACTGCACGACGCCTGCAAACTATTTCCACATCCTGCGCCGTCAGCTACACCGGACCTTCCGCAAGCCGCTGATCCTGGTGACGCCGAAATCGCTGCTGCGCCACAAGCTGGCTGTCAGCAAGGCAGAAGAATTCACCACAGGCTCCAGCTTCCACCGGGTTCTGTGGGACGATGCGCAGCACGGAAACTCGGACACCAAGCTGGTCAAGGACGACAAGATCAAGCGGGTCGTGATGTGTTCCGGCAAGGTTTACTACGACCTGCTGGAGGAACGCGACACGCGTGGGATCGACGATGTCTACCTGATGCGGATCGAACAGTTTTATCCGTTCCCGGCGCACTCGCTGATCAATGAGCTTGAGCGCTTTAAGGGTGCGGAAATGATCTGGTGTCAGGAAGAGCCCAAGAACCAGGGCGCCTGGACCTTTATCGAGCCCAATATCGAATGGGTGCTGACCCGCATCAAGGCCAAGCATACCCGGCCGCGCTATGTCGGTCGCGCAACATCCGCCTCACCCGCGACGGGTCTGGCCAGCCAACACAAAGCCCAACAACAAGCGCTGGTGAACGAAGCGCTGAGCATTGAAGGAAAGTAAACGATGACGATTGAAGTTCGTGTTCCCACGCTTGGCGAATCGGTAACCGAAGCGACGGTTGCGACCTGGTTCAAGAAACCCGGCGATGCGGTCGCCGTAGATGAAATGCTGTGCGAGCTTGAGACCGACAAGGTTACGGTCGAAGTGCCCTCGCCCTCTGCCGGTGTGATGGGCGAAATCGTCGCCGCCGAAGGTGAAACCGTTGGCGTTGACGCCCTGCTGGCCACAATCACCGCGGGCGAAGGCGCGGCTCCTGCGCCTGCCGCCGCTCCGGCCCCGGCAGCCGCCCCGGCTGCGTCGGGCGGCAGCGTGGACGTCATGGTGCCGACGCTGGGCGAATCCGTGACCGAAGCAACCGTTTCGACATGGTTCAAACAGGTCGGCGACAGCGTCGCGCAGGATGAGATGCTGTGCGAATTGGAAACCGACAAGGTTTCGGTCGAGGTTCCGGCCCCCGCTGCGGGTGTGCTGGCTGAAATCGTGGCCCCCGAAGGCGCGACCGTGGATGCCTCGGCCAAGCTGGCGGTGATCTCGGGCGCGGCGGCTGGGGCTGCTCCGGCTCCGGCAGCAGCCGCGGCGGCGGCCCCGGCAGCGGCCAGCACAGGCAAGGATATCGCCAATGCGCCGTCAGCCGAAAAAGCCATGGCCGAGGCTGGCCTGTCGGCCGATCAGGTCACTGGAACCGGTCGCGATGGCCGGATCATGAAAGAAGATGTGGCCCGCGCCGCTGCAGCACCGTCGGCCCCCGCACCGGCCCCGGCGGCCCCTACCCCGGCACCAACCCCACGCGCGCCTGTGGCTGCCGCAGATGCCGGGCGCGAAGAACGGGTACGCATGACCCGTCTGCGCCAAACCATCGCCAAGCGCCTGAAGGATGCGCAGAACACCGCAGCGATCCTGACCACCTATAACGAGGTGGACATGACCGAGGTGATGGCCCTGCGCAACCAGTACAAGGATCAGTTCGAGAAGAAGCACGGCGTGCGTCTGGGCTTTATGTCCTTCTTCACCAAGGCCTGCTGTCATGCGCTGAAAGAAGTGCCCGAGGTGAACGCGGAAATCGACGGCACCGATATCGTCTACAAGAACTTCGTGCATATGGGCGTTGCCGCCGGTACGCCGCAGGGTCTGGTGGTTCCGGTGATCCGCGATGCCGACAGCATGTCCTTTGCCGCGATCGAGAAGGCGATTGCCGAAAAAGGCCGACGCGCCCGTGACGGCAAGCTGAGCATGGAAGAGATGCAGGGCGGCACCTTCACCATCTCAAACGGTGGCGTCTACGGCTCGCTGATGTCCTCACCGATCCTGAACCCGCCGCAGTCGGGTATTCTGGGAATGCACAAGATCCAGGACCGTCCGATGGTTATCAATGGCGAAATCAAGATTCGTCCGATGATGTATCTGGCCCTGTCCTATGATCACCGCATCGTGGACGGCAAAGGCGCGGTGACGTTCCTTGTCCGCGTGAAAGAGGCGCTGGAAGATCCGCGCCGCCTGTTGATGGATCTGTAATCATGGCGACTCATGTCCTTTGGCAAGCCGATGTGGCGGATTTCGATGCCTGGCTGACCGTGTTCCGCGAAGACCAGAAAATGCGTGAGGCTGCGGGAATCCGCGACCTCCATATCTGGCAGGACCCAGCTCAGAAGGATCACGCCGTGGCCCTGTTCGAAATCACCGATCTGGACCGCGCGCAGAGTTTTCTGGAATCAGAAGAGCTGGCGATGCACCACGAACGCGGGGGCGTTGCGCATATCCAGGTCAAAGTTCTGAACCCTGTCTAAACAGTGCTGCCCGGATCAGACATAATCCCAACTGGCCGCCCGACCCATCATAGGGTGGGCGGCAAAAATGAAGGTGTTCCCCTGTGACACCCGAGTTGACTGCCCTGACATTGGCCGCACTGTTGCAGATCATCCAATATGCTCTGATTGCGATACCGGCCAATCTGGAACTGGGTCCGGGCAAGACCATGTCCGCGCGCGACCGCAGCCGGTTGGGTGGTGCGCTCGAAGATCAGCTGTCCGATGAAACGGCCCGTCTGTATCGGGCGCTGAACAATCACTTCGAAGGGCTGATCCTGTTCACCATCGGCTGTGTGGTCGTGACCCTCAGCGAGACGGGCAACGGCTTCACCGCGACCTGCGCCTGGACCTACCTGATGGCGCGCGCCCTTTACGTGCCCGCCTATTATTACGGTTGGAAACCCTGGCGCACCCTGATCTGGTTCGCCGGGTTCCTGACCACCACCTTCATGCTTTTGGCGGTGCTATTGTGACGCCGCTGATGTACAACCTGTTCAGAGGTTTACGCCCTGTGACAGCCCGAATTCTCAAGGAGACCCTCAATGGCAAGTTATGACGTCATCGTAATCGGCTCAGGCCCCGGCGGCTATGTGTGTGCCATCCGTTGTGCCCAGCTGGGCCTGAAAACCGCCTGCGTTGAAGGACGGGACACATTGGGCGGCACCTGTCTGAATGTGGGCTGCATCCCATCCAAGGCGCTGCTGCACGCCAGCCATCAGTTGCACGAGGCCGAGCATAACTTTGCCAAGATGGGCCTGAAGGGCAAATCGCCTTCGGTCGATTGGAAACAGATGCAGACCTACAAGGACGAGGTGATCGAAGGCAATACCAAGGGCATCGAGTTCCTGTTCAAGAAGAACAAGATCGACTGGCTGAAAGGCTGGGGCTCGATCCCCGCTTCAGGTCAGGTCAAGGTTGGTGATGAGGTGCACGAGGCGAAGAACATCATCATCGCCTCGGGGTCCGAGCCGTCCTCGCTGCCCGGTGTCGAGGTGGATGAGAAGGTCGTTGTAACCTCGACCGGAGCGCTGTCGCTGGGCAAGATTCCGAAGAAGATGGTCGTCATTGGCGCAGGTGTGATCGGGCTTGAACTGGGTTCGGTCTATCAGCGGCTGGGTGCCGAGGTCACGGTGATCGAATTCCTCGACGTGATCACGCCGGGCATGGACCCCGAGGTGCAGAAGACCTTCCAGCGTATCCTCAAGAAACAGGGTTTGAAGTTTGTCATGGGCGCAGCGGTGCAAAAGACCGAAGCCACCAAGACCAAAGCCAAGGTCACGTACAAGCTGCGCAAGGACGACAGCGAGCATGTGGTCGAGGCGGATACCGTACTGGTCGCCACCGGGCGCAAACCGTATTCGGACGGGCTGGGGCTGGACGCCCTAGGCGTCGAGATGACGCCGCGTGGTCAGATCAAAGTTGGGGCCGACTGGCAGACCAACGTGCCCGGCATTTACGCCATCGGCGACGTCACCGAAGGCCCGATGTTGGCGCATAAGGCCGAGGATGAGGGCATGGCCGCCGCCGAACAGGTCGCGGGCAAGCATGGTCATGTCAACTACGGCGTCATTCCGGGCGTGATCTACACCTGGCCCGAGGTCGCCAATGTCGGTGAGACCGAAGAGACGCTGAAAGAACAGGGCCGCGCCTACAAGGTCGGCAAGTTCATGTTCATGGGCAACGGTCGGGCCAAGGCCAACTTTGCCGCCGACGGGTTCGTGAAGATTCTGGCCGACAAGGAAACCGACCGTATTCTGGGCGCACACATCATCGGCCCCGGCGCTGGCGATCTGATCCACGAGGTCTGCGTCGCCATGGAATTCGGAGCCTCAGCCGAAGATCTGGCCCTGACATGCCACGCCCACCCGACCTATTCCGAAGCCGTGCGTGAGGCTGCCTTGGCCTGCGGCGACGGACCGATCCACAGCTAAGTCCGGTGGCCCCGGCGACAATCAGCGCGCCGGGGTCAGCCACGCATCCAGATAGGTTTCCAGCCTGTCCGTGAACGTCGTTGCGGAATGCAACGCGCAAAATCTTAGTGACATGGCCTGAATCGCAAAGGCCTGCACACCTTCTGCCAAAAGCTCGGGCGGCACATCCTTGCGCATCTCGGCAGCGTCAAGCCACATCATCACGACGCGGAAGTACCGCTCAAAGCAATAGGCGATCGGGCCCACCTCCGCGATTGCCGCCGCGCCGGAATACCTGATCAACAGATCGAACACATACCGCTCGGACGTCATGAAACTGTGGGCGGGCTCCAGCGCGGCGATGATTTCGGCGACGGTTCCGGGCGGCGGGCCGGACTCGGCCTGATCCAGGCACGCGTTCAACCTGTCAGCGATCAGAATTTCCATCATCGCGTCTTTGTCGTGGAAATGCGCAAAGAACGTCCCCTTGGCCACACCGGCGGCCTTGACGACATCTTCCACCCTCAGCGCCTCATACCCGCTGTCCTGAATCAACGCCTCGGACGCCGCCATAAGGCGGGCGCGGGTATTCAGCGTACGTTTTTGAACTGTCTTCTGCATAAGGCTAATTTGCACGTTTTCTGACCGTGGTCAAATTTTTTATTGACCGTGGTCATTTTTTGATTCTATAAACTGACCACGGTCATTTTTAGGAGAACCCCGATGCAGCCGAAGAAAATTCTGATCCTTGATGGACACCCTGCCGAAAGCAGCCTGTCCCGCACCTTTGCGCAAACCTATGGCGACGCCGCCCGCGAAAACGGCCATGATGTCCGCCTGATCCACCTGAGCGATCTGCAGTTCGACCACGATTTCGGTCAGGGCAATTACCACGACTTCAAGCCGTTAGAGCCCGTGCTGGAACAGGTTCTGCAGGATTTTGAATGGAGCGATCATCTGGTCCTGACAGCGCCAATGTGGTGGGGCGGTCTGCCTGCGAAACTGAAGGGTCTGATTGACCGCATGTTCATCCCGGGGCGTACTTTCGATACGCGAAACACGACCAAGATGGGTTTCCCGGCCCCGATGCTGACAGGTCGCACCGCCCGCGTCATTCTGACGTCGGACACGCCGGGCTGGTTCATGCGCCTGATCTATCGCCAGGCACTGATCCGGCAAGTACGCGATCAGATCCTGGGCTTTGTCGGCTTCAAACCAACACGGTTTACCTATTTCGCAGGGGCCAGCTACCCCAAGCCCGGTCATGTCGAGCGCTGGATTTCCAAGGTCGCCAGGATTGGCGCAGCGGCAGTGTAACCGCCGTGACTACCACATGGTTTTAGCGGCGCGCGCGCCCCATTCGCGATCATAGCGTGCGCCGCCTTCGTCCCCGTCCGACGCCTCGGCCAGAATTTCACCGATGGTTGGAAGAGGCGCGGACTCATCACCGCAGGTCCAGGTTCTTGCCCGCATCAGCGCCCGCGCGCATTGAGTGTAAACCTCGTGAAGTTCAATCACGATCACAGTCGCCGGTCGCTTGCCCTGCTTTTCGAACCGCGCACGCAATTCGTCATCCGCAGTCAGACGCGCCGTCCCGTTCACCCGCACCACGTTGTTGGAACCGGGCACGATGAACATCAATGAAACACGTGGATCGCGCACGATGTTTCGCAGCGAATCCAAGCGGTTGTTGCCCCGCCAATCCGGCATCGCCAGAGTCTTTGGATCCAGCTCCAGCACCACCGGGCCATCGTCACCGCGCGGGCTGCCGTCGACACCTTCCGGCCCGACCGTGCTGAGGATGCACAGGCGCGAGGCCATGATCCATGTCCGATACAGCGGCGTCAGGCTGTGTGCCACTTTGCGCAAGGACGGTGCGCCCGGGGTGCCATAGAGCCCCGCAAGCGTCTCGGTATCTTTAATGAACTCCATCCGGGTCAAACCCCACTTCTTTCATCAACGCGGTCGAGCGGGTCTCGATCACCTCTTCCAGCCGTCCAAGGAACGCATCACGCGCGACGCCCGGCTCGATCGGGTCGAGGAAATCGACAATCGCCAGGCCGGGTTTGCGCAAGATGCCCGTGCGCGGCCAAAAGACGCCCGCGTTTGTGGCAACAGGGATGCAAGGCACGCCAAGCCCTTCGTACAGAACCGCAGTGCCTACCTTATAGGGCTTTTTGGCCCCCGGTGCGACGCGGGTGCCCTGAGGGTAGATGACCAACTGGCCGGGTTCGGTGAATTCCTTGGCGACATCCTTGACCATCTTGGCCACCGCCGCACCCTTCTTGCCCCGGTTGACCGGGATACATCCCAATCGGCGCGCATATAGGCCAATGACCGGGGTCCACAAAAGCTCTCGCTTCATGATGAACTTGCCATGCGGGATCGCGTTGAAGATCAAGAGAATATCAAGAAACGACTGGTGCTTGGCCCCGATGACAACCTCGCCCGTGGGCACTGCGCCGCGCACCTCAGAGCGAATGCCAACCATCCAGCGCGCAAGCCAAATGGTACTGCTGGCATAGGCTTTGCAGGCCCGCAACGCGCCGCGTTTGGTGAAGATCGCGTAAGGCAGGTACAGAATGCCAAGGATCAGCATCCAAAGGTAGATCACAAACATGAAGACCAATGAGCGGACCCACTGAATGGCCATGGACATCACGAAAGCTCCTTCAACTTGCGGCGCGCGGCGGCCCAGGTGGCGAAAAAGGCGACGGCTGCGCCCAGAATGGGAATGGCCACGGGCAAAATCCAGTCACGGCCCTGAAACCCGACGCCCGACAGGAAACCCCCGGCATCCGAGGCTTCGGGCAACAGCAGAACGCCTGTCATGCCCAGCAGCGTGCCCACGGCTGCGCCAAACAGCGCGCGGTAGGTAAAGCGGCGCACGAAGGCTCCTGCGATAAACCGGTCGCGGGCCCCAACCTGACGCAACACCTCGATGATCTTTGCATTCGCCGCCAGTGAGGCATTCGCGGCCAGAGTGATCATGGCCGCCGTCGCCCCACCGATCAGCAGGATCGAAATCCAGCCCAATCGCCGCAGGGACATGGCGGCCTCGACCAAAGGTTCGCGCCATCTGGTGTGGTCATCCAGAACCGCGCCCGGCACCTCGGCCCCAAGACGCAGGCGCAGACCGGCGGCGTCAAGGCCTGGCTCGCCTTCGACAATCTCGATCAGTTGCGGGATGGGAAGCGTGTCCAGTGGCAGATCGGGTCCGAACCAGGGCGACAGCAGGGCCGCCTGTTCCTCGGTCGTCAGCGCACGGGCCGAGGCGACGCCGGGCGTTTGGCTCAGCACGGTCAGGGCAGCCTTGGTCTGGGCGGCCAGCTGCTCGGCAGGCGCGTTGATGCGCAGGGTGGCGGCCCCGGCCAGTTCCGTTGCCCATCGGTCGGCAATCCGGCCCGAGGCCAGCGACAGGGCCAAAGCAAAAACGGTCAGAAATGCCATCGCGCCCGAGACGAAAAGGGTCAGATGCGCGGTATAGCCTGTTGGCGGCACCACCCGGTCGGCCCGAGAATCCCGTCGCAGCAGGTTTCGGATATCGCCCCGGCTCATAGATCCGCCCCCGCCAATTGCAGACGACGCTGCGAGATGCGCAGAACACGCGCCTGAACCTGACTTTTCGCGGCACGGATCAGACTTAGATCATGGGTGGCGATCAGGACGGTTTTGCCCATCCGGTTGAGTTCGACCAGCAGGCGCAGCAGGCGCTGCGACATCTCCCAATCCACGTTGCCTGTGGGTTCATCGGCCAGCACCACATCGGGCGACAGGATCACCGCCCGGGCCAGCGCGGCGCGCTGCCGTTCGCCGCCCGACAGCTCTGGCGGATGCGCTTCAAGGCGGGACCCCAGACCGACCCAGCCCAGCAACTCGGTCAGATTGTCCTGCTCATCCGCTTCAACCCGGCCTGAAACCATCAACGGCAGCGCGACGTTTTCGGCCAAGGTCATATGGTCCAGAAACTCGCAATTCTGATGAACCACGCCGATCCGGCGGCGCAACAGGGCCATCTGATCGCGATCCAGCGTGGCTATGTCCTGATCAAAGGCGCTCAACCGCCCGGATGTGGGCAACAATGCGCCGTAGCATAGTTTCAGAAACGTGGTCTTGCCCGCACCCGAAGGCCCCGTCAGAAAGTGAAACGAACCCGGCTGCAATTGCACCGAGACATCGCTCAGCAATTCGCCGTCACCATAGGTGTAGCTGACATTTTCCAGCTCGATCACACGTGCCCCCATTTATTATGCCGCTCTTCTTGCCCCAGTGCGGGTGTGGTTTCAATGCCTGTACCGAGTCCAATTGGTGACACTTGGACCGTGAAACCGAAAACGCGCTTTGCTGTTGGGTCTTAACGGAATATCATGCCTGAAAAAACTATTATCGGCCGGATTGCACGGCCGGGGAGGCAGCATGCGTCTTACATGTCCGAATTGCAGTGCCCAATATGAGGTCCCGGACGAGGTCATCCCCGAGGAAGGCCGCGATGTCCAATGCTCGGCCTGCGATCATACATGGTTTCAGGCCAAACATCCTGTAGCGGAAACACCAGAGCCCGCCCCGGCCGAAGCCGACACGCCGGAACCCGAAACGGTCGAGCCTGAGGCCGCCGAAGACCCGCAACCTGAAGAGGCTGCGCCGGTTGTGGCCGAGATCGCCCCAGAACCCGAGCCTGAGCCTGAGCCGGAACCGGCAGATGCCAAACCTACCGGCAACGTGGACCCTGCCGTGGCCAATATTCTTCAGGAAGAGGCCGCGCGCGAGGCTGACTTGCGGGCTCAAGAGGGCAGCAGCCTGGAAACGCAACCGGATCTGGCGCTGGATGTCGCGCCGACGCCCAAGGTCGAACCACGGCGCCCTACCGCCTCGGAAACGTCCGAGGATGCCGGTCAGAAGGATGCTCTGCCGGATGTTGAGGCGATCAATTCCAGCATGCTCAGCGACGAGGGTGAGACCGAACAGCCGGCGCGCAAATCCGGCGGCTTTGTGCGTGGGTTTGCGCTGATGCTGATCATCGGCGTGATTCTGTACCTGATCTACGGCAACGCCCAGCAGATCAGCGAAGCTGTGCCGCAGGCGGATCCGGTGCTGAATTCCTATGTCTCGCTGGTGGATCAGGCGCGTGTCTGGCTTGAGAGCCAAGCCGGATCCGGCGCGCCTTAGACCTGACGTCGTCAGAACCGTTCGAGCAGACGTTTCAGATATTCCAGTTCAATTGTGGGCCGGTCGCTTTCGCCGGTCCGGCGGCGGATTTCGTCCAGCAACTCACGCGCGCGGCGATACACATCCTCGCCCTGCAACAGGTTTTCCTCGGTCGAGATTGACCCGGCAGCGCCCGGATTGCGGCCCAGCGGATCGCGGTTATTGGCCTGCGCTTCACCCTCCTGCGCGCCCTGACCGGGCTGGTTCTGCTGGTTCTGGGCCAAGGCCTCACCCAGCGATCGCATGCCCTCGCGCAGGGCTTCCATCGCCTCGGACTGGCGGTCTATTGCCTCGGCCAGATCATCGCCGCGCAGGGCCTGTTCGGCCTCGTCCATCGCGCGCCCTGCCCGGCCCAACGCATCACGCGCGGCCTCGCCTTCCGGCGTTCCTGCACCGGGCAGACCTTGCTCCTGCCGCCGCAACTCATCCCGCAGGGCCTGCTGACGGTCGGCAAGGTTACCCTGTCCGGACTGGCCTTCCCCGGCCTGATCCGAATCCTGCCCCTGACCGCCCTGGCCCTCGTGGCTTTGTCCACGGCCCATGCCGCCACTACGCCCTTCATTGCCCTGGCTCTCACCCGACTGCGCACCGGGGTTGAATTGTTCCTGCAGGTCGCGGAAGGCCTGATCGCTAAGGCCCTGTTGTTCGCGCAATGTCTCGGCCAAGCCTTCCATGGCCTGTTGCCCTTCGGACTGGCCGCCCTGACCTTGCCCTTGGGTGACGCGCATATTCTCCATCATCTGCTGGAATTCTTCCAACGCCTGCTGCGCCTCGGCCATGCGGCCCTGTTCCATCAGTTCCTGAATGCGGTCCATCATGGCCTGCAGGTCGTCCTGCGTCATCTGCATGGATTCGCCGTTCTGGCCCTGCTGCCGCTCGCCGTCTTCGCCGTTCTGCTGTGCCAGACGCTGCAGCTGTTGCAAATAGTCCTGAGTCGCCTCGCGCAATTCCTGCATCAGCTCGGCAATTTCCTCGTCGCTGGCACCGTTCTGCATTGCCTCGGTCAAACGTTCCTGCGCGCGGCGCATCCGTTCCAAAGCATCCGCAAGCGTGCCGTCCTCGATCAGAACCGCAAGGTCCCACAGCGCCTGCGCAATCTCCTCTTGCTGAGGCGGCTTCAGGCCATATTCCGTGAACGTCTCCAACCGCCGCAACAGAACGCGAAGCCGCAGATAGGCCGTGTCCGAGCGGAACAGATCTTCGGGGCGATGGGACACCGCGCGCAATACCTGCGCAACCCGCGCGCCATTGTCGCGCGACCACAGCAAATCACGACGCTGTTCGATCACCGCCGCCGCCAGCGGGTCAAAGAACCGACGCGCAGGCAAGGCGGTCAGATACGGTTCGGATTCGGACTGCTGATCTGCGGCATCCCGCGCCATCAACGTGATGCGCACCGGCAGATGCGCCCACGGGTGCTGCGAGAAATCCTCGATCAGATCTTCGGTGAAATCGGCCCGGTCGCCGGTAATCGGCATGGGCAACTCGATCTGAATCACCTCGCGCGGCTCAGGCTCTGTGGTCAGGCCATAGCGGCGATCAACGGCAGCCAGATCCAGTTCGATCAGGGCCGAGCCCGAGACGACACCGTAATCATCGCTGGACTGGAAGGGCAATTTCATCTGCCCACCGGCTTCGGCCTCGGCCACGCCTGCAACGCTGATCCGGGGCGCGGCATCGCCAACCACATCCAGCGTCCAATCCCGGCCTGCGGGCCCTTCGATCCGCAACTGGCCCGACCGATCGACCACGAATTCCTGTTCCGGCGCGGTGGCGGCTTCTGTTCCCAGAACAGAGCTTGTTTCGGTCAGGCTATGCGCCCCAACCTCGCCGTAAAAGCGCAGCGTAATGTTACTGCCCTGCGGGACAGACAGGGTCGGACCGGACTGATCCGCCAGATACAGGGTCGGCAGGCCGGTATAGCGCGGCGGCTCGACCCAGCCTTCCCAGGTCGGCCCTTGCCCGGCGACAGCCGTGCCGGGCGTCATCTCCGCGACCGAACCGATGCGCCAGAAGGACCCGAACAACACAGCCACCACCAGCGCCAGCAGCGCGGCGTAGCGCAAAGCATACGGGTCACGCGACGCAAGTCGCAGATCGGGTTTGACTGCCTTGGCTGTCGAGGCTCGCTGCGCCATACGGGCCTTGTGCGCGTGCCACAGCGCAACCGAATCCGCATCCGTGGCCCCAATTGCCTGATCATCCATCAAGGCCTGTATGGGCCGCCCCGGAAGGGTTTCATCCAGACGCGCCAGCGCCTCAATCCGCGATGGCAGATGGAATCGACGAATCCCAAGAACCGCAGCCACACCCAGCGCAATCAGGCCAAGCGCGCCGATACCCCAAACAAGCTCGACCCGGACCTGATCCTGCAGGCCCAGCATCAACGCGGCCAAAATGCCCATCAGAATCGAGAAAAACGGCCAGAATGCGCGCAAAACCTGCTCGGCCAGCAGCCCCGCATGGGTCAGCCAAAGCGAAAGTCTTGGAATCGGCAGTTTCAATCTGTCGCGCAATGCGGGCCTCCTGATCGGGCCTGCACGCTTATCGCGTCAAAGCCACTCAGGTATGGTATCGCGGTTTATGATTTCGTCAAAGCCTGGGCGTTCACGAATAACTGCAAATTGATCCTCATGCACCAGAACCTCGGGGATCAGGGGGCGGGTGTTGTATTCGCTGGCCATCACCGCGCCATAGGCCCCGGCGCTGCGGAAGGCGACCAGATCACCGGGCGCAAGCGGCGGCATGGTGCGCTGCTTGGCAAAGGTATCGCCGCTTTCGCAGACCGGGCCAACGATGTCATAGGGTTGCTGTTCAACTCCGGGGGCAGGTTCCTGCACCGCGATAATGTCGTGATGTGCCTCGTACATTGCGGGACGGATCAGGTCGTTCATCGCACCATCGAGGATCAGGAAATCGCGGCCTTCGCCCGATTTCACATAGATCACCTTGCTGACCATCAGCCCCGCATTGCCCGCGATCAGACGACCCGGTTCAATCTCGATCTCACAGCCCAGATGGCTCAGCGTTTTCTTGATCAAAGCGCCGTATTCCATCGGCAGCGGCGGCGCTTCATTCGACCGCGCATAGGGAATCCCCAAACCGCCCCCCAGATCCAGCCTGCGGATATTATGCCCCTCGGCGCGCAGTTGTTCGGTCAGCTCGGCGACTTTGGCATAGGCCAGCTCGAACGGCTCCAGTTCGGTCAATTGCGAGCCGATATGGACGTCGATACCGATCACGTCCAGCCCCGGCAGGCTGGCGGCCAGCGCATAGACCTCGGACGCGCGTGAGATCGGGATGCCGAACTTGTTCTCGGATTTGCCGGTCGCGATCTTGGCATGGGTCTTGGCGTCCACATCCGGGTTCACGCGCACGGTGATCGGCGCGATCACGCCGAGTTCCAGCGCGACCGCGTTGATCACCTCCATCTCGGGTTCGGATTCGACGTTGAACTGACGAATGCCACCGGTCAGCGCCGTGCGAATCTCATCCGCCGTTTTGCCGACGCCCGAAAACACGATCTTGTCGCCCGGAACGCCAGCGGCCTTGGCCCGCAGGTATTCCCCGCCCGAAACCACATCCATCCCCGCGCCCGCCTGCGCCAGCGTTTTCAGGATCGCCTGATTGCTGGCCGCTTTCATCGCGTAGCAGACAAGGTGATCGGTGCCCTCTAGCGCGTCGTCGAACAGCTTGAAATGCCGCAACAGGGTCGCCGTCGAATAGACATAGAACGGGGTTCCGACCGCAGCTGCGATTTCGGAAATCGGGACATCCTCGGCGTAAAGCGCGCCGTCGCGGTAGAGAAAGTGATCCATGACGCCGCGCTTAGACCAAAAGGGGGATACGGATCAATGGATTCCGGCACTCAACGCGCCTATCGGTCGCTCAGGACCCGGTCGAAACACCAACCCGCGCATAACCGGACACGGAAACGCCGGATCCGCTGGGTTCTGGCTTGGGTTCCGGGCGCGGTGCAGATGTGGGTTCGCACGCCGCCAGAACAGCAAGCGTCAGGATCAGGCCAAGAGTTCGCATAAATTCAGTTTTCCCAAGATGATGCGGCCCGACAGACATGGGCCTTGTTTGCAACATTGCAATGGCGCAGGGCTCAGACGCCCAGATAGACACCTAGGCCGCCGCGGCGGAAGCCAACGCCGCCGCCGACATGAGTGCCGCTGGATCCGACGCCGATCCCGAGGCTGGCGGTGGGCTGCACCGGCTCTCCATCCGCTCCGCAAGCGACCAGGGCAAACCCGGCCATAATCAGAAGAATGACCCTGAAGATATACATCACACCAATGCCTTCCATCGTTCGATCTGCGCACGCACCTGATCGGGGGCGGTACCGCCGTAGGACTGGCGCGAGTTTACCGAGTTTTCCACGGTAAGGACAGAATAGACGTCATCGGTGATGTCTGCATGGACCGATTGCATATCCTCCAGCGTCAGGTCCGGCAGGTCGCAGGCTTTCTGTTCAGCCATCGCAACCAGCGATCCGGTGACATGGTGCGCGTCGCGGAAGGGCAGCCCCAGCACCCGCACCAGCCAGTCGGCCAGATCGGTAGCGGTCGAAAAGCCCGACCCGGCAGCGGCGGCAAGGCTGTCGCGGTTGGCGGTCATGTCCTTGACCATGCCTTCCATCGCCGCCAGCGCCAGCATCCAGTTGTCGGCGGCGTCAAAGACCTGTTCCTTGTCTTCCTGCATGTCCTTGGAATAGGCCAGCGGCAGGCCCTTCATCACCATCATCAGCGCGGTGTTGGCCCCATAGATCCGCCCCACCTTGGCGCGGATCAACTCGGCGGCATCGGGGTTTTTCTTCTGCGGCATGATCGACGAACCGGTCGAGAACCGGTCGGACAGGGTGACGAACCGGAACTGGGCCGAAGACCAGATCACCAGCTCCTCGGCAAAACGCGACAGGTGCACGGCGCAGATCGACGCGGTGGACAGGAACTCGAGCGCGAAATCACGATCGCTGACGGCATCCAGCGAGTTCGCGGCGGGGCGGTCAAAACCCAGCGCTTTGGCTGTCATTTCCCGGTCGATGGGGAAGGATGTTCCAGCCAATGCAGCAGCGCCCAAAGGCGATTCATTCATCCGGGCGCGGGCGTCGCGGACGCGGGACAGATCGCGGCCGAACATCTCGACATAGGCCATCATGTGATGGCCCCATGTCACCGGCTGCGCCGTTTGCAGGTGGGTAAAGCCGGGCATGACCCAATCGGCCCCGGCCTCGGCCTGCGCCAAAAGCGCGCGGATCAGGGCCAGAAGACCCGATTCCGCCGCGTCCAACTGATCGCGCACCCATAGCTTGAAATCGGTCGCAACTTGGTCATTCCGCGAACGACCGGTATGCAGACGGCCCGCAGGCTCTCCGATCACCTCTTTCAGCCGCGCCTCGACATTCATGTGGATGTCTTCCAACGCGGTCGAGAACTGAAATTCACCATTCTGGATTTCTGACAAAACGGTGAGCAGCCCTTCCCGAATGGCCTGCGCATCACTATCAGTAATAACGCCTGTGGCAGCCAGCATGGCGGCATGGGCGCGCGAGCCTGCGATGTCCTGGGCTGCCATCCGCTGATCGAACCCGATCGAGGCATTGATCGCCTCCATGATCGCGTCTGGACCGGCGGCAAAGCGGCCGCCCCACATCTGGTTCGAGGATTGATCGGTCATGTTGGAAAACCCGGAGTTGATATGCGCCTTATTCGTCTGATCCCCCTTTATATGGCCCTTGCGCTGGGTGCAAACGCCGCTTTGGCCGCCGATGCCGAGACGCTCGCCCCCTTGCGCGAGGATAGCCTGAAGCGTCTGATCCTGCATTCACAACCCAAGCCGGTGACGCCGGTGGACTTCGAGCTTGAGGATGACGGCGGCACAGCCTCGCTGGAGGATTACAAAGGCAAATACGTTCTGCTGAACTTCTGGGCCACATGGTGCGCGCCGTGCCGCAAGGAAATGCCCCAGATCGCCGAGTTGCAGGCAGAGTTCGGAGGCGACAAGTTCGAAGTGCTGACGCTGGCCACCGGGCGCAATTCGCCTGCCGGGATCAAGAAGTTCTTCGAAGAAAACGGCATCGACAACCTGCCCCGCCATCAGGACCCTTCACAGGCCGTTGCGCGCGAGATGGGTGTGATCGGCTTGCCCATTACAGTGATCATCGACCCCGACGGCAATGAAATCGCCCGTCTGATCGGCGATGCCGAGTGGAATTCCGACAGCGCCAAAGCGATTATCTCGACTCTGGTTGCGGCCGAAAGTTAACGCGTTTAGCAAAATCGCGGAATTGTGTTACCCTCCCACGCGTTAAGAGTGGGAGGTTTTTTTATGAGACGTATGAAATTAGTTTTAGCAATTTCCGCAGCACTGGTGATCGCCGGTACCGCGCATGCCGATTACAAAAGGATCAAAACCGCAAAACAGTTCAACGCTGACATTGTCGGAAAGAAGCTGGTCGACGAGCAGGGCAATGTGTTTGTTGCAAATGCCGACGGCACAATTTCTGCCAAACTGAAAAGCGGCAAGACGTTCAGCGGAACCTGGGTCTGGAACAAGAAATTCTGGTGTAGGAACGGCGTTCTGGACGGCAAGGCCCTGGGCACCGATTGCCAGCTTTGGGAAATTGACGGAGCCTCTGCCCGGATGACCCGTGAAAAAGGCAAGGGCAAAACGACTATCTATTCGGTCAGCAACTAACAGACCCGATCCGGTTCCATCTCGTGATATACTGTCTCTGCCCTGCCGGGCAGGGCCTGTTTTGTAGTCGACATGGAGGCAACGATGAAACCCGTTGTACTGCTGATCGGACGCTTACCGAATGTGATCGGAGATGTTGCGCGGCAGCTTGATCACCTTCCGATCCAATGGCTGGGTGCACATGACCCCGATGAGGTGCGGCGGCAACTGGATGCTGAACCCCGGATCGCCTGTGCCATCATGGGGGCCGGGCTGGATGATATGATACGCGGTGAATTGGTGGGCATCATTGCATCCCGCCGCCCCGATATCTGCATCCATCTGAAAGACCGAAGCTCGGGCCCCGAAGGCCTGGTGCCCTTTGTGCAGCGCGTGGTGCAGCATGAAATCCTGGACCGTCTGGAACACGGCTGACGCAACGCCACCTTTGACAGAGTTCTTCCCGCTTTGCACTCTGCCAGTGGGGAGAGAACTATGCCACTTGAAATATTGCTTGTACTTGTGGTCGGGGGGATTGCCGCAATAACGCTTCTGTTGCACCTGAGCGGGCGGTCCCAGCGGCGTGTTCTGACACGGGAAACCGCGCTGGCGGATTGGCAGCGCCACTTTCCCGACGATGTGGTGATCGATGTCACCGTCTCACACGACGCCCACGCCGCTCTGGTTCGGACCGAGACAGGGCCGGGCCTGCTGTGGTCCTTTGGCGCGGATACGGTGGCGCGGCACCTGCTGGATTTCGACTGGATCGAACAGCCGGGCGGGTTCGAGTTCCAGTTTCACGACTTCACCACACCCAGGGTGGTCATTCACCTTGACGAAATCGAACGCCAGCACTGGCAAAACCTGATGGACCTTTCATGACCGATCACATCAGCTTTCCCGACGCCGTCCAATGGGCTGTCCCGTTTTTTATCGCCGCCATCCTGGCCGAGTTCCTGTGGATCACGGTCAAAGGGCGTGGCGGCCGGTATGAGACGCGCGATGCCGTGACCTCATTGATCATGGGGGCGGGCAATATCGCCTCGGGCTTTTTGCTGGGGTTCATCGCCTATGGGTTCTTCATGTGGTTGTGGCAGGTTACACCGCTGAACCTTGGGACCTCGATCCCAGTTATCATCCTGTGTTTCGTGCTGGACGACCTGCGGTACTATTGGGTGCATCGTTTCGGGCACCGCATCCGCTGGGTCTGGGCCAGCCATGTGAACCACCACAGCTCGCAACACTACAACCTGACGACCGCGCTGCGGCAGACATGGACCTATACGTTCACCTTCATGATGGTCGTCCGGGCGCCCCTGATCCTGCTGGGCTTTCACCCCGCCATGGTGCTGTTCGTTGGCGGGCTGAACCTGATCTATCAGTTCTGGATCCATACCGAGGCCATCGGCAAAATGCCCCGCTGGTTCGAGGCGATCATGAACACGCCCAGCCATCACCGCGTGCATCATGGCCGCAACGCGCGCTATCTGGACTGCAACTATGCAGGTGTTTTCATCATCTGGGACAAGATGTTCGGCACCTTTGTACCCGAACAAGAGGATGAGCGGGTCGATTACGGGCTGGTCCACAATATCGGCACCTTCAACCCGCTGCGCGTGGCCTTTCACGAATGGGTCGGCATCTGGCGCGACGCCACACAGCCCGGCCTGACCCTGCGCCAGAGGCTCGGCTATTGCTTCGCCCCGCCCGGCTACAGCCATGATGGTAGCCGGGACAGTTCAACGCAGATCAAAGAAAAGCATCTGGCGCGCCACCCCGAAGATCGCGGAACGCCCGGATTCGAGCATATGGACAAGAACGTGCCCAATCGTCAGGCGGAACAGGTCTGACGCACGTAGTGCGACAGGGGTCTCAACTTGAAATTCCAGCCTTCGACGCCATATGAGGGGACAGGTGCAATGTAACGAGTGGCCGGAGACCAGAAATGACCCGTTTAACAACTGTTTCGACCGTGGTTGGTCTGATGGGTCTGACTTTGGCCATGATCGCCGCTTTGGCAACTGCGCTGACAGGCCTGATTGCACTGGGTTTTGTCATGATGATCATGGGTGTCACCGGTGCCGTGATCGGAGCCGCAGCCTCTCTGACCCGCGCGTGGCAATCTGCCCGCTGAAACTTTCCCGACCTTAACCGCAGATTCACCTGTTTGACCTGACACTGGGCCGGACCTTTGTTCGGAATCACTCAGGGAACCGGCGCTCATGCGGGACAAGAAACGTGCGGATATACCCGAAGGATCGGAAAGCCCGTTGAACTCGGCCATCTCGGCGCGGGACAGATCCGTGGTGAAAATGGCGACCGAAGCGGTCAAGCACAAACAATGCAAGCTGGCGTTCCAGCCGGTTGTGCAGGCCGACCCGCCATATGCTGTCGCATTCTACGAAGGCTTCATCCGGGTTCTGGACGAAACCGGGCGGGTGATCCCGGCGCGCGAGTTCATGCCGCAGCTGGAAAACACGCCTTTAGGCCGGGAACTGGATTGCATCGCACTGGAACTGGGGCTGCGTACGCTTGCCCGAAACCCCTCGATCCGGTTGTCCATCAACATGTCGGCCCGGTCGATCGGGTTCTCGCGCTGGACCCGGGTGCTGGACCGCTTTCTGAAACGCGACGCGGGTTTGGGGGAACGGCTGATCCTTGAGATTTCCGAACAATCCGCCATGCAGGTGCCCGAGCTTGTGATCGACCTGATGGACCGCCTGCAGGAACGCGGCATCGCCTTTGCGCTGGACGATTTCGGTGCCAGCGATTTCAGCTTTCGCCATTTTCGCGAGTTTCTGTTCGACGCGGCCAAGATCGACGGTCAGTTCATTCGGGGGATCAGCGAGCAGCCTGACAATCAGGCGCTGGTCCGCGCTTTGATCGCTGTCGCGCGGGAATTCGAGATCCTGGTGACCGCCGAATCGGTCGAAAACCGGGCGGATGCCGCGTTCCTGACCGCCAGCGGCGTCGATTGCCTGCAGGGATTTCTGTTTGGCGCGCCCGCGGTTTCACCTCCGTGGAAGCAGGAAAAGAAATCCAAAACAGGCTCTTAGGCAAAAACCCGCTCGCGACAGCAAATCCTGTCCAACGCTGAGACAAGCTGTCCGTTGCTGCAATTGCAGCATTGCGGTATTGCAAAAGGTGCTGGAGCGGGGAACTTGGGGCGCTCTTGTACTGTCAGAGAGCCTCTCTGCCACCTGCGCCGTCAGATTTCCCTTTGGACCATGACGGTAAAGGACTGATTATATGACCAACGTAGTAATCGCATCCGCCGCACGCACAGGCGTCGGCAGCTTTAGCGGTTCGTTTGCGAACACCCCTGCACATGATCTGGGCGCTGCCGTCCTGGAAGCAGTCGTAGAACGCGCCGGAGTAGAGAAGGGCGAAGTAAGCGAAACCATCATGGGTCAGGTGCTGACCGCCGCTCAGGGCCAGAACCCCGCCCGTCAGGCGCATATCAATGCCGGCCTGCCGCAGGAAAGCGCGGCTTGGGGCATTAACCAGGTGTGTGGCTCGGGCCTGCGCGCGGTTGCGCTGGGGGCTCAGCACATTCAGCTGGGCGATGCCGACATCGTTGCCGCCGGTGGACAAGAGAACATGACCCTGTCGCCCCACGCCGCCGCCCTGCGTGCCGGTCACAAGATGGGTGACATGAAATATATCGACACAATGATCCGCGACGGTCTGTGGGACGCCTTCAACGGCTACCACATGGGTCAGACCGCCGAAAACGTCGCCGAGAAATGGCAGATCAGCCGCGATCAGCAGGACGAATTCGCCGTTGCCTCGCAGAACAAGGCCGAAGCGGCTCAGAAAGCGGGCAAGTTCGCGGATGAAATCGTGCCCTTCACCATCAAGACCCGCAAGGGCGATATCGTGATGGACAAGGACGAGTACATCCGCCACGGCGCAACCATGGAAGCCATGGCAAAGCTGCGCCCGGCCTTCACCAAGGACGGCTCGGTCACGGCGGCAAACGCATCTGGCCTGAACGATGGTGCGGCGGCAACCCTGCTGATGTCGGCCGAAAACGCCGAAAAGCGCGGGATCGAGCCTCTGGCCCGTATCGCGTCCTACGCGACCGCTGGTCTGGACCCGTCGATCATGGGCGTCGGCCCGATCTACGCCTCGCGCAAGGCGCTGGAAAAAGCGGGCTGGTCGGTTGACGATCTGGATCTGGTCGAGGCCAACGAAGCGTTCGCCGCGCAGGCCTGCGCCGTGAACAAGGACATGGGCTGGGACCCGTCCATCGTGAACGTCAACGGCGGCGCAATTGCCATCGGCCACCCGATCGGTGCCTCGGGCTGCCGTGTCCTGAACACGCTGCTGTTCGAAATGAAACGCCGCGACGCGAAAAAGGGTCTGGCGACCCTGTGCATCGGCGGCGGCATGGGCGTCGCCCTGTGCGTGGAGCGCGACTAAGTGCGTTGACACCCAAATAGAAAAGGGCGCTCTACCAGCGCCCTTTTTTGTTACAATCGAAGCATATCCGTTAGATGCGACAATATCGCCAAACAGAAAGTCGAAAACGATCACGAAACGATATTGCGCACCAATCTCCCTCAGAGTAACAGAATTACCAAGACGACTAAATTTGGAGGATTCCTAAATGGCACGTACAGCACTCGTAACCGGCGGCTCTCGCGGCATTGGCGCAGCAATTTCCAAGGCGCTCAAGGCCGAAGGGTACAATGTTGCGGCCACCTATGCAGGAAACGATGAAGCCGCCGCGAAGTTCACCGAAGAAACCGGCATCGCCACCTATAAATGGAACGTCGCCGACTATGACGAGTCCAAAGCGGGCATCGAAAAGGTCGAGGCCGAGGTTGGCCCGATCGACATCGTTGTGGCCAACGCAGGTATCACCAAGGACGCACCGTTCCACAAAATGACGCCCGAGCAGTGGCATCAGGTCATCGACACCAACCTGACCGGCGTGTTCAACACCGTTCACCCCGTCTGGCCCGGCATGCGCGAGCGCAAATTTGGCCGCGTGATCGTCATCAGCTCGATCAACGGTCAGAAGGGCCAGTTCGCACAGGTGAACTATGCCGCGACCAAAGCGGGTGATCTGGGCATTGTGAAATCACTGGCGCAGGAAGGTGCACGCGCGGGCATCACCGCCAACGCAATCTGCCCCGGCTACATCGCAACCGAAATGGTGATGGCGGTACCCGAGAAGGTGCGTGAATCGATCATCAGCCAGATCCCTGCTGGCCGTCTGGGTGAGCCGGAAGAGATTGCCCGTTGCGTGGCCTTCCTGGCCTCGGACGAGTCGCAGTTCATCAACGGCTCGACCATCTCGGCCAATGGCGCGCAGTTCTTCGTCTAGACCCGAAGCAGTGCAACGAAATCGGGCCGGTCCTTTTGGGCCGGCCCTTCTTTATCCCGTAAGCCCGCGCGCGCTGCGGTCAGCGGGAACCGAATAGCCAACCCCAGACCTGATGGACCATCTTGCTGCGTTCTTCATGCGCGCGACGGATCGCATCCTGAACAGACGGGTTTGTCGTCATCTCGATCATGGCATATCCCCTTTGGCTAAAGCTGAACTTGACTTGCCTTCAACATGGCGTTTGATTTCAAAACGTACAAACGAGAGTTTTCGACGGTTCGGACAAGAAATTCTTAAGCGACATGAGCGACAGACTTCCCCCTCTTACCGCCTTACGGGCCTTTGACGCCGCCGCGCGCCATATGTCTTTTGCCAAGGCAGCGGATGAACTGAACGTGACCCCCGCTGCGCTGTCCTTCCAGATCAAATCGCTGGAGGAGCATCTGGGCCACCCCCTGTTCAAACGTCTGAACCGCGCGGTGGAACTGACCGAAGCTGGCAAAGCGCTGGCCCCCGGCGCGGCCGAAGGCTTTGCCGCGCTCAAATCCGCATGGGCCGCGACGCGCAGATTGCAGGACAACACCACGCTTACGGTCACGGCTGGGCCTGCCCTGACGGCGAAATGGCTGGCCCCACGCCTTTATGACTTTGCCCGCGCCCATCCGGAGATCGACCTGAGATTCTCGGCCACCTTGCGCAATATGGATCTTGAGCGGGACGATGTGGATGTCGCAATCCGCTTTGGCTATGGCCAGGATGACGGCTTGTATTGCCTGCCCGTGCGCAAGGAATGGCTGACCCCGGTCATGACGCCGGAGCTGGCCGAGCAATTCACGACGCCTGAAAGCCTGCGCGATGCGCCGCTGATCCATGACGATTCAATCGCGTTTCTCAAGCCGCCCGCCGACTGGCCCACCTGGTTTCGGGCGGTTGGTGTTGATTTCACGCCGACCCATGGCGCGCATTTCTCAAACGCGGATCACGCGATTGATGCGGCGGTGGCGGGGGTCGGTGTTGCCTTGGGTCGGCGCGCGATGATCATCAAGGACATGACCGAAGGTCGGTTGGTTGCGCCGTTCAAAACCGCCATTGAAACCAAGGGGCGGTTCCGGTTTCTGTGCCTGCCCGGTGCGGAAAACCGGCCACAGATCGCTGCATTCCGCGATTGGTTCGCGGCCGAGATTGAAAAGACCGCCCATATCTCGGATGAATTCACGATCATTCCTGTAGAAGACATATCCCCGAAATGACCAGAAATCGCGCCACTGCCATCGGATTTATCGCCGTCCTGCTTTGGGCCCTTCTGGCGCTGTTCACGGTTGGCTCGGCCCCAACGCCGCCTTTGTTGCTGAACGCCATATGCTTCAGCATCGGCGGGTCCCTGGGGTTGATATGGACATGGCGGTCAGGCGGCTTTTCCAAATTGCGCAGCATCAGTTGGAAGATCTACGCTTTCGGCACAGTGGGCCTGTTCGGCTATCACGCGCTGTATTTCTCGGCCCTGCGCATGGCCCCTGCGGCCGAGGCGGGGCTGATCGCCTATCTCTGGCCCTTGCTGATCGTTCTGTTCTCGGGGCTGCTTCCCGGCGAGCATTTGCGCGCCGGCCATCTGATCGGGGCCTGTCTGGGCTTTGCCGGGGCCGCGCTGATCATCACCGGTGGCGGCAGCGCGGGTTTTCAGGTCGACCACCTGCCCGGATACGCGCTGGCCTTCCTCTGCGCGCTGACTTGGTCGGGTTATTCGGTTCTGTCCCGCAGACTGGGTGAAACGCCGACAAGCTCGGTTGCGGTCTTCTGCGTGCTGACGGCGATCGCGTCATGGGCGCTGCACTTTGCGCTGGAAACAACCGTCTGGCCGGGTACGACGCTTGGCTGGGCATCAACCCTGGCCCTTGGTCTGGGGCCGGTGGGGCTGGCGTTTTACGTGTGGGATATCGGGGTCAAACAGGGTGACATACAAATGCTGGGAACCAGCTCATACGCGGCGCCCTTGTTGTCCACCGTGGTTTTGGTACTTGCCGGGATCGCCATGCCGACATGGACATTGGCGATCGCGGCTTTACTGATCACCGGCGGTGCGTTGATTGCGGCACGCGCCAGCCTGAAAGGTTAAGTTGACAGGCGCTCGATCTCTTCCTTGAGCTTTAGTTTTTGCTTCTTGAGCTGGGCGATATGGAGATCATCGATGCCTGGCGAGCGTTGGGCTTGTTCCACTTCGAGACCGAGAGATTCGTGCTTCTTCTTCAGTTCCGTCAGATGTGCGCTCACGCTCATGGCGATCCTCCTTGGTTGCGAGTGTATATGTCACGTAAGAAGTTGAGCACATCGTTTCCACCCTGTCACGCTGCAGACGCACAGATTCTGTAATAAATCCGACAAATTCGGCTGGTCATTGCCTAAGGCTGTGAAACGGACCCAACGCAGCCCCGTCCCGAAGGGCCGCGGAAACATCCGGGGTGTAGCTTTCCCCGTCCTTTTCGTGCCGCGCGCCCATATGCAAGATCAACGGCGCATGCAGGCGAAACGCGGCCCGGCCGCCTTTGCGGGCGCGCAAAATCACCAACTCAGCCTCGCGGCCCGCGCGTGCCGCAAGCGGCAGCACCTCGACCGACCCAAGCTGATCCTGACAGGCCATCAGCATGTCCGGCAGGCGGTCGGCCTTTTGGACCATGTGCAGATAGCCACGCGGAGCCAGCCGTCTGGCTGCCACGTCGATCCAATCAGCCAGGGGCGTTTCCTCGCCCAAGGCCACGCTGCGCCCGGTATCTGTGGCCGGGCTATGGGCACCGGCGCGGTAATAGGGTGGATTCGCGATCACATGGTCGAAATGGCGTTGTTTCAAATCCACCGGAAGTGCGGACAGATCGGATGTCACCACATCCAGCACGATATTGTTATCGGCGGCATTACGGCGGGCCAAATCCGCATAGGCCGGTTGCAGTTCGACCCCGCACATCTGCAAACCAGGCACCCGCGCGGCCAGACACAGGATCGCAGCCCCTGCCCCGCATCCAAGCTCCAACACCGATTGGCCACTGGTTGCAGGCACCGAAGCGGCCAGCAAAACAGGGTCTACACCGGCGCGATAGCCTTTTGTCGGCTGCCAAAGGCGCACCCGACCGCCCAGAAAATCGTTCCGGCTTAGTTCATGGTCGGCGAAACCTGTCATCGCCCCAGCGGGATCTCATTGTCGCGCATCACCCGTTCGGCGCGGGTCAGGTCATCGGCCCGCACCATCAGGCGGCGGGGGAAGATTCCAATGCCGCCTTCGAGGATGCTCATATTTACGTCCATCTGAAAGCAGTCTATATCCTCGCCTTCAAGAAGAGCGGATGCAAAGGCCAGGATTGTCGGATCGGTGCTGCGCAATAGTTCTTTCATGGGGATGGATGTAAGGGCAAGGCAGGACAGAAGTCGAGCCTTGTATCAGGAGTGTGATGGACATCAGCACAATCTCGAAACCGCATGAGCGGCTCGCCGAAATTCTGAGCGCTGAGATGGAGGCGGTGAATACGCTGATCCAGACGCGGATGGCATCAGAGCACGCGCCCCGCATCCCCGAGGTCACCGCGCATCTGGTCGAAGCGGGCGGCAAACGTCTGCGCCCGATGCTGACATTGGCGGCAGCGCGGTTGTTTGGGTACACGGGCGAGCATCATGTGCGTTTGGCCGCGACGGTTGAGTTTATCCATACCGCAACCCTGTTGCATGACGATGTGGTCGACGAAAGCGCCCAGCGGCGTGGACGGCCCACGGCGAACCTGCTCTGGGACAATAAATCCAGCGTGTTGGTGGGCGATTATCTGTTCTCCCGCAGCTTTCAGTTGATGGTCGAAACCGGATCGCTGCGCGTTCTGGACATTCTGGCCAACGCTTCGGCCACGATTGCCGAAGGTGAAGTACTGCAAATGACCGCCGCCACCGATCTGGGCACCGATGAGGGTGTTTACCTGCAGGTCGTGCGCGGC
The DNA here is from genome assembly GCF_056531425.1 of Ruegeria sp. N4. Classification (NCBI taxonomy): domain Bacteria; kingdom Pseudomonadati; phylum Pseudomonadota; class Alphaproteobacteria; order Rhodobacterales; family Roseobacteraceae; genus Ruegeria; species Ruegeria sp. N4. The sequence goes on from NZ_JBQFLT010000004.1 coordinate 157,115, forward strand.
AAGACAGCGGCGCTGTTTTCAGCCGCGACCGAGGTAGGTGGCGTCATCGCCGGGGCCTCGGACCCGCAGGTGCAGGCCTTGTTCGACTATGGCGATGCGCTGGGCATCGCCTTCCAGATTGCCGACGATCTGCTGGATTATCAGGGCGACAGCAAAACAACCGGCAAGAATATCGGCGACGATTTCCGCGAGCGGAAGCTGACCCTGCCGGTAATCAAGGCAGTCGCGCAAGCCACGGCGGATGAGCGCGCTTTCTGGGAGCGCACCATTGAAAAGGGCCGCCAGCAAGAGGGTGATCTGGACCACGCGCTTGGCCTGATGGACAAGTACCAGACGCTTGAAGCCACCCGCCAGGACGCGTTGGGATGGGCCAACAAGGCCAAGGCATCGCTGGACGCGCTGCCGGATCACGAGGTTCGCACCCTGCTGCGCGATCTGGCGGATTACGTGGTGTCGCGGCTTAACTAAGCCGGGTCGCGCGGCACCACCAATCGGGATGGGCCGCACCGATCTCATAGGCCGCGAAATGGGCCGCCTTCATCGACGGAAAAAGCGCAAAGCAGGTCGAGCCTGAGCCGGACATTCGCGTCAGCAACACATCGCGCGTGGCCGCCAATTCCTCTAGCACCCGCCCGATTTGTGGGGCAATGGCCACAGCGGGACCTTGCAAATCATTTCGCTGGGCGGACAGCCAATCGGCGCACGCCCCAACGTCGTCAAACGCGGGAATATCATCCGGCATCCCCGGATTGTTGCGGGTTTCCATGGCCTTGAAAACAGACCCCGTAGGGACTTCAACGCCGGGATTCACCAGCAATGCAGGCAACACAGGCAGGACCATCGGCGCAACCTGCTCGCCAATACCACGCATCCGGGACGCTTGGGCGACCATGCAAACCGGAATATCTGCACCAAGCGCAACTGGCAGCTCTGCGGGGATATCGATGCCCTGACCCGCCGCATGGCGCAGCATGGCCGCAGCGTCAGATGAGCCACCGCCAATCCCGCCGCCATGCGGCAGGACCTTGTTCAACGAAACATGGCCCGTCCACCCCACAGCCTCGGCCGCTTTCCAGATCAGGTTGCGATTGTCGGTGGGAACGCCTGCTGCGTGCTCTCCGGCAACCGAGATCGACAGGTCAGGCCCCGGCGCAAATTCCAACTGATCCCCCACATCCGCGAAAGCCACAAGGGAATCGAGCAGATGATAGCCATCCGCGCGCTGGCCGGTGGCATGCAGGGTCAGATTGATTTTGGCGGGCGCGAAGGCCTCAGTTGCCATTGGCGACCTTCAATGGATCAGCGCCTTCCTCGGCCAGAACCACGTCCAGCCCAACCTCAAGCTTGCGGCGGATGCGTTCGGGATCGGCCTCGCTGTCGGTATCTTCGGGGTCGATGAAAGACAGTGCCCGTTTCCATTGAAACTCGGCCTCGCGCGCACGACCGACAGCCCAATAGACATCGCCCAGATGGTCATTGACCACCGGATCGACCGGCATCAGTTCAACGGCACGTTCCATATGCTCGACCGCTTCGTCATAGCGACCAAGGCGGAACAGGACCCAACCCAGACTGTCGACGATATAGCCGCTGTCCGGGCGCGCAGCCACGGCGCGCTCGATCATATCCAGCGCCTCGTCCAGCTTTTCGCGCCGTTCGACCAGCGAGTAGCCGAGATAGTTCAATACCTGCGGCTGATCGGGGTTCAATTCCAACGCACGCCGGAAATCGGCCTCGGCCTGATCCCATTGCTTGAGACGCTCGTGCGAGATCCCACGAGCGTAATGCAAAAACCAGTTGCCGCTGGATTCCGTCTCGGTCAGGTCAATGGCCGTGTCGTAGGAGTCTACCGCCGCCGCGTAATTCTCTTCCCGGCGCTGAATATCCGCCAGCGCGACATGAACGCCCGGCAGGTCGGGCTTTTGCGCGGCCAGATTCTGCAGCACTTCGATGGCGGCATCCGTTTTGCCGGATCGCCCCAGAACCTCGGCCCGGCCCAGTTCAGCGGCATGATGGTCATTGCTGTCTGCGGGCACCTGACGATAAGCATCCACCGCCAGATCGTATTGGTTCAGCTCGTCCAGCAACTCGGCGCTCAGCAAAATGGCATCGACGTGATCGGGGCGCAGGAAGCTGGCCATGCGCGCGTAAAGCAAAACGTAATCGGGCGAGGCCTCGGCGTTCAGTGCCGCGCCGACCGAGAAAAACACCTCAGCCATCCCATCACGTGCCGATCGCACATGGGTGAAAGGCAAGGTTTCACCGGCTGTGAGACGGCTGATGTAGTCCTCGATGGACGGATCGCTGCCCGCCGCAAAGACGTCATCCAGAAACGCCAATGCGTCGGCGTTGCGGTCCAGTTGTGACAAGACCTCGACCCGCGCCATCGCAGCGCGACGGGAAAACTGCGCAATAGCGCCGTCATTTTCCGCAAAAATCGCCTCGGCCCCTTCGAAATCCCCAATCGAGGCCAGCGCCATGGCTTTGTGGTAAAACGCAAACTCACGCAATCCGTTCTGGGTCGAGACTGTATCGAACTGCTCCATCGCTTTGGTCATCTCACCCTGACCCAGATAGGCCCAGGACATCATCAAACCATCGACCAATGGCCCAACACCCTGAGTTTCAGGATCGCGGGCCAACAGTTCGGCCAGATTATCATCGGCGATCAGGTTGGCGGCGACCACCATCCGCGCAGCCTGACTGGGCAGGTTCGCCTCTTCAATGGACTGCGCAACGGGCAGGGCGCGCTCGATCTCACCCAGCGCAAGCCGTGCGACGACAACGCTTTCCAGAAGCAGCGCGTTCTGGGGGTCGAATTTCAGTGCCTGAGCATAGTATTTCTCGGCCGCCGCATAATCGCTTTCATAGATCGCCTGACGCCCGGCCAGATAAGAGCCTGCGCCTGTATCCGCAGACACCGGAACCGCAACGGAAGAAGAGAGCAACACGGCCAATACCGTGCGACGAACAATGGAAATCACCAAAAGCCTGCCTTGCTGTCATTGACTGGGCGATAAGCTAGGGCCTTGGCCAGCAAGAGGCAATGGCAGAGCCTTCACGACCCTGCCAGTGCCCGTGTTTTTGCTTACATGTTGGGATAGTTCGGGCCATCCCCACCCTGCGGCGTGGTCCAGGTGATGTTCTGGCTTGGATCCTTGATGTCGCAGGTTTTGCAATGGACGCAGTTCTGGAAGTTGATGACGAATCGCGGACCGTTTTCATCCTCGACCATCTCATACACGCCCGCGGGGCAGTAGCGCTGCGCCGGTTCGTCGAACTTGGGCAGGTTGACCTTCACCGGGATCTCGGGGTCGGCCAGGCGCAGGTGGCAAGGCTGGGCTTCCTCGTGGTTGGTGGCCGCGAAGGACACGTTGGTCAGGCGGTCAAAGGACAGCGTGCCATCGGGTTTGGGATAGTCGATGGGCTTGTGCTTGCTGGCATCCTCGGTGGAATCCGCGTCGTTCTTGCCGTGGCCCAGCGTGCCGAACAGCGAAAAGCCCAGCGTGTTGGTCCACATATCCAGACCGCCCAGCATCAGCGAGGCGGTCAGGCCCCATTTCGACCACATCGGCTTGACGTTGCGCACCTTCTTCAGGTCGCTGCCAATAGCACCATCGCGCACGTCGGTCTCATATGCGGTCAGCTCATCCCCCGAACGGTCATCTTTGATGGCGTCAAACGCAGCCTCGGCTGCGGCTTTGCCGGACAGCATAGCGTTGTGGTTGCCCTTGATGCGCGGCACGTTGACCATACCCGCCGAACAGCCCAGCAGCGCCACGCCCGGCGCGACCAGTTTGGGCATCGACTGATAGCCGCCCTCGGTGATCGCACGGGCACCGTAGGCGACGCGCTTGCCGCCCTTCAGCAGCTCGGCCACCATCGGGTGATGCTTGAAACGCTGGAATTCCATGTAGGGGTACAGGTGCGGGTTCTTGTAGTTCAGGTGAACCACGAAACCGACATAGACCTGATTGTTTTCAAGATGATAGATGAAGGAACCGCCACCTGCGTTGCTGCCCAAAGGCCAGCCCATGGTATGGGTGACGCTGCCTTCTTTGTGCTTGGCCGGATCGATCTCCCAGATCTCTTTCATGCCGACGCCGTATTTCTGCACTTCCTTACCGGCCTGCAGGTCGTATTTGGCGATGACTTCCTTGGACAGCGAACCGCGCACACCTTCCGACAGGAATACATATTTACCGTGCAGTTCCATGCCCGGCTCGGTGTTCGGGCCATAAGAGCCGTCGGCTTCCAGACCAAAGACACCGGCGACCACGCCTTTGACTTCGCCATTGTCGCCATAGACCAGCTCGGAACAGGCCATGCCGGGGAAGATTTCCACGCCCAGTTCCTCGGCCTGCTCGGCCATCCAGCGGCAGACATTGCCCATCGACACGATGTAGTTGCCGTGGTTGTTCATCAGCGGCGGCATCGGGAAGTTGGGGATGCGGATCTGACCGGCTTCGCCCAGCATGTAGAAATTGTCTTCATGCACCGGCACGTTCAGTGGCGCGCCTTTTTCCTTCCAGTCCGGGATCAGCGCGTCCAGCCCGCAAGGGTCAAGCACCGCGCCCGACAGGATATGCGCACCCACTTCCGAGCCTTTTTCCAGAACAACAACGTTCAGGTCGGCATCAAGCTGTTTCAGACGGATGGCCGCAGACAGACCCGCAGGGCCAGCGCCCACGATCACTACGTCGTATTCCATCGCTTCGCGTTCAATCTCGGCCATCGCGGGCTCCTTAGCTAACTTTCCGAATTGGCGCTTTCACTGCGTGGTCTGCGCAATTTTGTTTCACGGGTGATTACCCGGTCCGAAAGACCTTGGTCAATCAAAACACGGCGTAACATTGCTGCAATGCGGCAGTTATGTATCCGGAGCATCCCCCATCAGGTATCTGGGACCGCTACCATGGGACTTGGCCCGGTCATCAGGATTGTAAAGCGCGCATTTCGGCAGGCTCAGGCAGCCACAGCCGATGCACCCGTCCAGATTGTCGCGCAACCGCATCAGAGTATCGATTCGCTGATCCAGCCGGGCGCGCAGGGTGATGCTGATATCCTTCCAGTCCTGCGGCGTGGGCGTGCGGTTGCCCGGCAGGCCGGACAGAACCTCGCGAATTTCCGGCAGGGTCAGGCCGAACTGCTGCGCGATCATCACAAAGCTCAGCCGTCTTATATCGGCCCGCTGATAGCGCCGCTGCCCGCCTGCATTGCGCCAGGGCGCGATCAGGCCCTGCGCCTCGTAATACCGGATGGCCGACACCGCCAGCCCCGTGCGCCGGGCCAATGCGCCAATTGCCAGCCCTTCGGAAACCGCCATAGAACCCTCGCAAAAAATATCTTGACCTAAAGTTAGGTTTAGAAATTACGCTGAGTCGTGACAAGCAATAAATTCGCAAAGGAGATCCCATGATGGCGACGCTTGAACACACCAATTTCACCGTCCGCGACCCGCAGGCCTCGGCGGCTTGGATGCAAAAGGTCTTTGGCTGGAAGACCCGCTGGGAAGGCCCCGCCATTGCGGGCGGCTATACGGTGCATGTCGGCAGCCAGCATACCTATCTTGCGCTTTATGCCCCCGGAAACCCGAAACCCGCAGGCGAAAGTAGCTATGACATCGTCGGCGGGCTCAATCACGTGGGCGTTCTGGTCGAAGACATCGACGCGACCGAAGCCAAGGTGCGCGAGGCCGGGTTCACACCGCATAACCACGCCGATTACGAACCGGGCAGACGGTTCTATTTCGACGATGACAACGGCATCGAGTTCGAAGTGGTGCAATATGATTGATATGCTGTGGCTTTGCACCCCTTCGCGCCGCTGGCGGCGCAACAAGCCCCCGGATCACCGTCACAGGCGCGAACCGGTTCCGCCTGAACGGCGCTAAGTCGCGAATCGAACGCTGACTGCCCCTTGGCCTCTTGCAATTCACGCCCCATTTGGGTCAGGTACTGAACGACCCATCATTCGCCCCGACGCTTTCCCTGCGGCGGGGCGGCTCAATTTATGCGTGGACCACAAGACTATGGAAAAGATTCCAATGACGCCTGCGGGCAATGCCGCGCTGGCAGCAGAGCTGAAAAACCTCAAATCCGTCGAGCGTCCGGCGATCATCGAAGCCATCGCTTCGGCGCGGGAACTGGGTGATTTGAAGGAAAACGCCGAATACCACTCGGCCCGCGAAAAGCAGGGCTTTATCGAAGGCCGCATCAAGGAACTGGAAGGCATCCTGTCGCTGGCCGACGTGATCGACCCTGCCAAATTGTCCGGTGCGATCAAGTTCGGCGCCAAAGTCACGCTGGTCGATGAAGATACCGACGAAGAAAAGACCTGGCAGATCGTCGGAGAGTATGAGGCCAATATCGAAAACGGCCTGCTGAATATCAAATCGCCCATGGCCCGCGCCCTGATCGGCAAGGACGAAGGCGACAGTGTCGAGGTTCGCACCCCCGGTGGTGTGCGGTCTTACGAAGTTCTGAGCATCGAATACGCCTGACCGGAGCGTCTGATATGTCGGGGACCCAACCTGACCAGGAAACCGAACGGCCGACCTCTCTGGGCATCTATGATCGCCCCGAGCGGACTGGCGTGACCTCGATCGAAATCGCCGCAGGTGTGCTCAGCGTCATCTGGCTGGTGGTGTCGGTTGTGTTTCTGGTGCTGCCCGACCAGACGCAAGGCAGCGGGTTCATCGTAACCTTCCTGGCGGTGTTCATGCCGGTGGCGATGATCTGGGTTGCGGCCACAGCGATGCGGGCCAGCCGTGTGATGCGCGAGGAAAGCGCGCGGTTGCAGACGGCGATTGACGCGATCCGACAAGCCTATGTCCTGCAACAGCAGCGGGCGGCCAGTTCCGTTGAGCCTGCGGTTGCCAAGAAACTGGACGAAATCGCCGCTGCCACGAAGAAGGCCGAGGATGCTCTGGCCACCTTTTCGACCAAACGGCGAGAGCCTGCGTCGGGCGGCCAGCCCACGCTGGCTCCGGGCGATCAGACATCTTTGGCGCTTGGCACCACCGCCGAAGACATCGCGCCGCCCCTGACAACCGACACCTTTATCCGCGCCCTGAATTTCCCCGAGACCGAGAAAGACACCGAAGGCTTCAATGCCCTGCGAATGGCGTTGAAAGACCGCAAGACCGCGCAACTGGTGCAGGCCTCGCAGGATGTGCTGACCCTGCTCAGCCAGGAGGGCATCTATATGGACGACCTGCGCCCCGACATGGCGCGGCCCGAAATCTGGCGGCAATTTGCCCAAGGCGCGCGCGGGCGGTCCGTTGCGGCCCTGGGCGGGATCCGGGACCGGTCTTCGCTGGCACTGACCGCCGCGCGAATGAAACAGGACCCGATCTTCCGGGATGCAGCCCATCACTTCCTGCGGCGCTTCGACAATATGATTGTCGAGTTTGAACCTGATGCCAGCGACGCGGAACTGACCGCGCTTGGCGACACCAGAACGGCACGGGCCTTCATGCTGGTGGGCCGCGTTGCGGGGACCTTCGACTAGGGTCAGGACCCTAGGCAGGCGTGACCGCCCAGCTCATCTTGGTGGCACTGCTGAACCCGAACAGATGGCGGAACGGACCGGTTTTTTCATAGCTCACCGGCTTGAAACCTTCGCGTTCATACAAGGCCTGTGCGCGCGGGTTGGTGTCAATCACGTCCAACTGCACCTCGGCCATGCCCCTGTTGCGCGCCTCGTCCTTGATCGCGGATAACAGCATCGTCCCGACGCCCTGCCCGCGCGCCTCGGCGGCAACAAAGATGCCGTCCATCTGAAACACGCCGGGTTTCAGGTCCCGCTCCAGCACGCTCAGCACCATGCCGCGCCACAGCGCGCCAAACCAGCCATAAACGCGCGCGAGGTCCGACAGACTTCCGCCCGCCAACCCGCCCTCGGTCGTCTTGAACCCCGCAAGGCCCAGCAACCGGCCAGACGAATCCCGCGCGACCAATGCAAAGTCCGGGGCCAGCGCGCGTTCGAAAAAGGCCAGCCCCTTGTCATCGGGGCCCATGACCTTGTGCAGTTTGGCTGCAAATGCCTGCCAGAACAGGGCTGCGGCCTTGGATCGTTCCGCCTCGGTAAATCCTTGCGAGACGGTTACGGTCATAGCCCGAAACTGCCGTAGGGAATGAACCGCACCGGATCGCCCGGCTGGATGTGCCGTGCGCCGTCTTCGATTTCGACCAGCCCCTCGGCCCAGCTGAGCCCGCTGATCCGGCCCGACCCTTCCGAGTGAAAGACCTCGACCTTGCCCTCGCGCAGGCGCGCGCGCAGGTATTCGCGACGACCGGGTTTCTTACGCTTCTCAAACGCGGCGGGCACGTCGAAGCCTTGCGGATCGATCCAGCCCTCGCCCGACATCAGGCACAAAGCCGGGCGGGCGAAGATCAACGTGCAGACCATCGCGGCCACGGGGTTGCCGGGCAAGCCAAAGACCGGCGTGTCCGACCACATGCCCAGCGCCAGGGGGCGTCCGGGTTTCAGCGCAATCCGCCATTCCTGCATCGCGCCCGCTTCGCGCAACAGGGCCGAGACGTGATCCTCATCCCCCGCCGATGCGCCGCCGCTGGTCAGAATGGCATCCGCATGTTCTGCCGCCTCATCCAGCCGCGCGCGCAACACATCGCGGTCGTCTGCCACGCGACCCATATCGATGGGCTCAAACCCCATCCGCTCCAACAAGGACAACAACATCGGGCGGTTCGCATCGAAAATCTGACCCGCACCCACAGCATCGCCCGGCTCGACCAGTTCATCACCGGTGGACAGAACTGCGACGCGCAGGGGTTTGCGAACGGGAACCTCGGCGATACCGACGGCGGACAGCAGAGCCATATCCGCCGGTGTCACCCTGCGCCCGGCGGGCAAGGCGGTGTCACCCTGCGCAACGTCCTCGCCAGCGCGGCGGGTGTTTGCGCCCTTTTTCATAGGCCCGTGAAAGGCGATATGGCCGTCCTGAACGGTCACGTCCTCTTCCAGAACAACGGTATCAACACTTTCGGGCAAAGCGGCCCCGGTCAGAATGCGCAGCGCATGACCCGCAGGCACAGACCCGTCAAAGGGAATGCCCGCAGCCGCGCGGCCCTCGGTCAGGGGCATCACCTGCGCGCCGTCTGCAGCGGGACCTGCAAAGCCATAGCCGTCCACCGCCGTATTGGGTTGCGGTGGGTTCGAGCGTTGCGCCTCCACGTCTTCGGCCAGAACCCGACCCATCGACTGCGCCAAGGGCACCGTCTCGGCCCCCGTTACCGGTCGCAACCGATCCCGCAGCAGCGCCAATGCCTCATCCACCGGGGTCCAGTTCACCCCTGCAGGCAAGGCGAAACAATCGTTTCGCAACGGCGGTGGCGCTATGGTCGGTTTGCTTTGCGGTACACCCAAAATCCACCCCTCCTCTGGGGCTGTGACAGTCAACTGTTCTGCCAATTCCTGATCCGTCAAGCGCGACAGTGTCAATGCGACCTGTTCAACCTGCCATGCATCCTTGATCCGATCCGCCGGAGCCTTCCCCAGCTTGAGCGAGGGCCAGATCTCGACAAAAGCCACGGGCCTGTCCAGCGGCTGAAACGGCCACACAGCAATCTTGTCCGCATAAGCGTGCCGCAAACGGCTCAGAACCGGCAGACCCATCATCACCTGACCGCCAACCGCGCCCGCCCCGGCCATCTGCCAACAGGTGAAGCTGCCTTTGGCCAGCGTCTCAACACCGCGGCGATCCGGGAATGGGTTGTGATAGTCCTGTTTGGTGCGCGGCAATCCATCAACCTCGCGCCGCAGGGCGTTCATCCAGAACGGACCTTTGCCGCCAAACCGACGGTTGACCCGCCCCGCCAGATCGAAGCGGTTGTTGGCGGTCGGAGAATCCTCAATCTGAGCCCCGAACCAGTCCCACAAAGCCAAGGGGTCACTTGTCCCCGTGATCTCCTTGGCAAACCCTGCGGGGTAGCCAAAGGGAAAATCAAAGCCCAGCAGCAAGCGGCGACCTTCGGCCAGTTCGGTCTCGATCAGCCTGCGCAACCAATCCTCGGCGACCTGACGGTTGCGCAAATAGTCAAGCGCCTGCACGGCATCATCGCGCACGACGCAAGCCCAGATCGCATCTTTGCGCGGGCGCGGGCCGGTGTCGTTGCCACCCGACCAGTCCACCATCGCAAAGCTGTCGAAAAGGCTCACAAACCGACCTCGGACAGGATGAAATCCGCAATCGCCTTTGTGTCGTTCAGATCGAAAACAGGGCGATCCAGGTCCAGGGGCGTATCGCTGGCAACCGCGCGGATCGTGTCGTCTCGGGTCGCGATCAGATCATTGCCTGGCTCAGCGCGGAAGGCTTCGACCTTGGGATGGCGTTCGCGCTTATAGCCCTCGATCAGCACCAGATCGACCGGCGACAGACGCGCCAGCAGAGCCTCCAGCGAAGGTTCCGGCGCGCCGCGCAATTCCTGCATCAGGGCCACACGTTGCCCCGATGCCAGCAGTACCTCGCTGGCGCCCGCCATTCGGTGACGGTGACTGTCGCGCCCGGGCTGGTCGACATCAAAGGAATGATGCGCATGTTTGACGGTTGAAACGGTGAACCCGCGCCCGGTGATCTCGGCCACCAGCCGCTCCATCAACCCGGTTTTGCCCGCGTTTTTCCAGCCGGTGACGCCGTAAACCCTCATGCCTGCTCCAACAGTTTCCGGGCCAGCGCCAGATCGTCCGGCGTATTGACGTTGAAAAACGGGTCAAAGGGGTCAGCCGGAAACAATGCCTCGCGCCCGTTGTGCTGATCGGTCCACAGCACGACCTTACGCAGACCATCGTTCAACGCCGCACGCAGATCATCGCGCAGCGCCACCGGCCAGAGACCAAAAGTCGGGTGCCGGTTCACCCGCTTGCCGCCGCCGGATTTCAACGCTTCCTCACCCGTGCGCGGCGTTGTCGCCAACACCAGCGGATGCGTCTGCCCCCGCGCTGTGTCGGTCAACCGATCCACCAGATCGCGTGGACAAAAGGGCGTGTCTGCGGCGGCAGTCACGATACTGTTCGCGCCCTGCTCTGCCGCCCAATCGAGCCCGGCAAGAACGCCCGCCAATGGTCCAGCAAAGCCCTCGATCGTATCCGGCAGGACCGGCAGGTTCAGATCTGCGAACCGTTTGGGGTCGCCATTGGCGTTGAGGGCAAGATGATCGACCTGCGGAGACAGCCGCTGGATGACATGAGACAACAGGCTTTGCCCGCCGATTTCCAACAGCCCCTTATCGCCCCCGCCCATACGGGTGGCCAGACCACCTGCGAGGATAATGCCAAGAGGTTTGGTCATGTCTGGTCCTCGACCCCCGGCCATTTTTGAAATTTCTCTGCGGGCAAGAAAACATAAAGCGCAGAGCCAATTCCAAGCAATATCAAACACATGGACAGAGGTAGCCCCGAAAGGTCGGACAACCTATGGCTCAGGCGAACAAAGGCCGGCAACAGGATCAACGCGGCTGTTGGAACAACAAAAAAACAGAAATAGAGCCGAAAACGACGAACCGATTGTTCGATTTCATCTGAGACACCAACGCCTTTTGGCAAACCGCGAAATAAAACACGTTGCAAGGCCACGTTTTGCTTCTGCACAGCCTGTCCCCACGCATTCCACCCCAACCGGAAAGGGGCCCACAGATCAAACGTCCCGATGTAGTCTCTTGGACCCCACCCCAATCCATCCAATATGCGCTCGTCCAGACGGGAAACTCCCTCAATGATGCCTTTTTTGCTTTGCGCATAACTTCGCATAGCCAGAAAGCAGAGCGGCAGAATGCTGACTGCAAGAACAAAAAGAGCGAAAATATACAGCGTTTCCAAAATCATCCCGCACTTTTCCGTCGATGTTTCCTGTCCTCTACCGCGACGCTGGCCGGGTCTACGTCGCGTACCAGCCGGTCCTCACCCGAGAGGCACACAAACCGCTGGCCGCGCATCCGGCCGATCAGGGTCAGGCCGACCTCGCGCGCGATCTCGACGCCCCAGGCGGTGAAACCGGACCGTGAGGCCAGAACCGGGATGCCCATCATCGCTGTTTTGATCACCATCTCGGACGTCAGCCGCCCGGTGGTGTAAAGGATCTTGTCCTCCGCCGCCTTACCCTCGGACAGCATCCAGCCTGCGATCTTGTCGACCGCGTTGTGGCGGCCCACATCCTCCATATAAACCAGCGGGCGGTTCTCGCGGCACAGCACGGTGCCATGGATCGCCCCGGCCTCAAGATACAGGGATGGCGTACGGTTGATCTTGGCGGCCAGATCATAGAGCCATGAGGTGCGCACCTGAACCTGCGGCAGGCGCACGTCCTCCAACCCCTCCATCATGTCGCCAAACACGGTGCCCACGGCGCAGCCGCTGGTGCGGGTCTTTTTCTTCAGCTTGTCCTCGTAGGAGGTCTCACGCGCCGTGCGGACCACGACGGTTTCCAGATCGTCGTCATAGTCCACCCGCGTGATCTGGTCATCGGCCAGCAACATGCCCTGATTGCGCAGGAATCCCAGTGCCAGATATTCCGGGTAGTCGCCGATTGTCATCGCCGTGACGATTTCCTGCGAATTCAGGAATATCGTCAGCGGGCGCTCCTCGACCACCGAGATTTGGCTGACCTCGCCATTCTGGTCCACGCCTTCCACCGCGCGGGTCAGGCGGGCCGCGCCGGGGTCTGGGGCGATGATGTAGTCCGTGACATCCAGTTCCGTGGCCAATTGCAACCCTTTCCCAAGACCGCTACTTCTTCTGCGGACACCATAGGATTTAGCCATGGCAACCGCCACATCCAAGTCATACTTCTGGAAGGGTTTTCGCGACGGGACGCCGTTCATCTTCGTGGCGATGCCCTTCGGGACCCTGTTCGGCGTTTTCGCGACCGAGGCCGGGCTGGACATCGTTCAGACAATGGCCTTCTCGATCACGGTTTTTGCAGGCGCCGCACAGTTTGCGGCCCTGCAGTTGCTGCAGGACAACGCACCGACCATCATCATTCTGGCCTCCGCATTGGCGGTAAACCTGCGGGTGGCGATGTATTCGGCCTCGCTCACCCCTTATTTAGGGGCGGCGCCCCTGTGGCAGAGGGCCTGCGCAGCCTATTTGATCGTGGATCAGTCCTATGCCTGCTCGGTGGTGCGGTTCGAAAAAGAACCCCGGATGACCGTGCCTCAGCGCATGGCGTATTTCTTCGGGTCGGTCACGCCGATCACGCCGCTTTGGATGCTCACCACCTATCTGGGTGCGGTTCTTGGGGCACAAATCCCTGAAAGCTGGGCACTGGATTTTGCGCTGCCGATCACCTTTCTGGCCATGGTGGGCCCGATGATGCGGACGCTGGCGCATGTGGTCGCCGCGCTGGTTGCGATTGTCGTCGCGCTGCTGACGGTTGCCGTCCCGTTCAATCTGGGTTTGCTGATCGCCGGAGCGGCGGGGATGGTGGCCGGGGCGCAAGCCGAACTGATGCTGGAGGGGAAGAAATCATGACTCAGGTCGACCCGGTCACCATCTGGACCATCATCGTCGGGCTGGCCGTCGGCAGCTTTGCCCTGCGCTTTGCCTTTATCGGGCTGGTTGGCGACCGTCCGATGCCACCGTGGCTGTTGCGGCACCTGCGCTACACAGCGGTTGCCATCATTCCGGCCCTGATTGCGCCACTGGTCGTCTGGCCCACGGCAACCGAAGGGCAACCCGACATCCCGCGCATGGCAGCCGCCGCAGTCGCATTATCGGTCGGAGTTTTGACGAAAAACGTCCTTGCCGCGATTTTCACCGGCGCGGCAACCCTTTACGGGTTGCTGTTCCTATTGGGTTGACGTCGCATCCAACTGGTTCAGGCGCGCATTGTTCGCGGCCAGACCTTTTTGCAGATCGGCATCGTCATTCTCGCGGTATTCTTCCGTCACGACACCGGGCAATTGTCCGAATTGATCCGAGAGCTTCACCGGGTAGAACGTCACGTCGATCTGCTCGAACCCCGGCACCTGCTGCAATATCCGGGCGGTTGAGTTTGCGCAGAACGCGCCTGCAACCGGACCGCTTTGCTTGGCCAGCTGCAGCGCGATTTCGGCCTGCTGAGGGCTCACTTGAATCGTTTGGATGCGCGCATAATGGGATTCGCGCGCGTGTGAGCTGCGATAGGCTTGCTCGACCGCCGGGGTGATCCCGTAGAGAACATCGTCCTTGATCGGCACCACATCCGCGCGAAACGACCCGGCGGGATCAAAGATCACCCGCTCGCTGCCGCCGATCATCAAGGATGTGTGCGCGCCGGAACCGGTGCGCGTGTTGATCATCGTGTACAGCGTCAGGGTAGACGGCCCGGGGTCACGGTAAGACCGGGCGACAATTTCGGCCTGATCTGCCTGCGGACGGTCGGACACCGCACAGCCTGTCAGCGTTGCTGCCAGAAGGCAGGCAATCAAAATCCGGAACACAGTCGCCCTCGGTTCAGCTTAGGACGCGAAAACCGCGAGGAACAGGCAAAGGAAGGCGATGACAACCACGCACCATGTGGTGGCCTTGATGAAGCCGTTGAAGGTTTTTTCCTGGACGGTGATGTCCATTTCGCCGTGCTTGTGGTCAGCCATGTGTCTAAGAATCCCAATTCGCGTGTTTTCCAGTTGGATAATCGAAAAGAGTCAGGCTGTCACCACGTCATTCGCGCGCAGGTGCACGATGCCATTTGCGCGCAGGGCATGACGTCACTCGCTTGCAGGGGTGCGTTCTCCGAACACGGAACATCCCGGATATCCAAATCCCCAGCGCCAGGGCAAACCGCTGCACGGGCCGCCGCCAAAGCGGACGGCACCGTACATGGCATCTGCGGTCAGTGCATGGACGTTTCGGATCTGATCAGGGGTCATCTCATAGCGCTCTGCGTATTCCTCGGCATGGCTGTTGCCATGGGCCTTGACGCAGGCCCGCAAGGTTTGATCCGCAGAAAGCCGCGCGTCAAAGCTGTCTTCGGCGCGCAGGGCCCCGCCTGCGTTGTGATAGGCGCGGTCATGGATGATGCAACATTCCTCCCAAGGGGGATGCGCTTGATACAGCTCACCGATCTGCGGGAAGGTGTCTGCCACCCAGCGCCAACTGGCCGACAACCCGCCCGAGCATCCGTCCGTTTCAAACGGTGTCAGAGGATCCGTTCCCCGCTGCGCGATCAAGGCCCGGTGGGCAGGCATTTCGACGCTGCGCATCAGGTCCTGCGCGACGGCAGGCCCCGACAGGCAGATCAGAAACAGCGCCAGCTTATGGGCTGTCATCGCGCATCGCCTCGGTATCGACCTGCATTCCGAAACTTGTGGCCAGCCACAGCAGCAACCGCTCTGCCGGTCCCATCTCGGCACGAACGCGCAAAACCTCGCGCGCCATGGCCGGGCGGTCGGTGATCAGCCCGTCCACCCCCATCGAGGCCATGGCAGACATTTGCAGCGGGTCATTCACCGTCCAGACATAAATGTCCTTGCCCGCATCCTGAACGGATCGGATCAGCCCAGGCGACACCGTGGCCGCGTTCACGGCAACAAAATCCCCCTCTAACCCGGACAGATCACCCACGGCGGTCGCGGCCAGAACGCCCGCCCGCCAGTCGGGCCGGATCGCCTTCATCTTCTGCACAGCCGGGTATTTCAGCGACATGGTGGCAATGTCGTCCTGCATTCCCAACTCTTCGACCAAAGCGGCCACACGGTTCTCCAGATCAATATCGTGACCGTAGTATTTCAGCTCGATAATGACCTTGGATCTGCCCTTTGTGGCCTCCAAAACCTCTCGCAGCGTTGGGGTACGCTGATCGGCATATTCGGGGCCAAACCAGCTGCCGATATCGATCTGGGCCACATCCTCCATCGTGGCGTCCCAAACCTTCAGATTGACCCCGGCCAGTTTCATGAAATCACTGTCATGGGCGACGATCACCACATCATCCGCCGTTTCCTGTACGTCGATCTCAACCCAGTCCGCGCCGTCCTCGATGGCTTTCAGGACCGAGGCCATGGTGTTTTCAGGCCGCAACGCCGCCGCCCCGCGGTGGCCGATCACCTCGGCCCGGTCCGGGGCCTGCACCCGTTCCAGCAGGTTTTGACCAAACCAAATGCCTGCCAGCACGGCGACCAAGGCCAGACCAACGGCGGTGAACAGCGGCACCCCCAGACGCCCCGGTTCGGGATGCGGCAGGTCGGCTGTCTGCAGTTCAAAGAACCGGTCCAGCAAAACCGCCAAAGCGCCCAGTGCCGTGGCCGCCAGCACCAACCCGGCCAAGGCCCAAAGCCCTGCAATGACCAGGCTGTAGATCAAGGCCAGTCGCAGATGAGCGCTGCCCTGCAATGGCACCAGTGCAAACAGGAGGCCCGCAACCCACGCAATCACTGCAGCAATGACAAGGCGCGTGGCCAGCCATAGCACCAGCGACAGTTTCAGACGGCCCCGATTACCCTCCATCCGCGATGCGCTGATATTGAACACATGCGCCGGGTGAACGTTTTCAAACAACACCAGATGCAGCGAAAGCGCCCAGGCCGATAGCCTGCGGATCAGGACCCAAGCCATCACAAGCATCAGCGCCCCGATCAGCAGCACGGCAACCCAGAAGGCGGGCGGGTGGAAGGTCAGGTAGTAGTTGATGTCATATTCGGTCAGACACCACCACGCGATCAGGCCGGAAATGGCCAGAAAGGGCAGCGCCAGAATCAACACACGCAGGATAAAGCGCGCTGCAAAGTTGAACAGCGCGGGCAGGCGCGACAGAACCAGGCGGATCGAAGAGCTGCCTGCGCGCCACGGATCGGGTTCGCCCATGCGAAGCGAACCCGCCATGACCGCAAAGACAAAAACCTCGGCCATCAGAAACAGGCTCAGCACCACAAGTGCCGCGATGAACCCGGCGGGGGACAGAATGAAGGCAGCGATGTCCTGATCCGTCAGGGCCGTTTGATTGGATAGGGACACCGCCAGATTGACCGCCGCCGCCACGCCCGGTGCAATCAGCGCAATCAGCAACAGGCGGACGGCAAGGTAGACGGGCACGAAGACACGCCGCCGCCGCCAGGCGGCACCATAGGCATGTGTAACGGCTGAGAAATCTGACACTTGCGCGGCCTCCTGAACGGTTTACTCATTCAAGGCTGCGAAAGCGTGAATTGCAAGTCAGCTTTCTTCCAGATCTGCGGCCAGACGGAATCCGATGCGGTTGGCGGGCTTGTCCTCGACCGATTTCGGCAAGGCGCGCAGCATCACGTTCAACTGACTGACATGCTGCACCAACTGAGTGCGTGCGCCCGACCCGTCCGAGCCGTAGAAGGTGATGATGTCGGGGTCGAAATACCCCATCCCTTCAATCCGCATGACACCGGCATCACCGCCGGTGAAGCCCATCGCCACCTCCTGATCGCCATCCAGAGTCTTCTCGAAGTTCTGGATGTAAAGGATCAGACGTTCGTATGCCCATTGGGCCGGGCTTTTGGTCTCGACCGGTTGTTGCAAGGGTTCCGGCAGGGTTTTCGAGCCGGATTCGGCCTCGGGGTTGGCGTGGACCTCGTAGCAGCGTGGGAGGGCCGCCGCTTCGGCAGCTTCGGCTGAGGTTTCGATCTCGTCCTGCATTCTTTACCCTTTGCGTTGGTAGACCCAGGCACCGTCTGCGCGGCGCGTCCGGGTGACAGCTCCAATGTGGTAAAGATGGTTCATATGTGCAACCGCTTCGACCAGAGCCAGGCCATATTCCCCCTCGCCGATCGACCGTTTGAACAGGGGCGCAAAACACTCGGCGGCGGCTTTGGGTTCGGTCAGGTCTTTCAACAAGCGCTTAAGCGCACTGTGATGGTTGTCGATCAACTGTCGCATCCGCAGCGGCAGGCCAGTGAACGGCAGTTTATGGCCGCCCAGAACAAGATGTTCGGGCCGCGCCAGGGTTGCCAGCCGTTCACACGCCTCCAGCCAGCCCGAGATCGGGTCGGCCATGGGCTCGGTCGCGTAGACACCCAGATTGGGACTGATCGAGCTGAGGATCTGATCGCCGCTGAGAACCAGATCGTCGTCGCGGCTCCAGAGCGTGACATGTTCCGGCGCGTGGCCGTTGCCCATATGCACGTCCCAGTCCCGCCCGCCCATGCGGAACACGTCGCCCTGCTGGATACGGGTGAACCCAAGCGGCATGGGATAGACGCTGTCGGCAAAGTTAAAGGGGCGGTCGGCTTTGCGTTTGTCCAGAACCTCGGCCGCCATTCCGGCGCTTTGGTAGAAATCCAGCGTTTCCTGCGGCCAGCTTTCCTGCACGTCCAGCGTCAGCATGCGCGCGAACAGCCATGCGGTGCGGCTGGTCACCAGTTCAGCGCCGTGTTCGGACTGAAACCAGCCCGCGTTGCCGATGTGATCGGGGTGATGATGCGTAGCCACAACCCGGTGGACGGGTTTGCCGCCCAGCGGGCCGGACATCAGCTCCTGCCAGATCGCGCGGGTTTTCCGCGACGACATCCCGGTGTCGACGATGGTCCAGCCGTCACCGTCATCCAGCGCATAGACATTCACATGGTCCAGCGCCATCGGCAGCGGCAGGCGGATCCACAGCACACCTTCGGCAATCCGCGTGGCCTCGCCGGGTGCGGGCGGCTCGGGCCAGGGGTAGCGGATGGCCGGAGAGTGCAGGTCGTCCATCATGCCGACAGATCATCCGCGCTAAGGGCAAACAGGTCCGCCGACCCGTTCTGCGCTTGCGCCAGCAGGCCGGTATATTCGGGCAGCAGCGCTTTGATGTAATAGCGCGCCAGCTTGCCACGCGCGCCCTCTGGGTCCGCCAGGGCGGCTTTCAGATGGAAATGCCCGCCCAGAACCCGCGCGAAGGCGTGCAGATAAGCCAGCGCCCCGGCAAAGCGGTCATTCATGTTGCCCTGTGACACCATCCATTCGGTTGCTTCGCGCAGGGATTCGGTCGCCTCCCACACGGGCCCTGCAAGATCGGGCACCGTGGCGCGGGCCTGTTCGGCGTGATCTTCGATCTCGTCCAGCAGGCGCGAAGCCGCCTCGCCCCCGTCCATCATCTTGCGGGCGACAAGGTCCATCGCCTGAATACCGTTGGTGCCTTCGTAGATCGCGGTGACGCGGACATCGCGGTAGAACTGAGCCGCCCCGGTTTCCTCGATCACGCCCATGCCGCCATGCACCTGAATGCCGGTTTCGGACACGCGCATCCCGGTGCGGGACCCGAACGCCTTGGAGATCGGGGTCAGCAATGCAGCGCGGGCCACCCAATCAGCGTCGCCGGTCGCCTCGGCCATGTCGATGGCGGCAGCATTGGCCAGCATGATCGCACGGGCCGCAAAGGTATCGGCGCGCATATCGGCGACCATTCGGCGCACGTCGGCGTGGTCAATGATTGTCCCTGAAGGAGTTTTGCCCTGCTTGCGATCCTGCGCGTAGGCCAGCGCGTGCTGATAGGCGGCTTCGGCCACACCGATGCCCTGCCCACCCACGCCCAGCCGCGCGTTGTTCATCATGGTGAACATGGCTGCCATGCCACCATGTTCCTGCCCTACCAGCCAACCGGTTGCGCCGTCATACTGCATCACACAGGTGGGCGAGCCATGCAGACCCAGCTTATGCTCGATCGAAACAACCTTCAGATCATTGCGCGCACCCGGATTGCCATCGGCATCCGGGATGAACTTTGGCACCAGGAACAGCGAAATCCCCTTTGTGCCCGGCACCCCATCCGGCAAGCGTGCCAGCACCAGATGACAGATATTTTCGGCAAAGTCGTTGTCACCCCATGAGATAAAGATCTTCTGCCCCGAGATCGCATAGGTTCCATCGCCGTTGGGTTCGGCCTTCGATGTCAGCGACCCAACATCCGAGCCTGCCTGCGGTTCCGTCAGGTTCATCGTGCCCGACCATGCACCGGTCATCAGCTTGGGCAGATACAGCGCCTTGAGCGCGTCACTGGCATGGTGCTGCAGGGCTTCGATCTGCCCCTGGCTCATCAGCGGGGCCACCTGCAGTGACAGGCAGGCCGCGCTCATCATCTCGTTCACGGCGGTGGTGACGGTCATCGGCAGGCCCATACCGCCATGCTCGGGGTCGCCGCTGATCCCGATCCAGCCGCCCTCGGCAATCGCGGCCCAGCCATCCGCATAGCCGGGCGGGCTGTGCAGCACACCATCCTCCAACCGTGCCGGTTTCAGATCGCCGGTGGCGTTCAGTGGGGCCAGAACCTCTTCGCACATCTTGCCCGCCTCGGACAGGATCGCGCTGACGACGTCGGGGCTGGCATCGGCAAACCTTTCGGTCGCCGCAATCTGATCGAATTCGACCACATTTTGAAACAGGAACTCGTAGTCTGAAATCGGTGCGCGGTATGTCATGTTGTCCCTCGGGGGCTGTCTGACCGGTATTGCGCAGGCGGGCTTGGAATTCCGGCCCGGCACCGGTATGCATCAAGGCTTGGGTGCATTACCTACCTGTCCTTATGTTGCAAGCAACCAAAACGCGGCGTCACCAGACATGATCCCCACAACTCTCGATCTGACAGCAGACCCAGACGGCATCGCGCGCGCGGCTGACCTGCTGCGTCAGGGCCTGCTGGTCGCCTTTGCAACCGAGACGGTCTATGGCCTTGGCGGCGATGCCCGCAACGGAGAGGCCGTGGCCGCGATTTACGAGGCCAAGGGCCGCCCCAGCTTTAACCCGCTGATCGCCCATGTCGCTTCGGCCGAGGCTGCGCGGCGGTTTGTCGAATGGTCGGATCACGCCGAAACCCTGGCCAATGCCTTTTGGCCCGGCCCGCTGACACTGGTTCTGCCTTTGCGCGACGGGCACGGGATTTCTTCACTGGTCACGGCGGGGCTGGACACGCTGGCGGTGCGGGTGCCCGCGCATCAAACCGCCCGCGATCTGCTGACCGCCTTTGACGGGCCGGTCGCGGCCCCGTCGGCGAACCCCTCAGGTCAAATCAGCCCGACGACTGCCCAGCATGTGCGTGCAGGCCTTGGAGGCCGGATCGCAGCCATTCTGGATGATGGCCCTTGTGGCGTGGGTCTGGAATCCACAATCGTGGGGCTGGCCGGAGAGCCGACCTTGCTGCGCCCCGGAGGTGTGGCGCTGGAAGCGGTAGAGACCGCCCTCAACACCCGCCTGCACCTGCACCAATCCGGCGACCTGCTGACCGCGCCCGGGCAATTGCAGTCACATTATGCCCCGGATGCGCCCGTGCGCCTGAACGCGCAGAGCAGGCAAGGCGATGAGGTTCTTTTGGGCTTTGGCCCTGTCGATTGCGATCTGAACCTGTCTGAAGCCGGAAACTTGCCCGAGGCCGCCGCCAACCTGTTTGCGGCACTGCACAGCTTGAATGAAACGGGCCGGCCGATTGCCGTGTCTCCGATCCCGGACCATGATCTTGGGGCTGCGATCAATGACCGCCTGCGCCGGGCCGCGGCCCCACGCGACAGCTGATCAGGCGCGGCCCGCGCTGGCCGACAGGGTCAGGGGATCGACGCCCAGCGTGGCCAAGGCGGCCTCCCACTTTTCGTCGTCGGGCACATCAAACACGAGTTTCGAGCTCGCCTCGGTCGTCAGCCAGCCATTCATTGCGATCTCATCTTCCAATTGCCCCGGCCCCCAGCCGGAATAGCCCAGTGCGAGCACAGAATTCAGCGGCCCCCGGCCCGAGGCCAGATCCTCCAGCACATCCAGCGTCGCGGTCATGCTGAAATCATCCGAGATTTGCATGGAATGCAGGTTGGCCTCGTAATCTGCGCTGTGCAGGACAAAGCCGCGCGACATCTCGACCGGGCCACCGAAATGCACAAGCCGCTCGCCCACAATCGGGATACTGCAGGCGATGTTCAACTGCCCCAGCAGGGCCTTGATCCGCAGGTCCGAGGGTTTGTTCACGATCAGACCCATCGCGCCATCGTCGCCATGACTGCACATATAGACAACCGAGTGGTCGAATCGCGGATCGCCCATGCCGGGCATCGCAATCAACAGTTTTCCGGTCAGGTCCATTGGGTGGCTTCTCTTTTTCAACTCAGCTTCACAATGACCCTGCGGCGCAGGGATTGGCAAGTCGGCAGCGGGGTTTTCCGCAGATTTCAGTCAGGTGACCCGAACGTGACTTGGATTTTCGTGCCGCACCGCGCATGTATAGGCAATGAACACGCTGATGAAATCCCTTGCCGCCACCATCGCGGCCTGTTTTTGCATGATCTTTCCGGCCACCGCGCAGGGGCTGGACGGAGTTGTCAGGCTGGACATTCTGGATGGTGGCCGCACCGCCAATGGGACCTATATGGGGGCCTTGCGCCTGACTTTGAAGGACGGGTGGAAGACCTATTGGCGCGCACCGGGCGATGCGGGCATTCCGCCGCAATTCGACTGGAACGGGTCGCGCAACGTGGGCGATGTGTCAATCACATGGCCCGCGCCCGATGTGTTTGACCAGAACGGCCTGCAATCTATCGGATACGAGGATCAACTGGTTCTGCCGGTCGAGATCACGCCGAAGAACCCGGCCAAGCCCGTGCGTCTGCGCGGTGAGATGGATTTGGGCGTCTGCAAGGATGTCTGCATCCCCGAACGGCTGGATTTCGACCACACGCTGGATGCCGAAGCGGGCCGCAACCCTGCCATCGCCGCAGCACTGGCCCAGCGCCCGTTTTCCGCGCGTGAGGCCAACGTATCCGCTGCGCGGTGTAGTTTGACCCCAACGGCGGACGGCATGCAGATCGAAGCGCGCGTCACCATGCCTTCGGCGGGTGGGCAAGAGATTGCGGTGATAGAACCCGGCAATCCGGTGCTGTGGGCTTCGCAGCCCAAAACCGTCCGGCAAGGTGGCACGCTGATCGCAACTGCCGAGGTTATCAATGCCTCTGGCGCGCCTTTTGCGCTGGACCGGTCCGAGATTCGGATCACGGTATTGGGCGCAAACCACGCCGTGGACATTCAGGGCTGCACCGCTGGGTGATCGCATGACCCAAACCCCGAAGATCGGCGCGCTGGCGGTTGTGCTGCATCAGGACCAGGTGCTGCTGGTGCAACGCAGCAAACAGCCTGACCGGGGATTATGGGGCTTTCCCGGCGGTCATCTGGAATGGGGCGAAACCGTTTTGGAGGCCGCGCAACGAGAGCTATTCGAGGAAACCTCGGTCACTGCGCAGCCAACGCATTATCTGGACAATCTGGACATGCTGCGGCGGGATGAAACGGGCCTTGTGATTTCCCACTACCTTTTGGTCGGCGTGGCCTGCCGCTATCAATCCGGCGCGCCGGTCGCAGGCGATGATGCACTGGATGCGCGCTGGTTTCCGATTGAGCAAATACGGCAGGGCGATCTGCCGATGAGCGCACGGGTTTCCCAACTTCTGGAATATGCTCTGCGCGAAGGCTAAGGGCCAACACGATCTTTCAGCCGCGCATATAGCATCCCAGAGGCTACAAAGCTGAGCACGACAATCGGGATCGCCCCAACCAGAAACGCGCCCAGCCCCATGTTCAAAACGGCCACCCCTTCATCACCCGGATAAAGGGCGGACAGGGCACCAACCGGCGCGCCTGTCAACGCGGGCCAGACCATTGTCACAGCAAACCAGAACAATAGCGCCGCGCCCGTGGCGGCAACTGCCCCCTGCATCACCCGATCCGGGGCGCGGACAGCGCGGCGCATGGCCGTCATCGGACGCGATACGTCGTTCAGGATCGCCAGCAGGGCCGGAACCAGCACCAAAACCAGCAACATTCCAAAACCCAACCCGTAGACCAGAGTGATCACCGTGGGCTTCAGGAACTGCGCCTGCTGAGAGCCTTCGTACAGCAAAGGCGTCAGCCCCAGCACCGTCGTCAGGGTCGTCAGCATCACCGGACGCAACCGGTCCGCTGTTCCTTCGACGATGGACGGCACCAATCCGCGTTCCTGCTGGTGGCCATCGATGGTGGTCACCAGCACAATCGAGTCGTTGATGATGATCCCGGTCATGCCCAGCAGACCCACAACCGTGAACATGCTCAGCGGTACGTCCCAGATGTAGTGCCCCCAGATCGCGCCCACCAAGCCAAACGGGATGATTGCCATCACCACCAAGGGCCGCGACCAGCTGGCAAAGACCCAGGCCAGTACCAGATAGATCCCGGTCAGACACAGGATCAGGCCTGTGCGCGCCTCGGACAGGAACTCATCCTCTTGTTCGCTAAGGCCCGCCATACGCCATTCGACCTGCCGTTCGGCGGCGATATTGGGCAGAATCTCTTCGTTCAGCGCGCGTTCGATCTCGGCCGCGCGGGTCGGATCGTCCTCGGATATGTCGCCATTGACCGAAATCACCCGCAGCCCGTTTTCACGCCGTACGGTCGAGAAGCCCGATTTCCGCTCGACCGAGACGATATCGGCCAGCGGTACATACACCCCATCCGGCGTGCGCATCAGCGTGCGTTCAAGGAAATCGGCGGTCAGTTCGCCCTCGGGCAGTTCCACCCGGATCTCAGCACTGCGGGGACCATCGGGGAAGGTTGCGGCCTCGATCCCGTTCAACCGGTTGCGCAATACACGTCCCAGGGTTTCGATCCGGAAGCCCAGCGCCTGACCTTGCGCAGTCAGGTCCAGAATGAATTCTTCCTTGTCATAAGCCAGATTATCCTCAAGCGCCGAGACCTCGGGGAATTTCGACAATTCGGTCTGCAGATCCTCTGACGCCGCCTTGAGCGTATTCACGTCCGAGCCGTAAAACTGCACATCGATGGCATCACCGCCGGGGCCGGATCGCCAGCCGCGGAAACTGATCAATTCGACCTTGGGGTGGCGGGGCACGAATTCCTGCAACTCGCCCACAAACTCAAAGCTCGAATAGGGGCGCAGGTCGGCGTCGATCAGTTCGATCGAAATACCACCCAGCAAATCGTCGTCCTTGCCCTCGGCGGCGGACAGACCAAACCCGGCACTGCCGCCAACCTCGGCCAGAACATAGTCGATGGGGTTGCGGCCATGGCGTTCCTCGTAAATCTGTCCCAGCTCATCGGTGGCCTGCTGCAACTGGCGCATCATTTCCAGCGTATCGGCGCGGGTGGCGCCTTCGGCCATGATGAAGTTGCCGGTAACCGAGCCACGCTCGGGCGCGTTGAAGAACCGCCAGTTCACGTCCCCCCGGATGAACAGGGCAATCTGGCTGGCCAGAATCACAATCATCAGGGCGACGACCACATACCGGGCCCAGATGACCCAGGCGATGAAGGGCCGGAACAGATGATCCCGCACCCAGCGGAACCCCCGGTTTACGACCCGGTTGGGCAGGTCGTACCAATGTTCCTTGGCCGAATGCGCGATGGCATGGGCCATGTGGTTGGGCAGGATCAGGAAGCATTCGATCAATGAGGCCGCCAGAACGGCGATCACGGTAAAGGGAATATCTCGGATCAACTCTCCGAACCGACCACCCACAAGGGTCAGGCCGAAAAAGGCGATTACCGTGGTGATCGTGGCCGCAAAGACCGGCATGGCCATGCGTCGGGCGGCGCGTTCAGCGGCAACCATGGGCGGCTCACCCAATCGGCGGGCACGGAAATCGGCGTGTTCGCCCACCACAATCGCGTCATCGACGACAATCCCCAGCGTGATAATCAGGCCGAACAAGGACACCATATTCAGCGACAAACCGCCCAGATACATCAGGGCAATCGCAGCCGACATCGCGACCGGGATGCCTGCCGCCACCCAAAAGGCGATCCGGGCGTTGAGGAACAAAAACAGCAGGCAGACGACCAACCCAAG
Source organism: Ruegeria sp. N4 (assembly GCF_056531425.1). Lineage (NCBI taxonomy): Bacteria > Pseudomonadati > Pseudomonadota > Alphaproteobacteria > Rhodobacterales > Roseobacteraceae > Ruegeria > Ruegeria sp. N4. The sequence goes on from NZ_JBQFLT010000004.1 coordinate 182,862, forward strand.
CCCGACAAGGCCGTTGTCGATCAGAATATCCAGCCGGTCCGTGATCGCCTGCGCGCGGGTGCGGATCAGTTCAACCGTGACACCTTCGGGCAGGCTGGCCTGCATTTCGGCGACCACATCTTCGACCGAATGCTGGATACCGATGGCGTCACCCAAATTCGAGCGATCCACCCGGATGGACATGGCCGGGTTGTCGCCCACAAAGTAGCTGCGGTTGCGGTTGACCCCTTCGACCCGGATCGTCGCCACATCACCCACGAGCAGTTTGGACCCATCCGCAAAATTGCGCAGCGTGATGCCTTCGATCTCTTCCGGTGTGCGTTTCTCGGCCCCCGTCCGAATGCGGGCATTGGCCCCGCTGACATCGCCGGCGGGGCTGGCATTGACCTCGGCCGCGATGGCCGTCGCGATATCGGCCAGAGCGATATCGTTGGCGATCAGCTGAGCGGTCGGCACCTCGACCACAACGCGCGGAGCCGCCAGCCCCCGGATCGTGGTGCGGGTGACGCCGACCGCAAACAGCCGGTTTATCAACTCATCGGTAAACTTCGCCAACTGGTCAGGCGCGACCGGACCCGTGACAACCACATCCGTAACGCGATCCCGCCACGCGCCGCGCCGGATTGAGGGTTCTTCGGCGTCCACCGGCAGGTTGGTGACGCTGTCCACGGCGGTGCGGACTTCTTCGATGGCGCGGGCCATGTCCCAGTTGGGCTCGAACTCCAACCGGATGCTGGCCGAGCCTTCGCGTGAGGTGGCCATTGTGCTGGTGACGCCTTCAACCGCCAGCAACTCGGGTTCCAGCAGTTGAACGATACCATTGTCGACATCCTCGGGGCCTGCACCGTCCCATTCAACCGCCACATCGACCCGTTCCAGAATGACATCCGGAAAAAACTGCGCGCGCATGTTCGGGATCGCTGCGGCCCCCAAGACCAGCATGACCAGCAGAAGCAGATTGGCGACCGTCCGGTGTCGGGTGAAATAACTCAGGATGCCACCGGCCGCGCTTGGGATCTCGCGCATCATGGCGCTTAGCCCCCGGCCCGGTTTTCAATACGCCGGACAAGCGAGGCAGGGACCTGCGCCGCCTCCAACTGACCCAGCATGCGCGATTTGACGTCCTGCGGCATGCCTTCGCTGGCTTCCACCTGCGCCATGAGTTGCGCGCGCTGCGTGTCCGTCAGTTCGACCATATCCGCGTCGGCATTTGCCTCCACCCGCAAGGGGCGGACGCGGACGCCCGAGCCGAGCAGCGGCGTCCGGCCAATCACGACCTCGCGGCCTTCCAGGCCTTCGCCGCGCAACAGCACCTCATCGCCTTGCCGCCGGATCAACTGCACCGGCAGCGCCTCTAACCGGTCATCTGCGCCCAGAACCAGAACCGTTCCAGCCGCATCCAGAACCGAGGATGGCAAACGCACCACCGCATCCAAAGGTTGTTCCTGCACGGTCACGGTCACGAAATCCCCCGGCTTGAAGCCCGAGACGGTGTCCAGCCGGGCAAAGATCAAACGTCCGGTCTGCCCTTCCCCGGCTGATCCGCTATCCCGGCTGATCCGGCCCTGAGCGGTCAGGTCAGTCCCTGTAACCTCAAGCGAGACAGTCACCGGCGCGTCGATCAGTGCGCCCGTGTCATCCAGCAACCGCACGAACTGCGCCGTCGAGACCCTGAACGCCACTTCCAGAGCATTTGGGTCCACCAGCTCGGCCAGCTTTTCATTGGCCGACACCAATCGCCCCTCGACCAAAGTGACATCGGTCAGCGTACCGCCAAACCGGGCGCGGATGGTCATATCGTCCAGATCGCGTTCTGCTGCTTCCAGCGCAATCCGTGCCCGCGCAAACAGCGTGGTTGCCTGATCCACGCGCGACTCGGCCTGCGCCAAGGCAATGCGGCGCGCCAGAACCGATTGCTGGGCGGCTGCAGCGGACAATTCAGCCTCTTCCACGCTGGCCGTGGCCCCCACACCGCGGGATTCCAGATCGCGTTGCCGTTGCAGGGCGCGGTCTCGCAGGTCCGCCTGGGCCTCTGCCGATTTCAACTCATCCTGTGCCAGCAGCAGCGAGCGTTCGGCATCGCGTTCCTCGAACTGGGCATCCAGCAAATCCGATTTGGCGCGATCCAAGGCAGATTGCGCATCTGCCGGGTCCAGCTCAACCAGAACCTCGCCTGCTGTGACGGTGCCTCCGTCCTCAAAATCATCTGCCAGAGCAACCACGCGCCCGCCCAGCGCCGCGCGCAATTCCAGCCTGCGGCGGCTTTGCACCTCACCAAACGCTTCCAGATAGGGGGTGACGGTCTCAAGCTCGGCCTGTCGGACGGTTACCGCAAAAACCCGCTCGCGCGCCTGAGGTTGTTCGTTCTCGCGCGTCAGTACGTCCTGCACCGCGCCAGAGATGATTTGCGCGGCCACAAACAGCAAAGCCAGCGTCAGCGACGCCAGAAAGACACCGACAAGACTTTGCCTTAGAAAACGCATTCTCACTTACCCCGGGTTGCAATGGGCTGCCTTGTGCAAAATGTAGCCGGACCGCCAAATATGCCAAGCCACAAAGCGGTTATAAGGTCTTGAACGTAGGACCAGTCTACTTCCGTCGCAGATGTTCGTCCAATCGGGGCATTATTTCCACGAAATTGCAGGGGCGGTGGCGGTAATCGAGTTGTTTCTCCAAAATCCCGTCCCACGCATCCTTGCAGGCTCCGGGGCTGCCGGGCAGGGCAAACAGATAGGTTCCCCCGGCGACCCCGCCAGTGGCGCGGGACTGCACGGCCGAGGTGCCGATTTTCTCCATCGAGATGATGGTGAAGACAGTACCGAAGGCCTCGATCTCTTTTTCATAAACATCGCGATGTGCCTCGACCGTCACATCCCGCCCGGTCAGTCCGGTGCCGCCGGTCGAGATCACGACGTCGATTTCAGGGTCGCCGATCCACAGCCGCAGCTGCGCGGCTATTTCGGCGCGTTCGTCCTGGATGATCTTACGATCAGCCAGCACATGCCCTGCCCGTTCGATCCGGTCCACCAATGTCTGGCCCGAGCGGTCTTCGTCCAGCGAACGGGTGTCCGACACGGTCAACACCGCAATGCGGACCGGGATAAACTCCATATTTTCATCGATGCGCGACATGCAGCGTCAGGCCCTTTCCATGATTGCCAGCCGGGCCGCCAAAGTGATGAATATCCCTCCGGTGACCCAACCCATGATGCGCGAGGCGCGCGGGTTCGAAATCAGAAGCTTGCCCGCTCCTCCGGCGAACACGCCGACCAGCCCGTTCACCACAAACCCGCCCAGCGCGATGATGACGCCAAAGATCAGGAACTGCGCAAGGATCGACCCCGAGTTGGGATCAACGAATTGCGGGATGAAGGCCAGAACAAACAGGATCACCTTCGGGTTGGTCAGGTTCACCACCAAACCATCGCGGAAGGCCATGCGGGTCGGCCTGACCGACCCCTCTGCCGAGACCGCACCGTTCCGGATCGCGCCCCATGCCAGATACAGCAGATAGGCAACGCCCATCCAGCGGATGACATCGAACAGCCACGGCATTGAAGACACCAATGCCCCAAGACCCAGCCCGGCCAGCAGCACATGCACCATCAGCCCCAGCGAGACCCCTGCACTGGCCACAAGCGCCGGTTTTGCGCCCGAACGCAGCCCCTGCCCGAAACAGAACATCATATCCGCGCCGGGCGTAAAATTCAGAACCATGGCCGCCGGGACAAAAGCCAGCAGCGTGACGGTGTCGATCATGAGGGTACCTCGAACCAGTTTGCCTTGGGTCCCAAATTGGCGATCTGCGACCGCCCCAGTGTGCCGCGATAGCCCCAGCTGTCGTGGATATGGCCGCAAAACACCAGCCCAGGCTGTAGTCTTTCCACCGCATCGCGCACCGAAACCGAGCCGACCGAGATGCCCTGCGACGTGGTATCGCCATAGCCTTTGGGCGGCGAATGCACGATCAGCACATCCGCGCCGTCGCAGCGATCCAGCAATTCAGTTGCTTCGGCCTCGGTCAGGTCGCAGGACCAGTCGCCAAAGGGCGTCACCGGCACGCCATAGCCCAGACCGAACAGGCGCACCCCATCGACGGTCATGCCAGTACCGTGCAGCACATGCACGCCTTCGGGGGCGGCATCGATCAACTCACCCGCGCTTTCGGCATTGCCGGGAACCAGAACCAATGGTGCCGATATGCCCGAGAGCATCTGCATCGCTTCATCCAACCGCTGCCGCATATTGCAATAGTCCCCGGCCCCGATCACCAGATCAGCCTCGGCACTGGCCGCAACCAGCTCGGCCGCGCGGTTGCGCGCCATATGCAGGTCCGAGAAGGCCAGAATCCGCATCACCCTGCCCCCAGCCGTGCTTTCAACTCCAGCAGATCAGCCCAGGCCTGCCGTTTCATCTGCGGCTGGCGCAGCAGATAGGCCGGGTGGAACATCGGGATCACCGGCAGGTCCAGCGCCTGATCCCAATTGCCGCGCAGCCGCGTGATGCCGCGTTTGCCCAGCACCGCCTGACAGCTGATATTGCCCATCACCACCAACACTTCGGGCTTGGCCAGCGCCACATGGCGTTCCAGAAACGACTTCATCATGCCGATCTCTTCCGGCTTGGGATCCCGGTTTTGCGGCGGCCGCCAGGGCAGCACATTGGTGATATAGACGTTCTCGCGCCGATCCAGATCAATCGCCGCCAGCATCCGATCCAGCAATTGCCCTGCGCGACCGACAAAAGGCTTACCCTCGCGATCTTCATCCCGGCCCGGAGCCTCGCCGATGATCATCACCCGCGCGCCGGGCGTACCATCGGCAAACACCAACTGGCGCGCACCGCGTTTCAACTCGCAATGGTCGAACGCCTCCATCGCTGCGCGTAGCTGATCCAGAGAGCCTGCATTCTGCGCAGCGGATTTCGCAATCGCGACCGGATCGACCTGCTTGGGCGTGACCGGGGCCGCCTGCGAAGTGGCGGGTTTCTTGGCCTTGGGGGCGGTATCGGGCAACGCGTAACGGTCCACCGGCGCGTCCCCGATAGCCTCGGTCACGCCCAGTTCGATCTGCCAATCCAGCAATGCCCGCGCGGTATGATAGTCCAAGCCCGATTCCATGCCTTTCAATCTAACCAGCTTTTGACTGAGGGAAAGCGAATAGACCTTGTCACGGCGCAGGGTCGCACCGACCATGACGCCAACCATGTTGTCGATCCTGCGATTCCTTTTGATTTCCTTTCTTTTGGTCCCCCTCAGCGGTCCGGCCGATGCGCAGTTATTCGACCGTGGCACGCAATGCCGGGGCGGACAGTTTCAATGTGGCAGCCGGTGCTGCTCGGCCGGGCAAAGATGCAGCTTTGACGGGCACTGCATCCCATTGGGCGGGACCTATTGCGGTGGTGGTCGGTCCTGCGGCCCGTTTGAACGCTGTGTTCCGGGCAGCACCCGCTGTGCGCCAAAGGCCGCAAACGCCTGTAATTCAAGCCTGGATTGCCCAAGCGGCAGCCGTTGCAACGGGCGCGGAGAGTGCGAGACGATCCAGCCCGATCTCCATCTGAACCTGCCGCAACCCTGCGCCGACGGCCGGATTTGTGCGCGCGGGTCGTTCTGCCTGCCGCAGGGCGGATGTTCCCGCGCCGGATGGTTTTTATGCGAAAAAACCGGGTCGCAATGCCGCCCGGGCTTCAAATGCTCGAAAAATCAGGGCTGTGTCCCGGTCAAGGCGGTCGATTGCGGCTATGGCAAATGGTGCAAACCCGGTGAACGGTGCCTGCCCGAAGGCGGATGCGAGATATTGCCCGACGGGTCTGATCCGTAGGTTGCCTTGGCCCGCGGGGCTTTCTATAAGCGGTCCGATTGTCAGACAGGAGCCCGCCACATGCGTTTCGCCCATCGTCACCTTCTTGGCATCGAGCATCTGTCGCAATCCGATATTACCGCCATCCTTGATCTGGCCGAAAAATATGTCGATCTGAACCGGCAATCCGCCAAACACTCGGACGTGTTGTCGGGGCTGACGCAGATCAACATGTTCTTTGAAAACTCGACCCGCACGCAGGCCAGTTTCGAACTGGCCGGTAAACGTCTGGGTGCGGATGTGATGAACATGGCGATGCAAGCCAGTTCGATCAAAAAGGGTGAAACGCTGATCGACACAGCGATGACGCTGAACGCAATGCACCCCGATCTGCTGGTGGTGCGGCATCCGCATTCCGGCGCGGTGGACCTGCTGGCGCAAAAGGTGAACTGCGCCGTGCTGAACGCCGGGGATGGCAAGCATGAACATCCCACGCAGGCGCTGCTGGACGCGCTGACCATCCGCCGCGCCAAGGGCCGCCTGCACCGTCTGAACATCGCCATTTGCGGGGATGTCGCGCATTCGCGCGTGGCACGCTCGAACCTGATCCTGCTGGGCAAGATGGAAAACCGCATCCGCCTGATTGGCCCTCCGACGCTGGTGCCCGCGCAATTCGCTGACTTCGGGGCCGAGATTTATGACGATATGGCCGAGGGGCTGCGTGACGTCGATGTGGTCATGATGCTGCGCCTTCAGAAAGAGCGGATGGATGGCGGCTTTATCCCCTCGGAACGCGAATATTATCACCGCTACGGGCTGGACGCCGCCAAACTGGCGCTGGCCAAACCCGATGCCATCGTCATGCATCCCGGCCCCATGAACCGGGGTGTCGAGATCGATGGAACCTTGGCGGATGACATCAACCGATCCGTCATTCAGGAACAGGTCGAGATGGGCGTCGCCGTCCGAATGGCCGCCATGGAACTGCTGGCCCGCAATCTGCGCGAGGCCGCATGAGCGATCTGACCATCGCCCCCCATGAACACGGCGTGATCCGCCTGTTCACACTGGACATGCGCCCCGAAGAGGCTAAATTCCTGCGCGAGCCCGGTGCGGCGGATCAGGTTCTGGGCGCGGCAGATCTGGCCCCCGAACAGATCGATATCTTCCCGGTCTCCGATCTCGAAGACTTGGGGCTTTATGGCTATCTGAACGACGGTTGCGGCGTGTCCGAGGATCAACTGGACCGCACGACGCTGGACGCGGTCGAGGGCTGGGTCATGGTCCTGCGAAGCGCCGCGTTCCACCGGCGCCCCGCGACGCTGACCCCCGCCCCCCGCCTAAAGCTGATCGGTCTGTTCACGGAAGAGGCGACAAACTGGACCGGTGGCGCAATCGAAACGGACAGCGCCAAACCCTTCTCGGCCTCGCAACGTGCGGGCGATGGGGGCAAGGCGTCGCGCCGTATGGGATCGGCTTTTCTGGCCCTTGTCCTGTTGTTGGTCGTCGGAGGTGCCCTGTGGCTGATCCTGTGATCTTCGCGCCCGACAAGGGGGCCTATATCCGCACCAACGCATGGCTCGCCGCCGTTGCCATGGCTGGCGCGATGATCATTCTGTGGCTGATCGGCAACCCCTATATCTGGACCGGAGCCCCCGCTGGCCTCGCCGCAATCGGGTTGCGCGCGTGGTATCTGGCCTCCGAGGAACTGACCGCCGCGTGGGAAATGACCGACACCCTGCTCACCGGCCCCGGCCCGCGCAAAGTTGCGCTGAACCAGATCGAGGCTGTGAACACCATGGGCAGCTTTGTCCAACTTGTGACCAAGGGCGGCGACAAGCATCTGATCAAGTACCAGGCGGACCCCGCCGCCACCAAAGCCGCCATCGAAAGGGCCCTGCCATGAGCACCGTTCTGTTTACCAATGCCCGCCTGATCGACCCGGAAAGCGGGGCGGACTCGGCCGGGTGGCTGCACGTGGCCGACGGGCGCATCGTGGCAAAGGGCGATGCAGAGGCCCCGGCCATCGACGGGCAGGTCATCGATTGCCAGGGCAAATGCCTTGCCCCCGGTATCGTCGATATTGGCGTCAAAGTGTGCGAGCCGGGCGAGCGGCACAAGGAAAGTTATAAATCCGCCGGGCAGGCGGCGGCGGCGGGTGGGGTGACCACGATGGTCACGCGTCCCGACACCTCGCCCGCGATCGACACGCCCGAAACGCTGGAGTTTGTAACCCGCCGCGCGCAAGCCGACACGCCGGTCAATGTGCTGCCGATGGCCGCGCTGACCAAGGGCCGTGAAGGCCGCGAAATGACCGAGATCGGATTCCTGATGGACGCGGGCGCGGTGGCTTTCACCGATTGCGACCATGTCGTCACCAACACCAAGGTCTTTTCGCGCGCTCTGACCTATGCACGGTCCTGCGGCGCGTTGTTGATTGCGCATCCTCAGGAACCGGGCCTCAGCGCCGGGGCGGCGGCAACCAGCGGCAAGTTTGCCGCCTTGCGCGGTTTGCCTGCGGTTTCGCCCATGGCCGAACGTATGGGGCTGGACCGCGACATTGCATTGCTGGAAATGACCGGGGCAAAATACCACGCCGACCAGATCACCACTGGCCGTGCCCTGCCCGCGTTGGAGCGCGCCAAGCGCAACGGGCTGGATATCACCGCCGGAACCTCGATCCACCATCTGACGCTGAACGAACTGGACGTGGCCGACTATCGCACCTTCTTCAAGGTCAAGCCGCCGCTGCGGTCCGAGGATGACCGGCAGGCAGTGATCGAGGCGGTGCGAACCGGCCTGATCGACACGATCAGTTCGATGCACACCCCGCAGGACGAGGAAAGCAAGCGCCTGCCGTTTGAAGAGGCGGCATCCGGAGCCGTCGCGCTGGAGACGCTTCTGCCTGCGGCCCTGCGCCTGTATCATTCGGGTCAGCTGGACCTGCCGACCCTGTTCCGGGCAATGACGCTGAACCCGGCGAAACGGCTGGGTCTGGACAGTGGCCGTTTGTCCACAGGTGCGCCTGCCGATCTGGTGGTGTTCGATCCGGATATTCCCTTTGTGCTGGACCGGTTTACACTCAGGTCAAAATCACAGAACACGCCGTTTGACGGGCAGAGGATGCAGGGTAAGGTCATTGCAACCTATGTTGCCGGCAAAGAAGTCTACCGGAGAGCCTGATGCCCTTGATTGACAGTACGACAACCCAGCTCATCCTGTGGGCGGCTATGGGCTATTTGCTGGGGTCGATCCCGTTTGGGCTGATCCTGGCCAAGGTGATGGGGCTGGGCAATCTGCGGCAGATCGGGTCGGGCAATATCGGCGCGACCAACGTTCTGCGTACGGGCAACAAGGCTGCGGCTGCGTTGACACTGCTGTTCGATGCCGGAAAAGGCGCGGCGGCGGTTCTACTGGCGCGGGCCTTTGCCGGGGAAGACGCCGTACAGCTGGCTGCGCTGATGGCGTTTCTGGGGCATTGCTTCCCCATCTGGCTGGGCTTCAAGGGCGGCAAGGGCGTGGCAACCTTTCTGGGTCTGTGGCTGGCGCTGGACTGGCGGGTCGGGGTGGCCTGCTGTCTGACCTGGCTTGTAGCGGCTGCCATCTGGCGCATCTCATCCGTTGGCGCGCTGGCTGCTGCGGCCTTGTCCACCACATGGGTTGTGGTTCTGACCGATGGATCCAGCTTTGTGCTGGGGATCATCCTGACGCTGCTGGTCTATTGGCGTCACAACGCCAACGTGGCCCGGATCAAAGCCGGGACCGAGCCCAAAATCGGAAAGCCGTGACCGCCACAGACGCGTTTCTTGCCGCGTTCTTTGCGTTGCCGCTGGGCACGTTCACCGGCCACACGCAAGGCGGGCGGTATGTTGTTTCGCGTCAGGAAATGGCGGGCGGCAAGTCGCATAAACTGGTCGCGCATCAGTTGGACGGCACCGATTACATCAGCCTGAATCTGTACCAGACCCGCAACAGCGGCGCGTTGCTGCGCCCGTGCGAAATGCCCGCCGAGAAGGTGGTCGCCTTTGTTCTGGCACTTTGCCCAGATGCGTGAGTCGACTGCATTTTCGAACAGACCCTCTTCACCTTCGCACAATCACAATTGATTGTTTTGAACGTGAACACTCCGCTTCCCACCTGAGATTTCGTGACGGTCAATTACCGGCCGCACAGGACAAAATCCCGGGTGCGCATATCGCAATTGCAGTGAGAACGCGCAGCCCATTTCACGAAAGGTGAAGCTATGAACACGTTTAAATCTCTGATCGGTGGCGTTGCCCTGTCTGTTGCTCTGGCAACTTCGACCCTGGCCGCAGGCGTTGAAATCAACGCAAGCTCGACCGGACTGGCGATGCAGGGCTATGACCCGGTTGCCTATTTCACCGAAGGCGAAGCCACCAAGGGCGATTACCGCATCACCACGCTGCACGATGACGCGCTGTACCGCTTCTCGTCGGAAGAAAACAAAGTCGCGTTCGAAGCCAACCCCGAGGCTTACCTGCCCGCATATGGCGGCTACTGCGCGTTTGGCGCGGCCATGGGCTTCAAGTTCGACGGTGACCCGAACCACTGGAAAATCGTCGACAATACGCTGTACCTGAACCTGTCGAAAGACATTCAGGAACGTTGGGAAGGCGACATCCCGGGTTTCATCGAACAGGCCAGCGCAAACTGGGAAGACATCGCGGACAAAGCGCCTGCAGAACTGCAGCAATAATCCGCTTAAAAACCAACGCATGTCGGCGGCAGAGTGATCTGCCGCCGACATGTCATTTGAAGCCCTTGGCACGCACCCTATCTCTTTTTGACAGACAGACCCGGATTTAACGGGCGCAGGCCGGTCAGATCGACCGACATTCAGTACGGAAAATGTAGCAAACGATGATCCGGCCCCGGCTTCGGATCGTAACAGCTTGTACACAGGCGCAACCTCAGGCCTCTGGCCGCTGCGCTCATTTTGCGAATGAAAGGATCAAAAGATGACTGGGAAATTGGCGCTCATCGCAGCTGTATCCACTTTGGCGGCAGGGTCGGCCATGGCGCAATCCTCGGGCGACTGGACCGGGTTCTACGGCGGCTTGCAGCTTGGTTATATTGACGTTGACACCAGCCTCTCGGGCGTGGACGGAGACAGCGCGCTCGGCGGCATCGTTCTGGGCTACGACTATGATCTGGGCGACTGGGTCGTAGGTGGCGGCTTCGATTATGACTGGGCGGATGTCGATCTGTCTGGCGCGGCCACGGTCGAGGATGTCTGGCGCATCAAGGCGCGCGCCGGGTACAAAGTGACCCCTCAGGGGCTGCTTTACGGTGTCGGGGGCTATGCCGAAGCCGGAACCGACAATCTGGGCAGCGACAGTGGCTGGTTCATCGGCGCGGGCTATGAACAGATCGTTGCGCCCAATGTCAGCATCGGGGGCGAGTTGCTGTATCACGAGTTTGACGATTTCAACTCAACCGGCGTGGATGTGGACGCCACCACGTTGCAATTCCGGGCGACCTATCGGTTCTGACGACGGCGACATAGAAAACGGGACCCGGCGTCATTCGCCGGGTCTTTGCGTTCAGATATCCAGGATCGTACTGCCCGTGGTCTGACGCGCCTCAAGCGCGCGGTGCGCATCGGCGATCTGGTCCAGCGGAAAGCGCTGGTCTATGTGGATTTTGACCTCTCCACCTTCAACCTTGCCGAACAGCCGCCGCGCCATGGCCTGACACACCGTATGATCCCCGATATGGGTGAACAGGGTCGGTCTGGTGATCTTGAGCGATCCCTTTTGCCCCAGAATCCCGATATCCACCGGCGGCACGGGCCCCGAGGCATTGCCGAATGAAATCATCATGCCCAGCGGCTTGAGGCAATCCAGCGACCCCTCGAACGTGTCCGCCCCGACCGAATCCATCACCACATCGACGCCTTTGCCATTGGTGATCTCAGTAACGCGCTCGACAAAGTTTTCAGAGCGGTAGTTGATGCAGTGGGCCGCGCCGTTGAACTGGGCCAACGAACATTTCTCATCGGTACCGGCAGTGCCGATCAGGGTAATCCCCTCGGACTTGGCCCATTGGCAGGCGATCAGGCCGACGCCCCCGGCAGCCGCGTGAAACAACACCGTATCGCCGCGCCGCAAAGGCGTGGTGCGGTGAAACAGGTATTCGACCGTCATGCCCTTCAGCATCATTGCAGCGGCGGCTTCGAAGGATATGCCATCAGGCAGCGGACAGACCTGCGCGGCTGGCATCACCCGCGCCTCGCAATAGGCGCCGGGCGGGGCTGCGGCATAGGCAGCGCGCTGGCCGGGTTCCAGATGGGTTACACCCTCGCCAACCGCTTCGATCACACCTGCGGCCTCCATGCCCAACGCATGGGGCAACTCCAACGGATACAGGCCTGTGCGCTGGTAGACGTCTATGAAGTTCAAACCGCAGGCATGATGGCGGATGCGAACCTCGCCGGGGCCGGGATCGCCCAACGATCTGTCTTCGATCTGCAAAACCTCGGGTCCGCCAAATTCCTGGATGACGACTGTGCGGGCGGTGTGCTGCATTCTGACCTCCTTCTGCCTGTGCCCAAGCTATCACGCCTGCGCGACAGGGCAATCGGCGCGAAACGCATCCTCGTGATTCGCGGTTATCGAAAACTGTGCTATAGTTGCATCAGGCGTTGCCGGCTGGTCCGGCCACGGGCAACCCAAAGCCGGATCCATTCCGCGGCGCATCTTCGCCAAGGAAAGGGAACAAGATGGCAAAAACAATCGGTAATCCGATCAGCTGGGCAGCCCAAAGCCTTGGAGCGACCAGCGATCACGTTACGGAAAGCGTCTCGCGCATTGGTAGTTCGGATGTCCGCCACCTGCCGATGGTCCAAACACTTACGATTCAGGACCTCAAAGCCTGTCTGAGGGCCGGATATAACGATTTCCTGGAAACCCGGGCGGACGCGATCTTTATCGTGCTGATCTATCCGATCGCCGGGCTGCTGATGTTCGGCTTTGCGATGAACCTGAACCTTGTGCCGCTGCTCGCCCCGCTGGTTGCAGGATTTGCGCTGATCGGACCGGTCGCCGCTGTTGGCCTGTATGAGATCAGCCGCAAGCGCGAAGAAGGCGGCGAAGTCCATTGGCTGGACGCGTTCGGCGTCTTCCGATCACCATCCTACGGGGCCATTCTGGCGCTGGGTTTCTATCTGGTCATGCTGCTGCTGGTCTGGCTGATGGTCGCGCAGAGCATCTACGTGCAGACCCTCGGCCCGGAACCCCCAACCTCATTCGGGGCGTTCGTAAGCGAAGTTCTGACCACAGGGGCCGGATGGACGATGATCATCTTCGGAACCGCTGTCGGGTTTGTCTTTGCCCTGTGCGCGCTGGCCGTCAGCGTTGTCAGCTTCCCGCTGTTGCTGGATCGCAAGGTGGGTCTGCCGGTCGCGGTCGTCACCTCGGTCCGCGTTTTGCGTCACAATCCGGGCGTTGTCCTGTGCTGGGGCTTCATCGTGGCCGCGTTGTTGGTTTTGGGCGCAATCCCGATGCTGCTGGGCCTGATCGTGGTGATGCCCGTTCTGGGCCACGCAACCTGGCACCTGTATCGGCGCGCGGTTGCGTGACCTGATTTGGGGCGCGCGGGTCAGCCCGCGACGTTCAGAACGATCTTGCCAATATGTTGCGAGCTTTCCATGTGCGCATGGGCCGCCGCAGCCTCGGCCAATGGAAATTCACTGTCCATAACTGGCGCAACCTTGCCTGCGGCCAGCAAGGGCCAAACGGCTTCGCGCAGATCCTGCGCGATCCTCGCCTTGGCCAGATCGCTTTGCGGGCGCAAGGTGCTGCCGGTCAGCGTCAGTCGTTTCACCATCATCAGGGCAAAGTTCAACTCGGCCACCGGACCTTGCAGAAAGGCGATCTGGACCAGCCGCCCATCTTCGGCCAGAGCCTTCACATTGCGCGGGATATAGTCGCCGCCCACCATGTCGAGGATCAGGTTCGCCCCGCCCTCGGCCCGCATGACGCCGACAAAGTCTTCATCCCGGTAATTGATCGCCTTCTCGGCCCCCAGTTTCAGGCAAGCCTCGCATTTCTCAGCGGACCCGGCGGTTGCGAAGACCCGCGCACCAAAGGCATTGGCCAGTTGGATCGCAGTGGTTCCAATCCCGCTGGAGCCGCCATGGACCAAAAACCGCTCTCCCGCTTTCACGCCACCGCGCGTGAACACGTTGGACCAGACGGTAAAGAAGGTCTCGGGCAGGCAGGCGGCCTGTTTCATGTCCATCCCGTCCGGCACCGGCAGACAATGCGCGGCAGGGGTGGCGACATATTCGGCATATCCCCCACCGGGCAACAGCGCGCACACCTTGTCACCCAGCGACAAGCCTTCGACACCTGACCCGACGGCCACCACCTCACCCGACGCTTCCAGCCCCGGCAAGTCGCTGGCTCCGGGTGGAGGATCGTACGCCCCGGCGCGCTGCAAAGCGTCCGGGCGGTTCACCCCGGCATAGGCAACCTTTAGAACAACCTGCCCCGCCTCGGCTGTGGGGATCGGGCGTTCGGTCAGCTTCAGAACGTCGGGGCCGCCGGGCTGGCTGATTTCGACAGCGCGCATCATCTGGGTCATGGGCAAATCTCCTTTGCCCAATGCCTAGCTGTCATCCGGCCAAAGGCCAAGCGTTGACTACTTGCGAGGGTTCAACAGACCCGGCAGATCGGCCCGCATCTTTACCGGAGCCTTCACATGACCGGCCAGCCAGTTCGGCACCGCCAGAAACGGCTTGAACAGCGGATTACTGTTCACCTGCGCCTTGAGCTTTTCGAACTGCATCACATCGCCAATGCGTCGGTCCAGAAACTCCCACGTTTTGTGGTGATCGGGCGAATCGTCGCCCAGCCAGAACAGCAGGGTCGAGGAATACACCCCCGACAGCGTCGCCCGCTTGGTGTACCAGTTCACGTCATCCGACGTGTCGCCCAGCGCATCCCATATCAGATCGCAGGTCTGCCAGACCGCCTTGGCCCCCTCGCCCGCATGCATCGGCAGCGAAAACAGCGTCATGCCCCGGCGGACCAGTTCCTTATCCTCGACCGCTTCCAGCCGGAACCGAACGGCAGCGGCGACCTTTTCGCGGAACTTAAGCGCGCTGAGGTCTTCGGACTTGATCCGATCCAGCATCATCTGATCGCCGCGCGCATGATAGGCCAGCGCCAGATCAACCGCGCCGCGCGGGCAGATCGCCCGGGCCAGACCGTCATCCAGATTGCAATCGACAATGGCCGCGCGAAAACTGGTTTCGGACCAGCCGTCAAACGGCACGTGGATCAGCATCGCGTCCAGAAGTTGCTGTTTTGCGTCTTCATAAGTCACTGTCATGGCGGTTCTCCGGTGTTCGGGGCCAGTACTAGACAAGTTAGAACGGCTTTGCTATACGGCCAACTCCTGCAATTTCCTTGCAACTCTATCTAGAAAGGTGGTGACAACCACATGCAGGTTAGTGTTCGCGACAATAACGTCGATCAGGCGCTTCGTGCCCTGAAGAAAAAGCTGCAGCGCGAAGGCGTGTTCCGTGAAATGAAGCTGAAGCAACATTTCGAGAAACCGTCCGAGAAAAAAGCGCGCGAGAAGGCTGAAGCGATCCGCCGTGCCCGTAAACTGGCACGTAAGAAAGCACAGCGCGAAGGTTTGCTCTAAGACCTTTGGTCTCGTCCAGCTTTGGATGACACTATTTGACGACCCCCGAGGCATCGCCCGGGGGTTTGTCGTTTTCAGGACCGGTCTCATTTCGCCGACTCGAACATGTCGGCTGTGCGGCAAGCTGCCATTTCGCCCCCGGCAGGATTTTGCCCGGCATTTTGCAGCGCAACGAATCCCGTATCGGTAGCGCGGGCCTGCCCAAATTCGCCTGAACGAACAGCGCCGCTATCCGCCGCGCTGCGGGTCTTTGTATCAGCCTCCCGTCACCCAAGACGACACATCAAAAACGGAGGCTACAATGTCGACTGCAAGCAATATCGAGCGAGAAATGCTCGCGCTGATCAATCAAGAGCGCACATCCCGCGGACTGAATCCGCTGCAATTGGAAACGCGGCTGAACGCATCATCCGAGGATCACAGCGAATGGATGCTGGATCGCGATATCTTCAGCCATACCGGTTCGGGCGGGTCCAGCGCGACACAGCGGATGGAGGATGCCGGGTTTGATTTCTCGGGCAGCTGGCGTTCGGGCGAAAACATCGCCTGGCAATCGGAACGTGGCGCGCCGGGGATCAGTGACGATGTCGCACAGCTGCATCAGAATCTGATGAACAGCCCCGGCCACCGCGCCAACATCCTGAATCCGGATTTCGAATATATCGGGATCGGAATCGAGACCGGGGACATGCAAGGCTTTGACGCCGTGATGGTCACACAGAACTTTGCCACCACGGATGGAACGGTTGTGCTGGACACGGGCTCGGCCCTGACCCCGCCACCGGTCATCCCGGACGTACCGGATACGCCCGACGCGCCTGATACGCCAGACCTACCAGATACTCCTGACGTGGCTGATACACCCGACACACCCGACACACCGGACGTGGTTGATACGCCAGACGTAACCGACGACCCGGACACGCCGGTCGAGCCTGAAACACCTGATGTGGCAGAAGATCCGGACGCACCGGTCGCGCCCGAGGACCCCGACGTTGCCGAGCAACCCGATACGCCCGAGCCCACGGATGAATACACCTTTGATGTCGAAGCATTCCTTGCGGCGATCGAGCAATTCGTGAACGAAGTTCTGGCCTTGATCGACGACTTTGACTGGATCGACATCGAACTGCCGGACACACAGACCGTGGACGCCGGAACGGATGACGACCTGCTGCTGATGCCCGACCCAAGCACCGACAACACACCTTCGGACCCCATGGCGGACTTGGGCGATGACGATGACATGCTGGTGTTCACGCCCTTTGAACCGGGCTGCATGATGGACGCTGCCTGATCGCAAGTCCGGTTGGGGCGCGGCGCGCTGCGCCCCTTCAAAGCGTTGGTGTCAGACTGCCACCGGAAAACAAACAAGAAACGCCCCAAACATGGGGCGTTTCGTTTCAATAGATCTTGGGAACGTGAAGCTCGTCCGGCAGGACGCGGCGTTCGTAGTCGGGGTTGTAGCGGCGGTCCGGCAGGTTGACCTTTTCCTGCGGCACATCCGTGTAGGGTATCTTGGTCAGCAGATGCTCGATACAGTTCAACCGCTCGCGTTTCTTGTCATTGCCTTCAACGATATACCACGGCGCCTCTGAGATGTTGGTGCGGAAGAACATATCCTCTTTGGCCTTGGTGTAGGCCTCCCAGCGGATGCGGGATTCCAGATCCATAGGAGATAGTTTCCACTGTTTCATCGGGTCGTGGATGCGCATGAGGAATCGCAACTGCTGTTCCTCATCGGTGATCGAGAACCAGTATTTCAGCAGGATAATCCCCGACCGCACCAGCATCCGTTCGAATTCGGGAACGTCCTGAAAGAACTGTTCCACCTGATCTTCGGTGGCAAAGCCCATGACCCGCTCGACACCCGCGCGGTTGTACCATGAGCGGTCGAAGAAAACGATCTCTCCGGCGGCTGGCAAATGCGGAACGTAGCGCTGGAAATACCACTGGCTCTGCTCGCGGCGGCTGGGTGCAGGCAGGGCAACCACGCGCGCAACACGGGGGTTCAGGCGCTGGGTGATCCGTTTGATCACGCCGCCCTTGCCCGCACTGTCGCGGCCTTCGAACAGAATGCAGACCTTGGCACCGGTATGCTGCACCCAATCCTGAACCTTGATCAGCTCGGCCTGAAGGCGCAGCAGGTTGCGGAAATAGACCTTGCGGTCCAGCATATCCGGATGCTGATCCTTGTAGATCTTGCGGACTTCCATCGACAGCATTGGCTCGCTGAATTCGATCTCGAAATCTTCGTCCAGCGTGTCTTCCAGTTCGGCTTCCAGCCAGTCTTTGGGGGCGTCATCGTTTTCATATGCCAAAGTCTGTTCCTTTTTGGTCATCGGGTGCGGACCGTATCGGCTGTGTGTAACCGCCTGATGTCATCGGACAAATTGATGACATGATGCGCCTGCCCGAACCTGCACCGGGTCCGGGCGGCTTTGCGACCCTTTGCACAAGTTTGACCCGCGCGGGCCGGGGATACAAGCGTCAGAATTGCCGCAATCTGAACAGCTTGACCCAAAAAGCAGTTCGGAAATCTTGAGTCGGTCTTGCATTGCTGTACATCACTGAGGTCGTTGACATGAAGAGATAGAATTGGCGTACGTATTTTCCATTCTTCCCGCGATCTGGCCCTGGCTGATCCTTATTGCAGCGCTGGTCACAGCGGTGTCGGGGCGCATGAGCGTTGGTTTGGCGTTGTTGGTATTGTTTGCCAGCGTCGCCTCGGTCACAGACCTGATGACACCGCTGGCGGTTGCAGTTGTCGCACTGGGGCTGATCGGCGCGTCCGTCCTGCCCCGCCTGACGGGATGGGGTGCGGTTGTCGGGCACGTGTTGCTGATCCTGTGGTGTCTGGCCCTGGGGGCGCATTTGATACCCGGCTTCAACAACCTGCGCGTTCTGGATGCCGTTCATGCCGGCGCAAACAGCGCCGCATTCACGATGCACCTGAACCTCGACAAACCAATGGTGGTGTTTGCGGTCCTGCTTGCCTGGCCAGGGATGGTTGGGGCTGCACATAAAACCAATGTCGCGCTGCTTGCCGCCGGGTGTGCTCTGCTGCCGTTGCTGATAGCGGCTGCTGTAGCCTCTGGCGCGGTTCAGCCGGAAATGGGCCTGCCGCCGTGGTGGCTGCTCTTCTCGCTTTCAAACCTGTTCCTGACCTGCATCGCGGAAGAGGCGTTTTTTCGCGGCTACCTGCAATCCATCCTGAGTTCCAAACTGGGAACAGCCGGAGGGATAGCTGCGGCAAGCCTGTTGTTCGGGCTGGTCCATTTCGGCGGCGGTCCGGCCCTGGTGGTCTTTGCGACGCTACTTGGTGTGGGCGTGGGCTGCGCCTATGCCGCGACGGGTCGGCTGTGGGTTCCGATTGCGATGCATTTTGCGTTCAACTTCGTGCATCTGGCGTTTTTCACCTATCCGGGTCCGGCCCGAGACCTAAACCGGCAGGGCCGTGGTTTTGAAAACGGTCCGCAGGGCAAACGAGCTCTGCATCTGCGCCACACCCGGAAGACGGGACAGATATTGCCGGTGGATGCGCGCAAAATCCTCGGTGTTTTCGGCCACAACTTTCAACAGGTAATCCGCCGTCCCGGCCATCAGGTGGCATTCCAGCACATCCGGAATGCGGGCCACGGCCTTTTCGAACGCGTTCAGAACCTCTTCGGCCTGACCCTGCAATGTGATCTCGACAAACACGGTCGTCGGCACATTCATCTTCCGGGCGTTCAGCAACGCAACGTAATTTCGAATGTACCCTTCAAGTTCCAATCGCTGTACGCGACGATGGCAAGCTGACGGCGACAGATTCACCATCTCGGACAGGCCCGCATTCGAAAGGCGGCCGTTCTTTTGCAGAGCGGCAAGAATCTTACGATCAGTCGTATCCAAGCTCATTCACGCACATCCATTGCAAGGTTTTGCCCTATTGCAGGAGATTCTTTCGAAAGAAAATCCATTGGCGGGCATTGTTTCACAAAAATTGCGTAACGTAATGCACATAATTTGAGCAGTTTATGAACGGAGAGCCAAAATGAAAATCGGTTGCCCCAAGGAAATCAAACCTCAGGAATTCCGTGTCGGCATGACACCCAACGCCGCACAGGAAGCCATCGCGCGCGGCCATGAGGTCATCATCGAAACCGGCGCGGGTCTGGGATCCGGCTTTGCCAATGAAGATTACGTGGCAGCAGGTGCCAGCATCGTTGACACCGCAGCCGAGGTGTTTGCGACAGCGGACATGATCGTGAAGGTCAAGGAACCGCAGGCGGTCGAGCGCAAGATGCTGCGCGAAGGCCAGCTGCTGTTCACCTATCTGCACCTGGCCCCCGATCCGGATCAGACCCGTGACCTGCTGGAGTCGGGCTGCACCGCGATTGCCTATGAAACCGTGACCGACCGCAATGGCGGCCTGCCACTGCTGGCCCCGATGTCCGAGGTTGCCGGTCGTCTGGCCCCGCAGGTCGGCTCGTGGACGCTGCAAAAGGCCAATGGTGGCCGCGGCGTTCTGATGGGTGGCGTTCCCGGCGTCGGCCCGGCCAAAGTTGTGGTGATCGGTGGTGGTGTTGTTGGCACGCACGCAGCCAAGATCGCAGCAGGCATGGGCGCGGATGTCACCATCCTGGACCGCTCGCTGCCGCGCCTGCGCTATCTGGACGATGTCTTTGGACGCACCTTCAAGAACCAGTACTCGACCGCTGGCGCGACGGCTGAACTGATCCAGACCGCCGACATGGTTATCGGCGCGGTTCTGATCCCCGGTGCCGAAGCGCCCAAGCTGGTATCGCGCGCGCAACTGTCGACCATGAAGCCCGGCGCGGTTCTGGTGGACGTGGCCATCGACCAGGGCGGGTGCTTTGAAACCTCGAAGGCGACCACCCATGCTGACCCGATCTATGATGTGGATGGCATCATGCATTACTGCGTCGCCAACATGCCGGGCGCGGTTGCACGGACCTCGACCATCGCACTGGGCAACGCAACGATGCCGTTCATGCTGTCGCTGGCCGACAAGGGTTGGAAGCAGGCATGTCAGGACGATCCGCACCTGCTGAACGGTCTGAACGTACACGCCGGTCAACTGACCTACTATGCGGTTGGCAAAGCTCTGGGCATTGATGTCGTCTCTCCCAACGTTGTCATCAAGTCCTGAGTTCTCCCGCCGCTGAAAGCGCCCGCTGACGCGGGCGATTTCCAGCGTTGGGCCAGGCCGCGCCTTCGGGCGCGGCTTTTGCGTCTTTGGCATATCGATCCGCACAATAGAAAAGGCGCCGCACGAAGGTGCGGCGCCGGGCCCAACGGGAGGAGGGCATTTTGAATGCCCGAACGACGGGCGGGAGGCCTTAGCCCTGTTTCTGGATCTCCACCGAATGCGGATAGGGGATCGACACGCCCTTGGCGTCGAAGGCTTCCTTGATCGTCTTGGTCAGTTCGAACTTCACATCCCAATAATCCGCCGCCGCGCACCACAGGCGCGCCGTCAGGTCAACCGAGCTGTCACCCAGATTGGTCACACGCACCCAGGGTTCCGGGTCCTTGTGAATGCGCTCATCCGCGTTCGCAACGTCCAGAATGATCTTCATCGCCTCATCGGCGCTGTCACCGTAGTCGATGCCAAAGACCAGATCGACGCGACGCGTGTCATGGGCCGAGTAGTTGGTGATCACAGACCCCCAGGCCTGCCCGTTTGGTACGATGATCTGCACATTGTCCGGCGTCACCAGCTCGGTCGTGAACAGGTTCAGGTCTTTGACAGTCCCGGCTGTTCCGCCAATATCCACGTATTGGCCCAGCTTATAGGGCCGGAACACAACCAACATCACGCCTGCGGCCAGATCGCTGAGTGTCCCTTGCAGCGCCAAACCAATCGCCAGCGATGCAGCACCCAGAATGGCGACGATGCTTGTGGCTTCGATCCCGAAAATCCCCAGCACAGCCACCAGGACCATCGCCAGAATGGCCCATTTGACCAGGCTGGCCATGAAATTGCCAAGCGTCGGGTCAATATGCGGGGTCGCGTTGATCCGACGCCGTACGACGCCAGCGATCATACCCGCAACAATCCAACCGATGATCAGAACGATCAGTGCCTTCACCGCGTTCATGATCACAGGCGCAAATGCACCCACCTGTGTTACGACCTCATCCACGCGCATCTCCTTTGTCCAACAAGAAACCCGCGTCTTATGCGCGGGATTGGCCAAATTGTGAGGCAAAACCGCGTTTTGGTCTAGGTGCGAGTTGCGCGGGATTTCCCCGTTGTTCACCAGCAAACAGGCGCTGACCGGCGTTGCACACTGGCAGGGGCTTTCAAGATCGCGCTGTGCTGCCTAGGTTTGACGATATCCAAAACAGGAGCCCCCTCAATGCTGGATGCCGAAACACACCCGATCATGACCCGTTGGCCTGCGCAGTTCCCTGACAGAATCCAACTCTATTCCTTTCCCACACCAAACGGCGTCAAGGCGTCGATCATGCTGGAAGAAACCGGCCTGCCGTATGAGGCGCACAAGGTCACTCTGGCCGATGCCGACGTGAAAAGCCCCGCGTTCCTGTCGCTGAACCCCAACAACAAGATCCCTGCGATCATCGACCCCAACGGCCCCGATGGCGAACCCTTGGGTCTGTTCGAAAGCGGTGCGATCCTGCTGTATCTGGCCGAGAAAACCGGCCAGTTCATCGGACAAACCGCAGCGGACAAGCATCGCGTCACCCAATGGCTGATGTTCCAGATGGGCGGCATCGGCCCGATGTTTGGACAGCTTGGATATTTCTACAAATTTGCTGGCAGCGAGATCGAAGACCCCCGCCCGCGCGAGCGTTATGTGAACGAAGCCAAGCGCCTGCTGAATGTGCTGAACACGCAGCTGGACGGGCAGGACTGGATTGCCGGTGAGTACTCGATTGCCGATATCGCCATCGCACCCTGGCTGCGCGGGTTGGACTTCTACGGCGCCAAAGAGCTGTTGGGATGGGATGACCACGCCCATCTCGCGCCCTATCTGGATCGGTTTCTGGACCGACCTGCGGTGCAAAAAGGACTGGTTACGCCTGCCCGTGACTAAGTGAACGCAACTGGTGGATGCCCGTCACAGGCATCCACCAGTTGTTTCACCTTAGCCCGGCAGCTTGCCGGTCAGGACATAGCGCAGGATCTCCACCACCTGTCGGGGGTCTTCCGCAACCGCCAGGGCGGCGGCATCGACCTCTTTCAGGGCATGTTGGTGATCGGGGCCGTGCAGCACGATCAGTGACTTGCCCAGCGCGGCGGCATAGCCCGCGTCAAAGGCCGCGTTCCACTGTTTGTACTTGTCGCCAAACCGTACCACGACCACATCGGCATCCGCGATGCCCTTGCGGGTGCGGATGGCGTTGACCATTGCGCCCTTGTGGTCATGCCAATACTTGTTCGGCTCGGCCCCAAGAATGGCGACCCCGCAATCATCGCTGGCGGCATGATCTGTGACCGGGCTGTTGAACGTGACATCCAGCCCCTGCGCCCCTTCAATGATTTGCTCACGCCAATCGGTGTGGATTTCTCCGGAAAGATAGACATTCAGGCCCATGGGTGCCTCCTTTGATTTCTTGCTGCGACCCTAGTTCGAAAGGGCGCGCAACCCAAGGGGTCGCTCAGAACGACAAGCGCCAGAATACCGGCTGATCGTTCCGAGCCACCCTGCGGGCCGCACTGCGTTGCTTGCTGCCCAAAAAGGGCGGCGTTTCGCGCGTCGGTTCGAACCCGAAACTGCGGGGCAGTTTGGTGTAGATCGACCGCGGCGGCATCCGGCCCCAGGTGATCGCCTTCAGCTTTGCGCCCGGACCGGGCTGATGCATCCAGACGGTGCGCACGGCAAATTCCTCGCGCAGCAGCATCAGAACCGCCAGCATCATCACCTCAGCCCAGATTTTCGCGTATTTCCGCCGCAGCGCCTGTTCATATTCCGAGGTCAGCCGCAATTCGCGCGAGCGTGGCGCGCGGTTTTCCAACCGTTGCCGCGCACGACCGACAAAGCGCAACCAGTCCGATTGAACCTCTTCAATCAGGCAATGGCCGCTGGTCAGATCGACGTCCAGACGGCACCAGGCAAGGG
Source organism: Ruegeria sp. N4 (assembly GCF_056531425.1). NCBI lineage: Bacteria > Pseudomonadati > Pseudomonadota > Alphaproteobacteria > Rhodobacterales > Roseobacteraceae > Ruegeria > Ruegeria sp. N4. The sequence continues at coordinate 206,428 of NZ_JBQFLT010000004.1, forward strand.
TCGGACGACCTTCGGTCCGGACCGGGTGCCAGCAGCTTTGATATGCACCAACAGCGCAGCGCTGTTCGTATTTCCACAGCAGCGCGGCATGTTCGGTCGGGAACCCCAACTGCACGACAAGGTTATGCGCCTTGCGCGTAGTCTGCTCGCCAGACCAGCAGTCGAAGCTGAGGCAGAAATCCATCCACTGGGATTGATAGGAAACCTCCAGCCCCGACAGCGCAGCCGGGCTCAGCCCGTCAAACCGCATCGCACGGTCCGCATGGGCCACCGCCAGCACATCATGCCGCCGCAGGACGCCACCGCACTGTGCAATCATCGGTGCCAACAGCGGGCGTGACAGCAAACGGGACAGTCCCGATTGTTTCAGGGTCGAGACCGGGGCCTCGGCATCCATGACCTGGCCAAGCAACCATGGGCTCTGCCGGTCGGGATAGTAAGGAAAGGGCATCTCTTGCGGCAGAATCTGCCGAATCATCGAGATGTCTTGGCGTTTCATGACAGCTCTCCAACGGGAAACACACCCGCCGAAGAACCGGCGGGCAATCAGATATGGGGTATCGCTTGCGCAGGGCTGGGATCTGGCATCTGGCAGACTCCGAAGTTTGATTGCGTCAGGGGGCCGGATGTAGGGGCCGAGGGTGATTCTGCTCAACCCTTTGTTTCGAGGCGCTTTCAGGTGTTGCCGTTTCGCCACAACAAAAAAGCGCGCCGGATGGCGCGCTTTTGTCGGATCATGTCGGGGGCGATCAGCCGCGCAGAACGCCACCTGTGGCCTTTGTGACCTTGGCGATGATCTTTTCGGCCACCGCTTCGATGTCTTTCTCCTTCAGCGTTGCATCCGTCGGCTGCAAACGCACGGTGATGGCCAGCGATTTCTTACCCTCACCCACGCTGCCGCCGATGAACTCGTCAAAGACGCGCACATCCTCGATCAGCGCCTTGTCGGCACCGGCTGCTGCGTTCACCAGCGTCAGCGCCTCGACGCCTTCATCCACGACAAAGGCAAAGTCCCGCTCGACCGCTTGCAGGTCACGCAGTTCCAGCGCGGCCCGGGTGGCCCCGGATTTGCGCGGCAAGGGCACCTCATCCGGCCAGATGGTAAAGGCCATCGCCGGGCCCTTGATGTCCATCGCCTGCAACACACGCGGATGCAGTTCACCAAAGACGCCCAGCACCTTTTTCGGCCCCAGACAGATCTTGCCGTGACGGCCCGGATGCCACCAGGCATCACCATCGCGCAGAACCTGCACCTTGCCGGGCGCGCCAATGGCGGCCAGCACCGCCTCGGCGTCTGCCTTGGCATCAAACACATCAACTGGACGGGATGCGCCGTGCACGTCCTTGGGCCCACTCCGACCGACCAGCAGGCCGGTGATCTGGGTCTTCTGATCGCCGGGCTCGCCGTCATGGAAGACCGGGCCAACCTCGAACAGGGCTACATCCGCATAGCCACGCGCCTGATTGCGGGCAGCAGCCTGCAACAGACCGGGCAGCAGATCGGGGCGCATATGGCTCATCTCGGACGAGATCGGGTTTTCCAGCTGCGTCGCATCATCGCCACCACCAAACAGCGCCGCCGAGGCCTGATCGATGAAGGTGTACGAGACGCATTCGTTATAGCCCAGCGCCGCACAGGTCCGCCGCGCCATCGACTGACGGCGTTGCGCCGGGGTCATCACCGGCTTGGGGATACCATCCGTCACGCGCGGCAGCGGTTTGCCCTGCAGTTTGGTCAATGATGCAATCCGCGCGACCTCTTCCACCAGATCGGCCTCGCCCATGATATCGGGCCGCCAGCTTGGCACATGCGCCATCTCGCCTTCCAGACGGAAACCCAGACGGGTCAGGGTCTGGCGCTGCTCGCTCTCGGCGATGTCCATCCCGACCAGAGACTGCACCCGCGCCGCATCCAGCTTGTAGGCCCGCGCGTGGTTCGGCGCTTTGCCCGCCTGAACCACGTTCGACGCCTCGCCCCCGCAGATATCCAGAATCATCTGCGTCGCGTGTTCCAAGCCTTCCAGCGTGTATTCCGGGTCTACCCCACGTTCGAACCGATAGCGCGCATCCGAGTTGATCTTGAGCGCCCGCCCGGTCAGAGCGATCTGCACGTGATCCCAGAACGCGCTTTCCAGAAAGACATTCACAGTCTCTTCGGTACAGCCGGTTTCCTCGCCGCCCATGATACCGGCAATCGATTCCGGGCCCTTGTCGTCCGAAATCACCATCATGCCGGGTTGCAGTGTGTATTCTTTCTCATCCAGCGCCACCAGCTTTTCGCCGCCTTTGGCGCGATGCACCCGCAGGTTACCCTGCACCTTGTCAGCGTCGAACACGTGCAGCGGGCGGTTGTGGTCGAAAGTCATATAGTTGGTGATATCCACCAGGGCCGAGATCGGACGCAGCCCGATCGCCTTCAACTGATCCTGCAACCACTGCGGGCTGGGGCCGTTCTTGACGCCACGGATCAAACGCCCGGTGAAATGCGGTGCTCCATCCAGCGTGTCGTCGTCAATCGTCACCTTGATCGGGCTTTCGAAATCGCCGGGCACCGGCGTGTAGTCCCGCTGTTTCAGCGTCCCTATCCCGCGCGCGGCCAGATCGCGGGCAATCCCCTCGACCCCCAGCGCATCGGGGCGGTTCGGCGTGATCGCGATCTCGATCATCGGATCGACCTTGGACGGCTCATTCTCGGCCAGCCAGTCGACGAACCGATCACCAACCGCGCCCGAGGGCAGTTCGATGATGCCGTCGTGCTCGTCCGACAGCTCCAGCTCACGTTCCGAGGCCATCATGCCAAAGCTTTCAACGCCACGGATCTTGCCGACGCTGATGGTCAGGTCCAGACCGGGGATATACATGCCCGGTTTGCAGACCACGACGGTGATGCCTTCGCGCGCGTTCGGGGCACCGCAGATGATCTGCAACTCACCCTCATCCGTGTCCACCTTGCAGACGCGCAGCTTGTCGGCGTCGGGGTGCTTCTCGGCATGTTTCACATAGCCCAGCGTAAAGCCCGCCAGCCGATCCGCCGGGTTCACGATCTCTTCGACCTCAAGGCCAAGATCGGTCAGCGCCTCGGCGATCTCATCAACCGAAGCGTCAGTGTCGAGGTGGTCTTTCAGCCAGGACAGAGTGAATTTCATTGCTCAGGGCCTTTTTTGGCAGATATCCAGTCGGCACAGGCAATGGCAAAGAATGCGCCGGGGTGCAAGCGCTGCGCGTCACGGATAGCTTGGGGTGCGGCCCAAAAGCTCATCCAACTGCCGCCCGATCCAACCATGCGGGATGAAATGCCCGCCCGGATGGGTGTCCAGCACCACATGGCCTTTCGCGCAATCGGTCCATTCCACCCGGCTGAGCGTCAGGATCGGCACCACGCTCCAATCCCCGGCCGGGGTCGCTCCGTTGCAGTTGTACTTTTCCCGCCACAGGGCCACAGGATAGGTGGTGTCGCCGCCCGGCCCAAAGGGGAAATCCATCACCGTGTCACCCGTCCCATGCACATGGCGCACCTGGCGCGGGGCTTGCGGGCAGTGCTCGGTCTGGCGGATGGTTCCGGCCACGCCCAGCAGCGCCGCGATGTCGTCACCCGACTCGCAAGCAAACCGCCACGCCATCGCACCGCCAAAGGAATAGCCCGAGACATAGATGCGCTCGGGATCAATCGGATAGCGTTTGGCGACGTCCTTCAACACCCGGTCGGCAAAACCCACGTCGTCGGTGTCCGAAGTCCAGAAATCCCAGCTTTTGCCCAGCCCGTTCGGAGCCACCAGCAGCACGCCCCGCAGCTTCGTGGCCCCGGCGATGCGCTGATGGTTCACCACCACGGTCCCCTGCCGCGCCCAGCCGTGGAAATGCAGCAGCACCGGCAGCGGCGTTTCGCCATCCCATCCGTCCGGCTCCAGCACATGATACGAGCGATCGCCGACCTGACAGGCAGTATCGCCGTGGCAGGTATCCACAGCAGCGGCTTGGGTGGCGGTCAGCAACAGAAGGCAGAGCAGTCGATAGATCATGCGCCCGACCCTAACGAGACTTTTCGCCCTGTCACCTAACATATCGGTGTAGGAGAAGCGTAGGCCGGGCTTCAGCCCGGCACTCACCCTTCGCAAATGGCGGGTTGAAGCCCGCCCTACATCCCCCAAAATCCGGCCCAAGCACCAAGCCGCGCCATCGCCAGACCGCGGGATGGCGATCCTTGGGTTGTGGTGGGCAATTTATGCTGGCCAAGTCCGTGAAATGTTCAAACGTTGCGCTTGCGGAGACAAATCGCCAGCCCGTGCGGGCGGTCTGGCGATGGCGCGGCGGCCTATGGCCTTGATTCCGCGCTTTCAAGCAACTTAGAAACAAACAGTGAAAATGCTATTCCGCCCTCTATTTATTCGGTTACTTCTTCGCCATGCTTTTCCAAATACTTTTTCACAACATCTTCGATTGCAACCTCGTCAACTGATTTTGCACCAGAAGTTCCAATGTAATCCAGAACGAATACTGTCAGAACGGCAGCTATTATTGGCAAAGCAACAGAGGAAAAAAGTTTATCAAGTTGGCGGCCAGACCATCTAAGAAACCGCTTATAAAGAGTATTCTGGCGATAATCCCGCAACCAACCATGCCCTTTGTAAGTCAGATGGACATTTAAAGCACCGTTCTTCATGAACGCCCCGGTAATCAAATCCTCGGCGCGCATGATACGGAACAGGAAATCTCGTTCAGGAATCGATATCCCCAATTTGTTTTGGGTCGTGTCTTGTCGAGGCTCCGTCGTCGGATAACGAGCATTCCCACTCTCGGCAGTATCATCGAAAGAGGCTCCGGAATTATCCGAAGCCTCAATATACTCCATAATGCGGAGTAACTTCTTCTCGTCCAGCTTCACCGCGACAAACCACCATGCAGGTTCGGCATATCCAGCGCCGCAAACCCGTAGTGCCGCAGCCAGCGCAGATCGCTGTCAAAGAACGCCCGCAAATCCGGGATGCCGTATTTCAGCATCGCCAGACGGTCGATCCCGATGCCGAACGCAAAGCCCTGATAGACCTCCGGATCAATCCCACCCGCAGCGATCACCTTGGGATGGACCATGCCGGAACCCAGAATCTCCATCCAGTCGTCGCCCTCGCCGATCTTCAGCTGACCATTATCCCAGGAACAGCGGATATCGACCTCGGCCGATGGCTCGGTGAAGGGGAAATGCGAGGCGCGGAAGCGCAGCTCGACATCGTCAACCTCGAAAAACGCCTTCACGAACTCTTCCAGAACCCATTTCAGGTTCGCCATCGAGATGTCCTTGTCGATGGCCAGCCCCTCGACCTGATGGAACATCGGCGTATGGGTCTGGTCATAGTCGGCGCGGTAGACGCCGCCCGGACAGATCACGCGGATCGGCGCGCCCTGTTTCTCCATCGACCGGATCTGCACCGGTGAGGTATGGGTGCGCAGCACATGCGGCGGGCGGTTGTCGCCTTCGGCACGGTGCATGTAGAACGTGTCCATCTCGGCCCGCGCGGGGTGGTGGCCGGGGATGTTCAGGGCGTCGAAATTATACCAGTCGGTCTCGATCCGCGGCCCTTCGGCCACCGAGAACCCCAGTTCGGCAAAGATCGCGGTCAGTTCCTCGGTCGCCTGGCTGATCGGGTGGATCGAGCCCTGACGGCGCGCGCGGGTCGGCAGGGTGACGTCCAGCCATTCGGTGCGCAGACGCTCATCCAGCGCGGCATCGGCAAGTGCTGCTTTCTTGGCGGAGAGCGCCGAGTTGATCTCATCCTTCAACGCATTCAGCGCGGGGCCTGCGACCTGACGTTCTTCGGGGGTCATCTTGCCCAGTTCGCGCATCTTCAGCGCGACCTCGCCCTTTTTGCCGACGGCGGCGACGCGGATCGACTCGAGCGTGTTCTCGTCGCCTGCTTCGGCGATCTGACCCAGATATTTTGCCTTGAGATCGTCCATGACGCTTCCTGACCTTGGCCCCTGACTGCTGTTCAGGCTCTGCTATCACAGCGGACCGTGAAAGCAAGAGGGGCCGGGCAATCAGGCGCAGCGCAGCAAAGCGGTGGTTCTGTCCTGCCGCACCGGGCGCGCGGTCTCGCCATAAGTTTCGGGGCAGTCGCGCAGGTTGGGGAACAGGGTCAGGATCTCATCCGTGGCGTCACTGCCCAGACCATCCAGCCCCTCTTGCTCGGGAAAGAAGCTTTCGGACACCAGACCGCTGGTGATCACCAATTGGTGGCGGTCGAACATCATATGGATGTAGCGCACGATATCGCAGGGCACGGCGGTCACGGTCGCGCCGTTGACCTGTGCCTTGGCGGGAACCAGCACCTCATGCTCGCCAAACAGAAGCTGAGCTTGCCAGCCGGTGATCAGAACCTGGTGCTGGGGGGAAATCAGAACGTCATTCTTGGCACCCAGTGTTCCTGCGCTGATCCGGATCGGGGCAAAGCGGCCGCGCCCGGACACCGTGCTGCCCCAGATCCAGCTGATCGGAAGCGGGCCGTTATCAACGGTGTTCACCAGATCCCCGGCTTCAAGCGTTTCGATACGGCGGGGCCCGTCTGGGGTATCCACCAACGTGCCCGCCGTGAAACAGGCGGCGCCACTGTCACCGGGCGAAACGTCGGCATGAACCAGCGTGTTCGGGTTGGGCTGGTTGAACTGCAGGGATGTGGTGGTCGAGCCGGGACCCGTCAGAACAACCAGATTTTCGGACGTCGCCCCCGCAGCCAGCCCATCGATTGCGGTGATATTCTGAGTGCCGCCGCCGATGTCATAGAAGTCAATGACCTGATTGGTGCTTGTGTTGGTCAATGCGACCGCTTCGAAGATCGTATCGTTCACCGGAACAGGCGCATCGGGGTCGGTCAGCAGGAAGGTGAAGTTATCCGCCGAGATGACAAAGACCTGCTCATTGTTGTCCGGGTCGGTTGTCACTACGACGCCGGGATCGGTCAGCGCGATCTCTAACCCGACGGTGCCGTCGCTGTTGTAAAGCGAAACGGTGAAATCTGCCGGATCTTCCGACGCGCCCAGCGCAACTTCGACAAACTCACTCACGCCGGAGGAAACGACAAATGGGTCGGCGTAGTGCAATTCGCTGATGCGGGGCATTCAGAGCATCCTTTGGGGAAAGGTCGTCGCAAATATTAGGACGCTTGTATTCACGAACGGTGAACGCCTTCAATCCACAGGCGATCACAATTTGCGTTACCACACGGCAGCTTACGACGCGCACGCCACCTCACCAAAGGGGTAAGGTGGGCTGCTCGGCGTGTTAGGTCAGTGTCAGTAGCTGTACTGCGGGAACACCCGCGTCAGATCGCCGTTCCAGTCGCCGTTATAGTGATCCAGCAATTCATCTGCCGGAACCTTGCCGGTTTCGATACTGTCTTTCAGCGCATTCAGGAAATGGGTTTCGTCCGGCACCAGACCGCCTGCGCCGGGGAAGGCGCGGGATTTCAGCCCGGATTCCGAGATCGCCACGACCTCGCGCGCCAGATCGTGCATGTTGATGTTGCCGACCCGCGCTTGCAGCCCGTCCTTGGCGGCCTCAACACGCAGCGCTTCGCGGGTTTCGGCATCCCAGCCCTTGACCAGATCCCAGGCTGCATCCAGCGCGCCCTGATCGTAGGTCAGACCAACCCAAAAGGCAGGCAGCGCACAAAGCCTGCGCCACGGGCCGCCATCAGCGCCGCGCATCTCCATGAATTTCTTGATCCGCGCTTCGGGGAAGGCGGTGGTCAGATGGTCGGCCCAATCGGACAGGGTCGGTGTTTCGCCCGGCAATGCGGGCAGCTTGCCTTGCAGGAAGTCACGGAAGGACATGCCCAAAGCATTCACATACTGACCGTCGCGATAGACAAAATACATCGGCACATCGAGCGCATATTGCACGTAGCGCTCGAACCCGAACCCGTCTTCGAACACGAAGGGCAACATGCCCGTACGCGCATCATCGAGATGCCGCCAGATATAGCTGCGCCAGCTTTTCTGGCCGTTGGGCTTGCCCTCGAAGAACGGAGAGTTGGCGAACAGCGCCGTTGCCACCGGCTGCAACGCCAGCGCCACGCGCAGTTTCTGCACCATGTCGGCCTCGGAGCCGAAGTCGATATTGACCTGAACGGTGCAGGTGCGCCGCATCATGGCGCGGCCCATGGTGCCGACTTTCTCCATATAGTCGTTCATCAGCCGATAGCGGCCCTTGGGCATCAGCGGCATTTCCTCATGGGTCCAGATCGGGGCCGCGCCCAGACCGATGAAGCCCACGCCGATCTCGTCAGCGATGTCCTTTACCTCGCGCAGGTGGGTGTTCACCTCGTCGCAGGTCTCGTGGATCGTTTCCAGCGGTGCCCCCGACAGCTCCAGCGCGCCACCGGGTTCGAGGCTGACATTCGCCCCGTCTTTCTCCAGACCGATCAGCTTGCCGCCTTCGCGCACTTCGGCCCAGCCGTGCCGATCCCGCAGACCTTCCAGCACCGCCACGATAGACCGAGTGCCTTCGAATGGCAGCGGTTTCAGGGTGTCCTTGCAATAGCCGAACTTTTCATGCTCGGTGCCGATGCGCCAATCCTGCTTGGGCTTGCAGCCCGATTCCAGGTATTCGGCCAATTGCTCATGACGTTCGATCGGTCCGCCGCCGGACTGGGGGATGGACATGAATCGCGCTCCGATCCTGATGTGTCTGTCTGGTTGGTCAGTCGTGGGGGCAAACCGCGCCAGTGTCAATGCAGCCTGAGATGCGCCGGGCGCGAGGGCCTGCGTTCCCAGATCACCACCGGATGGCTCGCGCCACCGTTCAACTCCGCCAGCATTTGTTCGGCTTTCAATCCCGGCAGGGCCGAGAAGACATCGAACAGCGCCTCGGCCCCTTCGGCATTCACAGGAATGTGAAGCAGAGGCTGGCCCGGTTGTTCCAGCACCCAATGCGCCGGGGTCGAGGTCGGGTCGAGCGCCAGCCGCTCAATCTCGCGTGTGGCGACCATGCCGCCGTCCAGCGGGCCAAAGTAGTTGATCTGACCTTCGTCGACGGTGACAACACCCTGCCCGCCCGACCCGGTCCGGAACCGCCCGCGCTGCACCCCGATCACCGCCAGCGCCACCGCGACGGCCACAAGCACCCAGCCGAGCCAGCCCAGCAATCCACCGGGCCCGCTGATCCAACTGAGGCCGAGGATCAGGACAAACCCGGCCACCAACACTTCACGCCAGCGCCACAGGGCCTGTTTTGCTTCGGGTCGGATAAAGCTCATTCGACAACTAGGCTTTCTATCCCCCGATAGGGTGCCGGGATACTCTCAAACTGCATTTCTCCAAAGTCTCCGATCAGTTTGTTGCCGTCTGAGGTCTTACGAAACAACTTTGCCCCTTCGCAGTGATAACAACTCAAAAGCACCGCAGGCTTACCTCTTCTTTCGTCGTCCGATTTACGCAGTCTCGCGATTTCTTGTTCAGTAGTATTCTGCCATTCAGCCCGAGGTCTCCAGTGCAACCACGGCTTTTTGGATCTATCCAATTTGAAACCAGATCTCAGAGTTTCAATGCCTCGGCCATCTGCGGTGCCCCGAAACGAAACGGTCGTGTTATCAACAAAAACCCCCCGCATGAGTACGAGTCCGGATATGGGAAGTACTCCAATGCCGTAAAATATGGCGGCCTGCTGACCGCCATAAAAAGTTTGGAGGAGTTTTTTTGCATCCCGCCATATAAGAAATGGCGACCGTCTGGAGAAAGTGCGCAATCGCTTTCGTAAATACGGGTCTTTATCCACTGCCCAACGGCAAAATTATCACCATTGGTCTGCCAATGGATCAAACGATAAAGACTGTTACTCGCCCGATAGAGTATTACTGCGGTGCTGGACTCAGTTGAGAAGAATAGATGAAGTTCCTGTCTCGGCTTTTGGTTCACGCCCAATCCCCCAACGCCTGCTGCCACATTGTCAGCGCCGCCACCGCCGCCGTATCGGCCCGCAGGATACGGGGGCCAAGGCTGACCACATGCGCAAAGGGCAGCGCCGCCAGACGCGCGCGTTCCTTGTCCGAGAATCCGCCCTCGGGACCCACCAGAATGGCCCATGGCTGACCCTTTTCGTTGGCCGCCAACCGCAGGGCCGAGCCCACCTCGGCCTCATTACAGAACATCAACTGACGCCCCTCGGGCCACGCGTCCAGTACACGATCCAGTCGCTGCAGATCAGCGACCTCGGGCACAAACGTACCGCCGCATTGCTCGGCTGCCTCAACCGCATGGGCCTGCAAACGGTCCTGTCGGATGCGTTCGGAATTTGTGAACTCGGTCTGCACGGGCACAATCCGCGCCGCGCCCATTTCCGCTGCTTTTTCAACAATGAAATCCGTGCGGGCCTTTTTGATCGGCGCGAACAGAAACCACAGATCGGGCGGCAATTGCAGCGGCCTGGTCTGCCGCTGACAGGTCAGAACACCACCGCGCTTTCCGGCCTCGGCGACCTCGGCCAGCCATTCGCCATCCTTGCTGTTGAACAACGCCACAGGGCCGCCAACCGACAGGCGCATGACGCCGAACAGGTAATGCGCCTGCTCGCGCGTCAATTCAACCGATTGCCCCTGACCCAAGGGCTGCTCTACATACAGTCTGATCTTCGCACTCATGAGACCTTACATATGCAAGGCAATGCCCCAACACCAGATGGTCAGGTCGCCGATGCCGTAACCGGCAACTGGGTCGACACCTATGCCCCCGCTTTCGCGCGCCCCTACCTGCGCCTCAGCCGTGCCGACCGACCCATCGGAACATGGCTTTTGCTGATTCCCTGCTGGTGGGGTCTGGCGCTGGCCATCCTGCACGACGGGCAAGCGCGGTTGGAGGATCTGTGGATCGCCATCGGATGCGCGCTGGGCGCGTTCCTGATGCGCGGGGCGGGGTGCACCTGGAACGACATCACTGACCGAGAGTTCGACGCGCAAGTCGAACGCACGCGGTCGCGCCCGCTGCCCGCAGGTCAAGTCACGGTGCGGCAGGCGATGGGCTGGATGATCCTGCAATGTCTGCTGGCGTTGGGCATCCTGCTCAGCTTCAATCAGGCGGCAATTGCGATGGGAGTGCTGTCGCTGCTGCCGGTGGCGATCTACCCGTTTGCCAAGCGCTTTACATGGTGGCCGCAGGTGTTTCTGGGGCTGGCCTTCAACTGGGGCGCGCTGCTGGCCTGGGCGGCGCATACCGGATCAGTGGGCTGGCCCGCGATCACCCTATATCTGGCGGGCATCGCGTGGACGCTGTTTTATGACACCATCTACGCCCATCAGGACGCCGAGGATGACGAACTGGTCGGCATTAAATCCACCGCGCGCCTGTTCGGGACCGATACGGCAAAATGGCTCAAATATTTTCTGGCCGCCACCGTTTCGCTGATGGGGCTGGCGATCATCGACGCGCTGGTTCCCGGCGGGTCGATTCTGGTGCTGGTTATCGCCCTTGGCGGCCCATGGGCGATGGGCTGGCACATGATGTGGCAATTGCGCGGTCTGGATCTGGAAAACAATGCCAAGCTGCTGCAATTGTTCCAGTCGAACCGGGACACCGGCCTTATTCCGCTGATCTTCCTCTGCGTCGCGCTGCTGCTCTGATTGCACCTGCGGACCGGGGTCTGTAAGAGTCCGCCCAAACGCCTGAGGAGTCACTAGCCCGCACATGCGTCTGCCGTATTTTCTGTCCGTGTCCCTGATCTTTCTTGTATCCGCAGGGGTGTCACTGCTGGCGGCCGGTTTTGCCGTCACCAAGATCGAGGAAAGCTCGGAATTTGCTGTGCGGCGGGCCCTGGACCTGAAGGGCCATGACTGGGCCGAAGTCCAGTCAGACGGGCTGCGCGTGGTGCTGACCGGCATCGCACCGGACGAGGCCACACGGTTCAATGCCCTGACCGCTGCGGGAACCGAGGTCGATACCTCGCGCGTCATCGACGAGATGGAGGTCACCGCCACCACCGCGCTGGCCGCGCCGCGCTTTTCGGTCGAGATTCTGCGCAATGACAGCGGTATCTCGGTCATTGGCCTGTTCCCGGCCAGCGAAAGCCGCGATGACCTTGTCGACAGGCTTAGCGATCTGGATCGCGCGGCCCCTGTTGCGGATCTGATGGAAACTGCCGACTACCCGAAACCCGATGGCTGGGATGAGGCGATTGCCTATGCGGTCAGCGCCCTGTCGCGCCTGCCGCGTGCAAAGATCTCGGCTAGCCCGGGGTTGGTGAAAGTGACCGCCATTGCCGACAGCCAGGCCGAAAAAGAACAGCTGGAACAGGACCTGACCCGCGCCGCGCCGCCCAGCCTGCGCATCGGCCTGTCGATCTCGGCCCCGCGCCCCGTCATCACTCCGTTCACCCTGCGTTACCTGATCGGCGCGGATGGTGGCCAGTTTGACGCCTGCTCGGCCCAGGATGAAGAGGCGCGGGATCAGATCATTGCCGCCGCGCAGCAGGCCGGTCTGAGCACGACATATACCTGCACCATCGGTCTGGGTGTGCCGTCGCCCCGTTGGGCAGACGCGGCAACCCTTGGCATCAAGGCGCTGGCCGAGATTGGGCAGGGATCGATCACCCTGTCCGATGCAGATATCACCCTGATTGCCGCGCAAGGAACCAATCCCGCCCTGTTCGACCGTGTGGTGGGCGAACTGGAAAACGCCCTGCCCGAGGTCTTCGCCCTGCACGCCGTACTGCCCGAGCCCGAGGACGAAGAACCCGCAGGCCCGATTGAGTTTTCAGCCACGCGCAGCCCCGAAGGGCTGGTGCAATTGCGCGGTCGCGTGGGCGATGAAACCCTGCGGGACATGGCCGACAGCTATGCCCGAGCCGCCTTTGGGTCGGAACAGGTTTATACAGCCACCCGCGTCGTTCCTGATCTGCCCGCAGACTGGCCTGTCCGTGTTCTGGCGGGGCTTGAGGCGCTGTCGCTTCTGCAAAACGGCGCTTTGACCGTGACACCGGAATCAGTGGACCTGAGCGGCAACAGCCATGATGAAGACGCCAAGGCCCGCATCGCCGGAATGTTGTCCGAGAAATTGGGCGAAGCGCAGGATTTCACCCTGTCCATCACCTATGTACCGCCGCCGGAACCCGAGGACGCTCTGCCCGATCCCGAGCTGTGCGAGGAACGGATTGCCGAGGTACAGAAAGCCAGCAAAATCGCGTTCGAGCCCGGCTCGGCCACAATCGCGGCGGACTCGCGCGATGCGGTGAACCAGATCGCCGATATCCTGCGCGAATGCGGCCCGATCCGATTGGAAATCCAGGGCCATACTGACAGTCAGGGTCGCGAAGAAATGAACCAGCAACTCAGCCAGGCGCGCGCGCAATCCATCCTGAACGAATTGCGCGGGCGGCGGATTCCGACCTCAAGCTATACCGCCGTCGGGTATGGGGAAACGCAGCCCATCGCCGACAATGACAGCGAAGCGGGCCGCGAGGAAAACCGCCGGATCGAGTTCCGCCTGATCCGCCCGGAACCGGTCGAAAACACCGAAACCGGGCTTGAAGCGCTGGAAACCGGCGCGACCGAGCCGGACCAGACCGACACGACCGCACCGGATGCGGATGCAGAGGATCAATAGAGTGAACAGAACCGAATTCATCATCGCCACCGCCGTCATCCTGTTCGCGGCCTTCTGCATGGGCTGGTTCGCCAACTGGTTGGCCCACCGCCTGTCCCGCGTGCGCCAAAGCGACGTGGCCGATCTGGACCGGATGAGCCAGGAGCTGCACGAGGCCGAAGAAACCCGCGATCAGGCGATTACCTACCTGCAACAGCGCGAAGCCGAACTGACAAACCAGTTAACCCAGACCGAAGCGGAACTCGCCGCCGCCATGGACGGCCTGCGCGCCGCCCGGCAAGAGGCCGAAGAACTGCGCGGACGCATCAACAACGCGGACTAGGATTTTCCTCAGAGTTGAGACCTTCGGGCTTACCAACTGTTGAACGTCACCCGAACCTGACGCAACCGCCATAGTTGGATCAGTAACAAGGTGAGCGCTCGACATCAGAGATGTGCCCGAGTCAAACATCTTTGGAGCAAAGAGATCAGGCGCAGAAGTACTGATCTGTACGGCGCTCTTTAGGAAGTGTCGGCTATAAGCCCTAGGTGTCAGATGCTGCGGCAACAACGAACGTCGGTTTTTCGCGCTATGATCAAAAACCAGAGCTGGTCTCGAACAACATTGCACGCAGAAATACAGTAGCGCGACTTACTCACCTGTATCGAGTGGTTGATGACGGCCTCACTGGCTTAGGATAAAGTGAACCTATGAAATGTAGTCAATGTGAACGGCCAGCGCTCTACGAATACGATAACGGGCTGTATCTGTGCCTGTCCTGCAATGCGATCCTGCAAGAAAACAATTACCGTGGCTTCCTGATGAACGCTGCTATGATGAACCATGCCATGGATGAAATGGACATGGTGACGGGCATTCCTCTGGGAGGTGGTAGAATCCCGGTTAGCGCGCTAGCCCAAGCAATGAGCCGCCCCATGACAAACAACCATATCACCATCTCAAATTCATCCGTGGGCGTTTTGAACACTGGTGACCTAGCGAAGATCAATGCAGTTATAACGATCACGGAAGGAAGTGACGCTGAGGAGCTGGGTCACACCATCAAAGACTTCGCGCAAGCTGTGGTCGATTCCGATGAGATCACGAAAGAGGAAAAGCACGAGGTAGGCGAACTGCTCGGGACCCTGTCGGAGCAGATCGCCGCAAAGCGTTCTAAACCTGTGATCGGAAGCGTTCTCAAAGGAATCGAGGAGCGGATAAAGTCCGTGAATGTGTTGTGGGGCTTCGCTGAGAAAATTGGTAAGCTACTAGCAGACCTTGGAATTACAGCTTGACGTTCTGGCACGTGGCGCAGGTCAAGACCCCTCTACCGTGCCTCTCGACACTCCTGTTTGTCCTTCGCCCTAGCCAGTACCTCACCAATCGCGAGAAGCCCCGTCCGACGGCACTGGCGGCTTCTTCTGACGCTCGGCCACCACTCCCGCTCGTTGATCCGCAACACTGCTATTTCCGAGTGTTTCGTGACCAGCACGTTCTTGAAGCTGACATTGGCGCGTGTGGGTTTAACGACAACTTGGTCCCGCACTGCCGACACTGGATCAGCAATACACGGTGTTCGGGCCAATGCTACGTGTCGGGTCACGCTGCATTGATTCAGAAATTTCGCATCAAGACTCAGAGAGTTGCGACGTTCCATCCCAACGGGTCAGCGCGTCTTCGTCCTCATCCTTGGCGGCGACCCATTCTGCACCGGAATTGGTGATCTCTTTCTTCCAGAACGGAGCGCGGGATTTGAGGTAGTCCATCAGAAACTCAGCCGCCTCGAACGCATCCTTGCGATGCCGCGCAGCGGTGGCGACCATCATGATGCGGTCGCCCGGAGCAAGTCGTCCGTGGCGGTGAATAACCAGCACGTCGCCCAACGACCAGCGCGCGCGCGCCTCTTCCGCGATCTTGGTCAGGGCACGTTCGGTCATGCCAGGATAATGCTCGATCTCCATCACATCCAGATCGCCCGAGGCCAGATCGCGCACCACCCCAGTAAAGGTCACAATGGCGCCGTTGGCGTCGTCACCGGCAGCAAAAGCATTGGCCTCGGCCCCCAGATCAAATGGCGCTTCCTGAACCGCGATACGCATCTCAGCCACCGGTCATGGGCGGGAAAAATGCAACCTCGCGCACCCCGGCCAGCGAGGCGTCGAAGTCGGACAATTCCTGATCCAGCGCCACGCGCAGGGCCGAGATGTCGGCAAAGGCGGCGGCATAGCGATCTTCACGTGCGCTAAGCTCGGCGACCAGCTCGGACACGGTCGCAGCCTCGGTCTCGACCTTTTCTTTCGGCAGTCCGATGCGTTCGCGCACCCAGGCGAAATACAGCACGTCCATCGCTTAGCTCTCCTTCAAATGGGGCATGGCTTTACGTAGGTAGTCGTAGCCGGTGATCAATGTCAGAGTCGCGGCGATCCAAAGCAGCCACAACCCGATCTGGCCCGACCAATACATGCCCTCCAACGTCCAGGCGATGTTGTTTACATCCTCGATCTGGCCGGTCAGAACCTGATCGATGGTCGGCGCGTCCATGCCGAACGTTGCCATCACAAAGTAGTGTTCAAAGATCCCCTGCGAAAACAGAATTGCAATGGCGAACATCTGCGCCGTGGTCTTCCATTTTGCCAGCTTTGTTACCTTGAGCGTCCCGGCAACATCCCCCAGATATTCGCGCAGGCCCGAGACAAAGACCTCACGAAACAGGATCACGGTGGCGGGCAGCACCAGCCACGGGGTCCAGTGCTCGGTCGAGTATCCCACAAGGATCATCAGCGCGATCACCACCATCGCCTTGTCGGCAATCGGATCCAGCATCGCTCCGATCTTGGTTTCCTGCTTCCACGCGCGGGCCAGATAGCCATCGAACCAGTCCGTGATCGCCGCCGACATGAACAGGATCAGGGCAAACCAGTCTGCGTAGGGGCGGGTGAAATACAGAAACATCACGGCCAGACCGGGTGCCGCCAGCAGGCGCAGCAGGGTCAGAATATTGGGCAAGTTCCACTTCATGCGCAGACCCTACATCGCCGGGTCAGGACAGAAAAGACGAACACGCAAAAAACTGCACCAATCACAGGCGGTTGTTCAAAGCGACACGGGCTCGGTGCGGGGCTGCATTGCCTCTTGGCCCCAGGTCGGAATGACGTCAGATTGCGGGTGACTTGGCCAAGGGCGACATATGACCCCGAATATTCAAACCGACGCGCGTGCGAACCTGACGGGCAGCGCGTGGATGATCGGCGCGATGGCGTGTTTCGCGCTAGAGGACGCGCTGTTGAAGGCTGCCGCCCTGACGCTGCCGATCTGGCAGATTCTGGTCCTGTTCGGTGCGGGCGGCGCGGTGATTTTTGCCAGTGTCGCGTTTGCGCGTGGCACACGGTTATGGCAGCCCGACGTGCTGTCGCCCGCGATGAAAATCCGCGCCGTGTTCGAGATTCTGGGACGCCTGTTCTACATACTGGCCTTCACGCTGACCCCCTTGTCCTCGGCCACCGTGATCCTGCAGGCCACCCCGCTGGTCGTCGTCGCCTGCGCCGCGCTGTTGTTCGGCGAAACCGTCGGCTGGCGACGGTGGAGCGCCATTCTCGTCGGTCTGCTCGGCGTTGTGATCATCATCCAACCAACAGGGAATAGTTTCACGCTGCTGTCTCTGCTGGCCGTGTTTGGCATGTTGGGATTTGCCGGGCGCGATCTGGCCAGCCGTGCCGCCCCGGCCAGTCTGGGCACCGAAGTGCTGGGGTTCTATGGCTTTGCCTGCGTGATCATCGCCGGGTTTGCCTATAGCTTTTGGGAACAGGTCCCGGTCGCCGCGATGAATTTGAACACAGGCCTGCACGTTGCCGGAGCCGTGGGTTTCGGAACAATCGCCTATGCATCGCTGATGAAAGCCATGCGCACCGGAGAGGTCTCAGCCGTCACGCCGTTCCGCTATTCCCGCCTGCTGTTCGGTGTGGCGTTGGGCGTGGTGATGTTCGGAGAACGTCTGGACCAGACCATGTGGATCGGTTCCGCACTGATCGTCGCCTCGGGGCTGTATATCCTGTGGCGCGGGCGGCGGGTTTAGCCCTTGTCGTGGAAGAAATCGTAAACCTTCTGTGCCAACCCGGCTGAGATCCCCTCGACCGCTTTCAGATCCGCCAGATTGGCCCGGCTGACCGCCTTGGCACTGCCGAAATGCGCCAGCAGGGCACGTTTGCGCGCCGCCCCCACGCCGGGGATTTCGTCCAGCGGGGTCGCGCCCACAGCCTTGGCCCGTTTGGCGCGATGGGTGCCGATGGCAAAGCGGTGCGCCTCATCCCGCAGACGCTGGATGAAATACAGCACCGGGTCATTGCGTTTCAGCGCAAAGGGGCGCTGGCCGGTGCGGTGAAATTCTTCCTTGCCGTGGTCACGGTCGACACCTTTGGCGACGCCGACCATGGGGATATCCTCGACCCCATATTCCACCATGATCTCATGCACCGCACTCACCTGCCCTGCGCCGCCGTCGATCAGCAGCAGATCGGGCCATAACCCTTTGTCCCGATCCGGGTCTTCCTTTTGCAGGCGGGTGAAACGGCGGGTCAGAACCTCTTTCATCATGCCAAAGTCATCGCCCGGCGTCAGGTCATCACCCCGGATGTTGAACTTGCGATAGGCGTTTTTCATGAACCCCTCGGGACCGGCCACGATCATGCCGCCCACCGCATTGGTGCCCTGAATATGAGAGTTGTCGTAAACCTCGATCCGCGCCGGAGGCCCGTCCAGATCAAACGCCTCGGCCACGCCGCGCAGCAGCTTGGTCTGCGTGGCACTTTCCGACATGCGCCGCGCCAGCGATTCACGCGCATTGCGCAGGGCACCGGCGACCAGCTCCTGTTTCTCGCCACGCTGAGGCACCAGAATTTCCACCTTGCGGCCTGCTTTCTCGGTCAGCGCTTGCTGCATCAGATCGGCGTTTTCGATCCCGTCCGACAGGATCAACTGCCGCGGCGGTTCCTTGTTGTCGTAAAACTGGCCAAGGAATGCCTCCATCACCTCGGCCGGGGACACATCGGGCCCCACGCGCGGATAGAAATCCTTGTTGCCCCAGTTCTGGTTGGCCCGGATGAAAAACACCTGCACACAGGCCTGCCCGCTATCCATATAAAGGCCGATCACATCCGCCTCGGCCACGCCGCGCGGGTTGATGCCCTGAGACGTCTGCACCTGCGTCAGCGCCCGGATGCGGTCGCGCAGACCGGCGGCGCGTTCGAACTCCATCGCCTCGGACGCAGCCATCATCTGTTCGGCCAGTTCCTCCTGCACCTTGGTCGAACGCCCCGACAGGAAGCGTTCCGCATCCCTGACGCTTTCGCGGTAATCGTCTTCGGAAATCAACCCGACGCAAGGCCCCGAGCACCGCTTGATCTGATACAGCAGACAGGGCCGCGTGCGGCTGTCGAACATGGAATCCGAACAATTGCGCAGCAGGAATGCCTTTTGCAGCTGGTTCAGCGTCCGGTTCACTGCGCCTGCACTGGCGAACGGCCCGAAATAGGCACCCTTTTCCTTTTTTGCCCCGCGATGTTTCTTGATCTGCGGAAAGGCATGATCCTTGGCGACCAGAATGTTCGGGAAACTTTTGTCATCCCGCAGCAGCACGTTGTATTTCGGCTTGAGCTGCTTGATCAGGTTCTGTTCCAGCAGCAGCGCCTCGGTCTCGGTCCGTGTGGTCAGGAACATCATCGAAGCCGTCGCGGCGATCATCTTCTCGATCCGCCCCGAATGCCCGGGGCGCGTGTAATTCGATACCCGCGCCCTGAGGTTCCGCGCCTTACCCACGTACAGAACCCGACTGTCCCCATCCAGCATCCGATACACACCCGGAGAGCTGTCCAGCGTTTTCACGTAACGCTGAATGCAGGCATAGCCGGTTGGCTGAGTGTCCGAAGTTGATTCGCTGTGGGAGGTCATGGCCCTGAGATATGATTCCCTGACAATGGCTGCAATCTTGCGCGTCTCAGTTCAAGAGAAAACAAATCCACGGTTTCTGTGGATAAGTGTGAAGATAAGTTTCCGTGAGGCTGGATTTTTCCTTGTTTCTTTGCTGTTTCGTCAAGTTGCACAAAAAATAGGCAATGCCATATCGTATTGTTTTTAAATGTTATTTTTTTGAGCACTTAGCAAGTGCATGAAAAAAAAGACATTTTTGTAACGGGCAGGTAACACGAATGAGAGCGGTGCAAAACTTGCACGAAAATTGCTTATTCTACCCCCAGCACATCCGGCGTCTGCCACCCAAGGTGCTGCCCGCCATCCACGCATAAAAGCTGTCCTGTGACCGCATGCGCATCCAGGAAATAGCCCAAAGCTGCCGTGATATCCGACGGATTCGCCCCGCGTTCCAACACGGTGTTGGCGCGCTGCGCCTGAAAATGTGCTTCGGACTGGCGGTGGCCTTGCATGGTTGGCCCCGGCCCGATGGCATTGACGCGGATTGAGGGCGTCAGCGCCTGCGCCGCCGTCCGGGTCAGTGCCCACAGACCCATCTTGGCGATGGTGTAGGTCATGAACTCGGGCGTAAGCTTGCGCACCCGCATATCGACCATGTTGACGATCAGCCCGGTCGCCACAGGCTCACCCTGAGCATCTGTTTCGGGCTGCAAACCCTGTTCGGCCATGGCCTGTGTCAGCACAAACGGCGCGCGCAGGTTGCTGTCGAGGTGCCGGTCCCAGCTTTGGCGCGTGGCGGTTTTGATATTGTCGTATTCAAAAATCGAGGCATTGTTCACCAGACAGGTGATCGGCCCGCCCAGCGCCTCGGCCGCGCGTGGCAGCAAAGCGGTGACCTGAGCCTCATCCAGCAGATCAGCCTGCAGGGCAACGGCTTTCCGGCCAAGGGCCTCAACCTGCGCAATAGTCTCTGACGCAGGTCCTTCGGACGTCGCGTAATGCACCGCCACATCATACCCGCGCCCGGCCAGATACAGCGCCATGGCGCGGCCCAGACGGATACCGGCTCCGGTCACTAACGCTCGGGTCATGGGCTACCTCTTTCTGTCAGATCACATCAGCAATGTGGTGACATAAAGCGCATAAAGGAAAGTCAACACCAGACCCCAGATCCGGGAAATGTCCTGTTTGAAGAACACAAACGGGATCAACAGCAACGATGCGCCCAGCATGACCCACAGATCGAATTCCAGGAATTCCGGGTCGACAGGGATGTTGCCGAACCATGTGGCGATGCCGACGATGGCCAAAAGGTTGAACATGTTCGACCCGATCACATTGCCCAGCGCCACATCCGCCTGACGCCGCAGCGCCGCCATAACGGTTGTGGCCAGTTCGGGCAGGGACGTCCCAACCGCAACCAGAGTCAACCCGATCACCGTCTCGCTGATCCCGTACATCCGCGCGATGACGGCGGCGTTGTCCACAAGCAAATGCGCGCCCATGGGCAGGCCGATCAGACCCAGGATCAGGTAAATCGAGATCTTCCAGTACGGCATGTCAGGGTCGGCCTCTTCCAGACCGTCCAGTTCTTCATCCTCGGCGCATCCGTTCTCGGCATCGGCACAGGCTTTGCGGTGGGCTTTGGCTTCGCGGAACGCATTCCACAGAACAAGGCCAAGCGCGGCCAGCAAAATGGCACCGCTGACCAGATTGAAGACGCCGCAAAACGCCAGACCGATGAACAACACACTGGCCAGCAGCATGAACACATAGTTCTTACGACTGTCACACTCGCTGGTGTGCAGGGTCGCCAGCAAGGCAGGGACACCCAGCACCAGCAGAATATTGGCGGTATTGGACCCTACAACGTTGCCCAGCGCGATCCCCGGCGCGTTTTCCTTCAACGCGCTGATCGCAATCAGCAACTCGGGGGCCGAGGTGCCAAAGGCCACGATCGTCAGGCTGACAATCAGCGCTGGCACACCCAGCCGCAGGCTCAGGTTCACCGCACCGCGCACCAACGCATCGCCGGCCAGCAGCAGGATCACCAACCCAAGGCCGGAGAGCAGCCATGCCGTCATGTCCGGCCTCCTTTTTCGCAGGCGCACGGGCCCTTGCCGATCCGAAACCGGCCACAGCGCGGGCATTTTGCGGAACTCAACCGCTTTTGCCCCGGAAAGCGCAGCTTGCCGAACATCGCCAAAACACCCATGGCGACCAGAAACAAAGTGACAATCTTGATGATCACGTCACAAACCGAAACGCGCGTAGGCCGCCCGCTCCTCTAACCCTGCAATGGCGTCCTGCGCCAGCGAGGCCCCAAAGCGCGACCAGATGGGTTTGCGCAGACCGTAGCGACGGAACTTGACCTTCTCGCCGAACCGTTCCTGCATCTTGGGTTTCAGATGGGCGATGCCTTCGATCAGACCCAGTTCCTGCGCGCGTTTTGCCAGCCAGACCTCGCCCGTGAACAGATCGGCATTTTCGTCCAGCTTGTCGCCCCGGCGGGATTTGACATGGGCAATGAAGTTTTCATGGATGTCGCCCAGCAGGCCTTGCAGGCGCTTCACATCCTCTTTCTTTTCCGGCCGGAAAGGATCAAGCATCGATTTCGACTTGCCTGCCGTATGTACGCGCCGTTCAAACCCCTGCTTTGCCAGAAACTCATGCGCCCCGAACCCGGCCGAGATCACCCCGATTGATCCCAGGACCGAGCTGTCGTCGGCCCAGATTTCATCCGCCGCCGCGGCCAGCCAATACCCGCCCGAGGCAGCAACATCCTCGACAAAGGCAATCACGGGGATCTTCAGTTCGTCTGACAACCGCCGAATCCGCGCCCCGATCAGCGAGCTTTGCGCAGGCGATCCACCGGGCGAGTTGACCTCAAGCGCGACGGCAACCGGTTTGCCCTTGCGAAACGCTTTCTCCAGCACGGGCGCCAGAGAGGTATCGTTCAACGCCCCGCGCCCGGCCATACCAATGGCTCCGGACAGGCGCACGACGGCCACAACGGGGTGCTTTTTGACAAACGGCAGGCTGAGTTTCATGCGTGCCGATGTAGAGTGCCCCCAACGTCTAAACAAGGGACTCTCAGATCGCAAAACGTGACGTGAGACAATTTCCTGACACCAATGGGCAAAAATGCAACGCCCGCCAGTGGCCTAGCTGCGGATGCGCCAACCGGTTTTAAAGATCCATCCGATGACGCCAAGGCAGATCCCGGTGAAGGCCACAATCGCCAGCAGGCTGAACACAATCGGCACATCTGCAAGCCCATAAAACGACCACCGAAAGCCCGAGATCAGGTACACAACCGGGTTGAACAGGGTGATGGTCTGCCACAGCGGCGGCAGCATCGAGATCGAATAGAACGTCCCGCCCAGAAAGATCAGCGGGGTCACAACAAGCTGCGGGACCAGCGACATCTGCTCGAAATTACTGGCCCAGATGCCAATGATGAAGCCCAGCAAGGAAAAGCTGAGACAGGACAGGATCAGAAACGCGGCCATGGCAAAGGGGTGTTCGATGCGAATATCCACAAAGAATGTCGCCGTGATCAGGATCACGATTCCCACAAACAACGCCTTGGTCGCCGCCGCCCCGACATAGCCGATGACGATCTCGATAAAATTCACGGGGGCGGAGAGCAGTTCGTAAATCGTACCCAGAAACTTGGGAAAATAGATACCGAATGAGGCGTTCGAGATCGACAGCATCACCACTGACAGCATGATCAGCCCCGGCACGATGAAGGCCCCGTAGGAGACGCCCTCGACCTCTTGAATCCGGCTGCCGATGGCGGTGCCGAAAACGACGAAATACAAAGACGTGGACAGGACAGGCGACAGAAAGCTCTGCGCCAGAGTACGGAAAAACCGCGCCATTTCAAATCGATAAATGGCGGCAACGGCTGACCAGTTCATGCGGGCTCTCCCGACACCAGATTGACAAAAATCTCTTCCAAGCTGGATTGCCGCGTCTGAACGTCCCGCAAGACAAGCCCGGCCTGCGCCACATCATTCAACAGCGTGGTGATCCCGGTTCGGTCGGCATGGGTGTCATAGGTGTAGACCAGCGCGTCGCCATTGCCGTTCAGAACCAGATTATGCGCCGCCAGAGCGTCGGGAATGTCGGTGATGGGCTCGGTCAGCATGACCTCGATCTGCTTCTTGCCCATCTGCGCCATCAGCGTGTCCTTATCCTGCACCAGCAGCAACTCACCCTTGTCGATGACCCCGACGCGGTCGGCAATGGCTTCGGCCTCTTCGATGTAATGGGTGGTCAGGATGATGGTGACACCGGCCCGTTTCAATTCGGCCACGATCTCCCACATATCCTTGCGCAGCTCGACATCGACCCCGGCGGTTGGCTCATCCAGAAACAACACTCGTGGCTCATGCGCCAGCGCCTTGGCGATCAACACCCGGCGCTTCATCCCACCGGACAATTCCTTGATCGCATTCTTGCGTTTGTCCCACAGCGACAGTTTGCGCAGAATTTCCTCGATCCGCGCACTGTCATGGCCGTGGCCAAACAAGCCGCGCGAAAACCGCACTGTGTTATAGACCTTCTCGAACGGCTCCAGCGCGATCTCCTGCGGCACCAGTCCGATCATCTTGCGGGCGGCGCGAAACTCGGTCTGAATGTCATGCCCACCAACGGTGACCGACCCTGAACTGAGGGTGGTGATACCACAAACCGTCGAGATCAAGGTGGTCTTGCCTGCCCCGTTTGGCCCCAGCAGCGCCAGAATCTCACCCTCTTCGATATCCAGCGACACGCCTTTCAGCGCTTCAAACCCGTCAGCATAGGATTTGCGCAAATCCTTTATGGACAAAATGGCGGTCATGCACGGTCCCCGTTTTGGCCGACCATATCCTGTGATCCGCACGCGGAACAGGTCACTTCCGCACAGTGTTCTGAGCATTTTTGCCGAAAGGTCAATCAGAGTGCGACACACACCGCCCCGATCGCCCACTGCGCTGTGGCCAGAAACGCATTGATCCCCTGCCCGCCTGCCGATACCCCGAAGGCCGCACCATGGAGGAACCGAATGCTTAACGGAATACGTGTTATCGAAATCGAAGGGCTGGGGCCCGCCCCGTTTGCCGCCATGTTGCTGGCCGATCTGGGCGCAGATGTGATCACCATCCACCGCAAATCCGGCAACCCCACGCCCGGCATGCCGGACCAGTCGGTGCTGGACCGGGGCAAACGGTCAATCGCGCTGGACCTCAAGGACCCCGACGATCTTGAAACGGCCAAACGCCTGATCGATACCGCCGACGCCCTGATCGAAGGGTTTCGCCCCGGCGTTATGGAAAAGCTCGGCCTTGGGCCCGACGCCTGTTTTGCACGCAATCCCAGGCTGGTCTTCGGGCGGATGACCGGCTGGGGGCAGGACAGCCCGCTGGCGCAAACCGCCGGGCATGATCTGAACTACATCTCCCTGTCGGGCGCACTCTGGTACGGCTCAACACCCGACACGCCGCCCCAAACCCCCGCCACACTGGTCGGCGACATCGGCGGTGGCGCGCTCTATCTGGTGTCGGGCCTGCTGGCGGGTCTGATCAATGCGCAACGTACCGGGCAAGGCACCGTCGTCGACGCCGCCATCTATGATGGCTCGGCCCATATGATGAACCTGCTGATGACCATGCGGCAGACCGGCAACCTGTCCGACATCCGGGGCCAAAGCATGCTGGACGGCCCGCATTGGAGCCGCACCTACACCTGCGCAGACGGGCGCTATGTCACTGTGCAATGCCTCGAACCCAAGTTTTACGCCCAATTCCTGCACCTCATGGGCCTGACCGACGATCCCGACTTCGCCCAACAATTCAACCCGGCCCTCTGGCCCGATCAAACCCGCCGCCTCGCCGCGCTGTTCTGCAAACACCCGCGCGATCACTGGGCGGCGCTGTTTCAGGGCACAGATGCCTGCGTCGCCCCGGTGCTCAGCCCGACCGAAGCCCTGACACACCCGATGAACGCAAGCCGCCAAACCTGGCAGACGGTGGATGGCACCCTGCAAGCCGCCGCCGCCCCGCGATTCCCGAACCACCCCTGGACTGCCAAACCCAGCCCAACCCGCGGCGAACACAGCGAGGACATCAGAGCCGAGCTGGACAAGCAGCGCGGATCCGCCCCTTCATCTGGCTAAAAATATCTCGGGGGATGAATTGGCCGCAGGCCAAGAAGGGGGCTGGCCCCCTTCCCCTTTACCGCCCGCGCACCGCGTCGATCATCAACTGAACATTCTCGGGATCCGCGTCCGGTGTAATCCCATGCCCAAGGTTGAAGATATGCGGCCCTTTCGAGAACGCCTCGACAATGCGCCGCGTTTCATCCAACAGCGCCTGCCCGCCGGTCACCATATGGGACGAGGCCAGATTGCCCTGCACGCAGCCATCCACCTGCACATGTTCTGCCGCCCAATCGGGCGCGACCGAGTTGTCCAGCGCCACGCAATCCACGCCGGTCTTCTGTGCAAACCCGATATAACCGTCACCAGCCTCACGCGGGAAGCCGATAACCGGGATGCCGGGATGCCGGTCCTTGATCGCCTGAGTGATCACCCGGCACGGCTCGACCGCATATTTCCGGAAGGCTTCACCTTTCAACGATCCGGCCCAACTGTCGAAGATTTTGACCACTTCGGCCCCGGCCTCGATCTGGGCCGAGAGGTATTCGATCGTCGCCAGCGTAATCCGCTCCAGCAGCGCCTCGAACAATACGGTGTTCTCTTCCCGCAGCGCATGGGCAGGCCCCTGATCCGGCGTGCCGCGCCCGGCGATCATGTAGGTCGCCACCGTCCAGGGTGCACCTGCGAATCCGATCAGCGTGGTCTCGGATGGCAGCTCCCGCGACAGGATGCGAACCGTCTCGTAGACCGCCGACAGGGTCTCGTGAATATCCTCAACCGGCCTAAGCGCGTCAAATTCCGACTGCTGCGTGATCGTCGACAGACGAGGCCCCTCGCCAGTCACAAACCACAAATCCGCACCCAGCGCCTGCGGTACCAAAAGAATATCGGCAAACAGGATCGCCGCGTCGAACCCATAGCGGCGAATGGGCTGCAATGTGACCTCGGCCGCCAGATCCGGGTTATAGCAAAGCGACAGGAAATCCCCCGCCTGCGCCCGGGTCGCGCGGTATTCGGGCAAATACCGACCGGCCTGACGCATCATCCAGATCGGCGGCACATCCTGTACTTCGCCCGCCAGTGCCCGCAGCAGTTTTTTCGTCTCGGCCATTGTCATCCCCAGAAATCAGGTTTTGGCAACGGGTCGGCGCTCAGTGGCAATTTGTCAAGCTCTGCCCCCATTGTCAGGGCAATGTGACGCGACTAAAGCTGTGCGTATGACTTTGACCCTGCCCACCCCCGCATCACCTCTCAGAATTGGGACCCGAGGTTCGCCGCTGGCTCTGGCTCAGGCCTTCGAGACGCGCCAAAGGTTGCGTGACGCGTTTGATCTGACCGATGACGCGTTCGAAATCGTTGTGATCAAGACCACCGGTGACAACCGCGCGATGATTGATGCGGATCGCCCGCTGAAAGAGATCGGCAACAAGGGCCTGTTCACCAAGGAAATCGAAGAGGCGATGCTGCGCGAGGACATCGACATCGCCGTGCATTCCACCAAGGACATGCCGGTGGCACAGCCCGACGGGCTGGTGCTGGACACGTTCCTGCCGCGCGAGGATGTGCGGGATGCGTTCATCTCGCCGCATCTGCAATCGATTCACGACCTGCCCGAGGGCGCGGTGGTCGGCACCTCGTCCCTGCGCCGCCGGGCGCAGCTTTTGAACCGCCGCCCGGATCTGAACGTCGTCGAGTTTCGCGGTAACGTTCAGACCCGGCTGAAAAAGCTGGCTGATGGCGTGGCGGATTGCACCTTTCTGGCGATGGCGGGCATTCGGCGGCTGGATATGGATGAGGTTCCGGCAACCGCAATCTCGCCAGACGATATGCTGCCCGCGATTGCGCAAGGCACGATCGGGATCGAGCGGCGCAGCAATGACACCCGCGCGGCCGCTCTGCTGGAGGCCATTCACCACGCTGAAACCAGCCAGCGCCTCAGCGCTGAACGGTCCCTGCTGGCGGCGCTGGATGGATCCTGCGAAACCCCCATCGCCGGTCTGGCCGAGATTCAGGACGGCCAACTGCGCCTGCGCGGTGAAGTCCTGCGCCCCGATGGATCAGAAGCGATTTCCGAAGATACCGTTGGGTCCATCGAGGATGGGGCCGAGATGGGACGCGCAATGGCCGAAATCCTGTTGAAAAACGCAGGCCCCGGTTTCTTCGATTGGAGAAACTCCTGATAATTTTAACCAATGTGAACTAATTCACTGTTCCACGTCTCAGATTGCGGCAAGACTGTGATCATACCGGCTGAAAAGTTGGATCAGTCTCGAAATGTATCGAAGAGTTTCAGATAGTTGGTGTTTTAATAAGTATTCGAGGGGGCGAGGCTGAGCCCGACATTCAGAAGGTGCAGGGTCGCTGTTGGAAACAACAGCGACCCGACTATTTTCTAGCCTTGCGTAGTCTCGCTGAGCGCTGCGACCGCGTGATGAATGGCGTTCTGCGTCTGCTCCAGATCGGCCTCGGTAATCGCCAGTGACGCGTATAGCTTGCCCGGTGATTTGAACACACCATGGGATCGCAGAACCTCGTTGAACACGACATTATGCTTGGGGTCATCATGTTTGGCGCTGCGATAGTCTCGGCAGGCGTTGTCGGTGAAGTAAACGTCGAACAGGGTCACGTCCCCGCAAATCTGATGCGCGATACCGGCCTGATCCAAGGCGCCCGTCAGCATCTGCTGCAACCGGGTACCGATGTCGCGCAAACGGTCATAGGTCCCCTCGCGGCGCAGAATCTCCATCGTTTTCAGACCGGCAACCGACGCAACGGGATTGCCGGACAGGGTTCCAAGCTGCATCAGCCATCCCTCCTGACCGACCTGCGCCTTGTCGAAATGCTTCATGATCTCGGCACTTGCGCCCAACGCTGCCAAAGGAAAGCCGCCGCCGGTGATTTTGCCCAGGGTGCAGATATCGGGCGTAACCCCATACCATTCCTGCGCCCCGCCATAGTCCAGCCGGAAGCCGGTGACGATTTCATCGAAGATCAGCAGCACGTTATGCTTGTCGCACAATTTGCGCAGCCCTTGCAGATAACCGGGCATCGGCGGGATGATCCGCTGCAACGGTTCGGCCATGACGGCGGCAATGTCGTCATGTTCATCCAGCAGCGCCGCCACCGCCTCAAGATCGTTGTAAGGCGCAATCAGCATCTGATCGGCCACGCCTTGCGGAATTCCGGCGCTGTCGGGCACGGCTTGCGGGAAATTGACCTGGCGGCTGGGGGCCAGGCTCATCTGCGCCTCGGCGCTCATGCCGTGATAGCCGCCTTCGAATTTCAGGATCTTGTCGCGCCCGGTATAGGCCCGCGCCAGCCGGATCGCATACATATCCGCCTCGCCGCCCGAAGCGACAAAGCGCACCTGTTCGCAGCAGGGCACCGCGTCGATGATGGCCTCGGCCAGTTCGATACCTTTGGTGTTGTTGGCAAAGAAAGTCATGCCTTTGGGCAATTGCTCCAGCACGGCCTCCATCACCTCGGGGTGGCCATGGCCCAGCAGCATCGGCCCCGATCCGATCAGATAGTCGATATACTCGTTGCCGTCCTCATCCCAGACGCGGCTGCCCTCGCCGTGCGAGATGATGATGCCCGGGTCGAAATTCCCGAACCCGCCTGCGGGCAAAACAGCCTTCGCGCGGTCGATCCATTCGGATTGAGTGTTGATCTTCAGCATGTCACGCGATCTCCATATTCAATAAAATCAGTGTCTATTCGTAAACGGCAACCGGATCGCCCAGCGCGTCTTCATCCGGGTGTACGCCAAGGCCGGGGGTCTCGGGCAGGTGCAGGTGGCCGTCGATATTGCGGGGGCCGCGACCGCCTGCAATGTCAACGGTCAGCATATCCTGACAGGCCCAGACCGCATGGCAATTGTCATCCGGGATGGTGGCGGCCAGATGCAACGCTTCGGTATCGGCCAGCACGCTGCCGCCTGTGGCCATCACGAACATGTCGATGCCATGAGCCAGCGCAATATCCCGCATCCGCGCGGCTTTGGTCAGGCCCCCGACCCGGTTCAGCTTGATCCCGAATATCTCGGCGATCCCGTCACGCGCGATGCGGGCGGCGTCCTGCAGGGTGACAAGGCTTTCATCCACCGACACGGGCGAAGCGTGCTTGCCCGAGATCGCAGCAATATCGTCCAGCGTTTCACCCGGCTGTTCGAACATCACGTTCAGGTCTTCGCAGGCGCTCAGGACCCGCAGGGCCTGTTGCCGGGTCCAGCCGCGATTGACGTCATAGAGGACAATCTCACCCGGTCGCCGGATGCTTTCGACGTCGCGGACCCGGGCAATATCACGTTCGACATTGCCGCCGATCTTCACCGAATGGGCGATATAGCCCCGGCTGCGATAGCGTTCCATCACCTCGCGGGTTTCTTCGACCGTTTTGGCCCCGACCGAGGACGCAATCGGGCGCGGTGTCCGGGACCCGCCGCCCATCAGATCAGCAATCGGCAGGCCCGCCGCCTGCCCGGCGATGTCCCAGCACGCCATGTCGATGGGGCTTTTGGCATAGAGATGCCCTGGCAAGGCCAGATCCATCGCCCGTTCCACATCCAGAACCTTGCGCGGATCAAGGCCCAGAATGAAAGGCGCCATCGTTTCAATACCCGCGCGAATGCCCGGCCCATGCGCAGGCACATAGGTGTGGCCCCACGGGGTACCCTCACCCCAGCCAGTCAGGCCGGCATCGGTTTCGATCTTCACCAGCGTCGCGTCCAGCGTTTCGAACTTTAACCGCCCGCCGGACAGCCAGTAGGGATGCTCCAAAGGCAGATCGACGTGATAGACCGAAATTCGGGAAATCTTCATTTCAATTCCACTTCCACGAAGGACATCGGGGCATCCCCGGCATTGATGACATTATGTTCGACCCCTTCATCGCGGCGATACGCGGTCCCGGCGGGCACAGTCACCTCGTTGACCGTTCCGTCCGGCAGGTCCAAACGCATGTGGCAATCGGTAATCGCCGTGATGACGTAATCCATCGCATGGCGATGCCATCCGGTTTCCGCACCGGGCGCAAAGTCAAACCGCGTCACGCGCACGCGTGCATCGTCGATCATCTGAGTGGCAACGGCTTGTGGTCTCATAACGCGTACTCCGCCACAGGCGCGCCGAGGCTTTCGAAATCCGGTTTGACACCAAGACCGGTTGTGTCGGGCGCGTATAGCTTGCCGTCACGGGCAGTCGGGCCGCCGATGCCGGTGGATCGGGTGTTATAGTTCATAAGGTCAGTTGTGTTCTGCAGGTACTCTGGCGGGGTTGAGGCGGCGAAATGGGCCACAACCGAGGATGTGATCTCGCCGCCCCAGGTATCCTCGCTGACAACCGGGATGCGGTTGTCGACCAGATAATCCCGCACCCGCCGCGCCTTGCTGATCCCGCCGAGGTTCGAGATTTTCAGGCAACAGATCTCGGCCCCGCGATCCGCGACGATGCGCTGCGCTGCGTGGATACCGGTTACGCATTCGTCCAGTTTCATCGGCTGTTCGGCAACGCGGCGCACCTGTTGGCATTCCTCATAGGTGCGGCAGGGCTGTTCCAGAATGAAATCCAGATCGCGCGTGGCGCGGGCCACCCGGATCGCATTGTCCACGCGCCAGCCCTGATTGGCATCGGCCATCGCCTTCTCGTCCGGGTTCAGCAAGGGAACCGTAGTGCGGATACGGTCAATGTCGGTGGCCCAGTCGCTGCCCACCTTGACCTGAAACTGCCGGTAACCCTGATCGCGGTAACGATCCATCTCGGCCACGGTCTCATCCACCGCCTTCTGCGGCGCGACCCGGTACATTGGCGCGCCGTCGGTCAGCTTGCCGCCCAGCAGCATCCAGACCGGCTGATCGCAGGCCTGCCCCAGAATGTCCCAGCAGGCCGCATCGAACGGGGCCTTGGCATAGCCGTGACCCTGCACCAGATGATCCATCAACTGCTCGATCCGCGCCACCTGACGCGGGTCTTCGCCCAGCAGATGCGGAGCCACCAGCCGCGCCAGCGCACCCACGCCTTCGGAATGGGCGACCATGTAGTTTTCACCGCAGGGCGTGAACTCGCCACAGCCTTGCAGGCCGGCATCGGTGTCGATGACCACGACCGAGGCGGTGGCGGTTTCGATGGCGTTGCCAGCCCCCCAGACATATGCCCCGCCGACATACGGAAGCCCGGTCTGATAGACGCGTATCCGAGTGATTTTCATGCCGCATCCATTCTGGGCAGATCACCTATCCCCTCTCCGCGCCACAGCACAAAGGTCAGGATCGGTTGATCGGTTGTAACCATCGCGTGGCTTTGCCAACTGGTATGCAGGCGGGTCTGATCTGTTCCGACAACACCCGTATCCTCGGTGGTTTTGAATTCTGCACCGCCTGCAAGGGTCAGATAGATTTCCTCGGCCTGATGGCTGTGCCAGTCGTAATTCAGCCCCGGCCCCCAATAGGCGATGTAGCCGCGCAATTGGGTCGAGTGGAAATGACCCGTCGGCCCGAACAGCTCGTAATACCCATAGCGTCGCAGGAAATCCGCGCCGACCTCGTCTTCGGTATAGGTCTGTTTCCACTGCGCCAGATGCGTTGTGGCAGAGATGGCGGAAATAAGCGGCTGGGTCAGATCGCTGCCAGCGATTTCAAAGTCCTTCACCAGATCAGCCGCCGGAATATGATTGGCCGTCAACGGGGAAGGCGACAAATCCGTGGGCCACGAACCAAATGCAGACAGGTCGGGATGCGCCTGATGCAAGCGCCGCGCGGCTTCGAGCACATCATCCAGTGTCATGGCGTCACCACGATATTTCCAGTGTGTTGTTTGGCGATGAATGCGGCCTGCGCGTCCCGCAATTCCTCCAGCGGATAGGTGGCGGCGAGGGCCGGTTTGATCTCAGCCGCTTCGATGTATTTCACGAGGTTCTGCATCACCTGAGGGTCAATCACGGTCGAGCCGGTGAAGGTCAGGTCGCGCAGGTAGAAGGTGCGCAGATCAAACTCGACCATCGGGCCAGCGATGGCCCCAGAGCAGGTATAGCGCCCGCCGCGTTCCAGAATGTCGATCAGCTGCGGCCAGTACGGCCCGCCCACCACATCGGCGACAACGGTGATTTTCTCGGCCCCAAGCGCCGCGCGCAGATTGTCAGGCGCGCGGGGCAGGATCATGTCGGGGCCCAGCTTGGCGACGTCTTCGTGCTTGGCCTCGGACGCCATCGCGATGACACGCGCGCCCCGGCGCTTGGCCAGTTGCACCAGCGCACCGCCAACGCCGCCGGATGCACCCGGCACCAGAACCGTGTCTGCGCTGGTCACATTGGCCCGGGTCAACATCCCTTCGGCCGTTGAGTACGAGCAGGAGAATGTGGCGAGTTCCGCATCCGACAGGTCCGACGTGATCGGCACCGCATTCACTGCAAGCGTTGTGGCATATTCAGCAAAGCCGCCATCCCGCTCGGACCCGTAGTATCCGGCCTTGTCCATGTTTTGCGGGTCGTCGGGATCGCGCAACCAGCCGTCTGTTATCACCCGCTGTCCGATACGCGCGCTGTCCACACCCTCGCCTACGGCAACGATATGACCGCAGATATCGGCCCCCTGAATGCGCGGGAAGGTGATGGGCGCGCCGCCCCAGGTGGGATCGTCCTCGCCCACTTCCGCGAACGCGCCGCCGGTTGTGGCATCGGTCACGGTCTTCGAGTACCAACCGGATCGCGTGTTCACATCCGTATTGTTCAGCCCGCAGGCGGCGACACGGATCAGCACCTCGCCCGCCGCGGGTTCGGGGCGCGGCCAATCCTTGTGCAGCACCATTTGCTCAAGACCGCCGTGACCCATGGTCACCATGGCTTTCATTGTGTCGGGCAGACTCATCCTTTAGTCTCCTGAGTTGGGCCACAGGTCGATGCGCGTTTCCCGGCCTGCGATTCTGCTCGACAGGCTAATTTCACAACTGTACCATCGTCAATCATGAATGACACAAATGTATCATCTATCGTCCTGGATCGCCTGACCGAGGAATGGGACGCCCTGACGCCCGAGGCCCAGAAAGCCGCGCGCTATGTGCTGGAAAACCCCACAGATGTGGGCGTTTCCACCGTGCGCGAGATTGCCGAGGCCGCCAACGTCAAACCCAACACTTTTGTCCGCATGGCACGGCAGGTCGGCTTCGAAGGCTACGAGGATTTTCGTGCCCCGTTCCGGCAGGCCATCCGGCAGGGGACGGTTTCGTTTCCCGACCGCGCCCGCTGGTTGCAGGAAATAGGCAAATCCGGTGAAATGGGTGGCCTTTACGCCGACATGATCGGTGCCACGATCCGCAATATTGAAGAGACATTTGCCGGTATCGATGCCGACCGGCTGCGCGCTGCAGCCGAAGATATTTGGAACTGCCGTCAGATTTTCACGCTGGGCGTCGGCGTCAACAATTCAAACGCGCGGAACTTTACCTATCTGGCCTCGACCGGGATGAAGCAGTTTCACGCCATTCCCCGCTCGGGCTCGACCCCGGTGGACGATCTGGCCTGGGCCGATGAACAGGACGTGCTGATTGCGATCACCTGCCATCCCTACCGGACCGAGGTGATCGATGCGATCAAACTGGCGCGCCAGCAGGGGCTGACGGTTGTCGGTATCTCGGACAGCCCGGCCAGCCCGGTGATCCTGAACGCGCAGCACGGATTTGTCGTGGCAGCCGACACCCCGCAATATTTCCCGTCCTCTGTGTCGACCATCGCCTTGCTGGAAACGCTTCTGTCCTTCGTGATCGCGGTATCCAGCGATGAAATCGTCGAACGGGTCGAGCGGTTTCATCAGCGCAGGCACCAGCTTGGGCTATACGCGGCGGAACCGGAATAAGATGCCCGGCACCCTGAACGCCTGAGCCATGCCACTCACCTGCGTTTCAGCGCCAAAAAGGCCGGGTAGACCGCGTTGACACAAGGTCATGAACAATCCTTACGAGAATTCCGCTCAGGTTGTTGCCTGCCTTGCGAGAGTGATCTATCGATACCGGAATGAGATCTGGTTTTGCCATTGTTTCAGCGTTTTTCTTATGCGCCTTTTTCCCTGCTAGCGCGCAGGAAACCACGCTTTCCCGACCGGATCTGAGCGCGTCGGGACAGGACTATCTGAAAGCCGTTCGGTATCGCGGGATCGACACGGATGTTGTCTATTTCGACCCCACGCAACCCGCGCCGCCGCTGGACACAGATGCAACGCCGCAACCCGACCGGACTGTCGAGCTGTCCGTTGACAACCGCTGGATCGTCGGCGGGCTGGCTGCGGTCATTCTGATTTTCCTGACCTTGTTCATCTACAACACTGCCGGGAAGACCTCGGTCTCGTTCCGCAAATCCGTGGGCAATGCGCGGCGCAAAGGCGGGCGGGACGACCCAGAGTTATCGGACACCAGGCAGAACATTCCCGATCTTGACGCGCTTCTGAAATTGAAAGATCGCGATCTGGCGGTCACCGGGTTGGCGCAACTGGCGCTGAGCCATTGCCTGTCCAAAAACGAAGTGCTGTTCAAACGCAGCTGGACCCATCGCGAGGCCCTGCGCAGCATGCCACAAACCTTGTGGTACATCCCGGATCTGCGCGCCCTGGTTCTGGCCAGTGAACGCGTCAATTTCGGCCATCACTCGATCACCGAGGGCGATTTTGAGGCCCTTCTGACCCGGATCGGACCCGTCCTGCGCGAGGTCACCGCATGAGCGACACGACCAGCTTGCCCCCGACCGATCGCATCCGGCTGGATTGGGTCATCGTGGGCGTTGTGGTCGCGGTTTGCGTCGGGATTTTTCTGTACGTCATGGCCGGGCGGCAATACGCCCTGCGCGAGTCGGCCAGCGGATTTGACGGTCTGGATCGCTGGCTGAACAGCCAGTCCCACACGACACATAGCTTTACCGGAGGCTGGCCTCTGGACCGCAGCACCGTGGGTCTGCTGGTGCAGCCGGTCTATGACACGCGTCTGAACACAGATCGCAACGCGGCCAGAACCAAAGAAGAACTGCTGTTTCAGGCGGATGAGTTCGATCAGGAGATCGAGGTGATCCGCGACAAGGCGCAATCTGTGCCCAGCCTGGTGATCCTGCCCAAATGGCGCAGCGGAATGCGCCTGACCGGGTTCGGGCATCCGTTTCTGATGTCTCCGCGCGCAGAGATTCAGACCATCCTGCACCAGATTGCCGGTCCTGATGTCGGGCCGATGGCTTTGGCGCGCCGTCCGTTTTCCGATTACGCACTGGCCGCTGATCCACAATTGAACGCCCGTATCTATGCCGCCCAAACCTTTGACGGACGCGGATGTGACCCCATCGTCGGACGGGCCGGAGAGATGCTGCTGGGCGCGTGCCCTCTGCCGGGGTCCGAGGACGGCCAGAAGGTCTATATCCTGTCCGACCCCGATCTGCTGAACAATCACGGGCTGACGCTGGGCGAAAATGCATGGATCGCGGCGCAGGTTCTGCCCGAAATCGCGGGCGATCAGCGCATCATCATTGACTACAGCGATCAGAACTGGCTGACCGCGCCGGAACTCGTTGAGGCCCGCGAACGCACGTGGGACGACCTCAAGCGTTTGTTTGAACCACCGTTCCGCTCGCTTTGGATCGGCGCAGGGCTGTTGCTGGCCTTAGCGATCTGGCGGGGCGGGGTGCGCAGTGGCCCGGTGATCGATATCGCCCCAACGCTGGGCACCGGCAAACGCATGGCCAACCGCGCAAGGGCACGGCTGATGCGTATGACAGACCAGGACGGTGCAATGCTGTCCGATTATGTTGATACCCGCCTGCGCGCCCGCGCGGCAGAAGTCTTCGGCAGCACGCATAAAACCATGGGCACACCGGAAGAGGCGTATCTGAAATATGTCCGGGCCAGAAAACCTGACCTCGCGGCCCGACTGGACGCACTGATCCAAACCATTCGGGCCCTGCCCCCGCATCTGGGGGCGGAAGACGCCATTTCCCACATTGACCAATTCGAACTGATACTGGAGCACCTTGCCGATGAATCTTGAAGACCTGTTCGCCCGCGCCGAGGCCCTGCGGGCCGAGATCGGCAAAGTTGTGCAAGGCCAGCAAGAGGCCGTCGATCTGCTGCTGACCTCCTTGTTTGCGCGGGGGCATGTGCTGCTCGAAGGCCCTCCGGGCACGGCCAAAACGCTGCTGGCGCGCAGCTTTGCCGGGGCGCTGAACTTGCAATTCGGGCGCATTCAGTTCACCCCCGATCTGATGCCGGGCGACGTTCTGGGCACCTCGATCTACAACTTCCAGACCAGCGAGTTTGTTCTGACCAAAGGCCCGGTCTTCAGCCAGATCCTGCTGGCGGATGAGATCAACCGCGCACCGCCCAAAACGCAGGCCGCGCTGCTACAGGCGATGAATGAGAGGATGGTGACGATTGACGGTACCGACCACCTTCTGGGTTCGGAATTCATCGTGGTCGCCACCCAGAACCCGATTGAACAGCAAGGCACCTATCCCCTGCCCGAGGCGCAGTTGGACCGGTTTCTGTTCAAGGTGAACCTGACCTTCCCGCCCGAGGATGTGGAACTGTCGATCCTGCGCCAGCACGCCAATGAGCCGCTGGATTTTCTAAGCGCGACGCAGACCGTACAGCCGCTGCTGGATGCGCCCACCATGGCGGCGGCGCGGCAGTTGATCGACGGGATCGTGCTGGATGACGACATTCTTGCCTATATCCTGCGGCTGGTCCGCGCGACCCGCGAAAGCGCTGATATCGCCTTTGGCGCCTCGACCCGCGCCGCTGATGCGATTGCCGGGGCAACGCGCGCCACGGCAGCTCTGAACGGGCGCGACTTTGCCATCCCCGACGACGTCAAAACCCTGATCATCCATGCGCTGCAACACCGGATCGTCCTGTCCCCTTCGGCCGAGATCGAAGGACGCGGCCCGCGGCAGGTGCTGGAAAACATCCTCAACCAGATCGAGGCCCCCCGCTGATCCGGCCATCCCGCATATTGCTGATCGCAGCCTGCGCCGCGCTGTGCCTGTCGCTGCTGGCGATTGTTCTGGGCGATGCAACCCGGCCCATCGCCGGTTTGCCGTGGCTTGTGTTGTGCGGTCTGGCGATCCTCGACCTGTTGCTATCCTGGCCCCGCCGCCGGTCTGTCTCGGTCGAGCCAATATCGGATATCTTTGTGGGCGAAGAGGGTCAAATTGATCTGTCCGTATCCCCCGCCGCGCCGGGGATGCGGGGAGAACTGGACTGGCCCGCCGGACTGGACGGACCGTCGGTGTTTGATCTGTCGGGCGGAACCGCACAGATCCCGTTTCGCGCCAGCCAGCGGGGCACATGGGCGCTGTCCAACCTGTGGCTGTCCTGGCCATCAAGGCTGAAACTGTTCGAACTTGTTCCCAAGCTGGCCTTTGGCTTGTCGGTGGCTGTCGTTCCCAATATCCGCCGCGTCATGTCGGGTGAGATTTCGACCACCGTGCAATCGCGCCTGTTCGGCGTAAAGGAAAACCGCGCCATCGGCGAAGGCACCGAGTTCCACCAACTGCGCGACTTCGTGCGTGGCATGGATGCCAGTTCGATCGACTGGAAACGCTCGGCCCGGTATCGCTCGCTTGTGGCCAAAGAGGTACGGGCCGAGCGCAACCACCATGTGATCATCGCGCTGGATAACGGCTATCAAATGCGAGAGCAGGTCGCAGGCTTGCCCAAGATCGACCACGCCATTACCGCCGCGCTGGCCACCGCCTGGGCCGCAGCCATCGGGGGCGATCTGGTCGGGCTGTATGCCTATGACGCCAAGCCGCGCATGTTCCTGCCGCCGGAACCGGGGCGCACCGCGTTCAACCGGCTGCGCAGCCGCACCGCCGAGCTTAGCTATGAAAGCGTCGAAACCAATCACACCTTGGCGATGACCGAGCTGAACGGGCGCACCCCGAAGCGCAGCCTGATCATCGTGTTCTCGGATTTCGTCGATACGACCACGGCCGAGTTGATGGTCGAAAACGTCAGCGTGCTGGCCAAGCGGCATCTGATCGTCTTTGTCACCCTGCGCGATCCCATCCTTGAAACGCAGGTCAATCAGGCCGCCGAGGATATGGATGGCGTGGCCGAGACGATCTCGACCGGGCAATTGCTGCGCGAGCGCCGCCTTGTGCTGGAACGGTTGCACCAGTTGGGCGTGACGGTGATCGATGCAGAACCGGGCGAGGTGTCGGCCCGCCTGATCTCGACCTATCTGGAAATCAAAGCGCGAGAGATGATCTGATGGCTGACAGCGACCTGATCCGCTCGGCCCGGTTTCGGCGGGAGCGCGAAGGCGACTGGCTCAGATTGTCCGATCTGGTGGACAAGGCTGAAAATCAGGGCCTGCATCGCATGAGTTTCCAAGAGGCCCGCGATCTGGCCGATCTGTACCGTCAGGCGACCACGTCCCTGTCCATCGCGCGCGAGATTTCGCTGGATCGCGCCTTGCTGGAGTACCTCGAAGCCCTGACCAGCCGTGCATACCTCAGCGTCTACGCCCCGCAGCAACGGTTGGGCGGCACTATCCGCAGGTTCCTGACCAGCGGCGGCCCGCGGGCGATGCGCGCCTCGTGGCGGGTGACGCTGCTGGGGTTTTTGTGCATGGCGGCGGGGGCGCTTGCGGGGTATTTCTTCTATTTCGACAACCCCGAATGGTTCTATGTCTTCATGCCTTCCGAACTGGCCGGAGGGCGCGGACCAGATGCCAGCACCGACTATCTGCGGGCGGCCATTTACGGCGAAGATGACACCTCGGGACTTGGGGCCTTTGCGACATATCTATTTTCACACAACACGCGTATCGCCATCTTCGTCTTCGGGCTGGGCGCGTTTCTGTGCGCCCCAACGGTCATGTTGGTGTTCTATAACGGTTTAATATTGGGCGTCTTCTACGCCCTGCATATCGACCGGGGGCTGGGCTGGGACATGTTCGGGTGGCTGTCCATCCATGGCGTGACCGAGCTGTCGGCGATCTGTATCGCAGCCGCGGGCGGGTTGAAGCTGGGCCTCGCCGTCCTGTTTCCCGGCCATCACACGCGGCGCGCGGCGTTGCGCGCGGCGGGTCATGATGCGGTGAAACTGGCTGTGATCGCGGCCCTGATGCTGGTGGTTGCGGCGCTGCTGGAAGGGTTCGGTCGGCAGTTGGTTCAGGATCGATCAACCCGAATTGCAGTCGGCTGGGGCGTCGGCGCGCTATGGCTTGCGTGGTTTGTGATGGGCGGAAGGAAGCGGTCATGACCCAAGCCGCGCTGGACCGTCTGTTGCCGCCCGAAGGTGTGCCCCTGTTCTTTCGGGTCGCGGGCGTTGGCGTGCGAACCGCAGCGCAGCTCACCGATCTGCTGATCACCGTCGCTGCGGCGGTGGCCCTGTTCCTGCTTGTCGCTGCCTTCGATCTGGTGACACCCAGCACCGCAATGGCTATTGGCGCGATGCTGTTCTTTGTCACCCGCATCCCCTACTACGCCGCGTCCGAGCTGATCTGGAACGGCCAGACACTGGGCAAGAGGCTGCTAAAGATCAAGGTGGTCGCGGCGGACGGTCAGGCCCTGACCACTCAGTCGCTGGTCGTGCGCAACCTGATGAAAGAGGCCGAGATCTTTCTGCCTGGCACGCTGGTTCTGACCCTGACGACCGAGGCGGTTGTGCCATCGCTTTTGTCGCTGGCCTGGGTGCTGGGCGTTCTGGCCGTGCCGCTGTTCAACAAACGCCGCCAGCGTCTTGGGGACATCATCGCCGGAACCTATGTCATCCACCTGCCGAAACCTATTCTGTTGCAGGACATGTCCAACGCCATGCGGCCCCGAACCAATGCGCAATCGTCCTACAGGTTCCTCTCGCATCAGTTGGAACATTACGGAGCCTTTGAATTGCAGACGCTGGAATCTGTTTTGCGCAATGCCAATCGCGCAAGCGGGCCCGAGGCTTACAGGCGTCAAAAGGAAACCCTGGCCGCGATTTTCGCGCAGGTACGCCGTAAGATCGACTATGCCGATCCGGTGCCGGAACTGGATCATCAAGCCTTTCTTGAGGCCTTTTACAAAGCCCAGCGCGCGTTTCTGGAACAGCGCCAGTTGTTTGGTGACAAACGCAAGGACAAACACCACACCTTGAAAAACGAAGACGCCTAGACGCCCCTGTTGCCGTTTTACCCAAGGGCGAAGCTTTAGTCGCGACTTCCTCTTGCGGATGACCGGTGGCGCGCGGCTTTATTGACGCAGACCCCAAAGACCTTTGTTCAGGAATTGAAGATGGCCGACACAACAAATCAGCACATTCACATCCCCTTTGGCGTTGGCACTGTGATCAGTGACACGTTTTCGATTTTCTTCCGCAAGATACATATCGTTCTGCTGCTGGGCTTCATTCCCGCGCTTGTCGATGTGGTCCTCAGCCTGTGGCTGTTTGACAGCTCGTTCGAAACGACGCCGGCCGCCGATATTGACTGGGCCGCGTTCTGGCCCGCTTTTGGCGGGCTGGTTCTGGTGTCCATGGTTGCCGTCGCTTTCACCTCGGCCATGGTGATCCAGTTTGCCTATGACACCAAACTCAACCGCCCGGCCCAGATCGGGCGGTATTTCGCCTCGGCGTTCAACAACCTGCCCGCGATTGCAATCCTGTCGATTATCACCGGCATCCTGACCATGATCGGCTGGGTGTTGCTGGTGGTGCCGGGCATTTGGCTTTACGCGGTTTTCTCGGTCGTGGTCCCCGCCATCGTCATTGATCGGGCCGGGTTTGGCGCCATCGGGCGCAGTGCAGAGCTGACGAAGAACTACCGCTGGCCCATTGTCGGCGCATTGATCCTGATTGTCCTTTGCATCTTCCTGTTTGCCGCCGCTATCGGTTTCATCTTTGGCCTGGCGTTGCTGTCCTTCGACTCGCAAGGGGCAGAAATCATCTCGGAAAGCAT
Source organism: Ruegeria sp. N4 (assembly GCF_056531425.1). NCBI lineage: Bacteria > Pseudomonadati > Pseudomonadota > Alphaproteobacteria > Rhodobacterales > Roseobacteraceae > Ruegeria > Ruegeria sp. N4. The sequence continues at coordinate 247,958 of NZ_JBQFLT010000004.1, forward strand.
CGGATCAGCAATTGGGTACGGGTGGACCGGTGTTGCCATCGCGATGATCTTCGCCCGCCTGAAGGAGATCAAAGAAGGCGTCAGCGTATCCGATCTGGCGGATGTCTTCCGGTAGTCGACACAAACCGGCCCGGTGGTCGCCAAGGCCACCGGGTGTCTTGATCCCTGACCGACCGTGCAAAAACAGCCGTCACTGCCCTGCGGCGCGGTGGCTGAACAACACCTGGTTTGACTGCACATCCGACCTGAAATCCGCCGCCCGCCCGGGAAGCGCGTCATAGAACGCGCTTAATCCCGGCTCGATGTCCGCTGCAAGGCTGGCACAGTCCTGACACCTCGCCCGGACCAGATCGTGCGATGCACCGTCCCGAATGGACGCGATCAGGGACTTGTGCGTCTCGGCCAAGGACTGAAACGCCGCGCTTTGAAGAACCGGTTTGTTACCAACCAGAATGTATACCGGTTCCAGTTCGGCCTTGCCTTTCAGTTCCACAAACCCGGCCTCAAGCACCGCAAGCTCGGTTCGTGTGTCATCAACAACCGCGCGCGAGATCACGATGTCATAATTGACATGGCGGCAGCTTTGTTCCAGCCGGGCGGCGACATTCACCACATCCCCAATGACGGTATAGTTGAACCGCCGCCGCGAGCCGATATTGCCGACGCAGGCCCGTCCCGTTGCGCACCCGGTTGCCAAGGCAATCGGCGGCCGCCCGCGCATGACCTCGGACGCATTGAACGCCACCAGCGCCTGCCGCATCAACAGCGCAGCCTGTGCGGCCCGTGTCGGATGATCCGCAACCGGAAGCGGCGCGTTCCAGAACGCCATCACGGCGTCGCCGATGAACTTGTCGATGGTGCCCTGCTGCGCCAGAATCTGATCCCCGACCTGCGAAAACAGCTCGTTCAATATGGCCACAAGATCGGTCGCCGACACGGATTCCGACAGGGGCGTAAACCCGCGGATGTCCGAAAACATCACGGTGATGTCCTGTGTCTCACCCCCCAGTTGAAGCGCATGGCCCGAGCCTTCAAGCTCGTGCAGAATTTCCGGTGATACGTAACGCGAGAAGATGCGGCGGATCACCCGCTTCTCGCGTTCGGTCGAAACGAACAGATACCCGGCCAGAACTCCGAAATTGGCCATACCCCCAAGAAGCGGGAAGGTGACATCGAACAGCACCAGATGGTTTCGAAAGGCCAACCAGCTGATCCCCAGAACAACAGCCGCCGAGATCCCTCCGGCCACGAATGAGGCCACCGCGCCCCGGCGCGTCATGACAACGATGACGACAAGGCCCAGCAACGCAAAGGCCAGCAATTCCAGCGCGGCGTTAACGTCCGACCGGCTGATCATCTCATCGGTCAGGATCTGCTCAAGCAGTTGCGCGTGGATCGACACGCCCGGAACGGATTCACCCAGCGCCGTCAGGTGCATGTCGAACAGACCCGCCGCAGAGGTGCCCACCAGAATGATCCGACCTTCGATCTGGGCGCGCATTTCCGGGTCGTCCCCGGATTGCATGATCCTGTTGGCCGGCAGATAGAGCGCCGGGTTCTCGTGGCGGTATCTGATCCAGACCTCGCCGTTTTCGGTGGTGGGCAGGATAAACGCACCAATCTCGACACCCAGCATAATGCCTGTCTCGTCCTGCGCGCCTTCGGCCAGAATGACCGGCTCGTCCATCGCAACCCGCAGCGCCTCGATCCCCAGCGCAGGCAGCGCGGCGTCGGGGCCGCCCCACAGCACCGGCACCCGGCGCACGACGCCGGTATCACCCATGGGCGAAACATTGACGCCGCCGATACCTGTCGCATCCTGATCCAGTGGCGGGGCCAGCGGGGTCCATTGCGGCACGGACACCAGCCCCTCGGTCGGTTGGTCCCCGATTTCGATGATCCCGGCCTTGGCAAAAACAGGTTGGTCTTCGCCGGACAGCCGCGCGGCAACCCCAAGCACGACCGGCCAATTGGCCATCTCGGCCCCGAACAGAACATCATTGTCCAAATCCGCCGCCGTGCGATCCACGGACAGCACGCCGGACAATGCCGGATCGTTCAACAGGCGCGCGGGGGAATACCGGTCCGGCTCGGCAAACAGCATGTCGAAGGCGATTGCGGCGGCGCCATATTCCCCCAGATGTTCGACCATCTGCGCCAGCAAAGTGCGTGGCCAGGGCCATTGACCCCATGTCTCAAGCGCGGCCTCGTCGATATCCACCACGCGCACGGGCAGATCAGGATTAAACGCGCGCGGCGACAGGCGTTGCAGAATATCGAAATACACCAGACGCGACATCCGGACGGGATACGGATCCAGCACCCGGATGAAACAGCCAAACAGGATCAGCCCCAGCCCCACGATCCGAAAAACGCGCCACCGACCGTTCTTTTCCTGCGGTTTTTTGGTCACATCAACCTCGCTGGACAAGCGAAAGGGTCAAGGTCCGGCCCTATTCGGATTCGCGTTCTGGCTGACCGGTTGGGTTGCCCTGACCAGCCCCGGAAGGCGCGGCGGGCGAAGATTCACCGCCGCCGCCCTCTGGCCCGGGCGTTCCGGGATCGCCTGTCGAAGGGGGATCGGGCGTTGGATCCGGTTCGGGCCGCGAGGGCCGCGATGGCTCGGGTTCGCGCGCCCGCGCTTCGCGCCTCTCCGGCCCATCAGGTTTCTCGGGCCGTACCGGAGCAGCCTCGCGCGCGCAGCCTTCGATATTGACCCGCAGCGGGACAAGCAGCCGTTCCTGCGCCTGTATGAACGGGAAGCCGCTTTGGATCGCCTTGTCGTATTGCTCCTGATCGATCGGACGCCCGACACGGCCACGCTGGCTGGTGGCATACAGGCTGCATTGCCGACCGGTAGACCGGCACCCGCCATTCAGACCACACATCTGAACCGTGCCCTGCAACACCAGCATCGAGCTTTGATTGCCCGGCGCGATCCAAATGTCGAAAATCGTACCCCGCACGGCCATGGTCGCCGTCGGAGTGCGGACGGAATACGCCCGTTTCCTGCTTTTACCGGATATGAACCTGAAACTGCCGCCCAGTGCCTGCACCGCAAAGCTTTTGGCCTTGCGATTTCCCCGCAGCATCTTGACGTCCAGCACCATGCTGGCGTTGGGTCCGATGGCGATCTTCGTCTCGTCCACGAAAATCAGCTGCACCACACCACTGCGATCCGTCGAGATCGCATCGCCCGACGCGACCTCCATCCCCATCTTCAACGGCTGCCGGTTTCCGTCACGTGTGATCTCGGCCCCCGGTTTGACCGCCACGACCGTTCCGATATTCGCCAGCACCTGAGACGGAATGATCAGCAGGCAAACCGCAACACAAAACACTTTTAACCAGGCCAACAGTCTTTCCTTCCCCCAAAGGTAATGTCCGAGCGTTCAACGCCCGCTGCCCGGTTTTTTGCCCCCTGCGTAAAGTCTTTGCGCTATCATTTATTTGTTAAATACAGACAAATATGCCGTAAACATCGCATTCTTTGCAAGTATTTCGAAAAACGCCCCTCCCAGACAGTGTTGTGCGGGCCTTGGTGCAAGGACTTCCGTGCTAACCAAACGCCCAACCAACATGTCAGACGCAGCGCTTCGGGATCGAGCGTTTCGGATTGGAGATGTGAGTTCAGAAAAATGACATGGGGCTAAGAATCGACCTTGTATCTCGGTGACATGCACGGATATACCCGTCGGCGGAGACGTGGCCGAGTGGTCGAAGGCGCTCCCCTGCTAAGGGAGTAGGCGGGAAACCGTCTCGAGGGTTCGAATCCCTTCGTCTCCGCCACCCACCCCTATCTCTGCCAGCGCAGTCCTTCTTTCCCTGTTTTCTCCCGTTTTCCCGGGCGCTTGGGCTATGCCATCTGCCAGAGAGACGATCGTAATCCCGTGAGCTGGCGCGATTTCTGCGTAGTGTCTCCGTAGGCACCATCACGCGCTTCGGTTAGGGCCAAAATTCCCTGCTAACAGGGAATTAACAGGGAAATACTTCAGATTTCGGCCCTTTGAGCGATTTCTCGCCCTGAATCATGGCGTGTTATCAATGTGTTGCGCGAGAATTCCCTACGCAAAATATCAGGGAACATTTTCGCGATTATCAGGGAAAATTTTCGGAGGAACAGGGAACGCCACGTCCTGATCAGGGGTGTTACTGACCGCTTTCGAAGCCGTACAATCGGGCCTGAGCGCCCCAGTCGATTGGCACCGGTTTTCGGATAATCCGTTCTAGTGTCAGGTCCGTTGGTTGTCGCCCTTCGAGGATCGCCATTTGGATCTCGGGCGACAAGAACGCCAGCTGCGATCGGGTGCGAATGTAGGATTCTGCATGCCCCGTCGCCACGGCGATCTCTGCAAGGGGCCTGCCGTTGCGCAATTCGGCTGCCCAGACATGTGCGCGGGAAAGAGCGCGAAGGAGCGTGCGATCTGGTCGAGGCTCGCGGTCGCCGATGACGATCCTTCCTTCGACACCGCGTCGGCGAAGTTCGAAGGGAGCCTTGATCGCCAAAACCGCGCGGTCCATCTCATTGGGCTCCATTTCCAACGCCTCGGCTAGACCACCCGCATTCATCCGCAAGACAATGAAGTTCTTCGTGATCTGCCCATCGTCCAAGATCTTCTGCAGAAGATTGGACGCGCCCTCTGAGAGCTGATTGGCGAGCCGTCGTGCCTTCGCCTGAATGGCGCCGTCACGCTGCAGATTGGGTCTTGGGCAAATTCGATGGTCATTGGCCAGTCTGCGGATGCGCTCTGCAATGGCGTTGGCTACAGCCTGTTCCAATGCCGGCGCGGGCAATCGCCAGCCTTGGGGGTCGGTCCCTCCTGAGATCAACCGGTTCGAGACGTAGTATCGGATCTGCCGTCCATGACGCTGGGTGTGCGTCGGGGTAAGCCGGTCTCCGGTTTCATCACGGAGTTTCCCGGTGAGCGGTGCAGTGGGCCTGGTATTGAGTTGCTTGGCAGCGGTCTTTCGACTCCGCGGGCGCGCACTGGCAGTCTCCAGTTTTTCCTGGACCCGTTCCCAAACCGCCTCGCTTACGATCCGCTCATGCTGTCCATCCCAGACTTTGGTCTTGTGGCGGATCTTTCCGATGTAGATCGGGTTGCGCAGAGCCGCATAGATCTGGCCGCGCGAGAATGTATTACCGCCCTGGACCCGCCCGGACTTGAATCGGTGCAGCTTGGAGCGCAGGCCCAACTCGTTGGCGCGACGCATGACAGCATTCAGGCAGCCGAGGTCCTCGTAGAGGGCGAAGATCGTCCGCACTGTTTCAGCTTCGTCTGCGTTGATGACGAGGCCGCGGATCTTGGGATCGGCATGCGGATCGTATCCGAGCGGCGGCACGCCGCCCATCCAAAGACCCTTCTTCTTGGAGGCCGCGATCTTGTCTCGGATCCGCTCAGCCGTCACCTCACGCTCAAATTGGGCAAAGGACAACAGAACGTTGAGCGTCAGCCGGCCCATCGACGAGGCGGTGTTGAAGGCTTGGGTAACCGAGACAAAGGAACAACCGGCGGCATCGAAGCGCTCGACCAGCTTGGCAAAGTCGGCCAGGGATCGGGTCAGACGATCAATCTTGTAGACCACAACCATCTGAACGAGCCCCGCGTCGATGTCTGCCAGCAGGCGCTGAAGGCCGGGCCGGTCGAGCGTGCCGCCGGAGATGCCGCCATCGTCATATCGGGACTTGCCCGCAACCCAGCCTTCGTGCCGCTGGCTGGCGATATAGGCGGCGCAGGCCTCAAACTGGGCATCAAGCGAGTTGAAGTCCTGGTCGAGACCTTCGTCGGAGGATTTACGCGTGTAGATGGCGCATCGGATTCGCGGCTTAGTCACGGTCAGCCCGCCCGCTTCAGACCGAAGAAGCGGGGCCCGGACCATCGGGCCCCGGTGATGGCGCGGGCGATCGGCGACAGCGACGCATAGCGCTGACCTTTCCAGAGAAAGCCGCCCTCGACGACATCGACCACATGGGTCGCCCCATTCCATTCGCGGATCAGACGGCCGCCGGGTTTGAGCGCGGGGCTTGTGGCAGACGGATTATCCCGTGCAGCCTTGGCGAGCTTTGTGACAAAGTCTTTTGGCAACCCGCCACGCCCGCGGGCCTGCACTTCGAAGGCCAGGAACCGGCGCAGGAAGGGACTGCTGAGGCGTTTCGGGACGGGGGTGCCGAAGACCTTGTTCCAGGCGGCGATCAAAGCCGCCCGGTCCATGGTTTCGATCTCGGTCACGGAGAGCTTCATTGGGCGCTCTCCGGGTCGCTGGTGATGCGGTAGACGGCGCTGCCGCCGGGTTTGACGGGTTCCGATCGTTCGACGCTGTACCCTGTCTTCCTGAGCCCGCTCAGCGCCGCTCGGACTTAATGGGCTTGCCAGCCGGTTGCGGACTGAAGGGCGGCAAGATCTGCGCCGGCCTTGCGGCTCAGCAATTTACGCAGGATTGCAGTCTTGCTCACGCGCGAAGGGGTTGATTTGGACTTGGACATTCTTGTTCCTCGGTTTTCGAAGCCAGCGGGATGCCGGCTCTGGTACCGAGATGCGCCCGGGGTCTTGCCGGGCGTGGCAACAGTGACGCTCGTGGCGCGTCGGAAGTCCAGTTCGGAATGGCGCTATTGGCGCAACTTGGAGTCTTCTGGAATTCTTACGCCCATGCGCTCCAGCCGTTCCACCAATTCCTGCCGCTTGTTTTTCTGCTCTTCCTCTTTCGCTTGCACGGCTGGGCCTACTTCCAACATGATCCGGATCGCTTCAAGCAGTGACGGTTTGTGCCCTTTGAGACCGTTGCGGCAGAGCGCAAGATAGGCGGCTTCAATACCGTCCAAACGAACCGTCGTGCCGTCTGGCGCGCGGGCGTCGACGGGCTGGGTCAGAATCTGTGCAGCGTCCATCATGAATTCGGACTTCGTCTTCGGCCGACCCTTGGGATTCCCGGACTGACCCTTTTGCCAACGTGTGGATTTTGGTGGACTGGCGTAGCCGACCTTATTGTCGTTAATCATGGTCTTTTTCTTTCTGCTCCATATCTTTGGCGATCCGCTTGAGGGCGCGGAGAACTTTCTTTTGCTTTTCTTCCGGCGAACAGGCCATGGGGTCTGCGATACCGGACTCATCGATGATGCGCCGCTGCAGAGCCATAGCTTGCTTGTCGCCGTTCAGTGCCAGCTCGCGGAGCTTCCACATCAGCGCATCCCGGATTGGCAGTTTCCGATCGTTGTCTTTCACCCGGACTTTGCGTTTAAGGACCCGGTGCAGCACCGTATTCAGGTCTTCCCGCTTACGCGGGCGACCAAGGGGGTTGCCAGACTTGCCCTTTTTGAACCGGGTGTGTTCAGGCGGGTTCATATAGCCGACCGTAGATGTGTTTTCGTCTGTCATTCGGCAGCCTCTAAATTCGTATCATCGGCTTCGGCTTCGCGGTCGAGTGCAACATCGGCAAACGTCTGATCGGTACAAACCAGACGCGCCGGCTGGCCCGTCTGAGCCTCAAAACGTCGGCAGATCACATCGCAATAGTGCGGATCGAGTTCGATGAGGCGAGCCACACGACCCGTGCGTTCGGCGGCGATCAGCGTGGTGCCAGATCCACCGAAACCGTCGAGCACGATGTCGCCGCGACGGGTCACATCGCGGATCGCATCCGCCACCATAGCCACGGGCTTGACGGTTGGATGCAACGCCAGGTCTTCCTGGTTGCCGCCGAAGCTGTTGACCCCGGCATACTCCCAGACATTTGTCCGATAGCGACCAGTCTCGCCAAGTCCAAAGGTGTTCAGGTGCTTTGCTGTGCCGACCTTGTAGACGAAAATCAGCTCGTGTTGAGAGCGATAGAAGGTGCCCATGCCGCCATTGGTCTTGGCCCAGACCACGAGGTTTTTCAGCTCTGAATAGACGTCAGCACCGGCAGCGCTCAGTTCATCCATGTGGCGCCAGTCCATGCAGACGAAGTGGATCGCGCCATCGAGGCTGACGTCGGCCATGGAGGTGAGAGCATCGCGAAGGAAGCTGGTGAACCCGGCTTTGTCCATCTCGCCTGTCGCCATGGCGAATTCGCGATGCTTGACCTTGCCGGATCCGCAGACATGGCCGTCGATCTTCACTTTGTAGGGCGGGTCGGTGAAGACCGCGCGGGCGCGATCGTCACCCATGAGGCGCCGATAGGTATCTGGATCCAGCGCATCACCGCAGATCAGCTTATGACGTCCAAGCTGCCAGATGTCACTGGGCCGAGTGATCGCGGGGCCAACGGCAGGCTCGTGAACATCGTCGGCCGAGTCACGCTCGCCTTCGTCCTCGTCATCGAGAAGTAGATCGATCTCTGCTGTCTCAAACCCGGTGATCTCGAGGTCGAAGTCGAGCTCCATGTCGGAGAGCGCCTGCAATTCGATCGCGAGGATCTCCTGGTCCCAGCCAGCTCGGCCAGGCGGTTGTCGGCGATGACGTATGCGCGGCGTTCGGCGTCGCTGAGATGTGCCAGTTGGATGACGGGCACTTCGATAAATCCGAGCTTGCGGGCGGCGGCGACGCGGCCGTGACCGGCGACGATACCATCGTCGGCATCCACCAGAACCGGATTCACGAAGCTAAACTGCCGGATCGACGCTGCGATCTGTTCGATTTGCTTGTCCGAGTGCGTGCGGGCGTTCCCCGCATAGAGTTTGAGATCCGCCACCTTGCGGTAGGTGATCTTCAGCCGGAGTGTTTCCGGCAGGGTTGGGCTCTTCACCCGGGTCTTCGCATTTGGCACAGTAGGTCCTCCTTATGCACCACGCCCGCCGGACAGCCCGGAAGGCTTCTTCGAAACTTTCATGCGGTGCTGAACACCGCGGTTTCTCCGTTGATGCGTAAGCAAGACCCTCAGGGGCGCTCACGAAGGATCAGGGTGACCTGATCTGCGAACGGCGCTGTTGCTGCCGTTCGATCCGTCGTTCGGATGCCAGATCTGGCTCTGAACGTCGGGTGAAAAAGAGATGGAGTTGCCTTCAAACAAACGCAAGGAAAAAACTCAAAAGATATAAATGGCTTATACAAAAACTTGGGTGTTCACTGTTGGTTCTGTCGCCAAGGTACTGTCAAAGGAACCTGGGTTGAGGCGGGCAGTAAGTCGATCTAGCGTCTGCGAATGTCGAAGAAAGATCCATTCAAGTACTTCAAAACGAGCCCAGAGATCATCCGCCTGGCGGTGATGCTGTATATCCGTTTTCCTCTGTCGCTTCGGAATGTCGAGGACCTGCTCCACGAATGCGGCATCGACGTGAGCCATGAAACGCGCAGCTTGGCATCTTGTCCGCCGGTCGTGGAATACAGCAGGGAGTTGCAGGCACGGGCGGCCGAGGAAATGGTCACGCTACCGGAGGGCTCAGCGATAGCTGAGATGCTCAGTGACTATGCTGTGATGCGGCAGCAGGCGCGGGTTTGTAGAGAGGCCTGAAAGATGGAGGCTCGGAGTGATTGTGCCGAACGGAACGACCGTAGTCAGGCGATGGGCTTCTGCGGCCAGTCCTTCAGGCGGCCGAGGCGCTCGAGCAGGGATTGCCTGAGATTTTCCCGTCCTGAGCCGTGATGCAGGTGGCGATGACAGTTCGGGCAGCAGGCAACCGCATTGTCGACGGTGTCGGGCCCGCCCTCTGCCAGCGGGCGCACATGGTGTACCTCTAGATACGGTTCGCCGTCGTCGCGCTGGAACGGGGCTTTGTCACCGCAGACCTCACAGGACCCGTCAGCCTGTTCAAGCACCCACGCGACTAAGTTCGGATCCCGGACAAAGCGTTCCGATGAACCACTCGCCCGCTTGACGTCATTCTGTCCCTCAGGAGGTGTCTTGCCCTTCGCGGACGAACGTCTTGCCTTGCGGCGCGCGTTGGCCACACGCTTGTGGAGCTCTTCCTCATCCGACGTTGGGACTTCCGTCCAGACGGATCCACCATTGCGTCCCGTGAAGATACCCTCCAGCTGATCCATTGGTATGTCTGCCGCCTCTGGCGAGCGCACAATCAGCTTCATTCTCTTGCTGTTGTTGCCAGTGGAGTTCGACATGTTCTGAAACGCGGCGGATTGACGGCCGATTGCGAGGCGCAGTTCATTGAAGTCGCTCACTGCAGCCATTCTGAGTGGCCGCGGGTAGCCGTCAGGCCAGACAACGCGTTCAGGTTCAGGCAGCCGTAGCGCCTTCGCACTAGCCACCTGGATCTCGTCCAGGCGCATGCCATGCTCGGCCATGCGCTTCAGGTGCAGAAGCATGCCATCGATGTAGTTCTTGTTCCGGCTGGGGTTCGGGCCATGGTCTGACCCGCCCCGGGACTCAACTGTGAGGGCAAAACCGTCCGGTAGCTTCTCGAGCGTGAATTTCGCATCAAGCTCCTGGCCAGTATCGCTTCTGGGGTTCAGCACATCTTCTCTCCGTAACCGCTCAAGCCATTGATACGCCAAATAGACCGAGCGCCAAGGTGTTCAGAGGATTCTGGCGTGGCTAGGTGTGAGGAGCTGAACGGACATCCGCTCGAATGACGGAAGATGCCTCATCGTCGCCGATCTGCATCTGAATCTCATTCGACCGCAGCCACGCTGATAGGAGGTCGGTTGTGACATTCATCTGATCCGGTTTCCGGAGAGCGCACTCCCAAACTGTGGCGATGCGCCACCCGCCTTCCAGGAGCTTATCGCGAACTGCCTCGTCCCGAGCGACATTTGCGGTGAACTTGGCTTGCCAGAACTCTTGGCGGGTCGATGGACTGGTTGTGTAACGACAGCCCTCATGGCGGTGCCAGAAGCAGCCATGCACGAAGACGATTGCGTGATGCTTTGGAAACACGAGGTCAGGTCGCCCGGGCAAATCTTTCGAATGCAGCCGGTAACGGAAGCCGCAGGCATGAAGTGCCCGCCGAAGCACTAGTTCGGGCTTCGTGTCCTTTCCCTTGATCCCGGCCATCATCCGGGATCGGGTCTGTTTGTCGACGATATCGGCCACGTGCACCCTGGTCTTCGATCTGGAACCTAGTATACACCGACTGAATGAAGTTCGTCAGGAGCCTGATTTGCCTTCGACTTTCGGCATCGTTGATCTGTTCGCCGGCCCCGGCGGACTTGGTGAGGGGTTTGCATCCCTTGTCGAGGACGGACATGCGCCGTTCCGGATCGGCATCTCGGTCGAGAAGGAGGCATCGGCTCATCGCACACTGAGGCTGCGAGCGTTCCTGCGTGAATACAAGGCACGTCAAGGCGCCTTGCCCGATCAGTTCATCGATTTCCATGCAGGGCTTGTCCCCGAGCCGGATTGGTCAATAGTCGACGCAGAAGCTTGGCAGCTTGCCCTCGATGAGGCTCGTGCACTCGAACTTGGAACTGAGGCTGCTGCGAAGGCGATTGACGGTGCCATCGCGAAGCTGCGCAAAAACTATGACGATACAATTCTCATCGGCGGGCCGCCCTGTCAGGCTTATTCTCTGGTTGGGCGCGCCCGAGCCAAGGGCAAGATCGGCTATGTGCCTGAAGATGATGAGCGGCATTACCTATTCCGAGAGTACATCCGCGTGCTCGAAAGGCTTCGTCCCGCCGCTTTCGTCATGGAAAACGTCAAAGGCATGCTTTCCTCGACTGTTGAAAGTCGACTTGTCTTCGAGATGCTGATGGAGGACCTGTCCTCACTTGGTACGGGCCAAGATCATCACTACGACTTGCTGGCAGTGCGAGTGGAAGACGGAAAAGCTAGCCTGCAAGAAGCAGTACGACCGTCTGATTTCATCGTGCGTGCTGAAGAATTTGGAGTGCCGCAACGACGTCACAGGGTGATCATCGTCGGTATCCGATCCGATATTGCGGGCAAGGCAACCCGCGCCGAGATTGCCGTCTCGGGTCTGACGCGGACGGTTAGCGACGTCATCGGGACAATGCCCGACGTACGCAGCGGTATTAGCCGTGGTCGAGACGATTCATTAGCGTGGCGAGAAGAAGTTGTCGAAGCGGCTAAATTAATGGCCGACATACACAAGGGAAAAGAGAACGCTCCTCTTCGGCAGGCATTCTCATCCGTTGCCAAGCAAATGATGTCACGGGCTCCGAACCGTCGAACTGCGTCATGTCTGCCGGATGGATACGGTAACTCAAACGATGAACTATTGAGCTGGCTTGAGCGGCCAGAGCTAAGTGCTATCACCCAACACGAAACTCGCGGGCATATGGCCTCGGACCTCGGGCGGTATCTCTTCGCCGCTGTATTCGGCTCAGTGCATGGCTACAGCCCGAAGGCTGCCGATTTTCCTCTCGCGCTCAGCCCAGATCATCGGAACTGGCACAGCGGCGTATTCAATGATCGATTTCGAGTCCAACTTGCCGACGCGGCCGCGACTACGGTAACCAGCCATATTTCGAAGGATGGACATTATTTCATACACCCCGATCCAATCCAGTGCCGCAGCCTGACCGTGCGCGAGGCTGCACGCCTACAAACATTCCCCGATGACTACTTGTTCATGGGCAACCGAACGCAACAGTATGTGCAGGTTGGTAATGCGGTGCCTCCGTTTCTTGCTATCCAGATTGCTAGACTCCTGAATGCAATTCTCAACTAGCTTAAGTGATCTTTGAGCAGCCTGACTTCGCTCACCAACTATTGGGATTTCTTAGTACCTTGCGGCTCTGATAGCGGAGGCATCCTTTGCTGAAATGGTCAAAACATCTTCGGGATTTGCACAATCAACGATGGTGGGCGAGTGGGTAGCAATAAATATCTGACCAAACTTGCGCGCGGCCAATTCAACCATGCGGACCTGAAGTTCAGGATGGAGATAGATGTCCGGCTCATCCAAGACCAAGACAGACTTATCGGAACCACGCATGAACTGTAAAACCATTTGCATCCACACCTGAAGGCCAAAACCTGACCAAAACATCTCTCTTGGGATTCCCTCTTCGAAAAACATCATCTCCATCGGCTCCCCAGGGCTCAAAACCCTCGGGCGCTCCAACGATATTTCTGGCCATGCAGATGACACTGCCTCAGAAAATTCGTCAAACTCATCTTCTGTTTTTCGAATGAGGATATTTCTCAGATGTCGATGAGCGGTGCGGGTATTCTCGCTAGTTGAGACCGTTTTGTCGGTCAAATATTGTTCATTCTCTTCAACTGGACCCAAAGTTGGAACGACAACCAGGGACAATGGAAACTGACGCCGAAAGGCAGATGTCGTTCGAGGAAAGGGCCCGTCACAAAGGAGATAGGCCTTAATTGGTTGATCTGGATGCAACAGGATCACAAATTGAGATCCGTTTTTCAGTGATAGCCGAACTGAAGCTGGGTTATCAGAGTAGTTCCATGCAATATTATCGATTGGAATTTTTAACGTACTGGTTGGCATGGTAAAGCTTGCACAGCTTCTTCCCTCGAACTCGGACATTTCAGGTTTTCTTCTTGACGCGTACCTGAGCACGTCGTGAGCGACCCGGAGCGCGTCAAGAATGCTTGACTTTCCAGCGTTGTTTTTGCCGGTAAGAATGTTTGTAGCTCCACAGTCAATTCTGAAGCTTCGAAATTTTTTGAAATTCTTCAGTTGGATGGAAGCGACATGCTCGCAAGTTGTTGTGTTGCTTTTTAGCGTCTCTTCTTGCTTGCTTGCATTCGAGGTATCGGGCGTGACGGAAACAGTGCGATCAATTCTATCTTGTGGGGCAGGCTGGCCATCGTGGCAACTCTCCGTTGCAAGTGTCGTCCCAGTGTCTAGGTCGTCTAATGACCAATCGACTTCGTGATGATCCCATCTAGTCTGACTAACCATGATGAATTCACCTTTCGAGGTTTCCGCTTGCCTCGCTCGATGGTAGTCCTCGGCCGCAACCTCCGAACTGAACTCCGAGAGGGAAAGTTCTGAAAGATCTTCCGAGGAAGTCTCATGATCCTTGGTCGGTCCATGATTATCTCGGCCCATTTTTCGGTCATTTGGCATGGTCTCACCTGTTGACAATCTCGGTAAATGCCGGTCTGCGATTTTCCTCGTCCGGTTGGCAAAGGTGGAGTGAGATTCCGTTCAATGCCAACTCGAAAGATGAGACTTTGGTACCGTCTTTGAATTGTGATTTTTGACTGTTCACCAGTTCAACGACGGCAATATTTCTGTAGGGATCCGGCTCACGTGTGCAAAGGCCAATTCATATCTTCTCATGTTAATTCTCCCGCAGTTCATCAATTCCTCCATATTGTTCGGGAAAAGCGACTAGCTTTATTTTATTCCACGTTTCGAGTCTTTTGGCGACTTCTGAAAATTGCTGACCTGGAGCGATCCTATTAAACTCGGAATTCACAATTACTGCCCAGTCCCAAAGCAGATCCCGGAACTCTGCTGAGATGCCTTGTCGCATCCAGATCTTCTCAAGGTCGAGCCTGTCTCCAATCCGGTCTGCGACAACCGCAACAACGTAGGTAGCAATATTTACATAACCTTGGCGGAAGATTTCTTTTGCGTCTTTTGTCTTGATCATACTCTCAATGGCTTTGAACACGATAACCTTTGCAATCATTGCGCGAAACCACTTTGCATTGAGCGGACTAGGAGCGATGTTTGGATCCTCGTCAAGCGCTGCCATGAGGGCTGCGAAGTTCTTTTCGCCGCCAAGCGCGACCTGGTTTGGCTTTCCGCGCCACGCCTCATGGTATTTTGCAAGGTCGTTCTTTGTCAGCTTGCGCCTCGGTGGGATCATCTCCTTCAGCTTGCGGCGTTTAGCAGGGGTAGTGCCCTCTCTCAGCAGCATGACGTTGTAGGCTCCAGCCGCCCGCTCATAGAACCAACGGGTAGCGCCATCAGGACACCAAGTGTCGTTTGCAAGTTTTTCGAGCTCTCGATGGAATGGGCGATTTGCCGAGAGATCTGACATTTTAACTGCGTTTTGACTGTTTGCATAACGCGAGACGTTACTGATTAACCGCTCACGCGCTTCGTCTTGTGAGGCCTTGAGAATGATGATCTTGGCCGGAACCATGACATGGCTCAGATCTATGGTACGGTCGTCGCGCGACGCGAAATAGATGCTCGATGTCGTCTGGCCACCGTTCACGATCTGCAATCCCTTCATGAACGACAATCCCAGATTACCGTCATCAGTACGCTCGAACGCAGCCTCGTCGCAGACTAGGACCAGGCCGTTATTGAATGCGAGAAAGTGCTCCGGTTCCTTTCGTAGAGTTTCGACGATACCTTTGTTCACTGCACGTTTGTTTCCCAGGAACGTGCGAATGTTGGCTTCGAGTAGCGTTGTGCCGTAACGAAGATAAAGATCTCGAATTAGTTGCCCCGGAATGGCAGTCAGGGCGTACTCGTAATCCGCGTCAGGATCAGGAACGTGAACACAAGGTAGAGGTTGACCTATCGACTGAACAAAACTTACTGCGAGTTCATCCCTTGGTTTTCCTTCGGTGTGTCGAAACAGCCGCTCAATATCCATGGCCTCCACGGCCACCATCTTTTGATGAACCTCTTTGTTCGAGAAACGCTTGGTTTTGGTTCGTCCATCTGTGATCACGAAAACCCGTAAGCGGTCGATGTCGTGCCATCGGGAACGGATGGTTGCAACGAGGTCCCTGACCGGGTGGGTAGGATCAATTTTCGCGTCAAGCTGGCCACTCGCAGCGCGAAAGAGGAAGCGCACGCCTTCGCTGGCCGTTCTTGTGGCATCTGAGTCACGTAGATCGTTTAACTCATTTGTTCCAAAATAGTGGGTCACAAACAGGTCGAGCGCCGTTTCATCGGAGCTGAGGGCATAGCCGGTTATGCGCAACTTGGCGTTACCGACCTTGCCGTTCCAATGACAAACGGTGGGCGCGTCGCATATCCCGGTTTCTGCCACGTGCTCCATGACCATTTCGGCAAAAACGAGCTCCTCAGAAGGGAAGGGACCCTCTCCATCCGAAACACGTTCGGCGATGATCGTCTGCATGTCGGAACGAAAATTGTAGTGAAATTCTTCAAGACTCATGTCAATCCAGTCCAAACTCGTTGATCAACTCTGGAAGAGTAATGGAAGGAACTTCCAAAGCATCCAGGTCAAGGACATAGGCGGCAGAACGGATGGCGATTGGCAGGTCAGCACGCGTGAGGCGTGGCATGTGACCTTCCGCACGAAATCCCCTTGCATCCTTCAATATCAGCGTGCGGCCGTAGAGCCGCGCATGCTCGTCAAGGTACCCCATCACCATCAGTAGGGCTTCGAAGCTGCGCTGCACCCCAGCACGCTCAAACCTTTCGCGGAGTTCAGACACCAAATCTACAAGTGAAGATCCGTCCGTGTTTTCCTCGAAGCGAAGCCCGCAAAGAAGAACTGGATCTCGAGAACTATCGAGCTGCTCGATGCTGTTGATTCGGGCCAGGAAGCTGCCGGTCCGAACAGTGCTCTTTACTTCGATCGCGCCTCCGCGCACGTGAAAGTCTTGCGCTGCTCGTAATGGTCCTTGCCAGCAATCGAGAGCACCAACTCCAAGGGAAGTGTCTGCGAGCAGTCTCAAAATCCATAACTCGCCGAGAAGGCCGATCTGTGCATCGGGCGAAAGGGGGCGGTGCGTACGGGCCATGAATGCCTGCCATTCCCTGACCCGTTCGAGGAAGGCCTCTATCACATCACGATTCGCTGTGTTTGCTGCGACTTCCAATGTTCGCAAGACATCGACGACCATGATGGCGAAGATGTCCGGCGATCCTTCGGGCCGTCTGACCAACGCTATGGCGGTCTTTCCGACAACGACAGTCTGACCCTCGATGACAGCGACATCGAAACCCTTGCCTTCAGGCAACCGTGCCGAATTCACTGACCACGAGCTGGGAAATGAAAAGATCAACGCTTCTCGCCCCAGGGGGAAGTGGCAGCCGGCCTCAACAGAGACAGCACCCATCTCGGTGAGATGTACAAAGCGCCAGTCTTCACTGGCCTCCTGGCGCGCGAGCGCTCGCCAAGCGCGTTCAAGCCCCTCCTCAGTCCACCCAGTCATTCAGACCTCCCCACAGAACGCTGTTGGCGATATACTTGGAATTGGACACTCTTCTCTCGGAAGTGCTCGAAGGGAAGCTGATTGCCCAAGCTACTACAGGGTCTGCATTTTCGAGTTCAGGGACGCCAGAACCGGCAGGATCTAGCAGGTAGAGCATCAGTAAGCCACGTTCGCGTCGGGCCGGAATGCCAGCGTCAAGTACCCCGTTTCCGAGAACGTGACGGATCTGGGGTCCTCTGGGTTCGGAAGGTGGTTCTTTGCCTTCGTTTCGATCCGTATCATTGCGCCAGGTTTTTTGACTGAGTTCGAGGGCTGCCTTCCACTCTGCCTCGGTCAGATCAATAGCCTGATCGCGTGGGGAAATGAGGGTCTTGATGGAGTACCGATCCGCATGCTCGGCCGCTCTGCGGCGATCCAGCATTTTGACCGATGCGCCACCAACCAACTTTTCTGTTCCGGGTTGTTCCTTTCCGATAAGGGCCACGGTCCAGTTTGTCAGTTCTTGGTCCTTGTTCATTTCCTCAACGAAGTCTGCGATCAGCGGGCTCATAATCCGGAAGCTGGCCGAATGGGTCCTGTACTCCCGAAGGAACGAGATCACGCTGAGTGCTGGTACATCTCGCCACAGGTGTCCGTTCCACTTCTGACCTTCAGGTACAAAGAGCTGGTGGTTCAGGTCTTTCGATGGGCCTAGTGCGCTGATGAAGCGATCAGTGGCATTGAAGTTTGCCGTGATATCGTCTCTTCGATTTGGGAACACGATGGTCTGCAGCAGATCGCCTGAATAGGTCAACTGCATCGCTCGCGCGTTTCGCATCTTTGCCCGCGACGTCACGGTCAGCACGGAGTGGGATTTCACGCGCAGGCCGAACTGCTTCGGCGTGGCACCGGCCGCAACCATGTTATCAAACTCTTGGCGAAGCTCTTCCGCTGCATCGGCGATATGACCGAACCACTCCACCATTTCTTCGGATGTGTATAGGCGGCAGACATCTAGGTAGCCGTCACGGTAGCCGAACCAACGACCCATTTGCATCAGTGTGTCGTACATGCGTGCGGTCCGCAGGAAGTAGCTTGTGCAGAGACCCTCGAGCGTCAGACCACGCGCAAGCTTGTCGCCACCGATGGCGATAACCTTTAGGCCGCTGGCGTCGTTCTCGGCATAGTCCAGAGCGTCCTTCGCCGTGCCGTTGATCTCGCGCACGCGAATGTCCGACAGGACGTCCGGCAAAACGTCACGAATTTCCGCCCATGAGAAGTCATCCAGTGTCTCGCCTTCCACAAGCGCATCTCGGACCCCTCGCATACCGGGGAGAAAGGTCGCTTCATATTCTTCGCGCATGGATGCTTCGAGGGGAGCAAGTTCGATGCCACGTGTGTATCGGCCTTTCATGTCTCTCACGTAGGTGGCCACCTGATTGAAGACTTCATTTTGTACTGAGGTGAAGCGCGTGACGTGGATGAGCATGGAGGAGTGCTTGTCGCCTTGTCCGCGCAGTTTCCGTACGGCGCAGGCATACGCGAATGACCGGATCGCTTCTGCGAGCGAGTCCGGCACGCGATCTTCGCCCTCCCAGCGTGGTCGATGCCCGTTCTTGTGCGGCTTCATTTCTGGCGACGTTGTCGACTTGCTGGGCATCCAGGGCTGGAATTCGTCGTCTGATAGTGCGCGCACCAGTGGCAGGTCTTCTGGCGTGCTTGAAGCGGACCCAAACACGCGTCCCGGTCCGACGTAGTTCGATGGTGCCGCTAGGTTGGTGATGAATGCGGAAGGGAATAGGTCGGGACCATGCTCCACCGTTTCACCTCGCTCGTGAATGAAGATGTTTGCAAAGGGTGTCGCGGTGTAGCCGACGTAAGCCTTGCGTGTGAAGTGGTGCAAAATCGCCCGGATGAGCCTGTTGATGGTTTTCGGCTGATGCTCGAGATCTGGGTTGCCGAAATCATCTACGACGTCTTCGCCCGTGTCTACTGAACCATGATCCGACTCATCGTCGATCACAAGAATTGGCAAATTGGTAACCATCTTGCGACCCGTTGCGGGATCGGTGTGATTGGCAACGCGATTGCGGATCCAGTGTAACAAGCGCTCAAGGACTGTTTTGTTTTTCTTGACGACGAACAACCAAGGTCGCTGCTCCGGACTGATATTCATCTTGGCCGCAACGGCTGTGTTGAAGTCGCCTTTGTCACTTCGATTAGTTGCTGCATTGGGGCGGACAGATGTGTCGTTGTCGATCAGTCCGACCCCGACCGCGGGAAGCTCATCGGCATCCGCGATCGTGGCAAAGCCGAGAAACCCCTCGTCCAGGCGGATCTGGGTCTGAGCCCTCAAGTTGTTGTGAAGACCCGCAAGCACGATAATGATCTTGTAACCAGCGTCTGCGGCCTTGCAGATCAGACCGGTGTAGTTGCCTGTCTTTCCTGACTGCACGTGGCCGACGACGAGCCCCCGGCGATCCCAAGCGCCTTCGCGGACCGGATCCTCGAGGTTTGAAAGAACTTCATCGGTAGCAACGTCGAGGGCGTCGAGAGCCGACCACGGAATACGCGTTTCCATGTATTCGGAGTAGCGTTGCCAGTATGTCCACCCCTTTTTTCTTTCAGCGTCGAGCCACGGAATATGGTCCTCGCCGTTCATTAGGGTCGCGTTTTGACCAACGGTGCGGCTTGAGCGACGGATCAGTTCGTCAACGAGCGCATCCCGATCGACGAGGGCAAAATCCTCCTCCATCATCATTGCGAGCTTTGACAGCTCCTTTTCGATCATTTCTGGCGTTACAGGGCTCTGTGTCCGCTCCGCAGCGAGGCGCAGCATGTTCTGCGCCATGGAAAGTATTGAATCGAAGGCCTTCTGATTAGAAATCGTCATAGTGAATCTTTCACTTCAAGGGATGAAACTAGGTCGAGATACCTGTCGAATGGGGGCGTGCGACCGAGCCGTTCGCGCGCCTCAGCAGGACTGAGACCTCGAAATGTAACAAGTGCTTCGAACATCGAGGACAATGTCTCCATAACTTCTTCGTCCGGTGCCCCGGCGAAACCTGTCCTCGGCGTTTCCTTGTCTTCTGCGGTGTCAAGCCAGATGCGCTGAACTGGAACGGTCTCCTCAATGAGCCTGAGAACAGCGAGGATGTCCGGTTTGAGCGATCCTGCGCGTTTCAGGATTGAGGCGATAAGGTCATGGTCTCGGGCAATCCGGTAAGAGGTCCCTTGTGCGGAGCGCCGCACTTGCCAAGCCTCGGCAACCGCGTTCGAGCGCGTGCCCGAAACAGGCGCGACGTGACCTCGGTGGGCAAAGACCCGTCTCGCCGTGTCCCGCGTCTCCGATGCAAGGCGGTGAAGTTGAGGCCGCAGACGTACCGGCGGATTGGCGGTCGACTTCAGAACATTGATCTTCCAATCGGCGTCCGCGCTGTTTGGTATGTCAAGCCTTATGCGGGCGAGCCGGTGAGCTTCATCGCGCGGCCATGGCTTGCCGCCATCGCCTAGGCCCAGCCAGCCCCCTGCAAGAAGGAGACGGCGGTTGCGATAGACGTAGAAGCCCTCCTGCTGCGTCCATCCTCCGGGTCCGGCTGCGGATTCTTGTTCGGCGGGCTTGAGCATGTCGCGATGCGGAAGGACATGACACTGAACTGTCACACCTGTCGTATGGAGGATGCGATACTCGGGGCTTTCGAGCGCTTTGCCGGGATGTCCTATCATGTAAGGATCCCAGGGCTTCACCCCTCTACCGTTGAGAAGGAGGCCCAGCGTCGGCTGCTGCCCGTCCAAAAGACGATGAAAGGTCATCGCAAGATGTGCTTCGACGCGATCGGCGAGCTCGATCATGTCTGGGGCGGTGAAGCCATCGGTCACAATACGGTCCAGCTTCTCCCAAAGGACGATAGTGCCGTGTTCCATCTGCTCCAGGGGCGCAAGCAGTTGCTCAGATCCTTGTGCAGGCCCTTCAAAGAGGGGCCATTCGGCGCCCGGCTCCTGACCAATTAGGTCGAGATCCCAGCGCAGGCATACAACAGGACCGCCATTCTGCCGACTGGCAACGGTCAGTCTTCGAGCTTGAGAGAAACTTGCTGTCTTAAGGCCTAGTCCGAAGCGCCCAAGGTCGCTGGCTGCGCGCTCCGCCCGAGGATCGCGCGCTCCAAGGCGCATTCCGGCTTCAAGGGCCGCGTCGTCCATGCCGTCGCCGTCGTCAACAATCCTTACCCAGCTGTCTGGGCCGGCCCATTCGAGATGGATGGCGACCTCGCTTGAATTCGCCGTGATGGAATTGTCAACCAGATCGGCCAGTGCAGTAGGAAGCGCATAGCCGAGCCCGCGAAGTGACTCGAGCATTGAACCTGCGTACGGGGGGGCATTTCTAACTGCCATCAGCTTTTCCTGTGCCGAACACTTCTTGCCAGCTATCAACACCCAAATCTCGGGCTATTTCGTCCGGATTTACGCCTGAGCTCCACATCTGCATGGCGCGATCAAAGAGATCATCAGAGCTTGGCCCTATGGATTGTGCGCCATTTTCACCTTTCCCGTGATTTCTGTTCGCCCCTAAACCAAAATCCTTTGGGAGTTCTTGAGTGTCTTGATGTCCAATTGAATTTGGCGCGAATGCGGCGCTTTTTGCCGAGTTGGCTCCATCACTTTTTTTTTGAGATGCCGCAGACGGAAAAGAATTTTCCACCTTTCCTAATTCACGCCCCAATAGAATCTCAAGACGTCGCATGCGGCCCGGATGAGAAAGCCTGTCGAGGCCCTTTGCCTCGATCTGTCGAATGCGCTCGCGCGTCACTCCATAGATCTGACCGATCTCCTCAAGGGTCATGTCGGAATCGCGATTAATCCCAAAGCGCATTCGAATTATATCAGCCTCGCGCTCTGGCAGTTCGGCCAGGGCGTCTGCAATGATCAGCTCTGTTTCTGCCGCGTCGAAGGCGTTCGCGTCCTCTTGACCAGGGAATATCTCATCCCAGTCGTCGATGCTTTCTGGATACACAGCCTCGCGGGGAAACCCACGAAACTGAGACACCTCTTCAGTTGTCCATTCCAGTTCCGCGGCAAGATCCTTTTCGGAAACATAGCTGTCAGTCCTAACGTCGAGCTTATCCATGGCGAGATCTAACCTCGCAATTTTCTCCTTCCGATGAACGGGGATGCGGATCGTAGATCCCTCGTCAGCACGCCATCGCATGATCGCCTGCCGCATCCAGTAAGAGGCATAGACAACGAAGCGATAACCGCGCTCTGGATCAAAGCGCCGCGTGGATCGCTGTAGACCCATGAACGCCACCTGAAAGACGTCCTCTGGGTCTTCACCTTCCTCCACGCTCCGTGCAGCAAAGCGTCGTGCGTAAGGCAGGTGTTTGCGGACTAGTCGCTCGTTGGCGTCCTCAAAGAGCGAGATTTGGGTATTCAGCTCTTTGACATGCTCTGTGCTGGCAAGGTTTTGTCCAATCGAACTAACGAGCTCTTTTAGGAATCCCAGAGATAGATCGAGCGCCTCAAGCGCGTTAAGCGCTTGCCGTCGCCGTTTACCATCCATAACGCGTCCATTTTCTTGCCAAGACTTGAGGGATTCCGCAGCGGCCATGACTTCGGCCGTCTCGGTGTGGCCAGGGCGAGAGGGGATGATGGTCTTTAGCGAAACAGAACTTGGGTTCCGGACGCCACTCTGGATGGTGTCGACGACATCAAGGATCGTTTGGACGGCGGCTTCGGAGGCGAGAATCCCCAACTGAAGCTCTTGCTTTGCCCGGACCATGGGCTCCAAGAGTTTCCGTTCATCGGACTTGTCCATGACGAAGCGTTGTGTTCCGGGCAGCCGCGTCGATCTCGTGAGAGCTGCCTCGATTGCTTCAGAAAGCTCATCCGCGGATATCTCTGTTCGGGAGTCCCAAAGCCCGTCATTATGCCTGAAGGCTAAATCTACCTCGTCGAAGCCGCCGACCTCAAGGTTGCGCTGGAGGTTGATGCGCAATTCCTCAAGATCACCATTGCCGTCGCATAGAGCGAGAAGGTTTTCGATGTCGCTGGATGAGTACCATCCCTTTTGCAAAATTTCCTTGGCCCATGAGGTGCAGATCTCCGGATCGATTGACAGTCGCGTGCCGCTCTGAACCACCGCGGATTTGGTTGATTGGCGCCCACGGTTACGTACCTTGAGAAAATCATGCTCGGTGCGATTATCCGAGCTTACGGCGGCGGCACCAATGCCTTCACCGGCAATCGATGCTGGTGAAAGGTCGAGATCCCAATCTCCGTGCTCATCCGTGGAAACTACAGGTGAGGGACTGACAAGCGCAACGAATGTCCCCGAAATCGCTTCGCGCTTGGACTCGCCGAAGAATTTCTCTGGCTCTTCCTCAGCTTCAAAAACAAGCAAGTCGTCAAGGTCATCTAGTTGGCTTGGTGCCGCATTAAATTGCTCAGTCTCCGCGCTGAGCGGTTCCGGTTGCGCTGCAATGGGCGGAGCGGCAACGGGCGGGGGTATTTCAGCTACCGTTTCGGAGCTGCTGTCGTCATCACCCTCTTTTTTCCACAGGCCGAGACGATGTGCTTTGCTCAGCACTGCATTGCGGCTGACCCCGCCCAATTCCCTTGCGATCTGGTTCGCACTTCGGCCTTCGGCCCACATTCTTTTCAGGAGGTCGACCCGCTCCTCTGGCCAAGACGACCTTGCGGATGACTTTGGATTTTCTTCGAATTGGGTGAGCTCCGTGCGCTCACTGGTTGTTCCCCTCAACTTGTATATACCCAAACAGTGAATCTGGTTGAGTATTGCGCCGGGAGTGGCGAGCCCGCCAAGTTTTTGAGCGATCTGGCCTGGTTCTGCGCCTAAGGACCACAGTCGTGTCAGTTCCTCATTTCTTTCTGCGGTCCAAAACTTTTCCTCAATTTGTTCATCAACATGCTTTGAAGGCGCTTCCGGCATTCTTTGCGGGGTTTGCGAGAATCGATGTTCTGAAACATCGTTTCTAAGCGCTTTGCTGGTTTCGGGTCTTGGGGTGATGCCGCCTTCTTCAGGTTTTTCTTCAGTTGGCGATTCTGTAACAAGCGACGACAGAAGCTGCGATGCTAACCCGTGACCCTCTGAAAATGCGACGTCAGCGGGGGTTTGCCGTTCATGGTTAAGTGTATTGGGATCGGCCCCGGAACGGATGAAGAGATCGCATAGAGCAAGGTTTCCCGTCCGTGCTGCCAGATGGAGTGGGGTGTCTCCCTTCGAATCAGAAAAATGGAGGCGTGCAGACGCAGCGAAATCGGAAAGTCCATCGAGCTTACCTTCGGCAATCAGCCGGATCTCGTAAGGGGCAAGAACTTGGCTTTCGGGTGTGTAGTTGGGCGAGGCACGACCGCGCAGGACTCGAGACAATTTATCCAGTATTCTCATAAACGGCCTCCCTGTTGAGAAGCACGATTTGCTGATCCTGCGGCTTCCTTGCGCCAGGATCAGTATCAAGCCCAAGTCGTCTAAGCGCATAATAGAGTAGCGCACGCCGAACCTTGATTTTTACCCTGCCACCGCGCATGCCGTAGTCGAGAGCGATGACCTTGGCTTGGGTCTCCGAAAGGGCGGGGTGTGGCCCGATCTCAAGCGTAACATGTTCTTGCCAATCCGCATCGGCCGCATCCGTGGCTCCGCTGGCCTCTACACCGCGTGTCCGGAGGATGCGCGAAAGCAAAAAGTCCTTAAAGGCCTCGTCAGTCTTACAGAAGGCCCGGGTGTGCCATCGAAATCCATCAAAACCGATCGCGTGCGGCGCGATCCACCGCCAGTTCGGCTCCGGGCGCGAGAGGGACTGATACTTCACCTCGATCGCCTCAGAGCGTCGAATTGCACCGACAACAGATCGCAGTATCACGGGGTTCACACCACGGGCCGGTGTCGGTGTGGCGTCATAGGCTGGTAGCTCGGCGATCCATGCGTCGTCGCTGTCCATGACGCCGTCAGCCAAAGACCGAAGCTGTGCGAGGTAGCGGCTT
Organism: Ruegeria sp. N4; assembly: GCF_056531425.1. Lineage (NCBI taxonomy): Bacteria > Pseudomonadati > Pseudomonadota > Alphaproteobacteria > Rhodobacterales > Roseobacteraceae > Ruegeria > Ruegeria sp. N4. The sequence goes on from NZ_JBQFLT010000004.1 coordinate 272,897, forward strand.
GCATCGGGTTTCAGGAACTGTGCAGCATATTCGGGGCCTCGGACATACGTCCGGGCGCTCTTGTCGTAGACCATGTTGTCCGGAGCCAGACCGATATAGCGGTTCAGGTCGGCGGACGCTTGGTTCACCGATTGTCCGAACTGCTCCATCAAATCGCTCCGGTTCACATGCCCCTCCCAGAAAAGTCGGAACTCAATGAACTCGAGGCGACGCTCAACACCCCAGCGCAATTCCGACTTGCTGCTCTCCAACGCGCCCTCCCACCTGCTTGGTCCGCACAATAAATGTGCGTGCACAATTTCTGGGCTGACGGTAGGGTATCCATGAAAAGTCGAGCAATCAAACTTAAACCGACGCTCTAGCAATCGGGATCTGGGAGGCTCAGCCATGAAAAAGAATGTCGATCAGGTCGTCCTGAGCGCATCCGGCCTCGTCGGCCGTCTGAATGGCCTCCCCTTTGTCTCAATTCAAGACTTGTGTGAAAGCCGCTTTCGCTCGAATAATGAAGAGATATTTTAATGAATTCTGAGGGTTAATGGATTATGTTTCGGTTTATTCATACCGCTGATCTCCATCTTGATGCCCCTCTCAAGAGCTTGGCACTTAAGGATGAAGGACTCTCGGAGCTTGTGGGCAATGCTACACGTCGGGCGCTCGAGCGCATCGTTGAGCTTTGCCTAGAGGAAAGGGTCGATGCGCTCCTGATCTCTGGTGACCTCTACGACGGTGATATGCGGAGCATGAAGACTGCCGCCTTCCTTGTGAGCCAGATGGAACGGTTAAACGAGGCGGGGATCAGCGTCTATTTGATCCGCGGCAACCACGACGCGGAGAGCGTCTTGACCCGTGAACTCGAGCTCCCACCCAATGTTGAAGTGTTCAGCGGTCATGGTGGGACCGTGGAACTCCCTGAACATGGCGTCGCGATTCACGGCGTCAGCTTTTCCAAGCCGCAGGCACCAGAGAGCCTACTCCCGAAGTACAAGCCCCCAGTTCCCGGCCTATTCAATATCGGGCTTTTGCACACGAGCCTCGCCGGAGCGGCAGGTCACGACACCTATGCACCCTGCAGCCCAAATGATCTTGTAACGCACGGGTACGATTACTGGGCCTTGGGCCATGTGCATGTTCGAACCGTCCATCGCGAAGCGCCTCATATTGTCATGCCAGGCATGCCCCAAGGCCGCGATATCGGCGAGGCTGGCCCCAAGTCCGTGACCCTCGTTTCGGTTGAGAACGGGGTTGCTTCGCTTGAGGAGCACATCACGTCGAACGTCGAGTTTGTGCGAACGGACGTTTTACTCGACGCTGTCAGCGACTGGCGCGACGCCATGAGCACCATCGAAGAGGTCATCAAGCTGGCGGCGCAGTCATCCTCAGATCATGTCGTATTGCGCTTGGAGCTCCGCGGGGAAACCCCGCTCGCCTGGCGCCTGAGGCGCGACGCTGACCTCCTTCTGGAGAGCGTGACGAACCTCGCTCGCGCCACTGGGGTCGTATGGATCGACAAGATCGTTCAGCATCTTGTCCCGCCGTCGATCGTTGGGGAGGGCGAAGATCCTCGGAAAGAGTTGAGCGCTCTAATGAAAGACCTAGTCGCGCAGCCAAGCTTTTTAGAGCGCGCGCAGAGTGCGGCAGAGGATCTGATTGGGGATCTGCCACCAGAGCTCCGAAGCACGTTTGGGCAAGCCGAAGATGATCAAGCTCGTGAAGTCGCGCACCTTCTCGACGAAGGCGTCCAGGATATTGTCGCGCGTATGCTTGCCGGCGGTGCGGAGCAACCCTCGTGAGGCTTCGGCGTCTTGATCTCACCCGATATGGGCATTTCACCGACTTCTCCCTCGACTTCGGTCCGAAGGGGGAGGGTAAACCAGATCTTCACATCATTTTTGGGCCGAACGAGGCCGGTAAGTCGACGGCTTTCGATGCCTATTTGGACCTCCTTTTTGGGATCCCAGCCCGCAGCAATTACAACTTCCTTCATGACTATGAGACTATGCGGATCGGTGCCTGTCTGGAGCTCGACCAAGGCGTCGTCGATCTTGTCCGGATAAAGCGTAACAAAGGAGATCTGATTTCTCCTGGAGGAGATCCGATCAATCCAACGATCCTCGCGCATGCCTTGGATGGCATAGACCGTGATCAGTACCGGGCAATGTTCTCGCTGGATGACGTCACAATTGAAGAGGGGGGTGAGGACATCCTCGCGAGCGAGGGCAATCTTGGCGAACTCCTTTTCTCGGCAGCAGCAGGGCTCTCGGATTTGGGCTCAGTGCTGGAGGCAGCCCGCAATGAGGTGGATCTATTTCATAAGCCTCGCGCGAAGAAGACGGTCCTCGCGGAGGCGAAGAGAGAGCTCAAAGCGCTTAATGATCAAATTAGAGATATTGATGTTCCGACAAGCGCATATCGACGCTTGAAGGAGGTCCGCGACGCTGCCGAAAATATCCTCGCTACGTCGAAAGCATCTCGTGACGCACTGTTCCAAAGGCGGGCACGCCTCGGAGCAATGATCGACGCAATACCGCTCTTGGTGCAGCTCGATGAGACGATAGCAGCCCTCTCGGGTCTGGAGGCCTACCCGGTCGTCCCGCACGATGCCCTGGGGGAAGCCAAGACGCTCAAGCTCAATGAGGTCGAAGTGCAGACCGAGCTCCGGCAGGCACGCATTCAGCTCGAGGAGCATCAAAAAGCACGCGACGGTTTGGCCGTGGATGCGGCGGTGCTGGAGATCTCCGATGAGCTCACGGTCCTGCTAGACCTCCCCAGATCTCGAGCGCAGACCGCCGAAGAAGATCTTCCCAAGCGAACAGCAGAGCGTGAAGGGCTGTCGGAAGAGCTCGCCGACGCCGCCCGCGACTTGGGGCTTGAGAAACCGGAGGACGGTCGGATACCCGAGGCCAAGCTGAATCAGCTCGAAAGCATTGCAACGAGCTATACGGATCTTGCAAAGCGGCTTTCGGCGGCTCGGGAGGAAGAAGCTAGGTCCCTATCGCGCCTGGCGGAGATACAGGAGACCGGGTCCGTCGTCGCTTCTGAGACGAATGAAGTAGATCTGGAAGCGCTCCTGGCCGAGCTCGAGCCAGAGGATCAGCTTGCCCGATTGGAAAAAGTCTTAGGTGAAGTCGACTCAGCGGAGCGCCGCTTCGAGAAAGCACTTATGGCTCTGCAACCCTGGGAGGGCGCAGCGGAGGACTTGGGATCGATTGCGCTTTCCGAGAGTGAAGCCGAACGCCTTTCAGCGCATTGGGGTGACCAACTTGAAGGCATCTCGACGCTGAAGCGCCAACTGAAAGACGAGCGCGAGGAGCACGCACGTCTCAGCGCGCGCTTTAAGGAATTCGAAAAGGATGAGGCAGCTTCGGTTGATGAGGAGGCAAAGGGTGCGCGCCAAGAGCGCGACGCGCTTTGGGAGGCGCATTTCTCGACGCTCGACAAAAGGACCGCGTCTGAGTTCCACACGGCCCTTCAGAGAGATGATGCGCTTCAAGAGGCCCGCTTGGGGTTCGCCGAGCGGCTGGCACGACTTCGCGAGCTTGAAATCGAGGTTGCCTCTGCCGCGCGCTCGGTGGAGCTCAAAGACGAGGAAGTGAATGAGGCAGAGGCAGCGCTCGCCAAGTCAGCGGCAACCGCTGAGGCCCTGATGGCGCGCCTTCGACTGCCAACGGTTTTTGATCCAAGGGACCTGCCGCGATGGCGCAGCGCCCTTCTCGAAGCACAAGACGCGCATACCGATCTCGATACCAAGAGGAAGTCTCGGACCGCGGCTGAGCGCATCGTTTCTGACGCCGCCGGTGCGCTCGAAGACGCGCTCGGCCACGAAACAGATGAGCGGGATCTGAGGTCACTCATTCGAACCGCGCGCGCCGAAGTAACGAAAGCCGCCAAGTCCCAAGCGGAAGCGACTGCACATCGCAAAGCTCTTGAGGAAGCTAAAGAAGAAGCGGAAAATCGAACAAAAGAGGTTGTGCGCCTGGAGAAGGAGAAGGCCGCCGCGGCGGAGGCATGGGAGCGCGAAGCCATCTCACTTCCTGAAGCGCTGCGCAAATTGGATGAGTTTGCGTGGAAGAAGACCACACTTCTAAAACTCCACTCCAAATTGTCTCAGCTCGACCAGCTTGAGCGGCGCATCCAAGCTTTGAAGAAAGATTTTGAGGCGTTTTCGGCCTCAGTGGGAGATCTCGCCAGTCGCATTGGCGATACCGAAAGCGCCGCACCTCTTATTCTCGCTGAGCGTTTACGTCGGCGTCTTCAAAGCGCGTTGCGCAACCAAAGCGAGTTTGAGTCCATTTCAAAGAAGATCGAGGCTGCGAGCAGCAGTGTGCGTTCTGCCGAGGCGGAACTCGCGGCCGTCTTAGACCGTATGCAGTCTCTCGCGGCACCGTTTGTGGATGTCGTTGAGATTAATACGCTCGATGCTCTGGTTGTGGCGCTTGAGACGGCCGAAAAGGCCGACGACCTGCGTGGTAAAAGACGCGCTCTCGAAGACCAAATCCAAGAGTGCCTTGGTGTGAAGGGCGTTGATGAGGCGCGTGCGATCCTTGTTGATCAAGACCTTGTAGATCTCCGGGGGCAGATCGAAGCACTGAATTCTGAACTCGAGAGTGCCGAGGCGGATTATTCAGAAAAAATCGGAGATGTTCGGTCGGCGAAGGACGCCCTTGAGAAGGTTGGAGGAGATGATGTTCCGGCACAGCTCGAAGAGCGGCGGCAGACTTTGCTACTCGAGCTTGAAGATCGCGCGAAATCGACGCTGCGGCTGCAGCTCGGTATCCTAGCAGCTGACCAAGCGCTTGCCGCATATCGCGACGAGCATCGCAGCGGGATGCTTGCAGACACCGAAGCGGCCTTCAAAGCCCTTACCAATGGCGCCTATTCGGAGCTTCAAACTCAAGCAGATGGACAAAAAGAGCTGCTGCTCGCTCTCCGAGAACGGGACGGGAGGTTCATTACGGTCTCTGAGATGTCCAAAGGTACACGGTTCCAGCTGTATCTCGCGCTTCGGCTGGCCGGATACCGGCAATACGGGTCTGGTGGGACAACGCTGCCCTTCATTGCTGATGATATTATGGAGACCTTTGATAACACGCGTACGGAGGCGGCCCTCACCTTGCTGAAGCAGATCGCAACGCAGGGCCAGGCTTTGTATTTCACCCATCATGAACATGTGGTGGAACTGGCGCAAAAGGTCTGCGGAGATGGACTAATGGTCCACGAGTTCACTTCGTCCTAAGGCTGCCAAGCAAGTCAGGCCCACCGGCAGAAGACGAAAATAGATGGCGATTGTATGAGAATTAAGCAGATCCACATTGAGAACTTCCGATCGATCAAAGAGGCAACGATCGACTGTGAGCGATTTAATTCATTTGTTGGCCCAAACGGAGCTGGAAAATCCACGGTCTTGAATGCGCTCAATCTCTTCTTTGGGAAAATCAGCAGTTTTTCTGAAGAGGACTTCCATCAACGCGATGACAGCCATCCTATTGTGGTGAAGGTTACATTCCATGAACTCAGTGATGAGGCGGTTCAAGAGTTCAGTCACTACGTCAGATCAGGCCTTCTCGTGGTCCAAGCGGAAGTCACTAAAGATCAGGAAGGGACATTCAAGAAGGCGGTACGCGGCGAGCGTCTCGTTTTCCCTCCTTTCAAGAGCTTTTTTGAGACGAGTGGAGCCAGCCCGCGCAAGCAAGTCTTCGACAAGCTGTGTGAAGACCACCCTGGAATTGAGAATGCCACGAATGACGGAGCGCGCGAGGCCGCTCTTCTTGCTTACGAGGAAGCCTTGCCTGAGGGGGAGAAAGAGCTCACGCCAAGTGGCGCAGAGTTTTTTGGCGTGAGTAAGGGTTCGCACAAGTTCCAACGTCATGTCAGCTGGGTCTATATCCCGGCTGTAAAGGAGGCCGCCACGGAATCAGAGGAGGCGCAGTCTTCGCATCTCGGCAAGCTGATACAACACACGATCCGCTCTCAAATGGGCTATGACGCTGAGCTCGAGCGGATTAGAAAAGAGGCTTTCGAGGCATATTCGGGCCTGTTGGACAGCCAGCGAAAGCACCTAGAAGGACTGGAGTCTCGCCTCGCTGAAAGACTCCAGTCTGCGGTCATGACCGATGCCGGTCTTGAGCTTGCTTGGAAGCAAGATGAGAAATCCGTGTCAGTTGACGCTCCGACTGCCCAGGTCATTCTCTCAGAGCGTGGGTACAGTGACCGAGTGGAGAAGTTCGGGCATGGTCTCCAAAGATCTTTTCTTCTTGTGATTTTGCAGGAACTGATGGCTGTCGATAGTACAGTTAGCCCAACGCTGATCTTGGGGTGCGAAGAACCCGAACTCTACCAACACCCCCCTCAAGCCCGGCATCTTGCCGAGATTTTGATGGAGCTCTCGAAGGCTGATGCACAAGTCTTCGTTACCACGCACAGCCCATACTTCATCGATGTCGATTATTTCGACGGCATAAAAATGTTCCGAAATAACTCAGGGTCGGTAGAGATCTCAAAGTCCAGTTTTGAATGCGTCCTCGAGGAATATAATAAGGCGTTCAAAAAGAAACTTCAGAATGAAGACCAGGCACGTACGAAGCTCGCCATTCAAACACAGCCGAAATTCAACGAGCTTTTTTTCGCTGAACGAGTTGTTTTGGTAGAGGGTATTTCGGATCTCGCCTGCATTGAGGCTTACCTTCGACTGTCCGATAGGAAGAGGGATTTCCAAAAGTCAGGATCATTTATCGTCGTATGCGAGGGTAAGAGCTCGCTTGCGCTCATGCTGCTTGTAGCAAAGAGTTTTGGGATACAGCATCATGTTATTTTCGATTGCGATGCCGTCTATAAGTCGCTCCTCGAGAAAGATGCTGCCAAATATCAACGAGCGCATGATGAGCACATTCGCGATAATGATGCCATTCTTGCACTCACAGGTCATGAAAAGATGGGATCTTTCCCGCAGTCTCATATCATGAAGGACAATCTGACGGCATGGCACTTCGACATCGAGAGCATGCTCGAAGAAGAGTTCGGCGCCAAAAAGAAAAGCTACTATCAGGTGGGACAGGATGCCGTGGGGAACCTCGGAGGTACCAAAAAACATCCTCTTTTTGTCGCCGCATGCATGTCCGCCGCGTGGGACGATGGCGTGAGGTTCGAGATGCTTGGATCGCTCATCGACAGGGTGCTTGCATAGGAAGGACGCTTGCTGTGTCGGATCACTCAAGCGGGATCAACTCGCGAAACGGTCCTGTAAAAGGAGCTGGTCTTTGAGTGACGTTGCGGAAAACCGCTTCTCGGAGCATCTCTGGGAGGCGTAGCCATGAAAAAGCATATCAATCAGATCGTCTTGAGCGCATCCGACCTCGTGGGCCACCTGAACTGCGGCCATCTGACGGAGCTGGATCTTCAGGTCGCCGAAGGAGCACTTGCTAAACCAAAGCACTGGGATCCTCTTCTCGAGATCTTGCGCGAGCGGGGTGACCAGCATGAAAAGGCCTTCATCGAGCACCTTAAGTCTCAGGGTTTGACATCTGTCCGGATCGATGGGGTCGACATCACGCCAGCGACCGTCGACGAGACCCGCGCTGCGATGGAGGCTGGTGCTCAGATCATCGTCCAGGCGGCGCTTGCACATGAGAGGTGGGTCGGGCGGGCCGACATCCTGCGGCGGGTCGAGAAACCCAGCGATCTTGGGGCCTGGTCCTACGAGATCATCGATACGAAACTTGCCCGCGAGACCAAGGCTGGCTCGGTGCTTCAGCTTTGTCTCTACGCCGATCTACTAGAACAAGCGCAGGGTATCGCACCTGAATATGTGTACGTCGTGGCGCCCTGGTCCGACTTCGAACCGCAAGAGTTTCGATATGCAGACTACGCCGCGTATTTCCGGAAGGCCAAGGCTGCCGCGGAAGCGGCGACTTCCGACGGAGCGCCGGGCGGTCAGTATCCTGAGCCGAAGGAGCACTGCGACATCTGCAGGTGGCGGACCCAGTGCGACGCACGCCGCCGTGCAGATGACCATCTCTGTCTGGTGGCAGGGATCAGCAAGAACCAGACGTCAGAGCTTCAGGATAGTGGGATCACGACCGCGGCGGCGCTCGCCGCGATGCCCACGCCGATGCCCTGGAAACCTAAGAAGGGGTCACCGCTTTCCTACGAGAAGGCGCGTGAGCAAGCCCGGATTCAATTGGAGTCGCGTGAGGCCGGAGAAGTCCGGTATGAGCTCCTGCCGATCGACGAAGATATCGGCCTTTGTCTGCTGCCTGAACCGTCTGAAGGGGACATCTTCTTCGACATTGAAAGCGATGCGTTTGTTGGTGAGCACGGCCTCGAGTATCTCTTCGGCTACATCTATCGCCATGAAAATGGCGCCTGGACCTACAAAGCCGATTGGGCCTTCGACCGGGAAGGCGAAAAAGCCATCTTCGAACGCTTCGTGGACTTCGTGAATGCGCGCAGAGAACAGTATCCAGACCTGCACGTTTACCACTACGCACCTTACGAACCCGGGGCGCTGAAACGGCTGATGGGCCGGTACGCGACCCGCGAAGTTGAGATCGATGATTTCCTGCGCAGCAATCTGCTGGTCGACCTCTACAGCGTCGTGCGCAATGGGCTGCGCGCTGGGGTCGAAAGCTACTCGATCAAGAAGTTGGAGCCGATCTATGGCTTTGAGCGGGACACCAGTCTGCCAGATGCCAATGTCGCGCTTGCGCGTCTGCAAGCCGGACTCGAACTAGGCGATATCGATGCCATCGACGGCGAGGTGCGCGCGACCGTACAGTCCTACAACTACGAGGATTGCACCTCGACCATTGCGCTGCGCGACTGGCTTGAAAATCGTCGGCAAGAGCTTGTTGCAGCCGGTACCGATGTTCCGCGTCCCTTGCCGTCCGAGCAGGAACCAAGCGAGGCACTGACAGAACGTCAGGAAGCAGTACAGGCTCTGATCGAGCGCCTCACGGCCGACGTTCCCGCGGACATCGAAGGGCGGAGCGACGAACAGCACGCCCGCTGGATCCTTGCGAATATCCTCGACTGGCATCGTCGTGAGGACAAGGCAGCTTGGTGGGAATACTTCCGGCTTTCCGCGCTCACGCCAGAAGAACTCATCGACGAGCGCGCCGCGTTGTCACAGCTCGTGTTTGTAGGAGACGTTTCGCCGTCGGGCGCTCGGACGCCTGTGCACCGGTATGCGTTTCCACAGCAGGACACGGATCTTCGTGGCGACGAAGCATTGCGGATGAATGGCGGCGACAAAGTCGGCAGCGTGATCGCGGTTTCTGCGGATGACCGGACAGTCGACATCAAGAAGATGGGGAAGACAGCTGACATCCACCCCGAGGGCATTTTTGCACATCAGATGTTCAATACGAAGGAACAGGCCGACAGCCTGATGCGGCTTGGGGAGTATGTCGCTGACCATGGCATCGAAGGAGATGGGCCATATCAGAGCGCCCGGGCACTCTTGCTGCGTCTCAAACCGCAACTTGGCGATGGACCGATCCGACAGCCCGGCGAAACGACCCTGGACGCTGCGCTTCGCGTCGCTCGCGAGCTTGGTGAAGGCGTCTTCCCAATCCAGGGCCCTCCGGGAACGGGAAAGTCGTACACGGGCGCGCGCATGATCTGCGAACTCGTCAAGCGTGGGAAGAAAGTCGGGATCACGGCCAACAGTCACAAGGTGATCCGCAACCTGCTCGACAAGGTCGTCGAAGCCCTCCCGGAGATGAAGGTCGATCTCTGCTGTGTTCAGAAACCGAAGTCCGGCGAGATGGAACCTGATAAGGACCAGTTGAAGTTCGTGTCCGACAACGCCGGGGTTTATGCCGCGCTGGGCTCGGGGTCGGCGCAGGTTGCAGGTGCGACGCACTTCCTTTGGTCACGCGCTGACGCACATGAAGTGCTTGATGTGCTCGTGGTTGACGAAGCTGCGCAGATGTCTCTGGCCAATGTCCTGGCAGTTGCTCAGAGCGCGAAGACCCTGATCTTGCTCGGAGATCCGCAGCAGCTGGACCAGCCCACGCAGGGCACGCATCCGGACGGCACAGGCGTCTCCGCGCTCGAGTATATTCTTGGCGGCGCACATACGATTGCGGGCGACGAGGGCCTTTTTCTGGAGGAAACCTGGCGCCTGCACCCCGATATCTGCCAGTTCAATTCTGAGCTTTTCTATGATGACAAGCTGCACTCAGTAAATGGATGCGAGCTACAGGAAATCCGCGGCGGCGGGTCCCTTACCGGCATGGGCCTGAGGTTTTTCCAAGTTGAGCATTCAGGCAATCAAAGTTCTTCGATTGAGGAGGCCGATGCCGTTGCCGGACTTGTTGAAGAGGTCTTGTCGGGTCAGCCGACATGGATTGATCGGGAGGGTCAGGAGGAGCCTTTGATGCTCGAAGACATCCTGATCATCGCGCCCTACAACGCGCAGGTCTTTGAGATTCAGCAACGTTTGCCAGGCGCGCGCGTTGGGACTGTCGACAAGTTTCAGGGCCAGGAGGCACCCATCACGATCTACTCGATGGCGACATCGAGCCATGCTGACGCACCACGGGGCATGGAGTTCCTATACAGTGCGAACCGCTTCAACGTTGCAATCTCGCGGGCGAAGTGTGTTGCGGTCTTGGTCGCGTCGCCAAGGGTCTTCGAGGCGGAATGTCGGACTCCGCGGCAGATGCAGTTGGCAAATGCGTTCTGCAGGTACCTAGAGTTATCTCAGAGCGTCAAACGAAGATAGGAGACTATGAAAAAAATTCTTGAGGAATTGCTGGATCGCTTTGTTGAAATCCATGGGGTTCAAGATCTGAACCTGCAACCTCTCCAATTGGAGTTTGAGGGCGCCCCTCATACAAGGCCCCAGCCACTGCGGAACGCTCGAGGAGTTTACCTGTTTTTTCGTGATCAGGAGTGGCTTCGAATTGGACAAACAGGTTATTCGCCGAGATTTACAAGCCAACACTACGGGACGCGACGTGCGGGTAGTACCTTCGCCCAGGACATCTGGGTTAACCGCGTTGAATTTGGCTTCAAAGGCGCTGAGGAAGACATAGGCGACTGGATATTCGAGAATTTTGGCCGCGCCAATGTCCGGCTTCCCGGAGCAGAGAACGATGCCTTGAGCCGAATGCTTGAAGCTTTTCTGCACCTCAATCTGAAACCTCGGTTCGAGGGGCGTCGCTAAGCACGAATTGGTTCGAGTGGGCCGTTCATTTTTGGCATGATCAAAGCGATATGGCTCTGTGGCGCAAAATGGATGCGGTTTTACGCTGGCCTAACGAGTCCGGAATGGATGCTTGAGGACAAATGGTACGCAAGAAGACATATGAGGAGAAGATCGCTGATCATATCGCGGAGGTAGTGAATGCCAGGCAGATTGAGTATGTCCTGCACTTCACTTTGCTGGATAACCTTCCGGGCATTCTCGAGCACGGCCTTCTCAGTCGATCGCTTCTTCAACACGCTGACTACGATGTGTTTGCAAGCGATGTCGATCGCCTGGATGGTGCGGAGACCGCCATCTCGGTGTCGATCTCCTGCTATTATCCCAAAATGTTCGCGGCAAAACGCCATCGATCCGGCAATGCGGCTTGGGTCATCCTCGCTTTGGACCCGAGCCTACTATGGGATACCAACTGCCTCTTCTATCGGAGCAGTGCAGTGAGCAGTTCTACCAGGTACGAGCGCGGCAAGAGATATGGCGGCTTCGCTCTTGAGCATCTCTTCGAAGACTGTTCGGTTTTGATGGATGAACGCGGAACTGGGTTCCGAGAGGCCCACAGTCTCCCGTTGAGTTGGCCCACATTCCCCGACTCTGAAGTGCAGGTGATGAACTCTATCCATCCCGATTATCTTCTCGGCGCTTGGATCGAGACGCCCAAACACCGCGATCGGGTGCAGGAAGCTCTTGATGCCGTTGGACGCGACGATTGTGATGTCGTTGTTCATCCATTCGAGCCAAGAATCCGCGGAAAGCAGTATTCTTGGGGATGAGCCTTATGCATCGGCTCGGTCCGGCCTTACAGAGCCGGGATCGTTTCGTCTCTTGTTTCCGAGGCTATCAAAGACTGTCAGAGGCGGGGCCATTCTTCATCGATAGGGCGTTAAGAACCAGGGTTGCATGACATTTTCAAGTTTATTGCGCGACAGCCGAGTGCTGCGTCCCAATAAGTCGAAGGCGGAGGTCGGCGCCTGAAGCGCTAGAAGGCTCCCCGAATGTAGTTCAGACGAATTTGACCGAACTGCTTGGATCAGGATGCGAGCCTGCGAACTTCAGGGCGTACTATTCTGCTGCTACTCGTCTTCAGAACCGGGACATGCCAGGCAGATGCCAGAACAAAGACTGCGCATCTTCCAGCTTCCCCCAGAAGAACTCGCCGCCGAGACTCTCCAATCGGCTAGAAGAGTTTTTCTTGAACTGGGCTTCGACATCCTCCGCTGCTTCTTTGTTTGGGAATGGCTGCGAGGTGAAGCTCATTGCCCAATTGCCTGAGGCCGCCGGAGGGATGCCTGCGTTCAGTTCGGCACACCGGCGCTTTGGCGCATTGGTAACACCGATCTTCATCGCGACCGATTTGTCGCCAAGGCCCTTCTTACGGCCCAAGAAGCTATGACTATCGCCGTCGTAGACAGCCAGATAAAGGTAAGCCTCACCATCTTCATATGTCGCGCTTCTCTCCCCGAAGCTTCCGGGAAAGGCTTTGGATGGTTTGAAGGTCTCGGCAAATGGCAAGACCGGACTTTCGTCTTCGGTTAAAGGGTTTTCGCCGAAAACACTAACCTCGCGCACCTTGATCTTGAGGGCCTGTGCGATTTCATCATCGTCAAGATCCGCACCATGCACAGCCAGAGCTTGACCTGCTTCGGGCCGATAGGAATTGAATGCGATTCGGGAGATCATGACCTTTTCTTCGGCTCGCCACGCTCGGCGCACTGGGATCGCGTGGGTCCATTTGTCAGCCCAACCTGCGTCTCGTTTCCGCTTGAGGCCTGCCTCAGAGGCCTTCTCGTAGTCTCGGATCGGCGTAGCTTCGATCTCAAGAAAACCCAAAACATAGGAGCGTAGCGACTTTTCAGTTTCCGGCGTGCTGGCGCCGTAGATCATAATGAGATCGCCATCCTGAAGCTTGCGGAGGTAGGCGTCTCGAGCGCTCTCCTGTGTCCAACCAACATAGCCATCTTCCTCGGGCCCGAAACCGTAGAATGATCGGATGCGGATATGTTTTCCTTCAGGCAGAGTGGTGTTCATGTTGCGCTCTGTTGTATCGGCTGCCGCAGGTGGTTGTGGCAACCGATTTTCCGGTAGAGAAGTTCGGCTTGGTTGCCCAGAACCGAACTGAGAAACCCCAGTCTCTGTCAGTAAAAAGACGAGCTGATCACCTAGGTACTTTCCCTCGATAAGGCCATTATCAAAGAGCGCCTTTGTCAAACCCTTGTCGGGAAAGCGTTTTTTGTTCTCGTAGAATTCAAACACCGCTGGAAATGAATATGCTGGCAACTCATCTTCTGCATTTGCGGCAAGCCGCAGATAAAATCGTACTCCCGCGAATTTTCGCGTGTGATATATACTTGCCGGCTTTGGTTCCGTTAACCAAGCCTCGATAGAATTTGGATCTCTTACTTTGGTCGTTTTCGTCAACGGTTTGCTAGCGCCTGGGTAGTCCGATGCGATCAACTCTTCTGCTTCTGCCGTCGTCATCTTGATTTTCATGAGCTTCTCCCGCCGGTCGCCAGTTTCAAATGAGCGCTTTCCGGTCACCTCGCAAGAAGTCTAGCGGTTTGAATGATTCCTCCAACCCATTGAATTCGGAACAATTCGTGAGACGCGGGAATGATTGGTGAACCGGAACGTCTTTCCCTTGGGTCAGTCGCTCCGGCTCCCATGCGAGGTAATTCTCGCAAGTCTGGCCGAGTGAATAATCTCGGCTTGGTGGGCCCCGCACGGGTTCGCCGCCATCCCCACCGCCGCACTTGATCCGCCCCACCGTGCGGCGTCTCCTGCGGTCCCCGCGCTTGTACGGGTCCGGGTCCCCTGTCACAGCCCAGCCGAAATTGACCGAACTGCTCGGATCAGGAGGCCAGGGCCTCCGTCTCCGTGATTTTTTCGAACTCAGGCAGAAACTCGGAATGATACATTTCGAGATACCGCGTGACGCGTGCATTGGTGATGAGCTTGGAGACATAGCCACGCGCGAGAACCAGATCGAGGTGATCACTGCCGTAGGTGTCCTCGACCAGACGCAACTCACGCTCCAGGTTCGCGGATTCACGTTCCATCATCTCGAGTTGCTGTCGAGAAATCCCCTTCACAGCCTTTGGCTTCTCGGGATCTTTCAACTGGCTGGCCGGCGTCGCAACCAATAGTGAGCGGGCGTAATTGACGGTGTACTTGTTCATCGTCACCATCAGCTCTGCGGCTTCGATCTGACGCATCGGCTTCATCTTCTTCAGGATTTGGAACCCGGTCAGCGCGACCTGCTTGTCCTTGAGAAGCTCAGCTGCCTCTGGGCAGATACCGTCCAGAAGTCGCTTTTTGTCCTGCAAGGATTTGACGTTCACATTGAGCGCCCGGGCCAGCCGTTCTTCGGGTACACCGCGCTCGAGCGCTTTCAGGATCATCTTGTGTTCCTGAATGGTGGCAAGGCGGCTGATGCGCTTGTTGTAGGTGAAGGCTTCGTCGTCCGTCGATACCTGACACGGCGCATTCTGCTCGCCGAGGTCGCTGAGGATCGCAAGTCGCACGTGCCCATCGAGCAGCATGTATTTCTCGGGATCGGATTGGTCGCGGACGACAACCAGTGGCTCGACAAGCCCGACTTCCTTGATGGAAGCGACGACCTGGCGGTATTTCACCGTGTCCTTGGTTTCTTTCCGAACGGCGTAGAGCGGGCAGATCTGCTCAAGCGGCAGCTGAATGAGATCTTTTTCAAACGCCATGGTGATCGATTTGGAGCGTCCGGATCGTGCCATCAGAGGTCTCCCGTTCGAGCGGCCAAGCGGTCAGAGAGGTTCTTGGGGATCGTCGCCAACCCTTCGGCCCTGAGAAGGGTGACGAAGTTTTCGTCATTCAGGAGTTTGCGAAAGGCCTCCGTGATGAACATCAGCTCGTTGCGCGTTGCTGTCGCTTTTCGGAGCAGCACCTGCTTCTTCTCGACGTCGTTCGGATAGGTCCGGATCAAACTTTCGACCGAAAGCGAACGCCTCTTCTTTTGGTCCGCGCTTGGGCGGCCTTTCCCGTATTGCTGACGCGCCTCGACAAGTCGTTTGGCGGCCATCAACCGCCCGCCGCGCAGCTGGTTGTTCTCGTAAGCCTGACGCAGAACGTCCTGAACTTCGGTGTCTTTTGCTTCAGCGATATCAACGGCGACGCTAACCGGAAGCTTTCCGCTCTCGACAGCTCTCAGCAGTCTATGCTCACCGCTTTCGAGGAGACGAAGGACGCCGCGGACGTATTTGAGAGAAAGCTGGGTTTTGCGGGCGATCTCCGGGCCAGAGTAACCGCGCTCTTTCAACCCTTTGATATCGCGCAGAAGGTCGAGGGCGCGATGTTGACGGCGCGCCAGATTTTCTACGAGGCTCATCACCAGGCAGTCTTCGCTGCTGGCGTCGATGACGATCGCCGGAATTTCCGTTTGACCGAGCTCCTGAAAAGCCTCCAGCCGGCCCTGTCCACAGACCAGATCGTATCGCAAGCCATCCTCGCTCTGGCGGGCTGCGACAGTGATTGGGCGTTTCAGCCCGAGCTCGGCAATGTTGTCGACGATATCTCTGAAGGCTTTTCGGTTTCTCACGCGCGGATTCACCACCGTGATGCGATCCATCGGGATCAATTCGGCTGTTTGGGGTTGCGAGTCTGCCATCAGGCCACCTCCGGAACAGGGACGTGAACCGCCATGTCGAACAAAGGGTCCAGCGTCTCGAAACGATACGCATCGAGCGACAAGCCGTTGTGCTCAGCCAGGCGGATGCGGGGAAGGGTCATGTCGAGGCTTGGGAGCAGGTAGTAGTCTAGCGGCCGTTGGTTTGGTCGATCCATACGAACCGCAATCGTGATGTCGGGCTTGAGGCTCATGTCGAAGCGGATATTCCATCGCAGAGAGCCCGCATTGGTTTCGCTGCACCTCACGATGACGAGAGACGCGGTGAATTCGCCGTTGATGGTGAGCAGGTCTGTTTTGGGATGTCGTTCGACGCTGCCGCCCGAGGCTTCGATGCCTTCAATCGTCTCAGCAACAATATCGGGATGCAGCTCGCGCAAGCGTCGATTGATCTCGATGTATCTGTAGTCCCGATCAGGCTTGAACCCGACAAGCCGGTAGGCGCGCAGCAGGCTGCCAAAGCGTGATCGGTACGCGCTGCTTGATGGCAACGCGTCGGCTTCATCTATGACGAGGCCGGAGAGAAAGCCCTGAGCCTCGAATACCTCCTTCAGGCCCTCGAGCATTTCGTCGTCGGTGAGCTTGCTCGCTCGCGCGTTGATGATGGCGTTGGCGGCCGCAAACAAGTCTGGATCGACGATCCCTTCAAAAGCGCCCTCGGCGCGAACCCAGATCTCGGGATCGTTCTGCACACGCCGCTTCTTCAGTTTGAAAGAACTCCGGTTCCAGACGTTGTTGCCGATGTATTTCTCGTTGATCAGGATTTGATGCACGGTCCCGCGGGTCCAGGCGCGATCGAGGTCCGTTAGAATACCGCGGGCATTCAGAGCCTGGGCAATTTCGGTTTCGGACTTTTGACCTTCAACGAAGGCGAGGAAGATTTCTCGGACGACGGCGATCTCCTCGGCAGGGCCTGGGACGAGCGTGACGCGATCCGTCTGAATACTCTTGTGTTCACCGCGGTCCAGGATGCCTTTCGCGACCCCATGCTCGTCGATCAGCATGCGCCGCAAGCCGAAGCCGGGCGGACGTCCCTCCAGCTCAAGTGCCGAGCCCTTCATCTTTTGCCTTCGCCAAATTGGTGGGAATGCCTGTGATTCCATGGGGCCGAAGCATAGACGCGGAGGTTCGGAAAAATGTTTCCTAAGATGGGCAAGACTTTTCCAGATGAAGACGAACGGAAGGTCGATCGATTAAAATACCAAATGGCCATTGCAGCCGCGTTGAAGCGAGAGCTCGGCGGATCTCATCGGGCGATCAAGATCGTGATGCGCTGGACGGGAGTCTCGGAGCGAACGGCCAAGAACTGGCTTGCCGGCTCCCACGGTCCGGCCGGAGAGCACCTGGTCGAGCTCATGCGGAATTCGAACGAGGTGTTGGCAGCCGTACTTTCGCTGGCCGGGCGAGGTGAGTTGAAGATCGAGGCGGGACTTCACGAAACCCGCGAGACCCTTCTTCAGTTGCTTGATGTTTTGGACAGCCTTCTCGGAAATTCCGAGTCAGGGGCTGGTGAAAACGAGTAGGCAGCGTTTCGCGCCAGGTGCGCGGCACTCCTGAGTAGAGCGACGTTCAGTTCGAAGTCGCTTCGCTCCATCAAAACCGAAAAAATTCAAAAAGTTAGAAAATCGCCCGGAGTTCGCAGGGTGTTCCCGTGTGCCGCCATTTTAGTAGAGACTGGTTCGCATTGGTCTCCCAGCACCGCCATTATATCATGCCCATTGCCTTGGTTTGGCTGAACCGCCTGTAGTACGACCTTACCCAATATCCAAAAACACCTGAAACGTTGACAGGGGTCGCGTTCGATCGTCATTTAGGGAAGCATGGCACCAAGCTTCGACCAATCGACTTAACCCTCAACGCTTCGCAGCGCGAAAGGGTCGCGAGAAGGGAGAACGTTATGCGACTTCCGAACGTTGACGTCATTCTGGATGATATCGGCCCGATCCCAGAGGCACATGCGCATTACCTTGCGCGGATCACGGCCAATCTCGGTCAAAACCGGGCCGAGCACAGCCATATGTCGCCATTCCCGACCGGCCGGGCGACCGTTCATGCGTGTGAATGCGACTACCTGATTGCGTATCAGAACGGCTCGGCTTTGGCATTACAACGCCTGCGGGAGCGCCTGCCCGAGGTTATGCACAAACTCTATGGCCAAAGCATCGAACTGCCTGAAATTTTTGTTTTTGTGGGCGAGGCGCGCAATGGGTTTTCCGTGCTTGAACGCAATGGCTGCCATGCGGTGAAGATTGATTTTCGCACGGCTATGACCCTGACTCTGACCCAATTTCTGCTTGGTGTTTCCGGGGGTAACCCGCAGCTCAGGCAACTGGCGACATGGCTGATCCTGTCGGTCGTTCTATCGAAGAACCGTGTGTTTGACCCGGTCCTGATGCAGCTTGCTCATGAGGCCCGGGCGATGGACCAGCGCGTTTTTGAGGACCTGGTGGGCAGCGTCGCCAATCTGATCCTTCTGCACGAGGTCGGCCATGTGCTGTTCGACCAATTGCCAAAGGGTTTTGCGCAGGTGGTCTATCAATCCGTCGACATTCCCGGTGCGGATCAAGGCCAAAGAATTGGTGCGGCGTCAGCAGCAATTGGGGCACCACCCACTGAAAGAACGCAGCCGGTGGACGCGCACGCGCGTTTGATCCTGCCCCCGGAACTGGCGCGCTGGAACCCGGAAATCACCGCCGATTGCTTCAGCGTTTTCGGGCATTTCGCATGTCTGCTTGAGGTCTATAACGGTCAGCCTCGGATCGCCATCGAGGCTATCTGCGATTCATTTCTGGGCTGGAACCTGACTTTCTTTGGCCTTTGGTCGATGCAACAAGTTCAATCCGAGGCGATGGGACTTGGACCCGGGACCAACCCCGAAACGGCCAGCCATCCGGATGGGCTGACCCGTTGCGATATCATGCTTTTCTTCATCAATCACATCATGGCGCGGGTTGTTCCCGACTATCGCAGCCCGGCTTTGGGGCGGTCCGTGCGCGCCTATCAAAACCTTTGGTCCGCCGATATGCATCAATCGCTAAGGGCCCTGCGCACCTATCTGCTGGTCACACCCGAGGCGTTTGAAACCTTCCGGGACAAGCTTTTGCGAACCGTTTTGTCCGGGTGCCTCTATGATGAATTCAAGCAGGTTGGCGGCGCCCAGCGATTGACCAACAACCTGCACGAAATCGAAGGGAAATGGACCGCCTTTCACACGGCCAGCCACCTGAACGGGCAGCCGGTCTTTCTTGACCTCGCGCAGCAGTTTGGCGCGCTTGACCTGAAATTCATCTCGGAGGACCGCGTATGAGTTACGATCCAACACTTGTATCCGCAATTGCCCAAGCGGATCAGGGCGGAGATCTGGACGATGTCAGGGCCTTGCTTGATCCTGACCGCCCCAATGAAGAAGAGAACTTTCTGGGCGGGCTCACGCCGGATCTGGCCGCGATCCTTGCGTTTTGTGTCGCCGTCGGGACCATCAGCGGTGCCGCCAAAAGCATTGCCGACATGATCGGGCTGGCCAACAAGGCCGCAAAATGGGCAAAATCCTTGCGCGGCGAGAAACCGGTAAAGGCCGAACTGACGCTTCGGGAACGCACGCTTGCATTGCTGTTTGAGGCCACAACAAACCGGCGCGAGGGGTTGTCTGCCAAAACACTGCAAACCATTCTGGGATGCTCACACGCGGATCTGGACAAAGCCCTGACCGCGCTTGAACACAGCGGCGTTGCCCGCAAATCCTTGCAAGGCAACTGGAAGTTTTCGTCCCACTGATGCCCCGGACCGGCGGTGCCGGAAAACGCCGCCGTCAGAACCCCGCGAACCGATTGGATCTCTGTCATGCCAGAAAATCTTGCCCCCGGTGTTTTCGTTGAAGAAGTCAGCCGAGGCCCAAGGCCCGTCGAAGGTGTTGAAACCAGTACCACGGCCATGATCGGTGAAACCGAACGCGGACCGCTCAGGCCGTCCCTGATCACGTCGTACCGGGAATACCTGCGTGTGTTTGGCGATGTGTTCGCCGAAGACCGCTTTGTACCATTCAGCGTCAAGGCGTTTTTCGACAATGGCGGGCAGCGTTGCGTTGTCTGCCGGGTCGTCGGAGATGGCGCTGAAACGGCCCATATCGACGCGGCCGGATACCGTCTGAGCGCAAGCGGCCCCGGTCAATTCGGCAACGCCATCTGGGTCCGCATCCTGCCGTCGAGCGCACAGAAGCGTGGTGCAGACGGGCCAGTGCCCATCGGTTTTCGGTTGCAGGTCGCATATTTCGGACACGGGTTTTCCGGCGATCTATTCGATCCTTTCGACGACTCCAAACGCAAACCCCGGCCCGTTCTGGTCGAGGACTTCGATGACCTGTCGCTGGATACGAACAGCGATGATTTCTGGCGCAAGAAACTCTCGGAAAACCCATCTGCGCTGATCACGCTCGATCTGACCGATCAGGCCGACATACCCGCCGGTCTGGTGTTTAGCGGCGCTTTGAAAGGGGGGCAGGAGGGTAAAAGACCTACCGCCGCCCAGTTCGCAGGCAGGACCGACGCGGCAGGGGCGGTGATCACAGACCCGGCCAACTATCGCGGCCTCGCGGCGCTGGAGCGTGATGCATATCCGTCTGTCGCGATTGTCCATGCGCCGGGTATTGGAAACGACACGCTGCCCGAGATTGCGATACAGGATGAAGTCATCGCACATTGCGAACGCAATCGTTTTCGGTTTGCAGTGCTCGATACGCCGCGCGGCGTGAAAGATTTGCGGTCCGACGCGCTGTCTCCGCGCAATCGGCGCGCGTCTGACTATGCAGCGATCTACTACCCCTGGATTGTTGCGGCACACCCGAAGACGGGCGACAAGGTTCTTGTCCCTCCGGGCGGGGCCGTCTGTGGCGTTTACGCGCGCGTGGACTCGGCACGCGGCGTCTGGAAAGCACCGGCGGGTGTGGCGATCAAAGGGGCCGTGGATGTCGAGTTCAATCTGAACGCAAACCAACAGGACGTTCTGAACCAGGCCAGCGTCAATTGCATTCGTCAGTTTCCCGGGCGCGGGATTTGCGTCTGGGGCGCACGTACGCTGTCGTCGGGCCCGGAGTGGAAATACGTGCCTGTCCGCCGGTTCTTTATCTTTCTTGAAGCATCCATTTCCCGCTCGCTCCAATGGGTTGTGTTCGAGCCGAATGACGAAAAGCTCTGGTCCAGTGTCGCGCAGGCGGTGGGAAATTTCCTAAGCACCCAATGGCGCGCGGGGGCTTTGGCGGGCGCAAAGGAATCCGAGGCGTATTTCGTATCCGTTGGACGGGACACGATGACCGAGGCGGATATTGCAAACGGTCGGTTGGTGATGCTGATCGGAGTGGCTGCACTGCGCCCGGCTGAGTTCGTGATCATCCGTATATCGCTGAAAACCAGTGACGCGCTTGATTAAGCGTTGCGCTGGCCAGTCGGCAGCAAAACCCAAGGCCGGAATTCAAGTTTCAAGTGGTGTTCGAAGAAACCAGCAAAGCGGGGATATCCGTCAACATGACGTTCAAACGCGGGGTTCTCGGCGACGCGTGTCTCGACACATGGCAAGCAAACCATTCATGGTTGACTTAACGGCAGGCTGTATACAGAACGGTGTTCAACTGTGTTCGACATATGACGAGGCGAAAATGCACAAATTGCATGGCGGTAAAACGGTGTTCGGGGCCAATCTGGGCATCCTGATGCTGGAAACTCAGTTTCCGCGCATTCCGGGCGATATCGGCAACGCGACCACATGGCCTTTTCCCGTGCAATACCGCGTCGTCCGCAGCGCAACGCCGGACAAGGTTGTCCGCAATGACGCCCGCGAACTGGTCGGGCTGTTTATCGATGCCGCGAAAGAGCTGGTTGCCACCGGCTGTGACGGCATCACCACCAATTGCGGTTTCCTGTCCATCGTGCAGGATCAACTGGCCGAGGCGGTGCCAGTTCCCGTCGCCACCTCATCGCTGATGCAAACCCCGATGGTGCAGGCCATGTTGCCGCCCGGTAAACGTCCGGGGATCTTGACGATCTCGAAGGAAACTCTGACACCCGCGCATCTTCAGGCCGCGAATGTCCCGCTGGATACGCCAATTGTCGGAACCGAGGGCGGTCGGGTCTTTACCCGCGACATTCTGGGCGACGCGCCCGAGATCGATTTTGCCGCCTGCCGCGAGGATATGCGCGATGCTGCGCGGCAATTGGTGACCGAGCATCAGGATATCGGCGCGATCATTCTGGAATGCACCAACATGACGCCCTATGCGGCGGATGTGCGCAAACTGACCGGCCTGCCCGTGTTTTCAATCTACAGCTTCGTTCGGTGGTTCCATCAGGCACTGGTGCCGGATCGCTTTCCGGTCGATCTGGACGATCCGCTGCTCGGGCTGGCAGGTCAGTCCTGATCTATAGTCACAAAAGACCCCCCGGCCTGGAGCAAAGCCGGGGTCTGTGTTGAAAGGATCGGGCGCGAGCGCCCGACCGATGGGATCAATAGAAATGCGGCAGGTTCTTTGCCCGCGCCGCGCGCACCCAGTTGGGGACAAACGGAACGATCTTGTCCTGCGACGGAACCATCATCTCGATGAAGTTTGCGCCGGGGTTGGCGATGGCCTCGGACAGGATCGGCTCGATATCGTCTTCGGATTTGATCCGGGCGGTCTTGAAGCCAAAGCCTTCGGCCACTTTGCAATAGTCGACGCGGCCAAAATCCGTTGACCACGGTTCGTCCACGTCGTCCAGCAGAATGGCCTCGCCCCGGATCCAGCCGAAGGTATCGTTGCGGGTCAGGATAACGGTGATGTTCTTGCCGCTGCGTTTCAGCGTCTCCATATCACCGATGACAAAACCAAACGACCCGTCGCCGGTGAACGAAATAACCGGCCCGTCATTGGCATAGATCGCGCCCAGCCCCGCAGGCACCGAATAGCCCAGCGCGCCCATGGAATAGTTGGTGATATAGCGCCGCCCCGGCTTGCGGAAGGTCAGAAGGGCCGAGGGGTAGATCGCGCTGACGCCCGGCTCGGACGTGACCACAGCATTGTCCGGCATGATCCGGTCCAGTACCTGAGACAGCTTGACCGGCGAAATCGCGCCCTCGGGCATCGGAATGTTCGAGTTGAATACCTTGTCCAACGCCGTCTTCTTGATCGGGTTCAGATCGATCTTCGGGCGGTTCAGGTTGGGATGATCGGCTTTGATGAGCACATTCATGTATTCCAGCGTCGCGCGCGCATCTCCGACCAGACCGACTTTGACGGGGAAGTTGTTGCCGACATGCGCCTCGGCAATATCCAGATGCAGGAAGGTCTTGGTCTTGGGATCGCCATACAGCTTCCAGTGATCGGTCGCGGCGCTGTCGGTGTTCGAGCCGATGAAGAAGATCGTATCGGCGTCGTGCACATATTGGTTGGAATACTCCATGCCGCCACGCCCGCCGATCACGCGCAGGGCAAGCGGGTGATCCTCGGGGATGGTACCCTTGCCCGGCGTGGTGGTCCCGACCGGGATTTGCAGCAGTTCAGCCAGTTCCAGGATCGCCTCGGACGCCTTTGAAATCAGCCCGCCCTGCCCCACGACAATCGCCGGTTTCTCGGCAGCCAGCAGCACATCGATCGCCGCCCGGATTTTCGAGTGATCGGCCACGGGGCGATGCGCCGGATAGGTGCTGTATTCGGGTTCGGCATAAAGATCGTTGATCTCAGCCTCTTCCCCAAAGATGTTGATCGGAACGCGGATATGCACCGGCGCCGGACGGCCCGAGGTCGCCACGCGGAAGGCCCGGCGCATCAGGAACGGGATTTCCCTGGCATTGGTCAGAACAAAGCTTTCCTTGCAGATGCTGTCATACAGCTTGGTCTGATCGACCCCGGTCAGCCCGTGCTTTTTGTCCTGATTGATCGGGATGTCCGAGCTGAAATAGATCACGGGAACCGAGCTCAGATACGCCTCGGTAATACCCGGCGTGCAGTGGGTCACACCGGGGCTTGGCGCTTCCAGCACGCAAGGGCGTCCGGTGATCTTGGCATAGGATTCAGCCGCGTAGGATGCGGTACGTTCGTCGCGGGTCAGCACAAACTCGATATTCGAGTGTTCGCGCCACTCTTTGTACCACCCGATTGTGGTTTCCCCGGGCAGGCCGAATACGTGGCTTACACCGTGCAGTTCGAGCATCTTGAGAATGATCTGAGCGCCGTTCATGCGCTGGGTGTCAGCATCGGTCATTGGTTTGAACCTTTCTCAGCCGGATTTTTGCGCACAGGACTGTATACAATAAATCCGCAGTTTTTTAGTTACGTCAGTGTTTCGGCGACGGCGTATTTCGCCAGTTTGTCAGGATCGACCGCAACGCCCAGCCCCGGCCCGTCCGGCACGTGAACGCGCCCGTGCTTGACGGGGAATGGCTGGGTCAGGATGTCGTCAGCGGCATAGTAGGTGGCCATGTAAAACTCGCATTGCAGCACCAGATCAGGCACAGCCGCCATCAGATGCGCACCGGCAGC
The DNA here is from genome assembly GCF_056531425.1 of Ruegeria sp. N4. Lineage (NCBI taxonomy): Bacteria > Pseudomonadati > Pseudomonadota > Alphaproteobacteria > Rhodobacterales > Roseobacteraceae > Ruegeria > Ruegeria sp. N4. Next base: position 297,260 of record NZ_JBQFLT010000004.1, read on the forward strand.
GTGGGCCAGACCGGTTTCGAACATGCAGCCGCCATAGATCTCGATTCCCGCCGCACGGGCAATCGCCGCAACCTCAAGCGCGCGGCGAATACCGCCCGATTTCATGATCTTCAGCGAGAAAATATCGGCAATCCGGTTCTGCGCACCATAGAGCGCACCTTTGGGATCAAACACGCTTTCATCCGCCATGATCGGCGTATCGATGGCATGGGTGATATGGGCCAGCGCCTCACGCTCGTGCATCTTGACGGGCTGTTCGACAAAGGTCGGGCGGAAGGCTTCGAGGTCGCGGATGCAACGTACCGCGTCATAGGCCAGCAGACCCTGATTATAGTCGATGCGGATATCGACTTCATCGCCGTAAATCTCGCGAAGTTTCTCGACACGCATTACATCGAACTTGTGATCGGCAAAGCCGGTCTTGAACTTGAAGATGCGCACGCCGTCGTCCCACATGGCGGCAATGTCATCCAGATCGGCGTCGAAATCCGGGTTGGCGACCGAAAAGCTCATCCCCATACTGTCGCGCATCTTGCCGCCGACCAGTTCGCAAACGGACAGGCCGGTGATCTGGCCGGTGATGTCCAGCAGCGCCATTTCCAGCGCCGCCTTGGCCTCGGGGTGGCCGACCAGCACCTTTTCGGCCATGTTCATGTGTTTCTCGACCTGCACCGGGTCCTGACCGATCAGATGCGGGCGCAGATGCACGTGCAGCGCGGCGGCGTTGCCTTCGGCTGTGCCGGTAAACACGGGCCAGGGCGAGGCCTCACCCCATCCGGTGATCCCGGTGTCCGTGACAAGTTCCAGTATGGCCACGTTGATACCCGCAACATCGCCCGAGCCGTGGGAATGCACGGCCTTGGCAGGGATCAGAATGCGGTGAACCCGCAGGGCTTCGATTTTGTGATCGCTCACGGTCGTCTCCGTGTGAGAGTTTTTGGGTTATTCGTGTCTTAGCGCGGGCGCACGACCATCACGCTGCATCCGGCATAGCGGGCGACGCGGGCCGCGTTGGGGCCAATCAGCAGGTCAGTGACCGACGGTTTACTGGCACCGATCACCACAAAACCGGCGGACAGCGTGTCGGCGTGTTCGATCAGTTTTTCATAGACAACGCCGCGCAGCACCTGACTGTCATGGACCACGCCCTGCCAGTCAAAACCGGCGGCATAGGCCTGAAGATCGAGCACGGCGTCATCGACAACCTGTTGATGCATATCCGCCGGGATATAGTTCTGCGCGTAAGAGTTTTCCTGATCCGGGATCACGAAAACAACCTCGACCTCATGATCGTGGGCCTTGGCCAGCAGGATCGCCTCGTGGATCACTGCGGCGTCGCTGTCCTTGTGGACAAGGTCCACGGCAGCCAGAATTTTCGGTTTCGTCATGGTTTGGCACCTCTTGGGTGGCTATCGGTAAATCGGGGGAGGCGGGCCGGTTATCGGCCCGCTGAACTCACCATGCTGTCCGGCAGATAGGTCGCCAGTTCCGGGAAGCCGATCATGATGAAGACCATCACGACCATGATCAGGAACAGCGGCAACGCGGTCTTGGCGATATAGCCCATCTCGTGCCGGGTGATCCCCTGCATCACGAACAGGTTGAAGCCAATCGGCGGCGTGATCTGCGCCATTTCGACGACAATCACGATGAAGATGCCGAACCAGATCAGATCGATACCCGCGCCTTCGACCATCGGTTGCACAATCGCCATGGTCAGCACCACCGAAGAGATACCGTCCAGGAACATGCCCAACACGATGTAGAACAGCATCAGGGCGATCAGCAGTGAGAACCGCGACAACTCAAGCCCTTCGATGAACTCGGCCAGGGCGCGCGGCAGGCCGGTGAACCCCATGGCCAGCGTCAGGGCGATGGCGCCCATCAGGATGAAGGCAATCATGGCCGAGGTGCGCGTGGCCCCCAGTAGGCTTTCGATAAAGGCCTGTTTGGTCAGGGATCCCTGCATCGCGGCCAGTGCAAATGCGCCTAGCACACCGATGGCCGCAGCCTCGGTCGCGGTGGCAAAACCGCCATACATCGACCCGATGACCACCAGGATCAGCAGGATGATCGGGATCAGGAACCGGCTTTCATTCAGCTTCTGCCCAAATGTCATGCGGTCGGCAATCTCGGGCACTTCGGACCGGCGCACAAAGGACCAGCCGGCGACATAGGCCATGAACAGACCGGCCAGAACGATGCCCGGCAGGATACCCGCCATGAACAGCTTCGAGATCGACTGCTCGACCGCCACGCCATAAACGATCAGCGTCAGCGAGGGCGGGATCATCAGGCCCAGCGTGGCCGCACCGGTCAGCGTGCCGATGATCATGTATTCGGGATAGCCGCGCTTGCGCAGTTCCGGGATCGACATTTTACCAACTGTGGTCAGCGTCGCAGCGGACGACCCCGACACGGCGGCGAAGATGGTGCAGCCGACGATGTTCACATGGACCAGACCGCCCGGCATCCGCTGCATCCAGGGGCTGAGGCCGCGGAACATGTCCTGCGACAATCGACTTCGGAACAGGATTTCACCCATCCAGATGAACAGCGGCAGCGCGGTCAGGGTCCAGCTGGACGAGCCGGTCCAGATCCGCGTCAGCATCGCATCGCCAGCCGGGCGCGAGGTGAACATTTCAAGCCCCAGATAGGCCACGCCAAACAGCGCCAGCGCCACCCAGACCCCGGTTCCCAGCAACAGGAACAGGGCGAACAGGAAAATGGTAACGAGATAGACTTCTTCCATCAGGCTTACTCCGCGTGTGCGTCGACCGCAGAGGATCGCATGTTGTCTTCCCCGGTCACGAGGATGGTGATCAGGTTGTCGATTGCGCAGATCGCCAGCAGAACGGTTCCAATGACCATGGACATCTGCGGAATCCAGATGGGCCAGGCGTCCTGCCCCTGGCTGATGTCATTGAAGCGGTAGCTTTCGTAGGTCAGCTTGATCGCGTAACGCGCAAACAGAAAGGTCAGATAGCTGGCAATGGCCCAGCACCAGATCTCGCCCAGCTTGCGGAACCGGCCCAGCGCATTCAGCAACAGGCTGACGCGGATATGGGCACCGCCATTCAGCGCATAAGGCAGTGCAAGGAACGAGGCCGCCGCCATGCAATAGCCGGTAAAGTCCGGTGCGCCGGTGATGATTTCTCCACCCCAACGAGACACCATCTGCAGGGTCACGAAGACAAGGATCATGATCAGAAAGCACGCAGCAAGATAGCCTGCAAAGCGATAAATCGCATCCAGAACGCTGCGCAAGGTTGAGAAGATCACCATGGTAGGTCCCCCCGTTTGGCTGACAGGCCCGTGTCGTGTTTGGCCATGCCGGTCATAAGAAACCCCCGGCGATCAGGACCGCCGGGGAAAGAAGCAAGGCCGGGCTTATTGCGCGGCGTTGAAATCGTCGACGATCTTCTGCCCGGCTTCGCCTGCAGCTTCCAGCCACTCGGCGGTCATGGTCTCACCGATCGCGCGCAGTTCAGCGGCCAGCGCTTCGCTTGCGGGGCCGGTGGTCATGCCGTTTTTGGCCAGCTCGTTCACGGTGAACTCGGTATACTGGATCGAACGCCAGTCGCCCGCGTATTCGGCGGCCACAGCACAGCCGTTCATGACGGCCTTGGTGGCATCGTCCAGACCGTTCCACGCGTCCAGATTGACCAGCATGTAGTTGCGCGGCATCCAGGCATCGACGCCATAGTAATGCGACAGGCTTTCCCAGACCTTGCGGTCATAGCCGGTCGAGCCCGACGACACCATGCCCTGCGCCACGCCGGTGGCAAAGGCCTGGCTGATTTCAGCCGCTTCGATCTGCACCGGCAGCATACCGGCCAATTCCGCCATACGGGCCGAAGCCGAGTTATAGGCGCGGAACTTCAGACCTTCCGCATCTGCCAGAGTGTTGACCTCACGGTCGAAATACAGGCCCTGCCCCGGCCACGGTACCGAATACAGCAGGTGTAGGTTCTGTTCTGCCAGCAACTCGGACAGCGGTTCTTTGGCGAACTCCCACAGCTTCTCCGAGGCCTCGAAAGAAGTCGCCAGGAAGGGTACCGAGTCAAAGCCAAACAGCGCGTTTTCGTTCTGGTGCCCAGACAGCAGACGCTCGCCAATGTTGACCTGACCGGTCTGGATCGCACGCTTGATCTCGGCCCCGGCATAGAGCGAACCGCCCGGATGGGTCTGAATAGTTAACGCGCCACTGGTGCCTTGGGTCACGCATTCTGCAAAAACCGCGCCGGTTACCGAATGGAAGTTCGTGGCCGAATAGGCCATCGGCAGGTCCCAGGTTTCCGCCGACACTGCCGCCGCAGAGGCCGTGATCACGCCAATGCTGGCAGCCAGTTTGGTAAGTGTTTTTGACATGTTTGTCTCCCTTGTTGACTTTTGTGCCCCTTCAGGGGGCGTCGTTGAAGTTTGGTTCAGAACCGCATTGGATCGTACACGCCCAGATCGATATTGGTACGGTCTTTTGTGATCAGCCCCGCAAGTATCCGCCCGGTCTTGGGTCCGGCGGTGAGGCCGATGTGATGATGTCCGAACCCGGCCAGCACGCCGGTTTTGCCGATCTCACCGATCAGCGGCAGGCTGTCCGACGACGCGGGCCGGTGGCCCAGCCAGGTCTTTTCGCTTTCGAATGTGAGGTTCGGAAAGCTTTCCCGAACCTTGCGTTTCAACAGGGCGATTGGGGCTTCGGATGGTCCGGCCTCAAGCCCGCCAAACTCGACAATACCGGCACAGCGCAACCTGCCTTCCATTGGGGTCGCGACAAACTTGCCGGTTGTAACCATCAGCGGGGTCGACGGGCCGTTTTCCGGCAGTACGAATTCCATATGATAGCCGCGCTCGGTCTCCAGCGGTACGGACAGGCCCAGTTTGCGGGCCAGAGGTTTTGACCAGACGCCCGTCGCCAGAACCACCTTGCTGCAGGGCAATGTGCCGTCCCCGGTGACGACCGCCGACACGGACCCATCGGTCAGTTCGAAATCGACAACTTCGGCCTGACGGAAAACAGCGCCCAGCTTTTCCGCCTCGGCCGCCAGCGCGGCGATATAGGCACCGGGATCGCGGCTGTAGCCATGGTCGCGCATGACGGCCAGCAGGTTCAGATCCTTGGACAGGTTCGGCTCGAACTCGTGAACCGCGCCGCCTTCCAGCACCTCGGGCTCGAACCCGGCCACCTTGCGCAGCGCCCAGGTATAGCTGTCGGCCTCGAACGCCGCACGGGTTGGATAGACAAAGCTGTAATCCGAGGTCTGCACCCAATCCGCCGCACCGGTGTCACTGGTCAGCGCCTGATGCTGTTCGACCGAGTCACTGGTCAATGGTGTCAGGCCAGCCGCGATCCGCCGGGTGTCGCTGTCATTGGCATGCGACATGTATTTCAGCAGCCATGGCATCAGCTTGGGCAAATAGGACCAGCGTAGAAACAGCGGAAAGTTCGGGTCCAGCGCCATCTTGGGGCCCTTGCGCATCAGCCCCGGTGCGGTCACCGGTGCCACGGAACACGCAGCCAGAACCCCGGCATTCCCATAAGATGTCGCATTTGGATCACCCGGCGGGTTGCGATCAACAACCGTGACCTCAACACCTTTGCGTCGCAGCCAGATCGCGGTCGAGACACCAACAATGCCCGCCCCAACAACTACAACCTGTTCTTCCTTGGTCGTCATGTGCCCTCAACTTGCCGGGAATCGCTTGAAATAGGCGATATGCCGATCTGTATACAGAATTGTAGATTTCTGTGAAGTCTAATGTTTATTATGGGGCAGTCTTTGGTAAAAGACGTCCAACCGAATGGCAGGAGATCCATGTCCAAATCCGAAGGCAATGTCGAACGCGCCTACCAGGCCCTGCGCCGGATGGCGGTTAACTTCGAGTTCAAGCCCGGTGAACGGCTGAACGAAACGTCGCTGACCAAGCGGCTGGACATCAGCCGGACGCCCTTGCGCGAGGCGCTCAACAGGCTGGTGGCCGAAGGGTTCCTGACCTTTTCGCTGGGCAAGGGGTTTTTCTGCCGCCCGCTGACACCAGAGAAAGTGCTGGAACTGTACCAACTGCGCTGTGCGCTTGAGACCGAGGCGCTGCTGCGCACCATCGGCGGGGCCGAGGATCAGCAGATCGACGCGGTCATTGCCTATCTGGACGAGGTCGAAAAATCCTATTCCGTCTGCCACGATCTGGATGAGCTTCTGCGCATGGATGAAGAGTTCCACATCAAGCTGGCAGCGCTTTCCGGCAACCAAGAGTTGCTGAAGCTGCTGCACAACGTCAATGAGCGCATCCGCTATGTCCGCATCGTAAACCTGCGGCTGCTGCGGGACCGGCGCGAGAACGCCGAGACAGACCAGACCTCGATGTCGGCGCATCGGATCATTCTGGATGCGGTAAAGGCGCGCGACGTGGATCGGGCGGTGTCTGCCCTGCGCGGCCATATCGAGCGACGCAGCGAACAAACCGTCGAACTGGTGCGGGTCGCCTATTCCCAACTCTACGTGCCGGATTTCTGATCGCGTGGGGTGTTGTGGCGATAACCCGATAGCCTTTTCGAGGAGACCCGCCGCGCTAACTACGCCGTCATGACAGCGCGTTTCATCGGCTCGGAAATCTATCGCCACTCGACTTACGGCACATGGCATCCGCTCAGGATCCCTCGGGTCTCGACCGTCATGGACCTGTCGCGTGCCCTGGGCTGGTTGCCGGACGCGCAGTATATCCGCTCGCCCCGGGCTAAACCCTGGGCGCTTACGGCGTGGCATGACCCGGACTATATCGAGGCCCTGCAACAGGCCGAGCATCTGCAAGCCGTCACCCCGGATCAAAAGACCCGGTTCAACATCGGGACAATCTCGAACCCGATTTTCACCGAAATGTTCCGCCGTCCTGCCACAGCCGCCGGAGGCTCGATCCTGGCTGGCGAACTGTTGGCAAACGGTGGCGTGATCTACAATCCGGCGCGTGGAACCCATCACGGGATGCCGGATCGGGCCAATGGGTTCTGCTATCTCAACGATCCGGTGCTTGCGATGCTCAGCCTGCGCGCGCATGGGGTGCGGCGGTTGGCCTATGTCGATATCGATGCGCATCATCCCGATGGGGTCGAGGTCGGCTTTGGCGGCGATCCCGATTGCCTGATGATCTCGGTCCATGAACAGAACCTGTGGCCCAAGACTGGCAAGTTGGAGGATGACGCAGGCGGCAACGCCCTGAATCTTCCCGTGCCGCGCGGCTTCCATGATGACGAAATGGCACTGGTGCGCGCCCGGTTGATCCTGCCTGCTGTTGCCGCGTTCCGCCCCGATGCAATCGTCCTGCAATGCGGCGCGGACGCGGTCGAGGATGACCCGCTGGCGCATCTGTCGCTGTCCAACAACGCCCATTGGGATGTTCTGCGCGGCCTTACCGGGCTGGCACCACGCCTGTTGGTGCTGGGCGGAGGCGGCTACAACCCGTGGACCGTCGGCCGCCTTTGGACAGGTGTATGGGGCATTCTGGCCGGGCACGACATACCCGATCACCTGCCTGACGCAGCCCAGGCCGTGCTGCGTCAGCTCAGCTTTCGCGGCAGGACACGCAAGCAGGACCCCAAGGCAGAATGGCTTACGACCCTGCAAGACGCACCGCGCAACGGGGTTATCTCGGATACCGTCCGAGAAAGGGTCGATTTTCTGGCAAGCCGTTTGCGGGCTTGGGTTTAAGTCGGCGGCCATTTGCCCAAATCCCTTGGGCCTTTCGCAGGAAAACAACAGATTCCTAGATTTTGGATCCAATATCCAGTATGAATGCCGAGAATCCGACTGACCCACCGCCACTGAAAGATACCCTGCGATGACCAAATCCATCTTCTCGGGCACCATGCCCGCCCTGATGACCCCCTGCACAGCGGACCGGACACCCGATTACGACGCCCTTGTACGCAAGGGGAAAGAGATGATCTCGGCAGGCATGTCCGCCGTGGTCTATTGCGGGTCGATGGGCGATTGGCCCCTGTTGACTGACGCCGAGCGTATGGAAGGGGTCGAACGGCTGGTTGCGGCCGGTATCCCGGTTGTTGTGGGCACCGGCGCGATCAATTCGAAATCCGCGGTTGCCCACGCCGCCCACGCGCAGAAAGTGGGGGCCGTTGGCCTGATGGTGATCCCGCGTGTGCTGTCGCGGGGATCCTCCATGGCTGCGCAGAAAAACCACTTCAAGGCGATCCTCAGCGCCGCGCCGGATGTGCCCGCGATCATCTACAACAGCCCGGTCTACGGTTTTGCCACCAAGGCTGATCTGTTCTTTGCCCTGCGCGCCGAACACCCCAACCTCGTCGGGTTCAAAGAGTTCGGAGGCAAGGACGATCTACGCTATGCCGCCGAGCACATCACCTCACAAGACGATCAGGTGACCCTGATGGTGGGCGTCGATACCGAGGTCTATCATGGTTTCGTCAACTGCGGCGCCACCGGGGCCATCACCGGCATCGGTACTGCCCTGCCGAATGAGGCGTTGCTGCTGGCGGCCCTGGCTCAGAAAGCCGCCGAAGGTCATGCCGAAGCCCGGATGCGCGCGCGTGAGTTGGAAGAGGCGTTTGGCGTTCTGGCCAGCTTTGATGAGGGCACCGATCTGGTGCTCTATTACAAGCACCTGTTGGTGTTAAACGGCGAGGAGGAATACCGCCTGCATTTCAATGAAACCGACGCGCTGACGGACGCACAGCGAAACTATTGCGAACAGCAATATGACCTGTTCCGCAACTGGTTCGCCGATTGGTCCAAACAGGGCGGGGTTATCGCTGAATGCATGTGATCGACAGCCATACCGGCGGAATGCCCACGCGAGTGATCCTCGACAACGCGCCGGATCTGGGCACCGGCCCGCTGGCCGAGCGCGCGCAGCGGCTGGCGACCGAGCATGAGGCGTTCTACAAATCCGTCTTGCTGGAACCGCGTGGACAGCCCGGCATGGTTGCGGCCCTTCTGGTGCCGCCGGTCAATCCCGACTGCGTCACCGGCGTCATCTATTTCGATGCCGACGCCGTGCTGGGCATGTGCGGGCACGGCACCATAGGGCTGGGCGTCACTCTGGCCCATCTGGGCCGGATCACACCCGGCACAAGCAAGATCGAGACCCCTGCAGGCGTCATTACAATCGACCTCCACGACGCGAACACCGTGAGCGTGACCAATGTCGAAAGCCGCAGGGTGCATAAGTCGGTTACCGTGGAGACCGCCCAATACGGACCAGTCACCGGTGATGTCGCCTATGGCGGCAATTGGTTCTTCATCGTCGATCCAAGCCCGATCCAAGTCGCCCCCGAAAATATCCGCGCCCTGACCGATATGACGATCGCCATTCGCGAGGCCTGCATCGCGCAATCCGTGGGCGGTGAGGGCGGAGAGCCCGTGGACCACGTCATTTTTCAGGACTCGTCTGGTACGCCCGATGTCCACAGCCGGAACTTCGTTCTGTGCCCGGATGACAACTATGACCGTTCGCCCTGTGGCACCGGCAGTTCCGCGCGTCTGGCCTGTCTTGCAGCAGATGATCTGCTGGCCCCCGGCGCCGAGATTGTGCAGCACAGCGTGATCGGCAGCCCCTACCGCCTGTCCTATCAGCCCGGCCCAAATGGCGGCGTCATCCCCACTCTGACCGGGCAGGCGCATATCATGGCAGACAGCACGCTGGTCTTCGCCGAGAATGACCCTTTCAAACTGGGTATCCCGATCTGACACGCCTGAAACGGACAGCACAAATGCCGCCTGAAGACCCAAATGACATTGTCATCGTCGGAGCCGGGATCATCGGCATCAGCATCGCGCTGGAACTGCAACGGCGCGGGCGCGATGTTCTTGTGTTGGACCGCGAAGGGGTCGCCGCAGGCGCATCGCAAGGCAATGCCGGGGCCTTCGCCTTTGCCGAGATCGAGCCGCTGGCCAAGCCCGGCATCATGCGCGAGGCACCGAAATGGCTGCTCGATCCCCTTGGGCCGCTTTCGGTGCCCCCGTCATATGCGCCGCAGATCGCACTGTGGATGCTGCGCTTTTGGCGCTCCAGCTGGAAGGATCGCTATCGCGCATCGCTCGCGGCGCAGGGGGCGCTGATGAAGCACTGCCGCCTGGCGACCGAACGCCAAATCGCCGAGGTCGATGGCGAAGCGATGATACAGCGCGACGGTCAGTTGCAACTTTATGAAGGGGTCGCGCAATTCCGCGCCAGTCAATCCGCCTGGACCCTGCGGCGCGATCATGGGGTGGATTTCGATCTGCTCCACAGCCCCGAGGCGATTGCCGAGATACAACCCGGTCTGAGCCGCCACTTCACCCATGCCGGATTCACGCCGCATTGGATGAACACAAGGGACCCGAAAGCCTGGACCGAACATCTCGCCACACAATTTCAGGCACGCGGCGGGCGAATTGATGTGCAGCCCGTGTCATCGGTAACGCAGCAAGGGGAACGGGTTGTTCTGGAAACCCCGTCGGGGCAAGTTCACGCCCGACATCTGGTGATTTCAGCTGGCGCGTGGTCTCATATTCTGGCCCGGCAGCTGGGGGACATAATCCCCCTGGAAACCGAGCGGGGGTATAACACGACCCTACCACAGGGTGCGTTCGATCTGCGCACGCATCTGACCTTCAGCGGCCATGGGTTTGTGGCGACGCGCATAAATGGCGGCGTGCGCGTGGGCGGCGCGGTCGAGCTTGGCGGATTGTCCCTGAAACCGAATTTCAAACGGGCCGACACCCTGTTGGCAAAAGCGGGCCAGTTCCTGCCCGACCTCGATATCAGTGGCGGCACGCAATGGATGGGGTTCCGCCCCTCATTGCCAGACAGCCTGCCGGTCATCGACCGCGCGCCCAAGGCCCCGCGGGTTCACTATGCATTTGGCCATGGCCATCTCGGGCTGACCCAATCCGCCGGAACGGCCGAGCTTGTGGCGGATCTGGTGATGGATGCCAAACCCGCAATCGACCTGTCCCCCTTTTCTGCAACGCGGTTCTGACCTCGGAGGCCCTTGATGCGCAGCACAAAAACGATCCATGTGATCTCTGCCCATGCCGAGGGTGAGGTTGGCGACGTCATTGTCGGCGGCGTCGCGCCACCGCCCGGAGATACGCTTTGGGACCAACGCACATTCATCGCGCAGGATCAGACGCTCAGGAATTTTGTCCTGAACGAACCGCGTGGCGGAGTGTTTCGTCACGTGAACCTGCTGGTGCCCCCCAAACACCCCGACGCGGACGCCGCTTTTATCATCATGGAGCCCGAGGACACGCCCCCCATGTCCGGGTCGAACTCAATCTGCGTGGCAACGGTTTTGCTGGATTCGGGCATCCTGCCGATACAGGAACCGGAAACCTACCTGACGCTCGAAGCGCCGGGCGGTCTGGTGCAGGTTCGGGCGGAATGCCGAGATGGGAAAGCACAGCGCATCTTCGTGCAGAACCTGCCCAGCTTTGCCGATCAGATCGCGGTTTCGCTGGATGTTCCGGGGGTTGGCACGATAACGGTCGATACAGCCTATGGCGGTGACAGTTTTGTCGTCGTTGACGCACAGGATCTTGGATTTGAGATCATCGAAAGCGAAGCCAAGGCGCTTGCCCAATTGGGCGTCGGTATCACCAATGCAGCCAATGAACAGCTTGGGTTCAGCCATCCTGACAACCCGGATTGGACACATATTTCCTTTTGCGCCTTCTGTGGCCCGTTAAGCGAAACGGAAACCGGTTTGGCGGGAAAATCCGCCGTCGCCATCCAACCGGGCAAGATCGACCGGTCCCCAACAGGCACGGCAGTCTCGGCCCGCATGGCCCTGATGCTGGCGAAAGGTCAGATGAAACCGGGCCAGACATTCGACGCGCAATCCATCATCGGGTCGCGCTTTACCGGCAGAATTCTTGGCACCACCAAGGTCGCAGGGCGCAACGCAATTCTCCCCGAGATCAGCGGGCGCGGCTGGATCACCGGTGTTCATCAACACATGCTCGACCCCGATGACCCTTGGCCAGGTGGCTATCGACTGTCAGATACGTGGGGCGCGTGACGATGCTGTCGATTGCCACCAACGCTAATCAAAAAAGGACCTGACATGCCGGGGACCCGCGCAATCACCAAGAAAAGCCTGCCGGACATCATCACGGACGACCTGCGGGAACGCATTCTGAACGGCGAACTGGCCGAGGGCGAAACCATCCGGCAAGAGGCTTTGGCCGAAGAATACGACGTTTCACGCATGCCCATCCGCGAGGCCCTGAAACGTCTGAACGCCGAGGGGTTGGTGAAATGGTCCACCAATCGCGGTGGATCTGTCATCAAGCATTCGCTGACGGAAATTGGTGAGATATTCGACCTGCGCACCCTGATCGAAGTGGACCTGTTCCGCCGCTCCATTCCAAATATGACCCAAATGGATTTCGCGCGCTGTGCCGAGATATTGGACCGGATGGACACCTCCTTCGATCAGAATGACGTCGGCAAATGGGGTATTCTGAACCACCAATACCACTCGGCCCTTTATGCAGGTGCCGACAGACAACTGACGCGTGACATGCTCGATCGGATCAACACGCAAGCGGACCGGTACGTCCGCATGCACCTGAGCGTGATGAAGCAAAGGGAACCCGCAAAAATAGAGCATCACCAGCTTCTGTCTTTGGCCCGGTCCGGCGATGTAGACGCGGCTTGTGAGCTGTTGAAAACCCATATTGAGCGAACCAGGGACCAAATTCTGGAACTCATTGCTTTAAAGCGGAAGCGTTCCCTCTGACCTTTCAGACAGACGGTTTGCGGATTACCGCCTTGCGGCCTTCAAGCCGTCCAGATAGGCGCGCTTTGCCGCCGCCACGTCTTCGTCGGTCATGGTTGATCGGTTCAGTTCCAGAAAATACTCTGCCGCTCCGTCAGGCTGAACATTCAGGTTATTGACGGGCAACAGATCATCGGACCTGACATTCAGCATCGACAGCGCCTTGGTTACGGGGAACAGGCGATCATCAAGCCCGGACACGTTGAGGCGCACGACGTCCGCACGGGGCGATACGGCCTCCTCTACCCGGTTTACCACGCCGTCAAGATCCGCACCTTGTCGCAGGCGCTCGCTATATTCCACAAGGTCTTGCTGAATCCTGTCTGCGCGGATGTTCTGCCAATAGACACTGCGCACCCAGTCGCTGGCGTTTCTGGTCGTGAAGAACAGGGTGATACGCGCAGTACCATCTGAAACCTGGTCGATTTCATCGACCAGAGTTTCTGCCAGGACATGAGTCTGAGAATAAGTCCACACATCCTTGCGCCCCGGAATCATCCCGGCAAACTCCTCGCTGCTGATAAGCAGAGGTGTGTCTGTCCGCCCGTCGAAAGGCTCAAGGGCATGCCGAACCCTTTGGCGGAATTTCCTGAGGACTTGGTCCTTTTGAACAAGGGAATAGCGCCGCGCAGAAAACCCGGCTTCCTTCAGATCGCGGGGGATTAGAACGTTCAGTCGATCCTCCAACAGGGACCGGTTCCTGAACAACATCGTTTGCATGGTTCTGGTGCCTGTTTTGTGAAACCCCTGATGGATCACGACCTTCAAAATGCGACTTTCAGCTTGCTTCGGTTATGCGTGCAATATTCCGCGAACAAAGCTGATTTGTCGAATGCAATGCGCGTCGATATGGAACCGTGCGTTTCTTGGAAAGCGCGGGTGCGCCGGAACAACACAGCCTTCATTGGCATTAGATTCTGGTGTTAGGGGATTTTCGATCGTAAGAGAGATATGGGCTTTTACTAGGTTTGGCGGTGACCTACTCTCCCGGGGCTTAAGCCCAAGTACCATTGGCGCGGCAGTGCTTA